>CAVDSZ010000039.1:0-2041 GCA_963611795.1 Akkermansia muciniphila | reverse complement strand
ATCGCAAACAAAAACGGAGAGTTGCTTCCGATCGGAAGTGGCTCTCCGTTTTTGCGTCCGTTGTAAAATTTCCGTTTATCTTGGGCTGTTTTTAACGGCGTGGTGCCTGGTTTTTGGGGCGGCACGCCGTTTTGTTTGCGGTACGGGTTTGCGTTTCATTTGCGGCACGGATTTGTGGTTTTCTTCGGCAAAGGTTCGGTTCCTTTACTCCGCCGCAATGGCAAGACCGGCGGCACCGAGGAGCCCCGCATCGTTTTTGAGAGCGGCGGCGCGGATCGGCGTCGGGGTGAGATGCTCATGCCCGAAGACCTCCGCGTTTGCGAGTGCGGCGATGCGCTCGAAGTATTTCGGCTCCTCGTTCGAGAGCCCACCCCCGATGAGGACACATTCCGGGTGGAACACGTTCACAAGGTCGGCAATTCCCTCCGCCACATAGCCGAGGTACCGTTCCACTACGGCGGCGGCAATCCCATCCCCCGCGCGGGCACAGTCAAAGGCGGTCCGCCCGGTGATGTCCTTACGGCTGACGGCGGCGGTTACTGCGCTCTGCCGACGGATAAAGGCGGCGTGGGTCTGGCGTTTCAGTGCCGTGACGGAAGCATAGGCTTCCCAGCAGCCGTGTCTGCCGCAGGTACACTGTACCCCGCCGGTACGGATGCAGAGGTGTCCCCCCTCGCTCCCGGTAAGCAGTTTCCCGTTTTGGATGATGCCCGTACCGACCCCGGTACCGAGCGTGACAAATACGACGTTCCGCATCCCCCGGGCGGAGCCGAAATACAACTCCCCGAGTGCCGCCGCGTCTGCGTCGTTTCCAATCTCGATCGGGCAGTCGAAGAGAGCGCGGAACTGTGCCGCAATGGGCAGGTCGCTGATGGCGATATTATTCGAGTACCGTACAATGCCGTTCTTTGCATCGACCGTCCCGGGAATACCCATACCGACCCCGGTGATATTCTCTTTTTTGAGTCCCGCCTGTATAAGGAGCTCTTCTGCGAGGGCGGCGGCATCGGGGGCAAGACGTCCCTGCCTTGCGTCCGTCCTGACCGCATCTTTAACGAGAATCTTCCCGTTCTCATCGACGATACCCGCTTTAATGGAGGTGCCGCCGATGTCGATTCCGATATAGTATTTCATCTTCAGACAACCGTCGTGACAAGTGTCAGACCTTTTCCTTCTATTCTTGCAGAGCAGCCGTTCGGGATCAGCCACGTCTGCCCCTTCTTGATTTCTCTCCCGTCATCCGTGAAGCTCCCCTCACCCCCCGCGACCGTAAAGGTCACAAAGGTATCTTTCGGGGCTATCTCATAGATTCCGTTATCGATACAAATCTCCGACGTGCGGAAGTAATGACAGCAGGCGAGTTTGCGTTCCGTGACGCCGGTAGCGATGGTGGCGACTGTCTTGGTTTGCGGCACTTCCCTTGCCCGGAGGTTCATCACCTCCAAGGCTTTCTCAATATGTAACGGTCTCGGGTTACCGTCCTTATCCCGGCGGTCGTAATCGTACACCCGGTAGGTCACATTGGAGCTCTCCTGAATCTCAATCACCGTCACACCGGCAAGGAGGGCGTGTACCGTCCCTGCGGGGACAAGAAACGCATCTCCCCTGGTAACGGGGACCTTTTGCAGTAGGGTGGTGACGGTATTCTCCCGAATACTCTTTTCCACTTCCTCACGGCTGACGTCCCGTGCGAAACCGTAATAGATGGCGGCACCCGGTACGGCGTCCGCAATATACCACATCTCGGTCTTGCCCCGATCTCCCTCATGCACGCGGGCATACAGATCGTCCGGGTGTACCTGCACGGACAAGTCCTTTGCCGCGTCGATGAGTTTGACGAGAATCGGGAACCCATCCTGAACGGCAGATCCGAACCAATCCGGGTGAGTTTCCACAATCGCCCCGAGGGGCATTCCGTCACAGTCTCCGCCCCGGGCGATGCTCTCACACCCTGCATACGCGGAAAGTTCCCAGCACTCGGCGACCGTCGCCTCCGTGGCGGTCTTGCCCCACTTCTCCATGAGTGCCGTCCCGCCCCACA
>CAVDSZ010000038.1:0-2930 GCA_963611795.1 Akkermansia muciniphila | reverse complement strand
GCGTCCATCGCGGCGGCGACTCCTTCGGGGGTCGTACAGAGTAGCCCCCCTAGGATGTACCAATGTGCCAAAACGCCCTCCGCGTAAGACGCGAGCTCAAGGTCAAGTTTGCGCTCCGCCCCCGCGTCACTTGTGTCGAGCGTTTTCAGTAGCTCGTCTTGCAGATTCAGGAGTAGTCGCGTTTTAACCCAAGCGTCAGTCATTTGACGCAAGATGAGGGCTTCACCTGGTGTGAGTCCCGCATACGCGGCGTTATACCGCGCCGCCATCTCGGGGTTATTCGGGAACTTCTTTTCATCGATGAGTTGTTGCATTCTCGTGTTTCCTTTCAAATCTTGCCTTCCAAAATGGCTTTGTGTTCGGCAATGATACGTGCTTTCTCTGCGGCGGCTTCTTCGGGGGTGCGGCGCGGCGGTTCTGTTCCGACCGTTTCCTCGTCCTCCCAGCGTCCGGCGTTGAGCCACGTGGCGGGGTACGGAATAAACCGACCGTCTTCGCGCTTCCAGTCATCGCTTGCGCTTTGCTTAGCGAGAACGCGGCACATTTTCTCGACGAGGGCTTCCGCCGCCGCGTTTGTCTTCTCGGTGTGAATGGCTTTGTCAAACGCCCTCTGCGCGGCAATCTTGCTGACCTTGCGCGGATACGCCTTCCAGAACTTCGCGAACAACTCCGAAACTTTGAGCCTCACACACACTCGCTCATCCATCGGATGAGCCTCACTCTCGCTCGAATGAGCGAGTAAGACTTCTTTTCTTTCTTTCTTTTTTTCTTCCCCTTTCTCTTTATAGGGGGTGTGGGGGGAACTTTCTCTTTCCGCTTCTTTGTTTCTTTCGTTCTTTTCTTCGTCTACACCGGCGCCGGCGCCGGCATGCGCGCACACGTACGCGAGGGCTTCACGAATCATCCGTTCGTGAGTTTCGGCATCGCGCAAAAGCATGCGCAATGTCGAAGCAACTTTTCTTTGCTGTTTTTCAGTCATAATCATTTTCCTTTCGGGTTAGTTTCCTTTGTTGTTGTGGTTTTGGTAGGGCCTGGTAGGGGGCGCAGTCCCTTGCGCCCCGCTTCCTCGCCGTTTCCATCGAAAAAGTCTAATAGCTCGTCACGATCGCGCTTGTAGCGGCACCACGCGGCATTGAGCGTACAGCGTTTGCCATTTCGCCGTTGGCGGCGCATAATCGTATGGACCGATTCGCGGCGATATTTCGCGCCGTTGGCGAAGATGAGCCAGAGTGTGGGCACGAGCTTGGCGCGTCCGTTTTGCTGAAGGCGCGAGGTGGCAACACAAATCGCGGCATAGTGGCGTGCGTCGCGAAGTGCCGCGAGGGCATCATCGAATTCGCCATCGAGTGCCGCGTAGTGCCGCGCGGCAGTTTCGCCGTGGTCACTGAATAGCGCCGCTTTCGTGACATCAATCGCGTAAGCGTCGAGTAGCGCTTCAACGCTCAGCATCGAAGCATTGAAGCGCGCATTTCGTGTCTCAATGTGCGCGGACATTAGGCGTTTTCCCCTTCTTCAGAGGGTTACGGTGTTTGCCGTTCTTGGTGCAATGCACCACAGGACAAAAAAGAGAGCGGATGTACTGCTCCTCCGTCATCTCTCTTTGTGCTGCGATGTGTTTTAGCGCTTCAGCTAAGAAACGCCCTAGCGTTATTTTGACTTCTTTCATTAGACCATTTTTCCTTTTTTGAGAGCCTCTTCAATA
Source organism: Akkermansia muciniphila (assembly GCA_963611795.1). Taxonomy (GTDB): domain Bacteria; phylum Bacillota; class Clostridia; order Oscillospirales; family CAG-272; genus UBA1740. The sequence goes on along the minus strand of CAVDSZ010000038.1, from coordinate 1,228 downwards.
CGATCGGCAATTAGACGGATGTCATTAGGCATCAGTTCAACCGAGTCTACCGCTTCCGTGACAACATAGCGAATGTATTCGCCGGGTGTCATATCTTTTTTTTCGGCAGCTTTTTCAATTTGCCGCCAAACGCGATGCGGAAACTTCACCGCAATCTGATGTTTATGCATGTCATGTTGACCTGGCATAGTTGCTCCTTTCTGCTTTTGCAGTTTCTAATATTTTTATTTTCATGATAATATTATATCATAAAGTGCATTGCACCGTCAAGGGAAAAGTTATAATTGTTGAAAAAAGAACAGAGCGGCGATATATGGGCATATATTTTTCATGTAAACCTATGGAAACTCAATGAGGCTCAGAAAGTTGGCTAATAGATTTGCGTGTCGCGGCAGTGTCGCGGCGGCGCAAAAACCCCTCAAGTGAAAAGGGGGGGGTAAACTTTTTTCACTTTTTTTATTCGTGTATTTCACCACCTCCTCGCGGCATTTCTATTACTTATAGCCCAAAAGTGCCGCGCTCAAGCCCAAAAAAGTGACAAAAAGCGTGCTATAGATATAGGGGGGCGTGATGAGATGGTCTCATCCGTCCGACCCGCAAAACCATCACGCGGAATCCGTGAAAATCCGTGGAATCCGTGGTGATAACTGAAAGAAAGGTGAAAACCTATGGCAACGAAGATAACGCTCACGAAAGAGCAAAAGCAAGACCTCGCTGAATTGTGCGAGGCAATTAAGGCGGCGGGTGCCGCGAAGAGGCTTCGGGAGCGCCTTCGCGCGTTTTCGGATGATAACGAAGACGCTTTGCGGGCAGCGGATGGGCTCGTCATCAACGGGCTGCGTCTCTCTTTGAAAATTTCGAAGCGGCTCGATGTGGAGGAGGCGGAGTAACCCCCTACTGGGGTGGCATACCTGATTCTAGAATCAGGTGTGCCGCCTCCTACCCCGGGCGAACCGAGTGAAGTAGGCATTTCGAAAAAAACGATTTTGAACTACGGTGCACACGGAAAGCCGCTTCGGGTGTCCATGAGGTCAGCCCCATAGACATCCATTTGATCTTTGACAATTGAATATTTGGTTCTGTTTTTCTGACAGGATTAACAGGATTTACAGGATTCGGGTGCAGGTGTTTTTTAACCACGGATTTCCACGGATTTTCACGGATGGGGTTTGGTTTTTTAACACAGAGGCACAGAGGCACGAAGGCACAGAGATGTGGTGGGCGGCTT
>CAVDSZ010000037.1:1614-3147 GCA_963611795.1 Akkermansia muciniphila | reverse complement strand
ATCTGAACTGCATTCTCAAAGAAACAAAGAAACTTGTGAAAAAGAATCCCGAACTTAATCCTTACGGTGCCGCATACAACCTTATGCCCTCAGAGTCCAAAACCAATCCAGATGCCCGTCAGCAGTACATCAACGGTCATTTTTGTTATGCCGCAAAGGTAGGTCTCCTGACAAACGGTCTCGGTATTCTGCGACACATTGCTTTCTTCGATGATGAATTCAGAAAGAAGCATATCGAAATCACGGAAGTAAAAACCGATAATCCGGATTCCGACAAGGAAATCGGCGATTCCAAATCGCTTCGTCCGGTCTTATCCGATTTCAGACAACTTCATCCGTCTTTCTCTTTCAAAACCTTTTTAGGTGATTCGGCGTTCGATTCTTACGACAATTATGCTATGCTGCATAAGGAATTCGGTTTTGAACGTGTCTGTGTTCCGATGAATACAAGAAATTCAAAAAATACTTCTGTGAATTTCGATAACAACGGCACTCCGATTTGCCCGATTGACCGTTCACAGTTCAAATTCTTAGGTGAATCCGGCGGCAGAAACCGCTCAAAACGTTTCAAATGGGTTTGCCCGAAATCGGTTTGTGTGAAAGGTTCTTCCACAAGAGTTTGTACTTGTGAAACTCCCTGTACTTCTTCATCGTATGGCAGATGTGTTTACACTTATCCGGATAAAGACTTTCGCCTTTATCCGGGTATTCCGAGAGATACCGTGCATTGGGATAATCTTTACCGTCACAGAGTTGTTATTGAGCGCACCATCCATACAATAAAAGATACCTTTGTTCTTGACAGCAGAAAGTCCTACAACACCGTTACTGCCAAAGCGGATGTTTTTATTGCCGGCATTGTTCAACTTGTCACCGTTCTCTTGGCGAACGCCGTTCATAAGCAGGAGCTTTTCAAAAGCATCCGCAAACTGATAGCTTGACCTTTTTCCACAATCAAACATTTTTCTGAAACGGCTTTGCCGCTCTTGTTTTTGCACCCTTTTTTACTTTCTGTGGGTGCTTTTTTCTTTATTTAACCTTTTTTCCTTTGCTTCTCTGTCGCTGCATTATTTTTGCGGACTTTTACAATCGGCTATATTTCTCGTATTATATTCTCTTGAGACGGTGGAAGGTCGCGCCGGTGGCGTTCTGGAGCGTGCCGGTCTTGTTGCTGTCGCCGAGGACGACGACGTTGTCGAACACCTCGTCGAGCTTTGCGCGCAGCGTTCTGTCGGGACGCACGCCCAGAGACAGCACTATAACCTCTGCCGGAAGCACGCCCTCAAGCCCGGTCACGAGGTCACGGTACAGCACGCCCTCTTCGTTCGCGCCGAGCACCATGGTGTGCGGCTTCATGCACACGCCCTGCCGTGCAAGACCGAGCTGAGTCTTGGCGACGCGGTAGATGAACGTATCTGCGGCAAACTGCGGCATCATCTCGCAAAGCACGATGGTGTTCTTGCGCTCCACCATGAACTCGGCAGTTTCCAGCGCGGTCATGCCGCCGCCAATGATAACGACGCGCTTACCCTC
>CAVDSZ010000037.1:937-1584 GCA_963611795.1 Akkermansia muciniphila | reverse complement strand
CGGCATGGGCGGCACAACAGGCTTGCCGCCGACGTTGAGACATACGACCTTCGGGTCAAGCTCACGCTTGATCTCGGCGATTTTCGCATCGGTGATCTCGGTGTTGAGCTTCACGGTAATCTTGTCGTTTTTATCAAGTTGGCGCTTCCAGTAGTCGAGCAGTATATCCATGCGGAACTTGCCGGGGGCTTTGTCGGCGAGGTTTATGCTGCCGCCTATTTTATCGCTTTTCTCGTACATCGTCACGTTGTAGCCCTTTGCCGCAAGCGTGAGCGCCGCCTCAATGCCCGCAGGACCTGCGCCGATGACGACGGCGTTGCCCGTGCCGGGAACGAGGGTGTTGTCCTCCGCCTCGCGTCCGGCGAGGGGATTGATGGCGCAGCGGATGGGCTGCATGAGAGAGGAGTGGTGAATGCAGTTGTTGCACGAGAGGCAGGGGCGAATGTCGTCCTCGTGCCCGGTGCGCGCTTTGTTCGCCCATTCGGGATCGCAGATGAGCTGACGACCGAGTATCGCCATGTCGGCAATGCCGTCATCGAGCATACCCTCGGCTTCCGCGGGGGTCTTGAGGCAGTTGACCGCCGCGACGGGAACATCGACCACGTCCTTTATGTTCTTTATAATATCGTCGCGGTAGCGTGCGCGCA
>CAVDSZ010000037.1:0-927 GCA_963611795.1 Akkermansia muciniphila | reverse complement strand
CATATCCGGGTTGGGCATGCAGTCAATGCCGCCCATGGACACGTTGACCATGTCCGCGCCGTGCGCGACGAGCAGCTTCGCCACGCCCTGCATGTAATTCATGTCCCACTCCTTGCCGTTGGGACGGAAGTCGCCCTCCGCGCCGTTGATGCGCACGGAGACGGGGAAGCTCTTGGGTACGACCTTGCGTATCGCGTCGAGCGTTTCGGTGGCGATGCGGCAGCAGTTTTCAAGGCTTCCGCCGTATTCGTCCTTGCGCTCGTTCTTGAAGGGGTTGATAAACTGTGAGAAGAGATAGCCGTGGGCGCAGTGCACCTCAACGCCGTCGCAGCCGGCGGTGTAAGCGCCCTGCGCGGCAATGGCGTAGCACTTGACGATTTGCTTTATCTCCGGCACGGTCAGCTCGCGCGCGGGCGCGGCGTGAGAATCGCCCTTGAGGGAGGCGGGCATGGCGGTGCTGGACACGGGCTGACGCCCGCCGTTGAGAAACTGCGGCGCGTACACGGAGCGCCCGGGGTGATGCAGCTGGACAAACAGCTTGCAGTCGTACTCGTGCACTCTCTCTGCGAGCAGCTGGAACGAGTTGCGGTTATCGAGCGTCGTCAGGTGCGACTGCCCCGCGCCCGCCGTGCCGCACAGCTCGTCCGGGCATACGACCGTAAACCCGTTGATGATGAGCCCCACGCCGCCCTTTGCTCTCGCGGCAAAGTACTCGATGACCTGCTCGTTCACGTCGCCGCCGGTCAGACCCAGACCGTCATGCATCGGGGACATTACGATGCGGTTTTTCAGCTCAACGCCGTTGATCTGAATGGGGGTGAATAGCTTTTCGTACTTCACTTTTCTTACATTTCCTTTCCTTTATATATACTTATACTGCTTAAAGCAACCAATATTGTTGCCTATGACAATATTCTAGCACATAAT
>CAVDSZ010000036.1:0-3327 GCA_963611795.1 Akkermansia muciniphila | reverse complement strand
GACATATATCGAGCCGCTGATCACCGTGCAGTACGCGAAATTCATTCACGTGAAGTACTCGATTGACAGCGGGGACGGCTGGCTGATCGGCGGTCCGACGCGCAAGGGACTGAAGACCGGCGAGTGGCTTTACACCCTGCCCGAGGAGACCGAATCGAACACATCGCGTGACGCGTGGGGCGAGAAATCGCTGACGGTACGCGTTCCTGTGAACGGTCTGAACGGACTCGCGGTCAATATTGACTCGACCGAGGTTTCGACGCCGATGCGCGGGTACAACTACATCACGCCCGAGCGCTTCGGCGACAAATTTCTCAATGTACCGGAGGAGCTCGCTGACCGTGAGCGGAAGGTGTACACCTCGCACGTGATCATCGAGGGCTGGCGAAGTGACCCACGCGATTGGAAGACGAACGCGAACTCCAAAGCGCTCGAGCCGACGCCCGAGGTGACGGTGCTTGTACGTATAAAGCACTACGGCGAGTGGGACATGACAGCCGAGGAATACGAGTCGGTGAGGTACAGAGTTTACGGGCTTGCGGACATTAACAACCGCGAGTTCTCGCCCTACACGACGATAACCTACGTAGGCATGACGGGCAGTGCGGCTGCCGGGGACTGAAAAATCGAGGATATAGGGAAGAGCGGCATGGGCAACAACTAGGTGGTGAAAGATTATTGTGCGATAATAGGACTAAATCAGAAAGACCTTGAAAATCAAGGCATTCTGGCTTAGTCCCTTCTTTTTTTGACCGAAAACAAAGGACTTTCACAATAATCAAGCAAGCCGGAGGGTGCTGCTGCACACTTCCGGCAGAAGGAGGATATAGTGGGTGCTATCAAAGTCTTCTTGAAGGAGGTTGTGCTTCCAATCGCGCTTGCGTTTTGCCTCGCGTCATTTCTCAAGCCGATCTATATGCCTGACGGCGTATGTGACTACTTCCTTATGTGGATCTGCGTCGGCTTGCCGTTCGGCATCCGGAGGATGTGTCTCTGGCTCGTTCCCATCGGCTACGGTATCTCCGGCTCAGTCGGCATCTTCGCATTGAACTTAATCATAGGCGGTCTCATCGGAGGACTTGCCTTCCTCATCGGGCTGCTGCTCGGTATCATTCATACCATCCGAGAAATCATCTGAACTACATCGTAAACGAAGAGGGTTTGTTTCTTCTCCAATTTGGAGTAAGAAGCAAGCCCTCTTTTTTTGTTGCCCAAAAGCCGGAATATCTGCTGGCGATGCGGCGAAAGAAAGGAGTTTTTAAGTATGAAACGCATGACAGCCGATGATCTGCAAGCAATGGAATTGCTAATGCAGACCACACCCGGCTTTGAGCATTATGACAGCGGCGTGGATGGCATTCTCCCTGAGTGCCGAAGCTGCCGCTTTCATCGTCCCTTCTGGAAATATCAGTCCTGCGTGTTTGCAGAGTGTCCCTACTGCTGCAATCCCGTGTCTACCCTCAAAAATCAAAGTGGCACATCTGCTGCCGGAAAGGAAGTCAATCATGGATAACAAAATCGAAGTTTTCAAGAATGAACAGTTCGGTGAGGTGCGGACGATCCTCATCGGTGGTGAACCGTGGTTTATCGCCAATGATGTTCTCCGAGTTCTTGCGGTAAGTAATTCAAAGGATGCCCTGCGCACCTTGGATGATGACGAGAAATCGGGGGTAGATATTATCGACCCCCACGGCAGAAAGCAGAAGACGAACTGCATTAGCGAGGCAGGACTGTATTCAATCATTCTTCGCAGCCGCAAGCCCGAAGCCAAAGCCTTCAAACGCTGGATCACGCATGAGGTCATTCCCACCATCCGCAAGACCGGCGGCTACATGACAGACTCTCTTCTGGAACGCATTCAGAAGGAACCGGCGGTCATTGTGGAGTTTGCTCAGGCGTTGATTTTGGAAAAGAATCGCGTGAAGGCTCTTGAGTGTGAGCTGAACACGGCAAAGCCCAAAGCCGATTACTACGACGCCTTCATCAATCCGGATGACTGCACCAATATCCGAACGACAGCGAAGGAACTGAAAATCCCGGAGCGCAAGTTCGTCCAGTTTCTTCTCAGGGAGAAGTACCTGTTCCGATCTCCCTCCGGTCAGCTTCTTCCCTACAACAAGGACAGCAATGCCGGACTGTTCATCGTCCGCGATTTTGTGACGTACTGCTACACCGGTTCTCAGACCTACTTCACGCCGAAGGGCAAGGATGTCATCCGAATGAAGTTCCAGAAAAAGTGCGGCGAAGAGCTGCTTCCCAAGATGGCAAGGTGATTTCTGTGGCAGTCTATCGCGTAAACAAGAATCGTGGCTATACCGTCATGGCGAACTTCCACCTTCGAGACAAGAGCCTGTCACTCAAGGCAGTCGGTCTTCTCTCAAAGATGCTCTCGTTTAATGATGGCTGGAAGTTCTCAACCAAAGGGCTTTCTGCAATCTGCAAGGAAGGTCCGGATGCCATTCTCTCCGCGCTTCGTGAGCTTGAAAAGCACGGCTACCTCGTCAGGCACCGGCAGAGAGACGGTAAAGGCAGGATGAGCAGCACAATCTTTGAGATATACGAAGAGCCGCAGGAGTCCACGCCAGAACGGGAAATGCCACACACGGAAAATCCATGTGTGGAGAAGCCAGATGTGGATAATCCACACGGGGATAAGTCCGCACAAATAAATACTGATCAAGTAATTACCCAAGAAAGAAATACTCTCTCAAAGAACTATCAATCCATCAATCTTGATGGGATGGACAGGATGGATGAGCGAAGCGAGTATGAAGAGATTATCAAAGAGAATCTTGATTACGACATTCTCTGTCAGGATCCGAAGTTCGATAAAGACCGCTTCCGGGAGATCATGGACATCATGCTGGATGCTGTCTGCTCTACCGCTCCGACCATCCGTATCAACGGCGAGGATATGCCGCAGCAAGTGGTCAAGTCCCGCTTTCTCAAACTGAATAGCAGCCACATTGAGTACGTTCTGGAAGCAATGAACAAGAATCCGTCAGACATCCGCAATATCCGTGCATACCTTTTAACCGCTCTGTATAACGCCTCTCTGACGATAGACAATTACTATTCCGCCCTCGTCAACCATGATTTCTACGGGCAGGACAGAACGGCAGGGTCAAAGAAGCCGAAGACCTACGATTATAGCCTTTGTGAAGACACTCTTTAATGAATACCATCGTGAGCATTGCTCGGAAAGGAGGACAGTGTAAATGAAAATCATCCATCTTCGAGGTGTGCCGCCTTAGCTGAGGCATCATTCCCGCAATCATTCCAAGGAAAGGAGGTATCACTGCAATGCAGGATGAAGTCAACACCAAA
>CAVDSZ010000035.1:0-3762 GCA_963611795.1 Akkermansia muciniphila | reverse complement strand
AATAGTTATGTTTGGCGGTAGCCGAGCAGATGCGCTTGGACCATTAATGTGCTTTTTTGTTTATTATTATTCGGACTCAACTACAGATAGGCAAATTACTTTTATGCTAATTCCTGCCATTATTATAATGGCGGCAGTAGGGTATTTTCGTACGAATTTCACTTTTTCGATGGAGTCGTTTGTATACACCATTGATAAACTGGCAAGTGACAAACTAACTTATGAAGGAGCTATAGCAGCATATTTCCCGTCTCTAGCAATGATTGAAGTTAGTCATATGCTTGGGTTCGGCGAAAAAATTTTGTTATTCGGAAGACACTTAATCTATATTCTTTTAGGTAGTAAAATTGGCGATCCTAATTTGGCATTTTTTACTCGTGTTTATTTTCAACATTTTAATGGTTTTATATCACCAAGTTATTTCTATGTTTGGACTGGAATGCTGTCGCCGGTGCTACTTGCCTTAATTGTATTTATATATGTGCGCATGCTTTATACTATAGGGAATCCAAGTATGCAAAAATATTGCTTACAACGAAGAAATTTGGCAGTTGCTCTATATTTTTTAACCACAGTATTTCGATGGTACGAATATGGTCCGATGGGATTATTACGTGGCGTTTTTGTTTTCGCGGTAATTTACTTTCTGATTTTCCTTTTTGATAGTTTGTTACGAGGTTGTGCGAGTTTTAAACGTAGAACGAGATTTGACAATCATATATGAAAACATCACCGTAATTGTGGTAAATTAGGGGGAATATGAGGGAAATTCAGATAATAACCCGCCATGCCGTGGTTAACTACGGCTCCGTCCTTCAGGCTCTTGCGACAGAGCAATTCTTTCGCAATCTGGGGTACGAGGCATATACCGTGGATTATATCCCGACACAGGACACCGTCCGCGGCAGGGTGAATGCTTTTTCACACAACTTTACCAAAAATCCTCTTAAAAGGATTGCTTACCGAATGCTCAAATTTCCAGATGAGTGGTGGAAAGAAAGGTTTTTTCGCCGCTATCGGCGGGATATGTTGCATCTGACGGCGCCCTGCCATACTTTAAAAGATCTGCAAGCGCACTCTTTTGGTGAGGATGTTTTGTGTGCAGGGAGCGATCAGCTGTGGGGCTATATGCCGGACGGGGAGATGGATCCGGCATATTTCCTGGACTTCGGAGATGCACATAATGCCCGTTTTTCCTATGCGGCGAGTTTCGGACGCACGGATTTCCCGGAGACATATTACGAAAAGGCAGTACCGCTTTTGCGCCGCTTTTCCTTCCTCACAGTTCGGGAGAAAAGCGCGGAAGAGCTGTTGCAGGCGCACGCCGGTCTCTCTGCTGTCACGATTCTGGATCCGACCCTTATGTTGGATAGAGAGTCATGGTTGCACATGGCAGAGGGAAAAACACCGAAAAAACCATATGTGATTGTTTACAGGCTTCGCCAAAACCGGGAATTAGACGCATATGCCAAACAATATGCCAGACAGAACGGTTGCCGCGTTGTCAGAATATCATCTTCTGTTTACGATTGGCTGGGATGTGGGGAAAAGGCGATTTTAAAAAAGCCGATGGAAGTACTGGCACTGTTCAAAAATGCCGCCGGGGTCATCACGGATTCCTTCCACGCAACCGCATTGTCCGTAATCTTTAACAGACCGTTTGTCGATTTCCTCCCGCCCAAAACTCAGGTGCGTATCACCGACCTACTGGATTTGCTCGGTTTGCAGGATCGCATTTGGCGAGAACAAAAGGATCCGATGGATGGCGTCATCGACTGGGAACGGGTAAATGCGCTCCTGAACGAAAAGCGGCAACAGGCGACCGCCTACATCACAGAACAGTTGAAAAGAACGGAGGCGCAGGCGTGAAAACTGTATGTGAGAAAGACACCTGTACCGGTTGTATGGCTTGCGTGGAGGCTTGCTCCAAACACGCGATTCACATAGAAAGTACAACAGAGGCATACAACGCCGTGATTGACGAAACGCTATGCGTGACGTGCGATCGTTGCCATAGGACCTGCCAGAACTGTCAAGAGGTTTCTTTGCAAAAACCGATACTGTGGCAGCAGGGGTGGGCGAATGACGAGGAGATTCGCCGCCGGGCGTCCTCCGGCGGACTGGCGACAGCGATCGCTAGGGCGTTTGTTCAGGCGGGCGGCAGTGTTTGCTCCTGCGCTTTTTGCGAGGGTGTCTTTCGCTTTGCATTCGCCGATGAAGAAAACGAGGTCGATCGTTTTACCGGTTCTAAATATGTCAAGAGTGCTCCTCTCGGCATCTATTGTGAATTGAAAACACGCCTGACGGCGGGACAAAGGGTGCTCTTTATCGGTCTGCCATGCCAGGTAGCGGCGGCAAAACTGTTTGTGGGGGTATCCGCACAAAAAAATTTGTATACGGTAGATTTGATTTGCCATGGAACACCATCTCCGGCATTGCTACATAGTTTTCTTTCCCAGTATGGGATTGATTTAACTACACTCGATGACTTTTCGTTCAGACATAAAGCCCATTATGCATTAACTGCATCCAGTTGTCCTATCGCTGGAAGATTTGCAAGCGATTGCTATTCTATTGCGTTTCTTCAGGGAATGACTTTCACAGAGAACTGCTATCGGTGTCAATATGCGCGCGAGGAGCGGGTGTCGGATCTGACACTTGGTGATGCATGGGGAACGGAATTGTCTCCGGAAGAGAGATCACGGGGGGTCTCACTTGCCCTTACTCAAAATGAAAAAGGCAAGGAATTGCTCTCACTGGCTCGATTATATCTCGTCGATGCCGATTGCGAGCGTATGATATGGAATAATCACCAGCTCAAACATCCGTCTCAGAAACCTGCCGTGAGAGTCCGTTTTTTTCATTTGCTCGGGAAGGGAAAGACATTTAATCGTGCGGTTTTCAAGTGCTACCCCAAGCAATGCATGAAACAAAAGTTCAAGAGTGGATTATATAGCATCAAATCTGTTTTTGGGCGCGGGGAAAAGAATGTTTATGGGGGAAAATCCGCAGAATAATGAGTAAAGCATCAACACAAAAGATTGGGCGGAATATCGGACTTTCCATGTTCGCTCAACTGGTATCTTTATTGACGAGTTTTATCCTGGGATTCATCGTTCCCAAATTCATTGACGAGTACCAGTATTCTTATTGGCAGACATTTTTATTGTACATCAACTATGTCACACTATTACAATTCGGTATTTTAGATGGCATTGTACTGCGCTATGCACAGTACGATTATGATGAGCTTGATAAGCCTCGATTACGTTCCCAATTGTATTTGTTGCTGGGCATGCTTTCTTTGATTGCCGTTGTGTTATGTGTGTTCTCGCTCCTGTTCCTGCACGGGACACCCAAGTACATAGTAATTCTGGTTGCCGGTGGAATCCTCACCAAGAATCTGTTTACATACACATCGTATAGTTTCCAGATTACCAATCGTATCAATTTATATGCATTGATTGTCATTGCCCAGCGCGCGGTGTATGCTATGATGATCGTGGCACTTTTACTGGCACGCAACAATGATTTTTACTGGTATTGCATTGCAGATTTAGTCGGCGATCTGTTTGGCATATTGCTTGGTGTTATCTTTACGAAGGATTTGTATTTTGGACATTCGCTTGCGCTCAACGACTGCATTAACGAAACAAAAGAAAATATATCCGCAGGCTTCTTTTTGACTTTTGCCAGCTTTGCAGGCGGTTTTTTAATTGTCGGTTCTAAGACGGTGATCCAGTGGCATTGGGACCCATTAAC
>CAVDSZ010000034.1:0-5602 GCA_963611795.1 Akkermansia muciniphila | reverse complement strand
CATCAAAGGTCAGGATAACGGTTGCGGCAGTCACCAGCAAACGGAAGTCTTTGGTGGTTGTCTGCCCCAGGGCATCGGTTGCGCTGACACGCACCGTGACGGTTTCCCCCGCCTGACGGGTACCGTCAATGATCGTGGCATCAAAGTCCAGTTCCTCCCCGAAGCTGTCCTTGGCGATGAAAAGCTGGTAGAGACTCTCGCCGCTCTCCCGCAGGTAACCACTGGTGCGCCGACAGCTGATGCTCGGCAGTCCGTAAACACGGATATTTGTGATGACCTCGCCCTCGCGACGGTTACCGGCGGCATCCGTCGCCACGATGCGCAGAGAAATCACGTTCCCGCCTTTCAGTGTGCCGGACAGGATCTCGATGCTTGTATCTGCCGCTTCCCCAAACGAATCGGTGGCACTCGCGAAAAACTCCGCGCCTTTGGAATCCATGCGGATACGATCGGATGCGGCGTAGTTATACGTCAGTTGCAGGGACCCGGCACTGTATATCCGGATACCGGCTACCGTTTCTGTCACCGTATGTCCGACGGTATCCGTCACCGTCAGGGTCACGCTGATCGTTTGCCCGCCGAGTTGTTCCCCGGTGACGGTGACAAGGACGGTCAGATCCTGACCGAAGCTGTCCTTGCCGATAGCACCGAAGAATGCCGCCGTCAGGGCATCGGTATCCTTCACCGCTTTGCGTCCGGTAAAGGAGAGTTCCGGCGTGCCGTAAATCCTGACCGTTACGGAATACGTCAAGGTGTTTTCGAGCGCATCGGTCGCTATAACGGTATAGGTCATGGCTGTCCCTGCCGTCTGTGCTCCCTCTACGCTTTGCAAGGCGACATTCGTCACGATGTCTCCGAAGCTATCCTTAAAGACCAGCCCGAGCGTTTCCAGTGTAATGCTGTCGTCCGGTTTGTAATCCGTCTTTGCGGCACCCGCAAAGACCGGTGTGCCGTATACCCGCACCGGGAAGGTGACGGTCGCTGTATTGCCCTTCGCGTCCGTCGCAGACAGCGTTACCTGCACCGTCTGCCCGGCGGCAAAGGTACCGGTGTAGGTCAGGGTGATCTCACCGATCGTTTCGCCGAAGCTGTCCTGTGCCGCGGCACCGAAGAGTTCCACCGTGAGGGCATCGGTTGCTTTGACCGCCGTCTTGTCGGTGTTATACCGAAGATCGGGGGTGCCATAGAGTCTGACCCCGGGGATACTGACCGTTGCCACATTTCCGAGGGCATCGGTCGCCGTCAGAACCACCGTGACGGTATCCCCGACGGCATACGTCTCTTCCTGAACGGAAACGGAGACCGTCAACGCTCCACCGAAGGAATCCGTAGCGGTCGCCTGCCACCAGGATGCCGTAAGTGTCTCTCCGAGGTTAAACCAGGTGCGTGCGGTATCTGCCGTCATGGTCGGGGTACCGTAAACCTTCACCTCAAAGCGGGCAGTTTTCGTCGTGTTCCAAAGCCCTGCCGCGCTCGCACGCAGAATCAGTGTTGCGCCGCCCACCTGTTCGCCGTCAAGCACCTTGACGGTCACCTCCACGGGATTGCCGTCTGTATCCGTCGCGGTAATACCGAAGGTCTCTGCCGTGATGGGCGCGTCGGCGCGCACCGTCAACACCCCATCCGTACCGGAAATGATAATATTGTAGTTCGTCCATTTGGCATACAGCGTGACATCCTCCGCCGGCACGGTCGAGAAGGTATACGGGGTCTGCAGGGCGGCATCACTGTACCAGCCTGCAAAACTCTTTCCGGCAAAGGTCGGTGCTTCGGGTGCCGAGACGGTCGTCCCGTAGTCCTGCGTCACGGATGCTACCGTGCTCCCGCCATTGGACACGAAGGTAAAGGTATACCGGTTCAACCGCCAATGGGCGGTATACGTACGGTTACCGAAGCTCCCTTTTGCAATCTCCGGGGAGAGGGTAGGCTCTTCTCCGTCGTCCCACGTCCAACCAAGGAAGGTGTAGCCAATCTTCGTAGGGGCGGCAAGCGTCAGCGTGTTACTCTCTACGGTAAACGACCCCGGGTTGCTGTCGGCGTTAGTCCCACCGTCAAGGTCATAAGTGATGGTATACACAACAGGCGTCCAGACCGCTTTAACGGTTACGTTGCGCGCAAGAGAAGTATCAATTGCAGTTACCGTTTTCCCGTCGATCTGCCAGGCAAAGCGATAGTGCTCTCTCGTTTGCTCCCCAAGGGCAATCTTTGCATCCTCCACTGTGTAGCCCGTCGGGAGTCCGGCGAGATCGACAAATTCGTCCGCATCGTAGGTAATCGTATACCGGATGGCTTCCCAGTTTGCCGTGTAGGACAGGTTCGACGGAGCGGTCGTGGGTACCTTTACACTCAGCATCGGCGTTGTCCCGTTGGAGCCGGTCCAGCCGAGGAAGCGATAACCGGTCCTCTGCGGTGCCGCCAGGGTAAACGACGCCGTTGTCACCGTATAGCGGGTGGGATTGGACGCGCTGTTGTTTCCGCCGTTCAATACGTAGGTAATCGTATATTCGATCGGCGTCCAGACTGCCGTCAGTGTGATATCCTTTGCCAGGTTCGGGTCAATCGAGGTCACCTTTTGCCCATTATACTGCCATTCCTTAAAGGTATAATAGCGCCGGGATGGTGCACGCAGGGTGAGGGTGCCGCCGGTTACCGTATAGGAAGTGGGATTGGCTGTCGCATTCGTCCCACCCGACAGGACGTAACTGATCCTGTATGTCATCAGTTTCCAGTTCGCCCGATAGGACTTATCTCCCACCGTCCCTTTCGGGATGGTCAGGTTTTTCTGCGGCGTGTCGCCGTTCGACCCCGTCCATCCGAGAAATTCATAGCCGGTTCTGGTCGGTTCCTGCAACGTATAGCCATCGGTCACGGTATAGGTCGTGGAATTGCTTGCCGTGCCGCCGGCGTAATCATAAGTGATCTTATAACTGCTGTCGTTCCAGATCGCGGTCAACGTCAGGTTTTCGCCGAGCTTGGTGTTGATCTCCGTGATACGCTCACCGTTGCACAGCCAGTAGGCAAACGTCACGCCGCTCTTGGTCGGGGCTTGCAGTTTGATATTTGCCATATCCCGCTCATACGACGTCGGATTGTCGGGGTGATTCGTCCCGCCGTTGAGGTCATAGGATATCGTAAAGTAGTCCCACTTTGCCGTCAGCTCATAGTCGTGAATCGGCATGTTGAAGGTATAGGAGGCGTTGGTGGTCACCAATGCTCCCGTGGCATCAAACCAACCGAGGAATCTCGTCCCGGTCTTGGAATAAGCCACGATCGTAGTCTGGCTGGTGTAAGGGATTAATTGTTCGTCGGTGGCATCATATTTCTGTATCGCGCTACCGGTCGGATTAATGGCGACACCACCCTTTTCGGGGTTGTTCACTTTCAGAGAGAGTCTGTAATCTTTCAGTTTGAACTGCGCCGTGAGAGTCACGTCACGATCCCACATTTTATACTTATAGTCTTCCTGCTGTGATAAAACATCGCGACCATAGTACCAACCGACAAACACATACCCCTCGTTCGGGTGCGCCGACACATCGATCTCTGTGTTGTATTCATATTCACCGCCGCCCGAGACGGTCCCCGCCTCCGGCATGTTGGACACGATCGTCAGTTTCGCATTGTTGGCATATTCGGCGATAAAGGTCATTGTGGGTTTCATGGCAATGCGATTGACGAGTGTCCCGTTTTCGTCAAACACTTTGACCCCGTCGCAGGACCAACCCCGGAAATTGAAGCCGTACTTCGTGACATCAAAGAAGAAATCGTCCTTGTTTAAACTCTTGACGGATTTGGACGCGACAAAAGACGACGATTCCCCGCCGTTCAGTACAAATTTGATTTGATAAGTTTGTTCTGCAATTGGAATTTCAACCGACTCTTGATATCCGCAAACGGAACACGTCCTACTTTTCACTCCCGCTTGCGATGTGCTCGGCTGCAGAGTGGTCACCCATTCGCCGAAACTATGTACTGCTTTTTCATCGACTTCGGAGCAACCGGTACATTTCTTCCAGTGATAAGTAGCATCATGCTCATATGCGCCAAAATCATGCGTATGGGCAGAAGGTTTTGGATTCCCACCGCACGATGCCAATACCGCGAGGGCAACGCACAGCATACACAATGTGCATAGGAAGAATAAAAAATGTCTTGTGGTTGGTAAACACCTTTTCATTGTCTCTCTCCAATTCCAATCGGTTTTATATCAAAATTATTTTTGATGATCAAATTACCATAACTTTTGTACACCGATTATCATAATCGACGCACAAGAAGGGGTGCCTTTGTACATCGAAAATATTTAGAGAGAACAAAACAACTGCAAAACGGGGCAAGATGTGTCCTTAAGTATTGATTTCGCACTATATTATGGTATAATGATAGTAACCAAAGTGCGTCGATTATGATAATCGACGCACTTTTTATAACAGCTTCCCGATGCGATTCATCATGTTGATTTTGTGCTCCAGCAGAGAATGGGCGTATCGGTTCAGGGTGATGGCGGAATTCTTGTGACCCAGTATCTCAGACAGTGTTTTGACATCCATCCCGCATTCGATTGCTCTGGTCGCAAATGTATGGCGGAGGGCATGAAAACCACGCCTTTTTATGTTCAATTTCTTTTGGAGCAATTCAAAACTGCGCTGATAGGAGCGCACCGCAATCGCTCGTCCTTCCTCTGCAATGACAAACTCCGAATGCCCGTTTTTCTTCAGTGTTCTCAGAATGGGCATGAGTTGTTTCGGTACGGGGATCTTACGGATAGAGTGACTCGTTTTTGGGGGTTCGGTAAAACGCACGTAATTTCCGTCTTTATCGTGTCCGTAGTGACACGATTTGGCTACGGAAATGGTGTTCTTCGCGAAATCAATATCCCTCCATTCGAGGGAAAGTAATTCTCCGATTCTCAGACCGGTATACAAGCAGATGATGATTCCCATCAGCTTGGATTTCTTACCGTTCAGTACGGCTGTTTCCAGTCGCTTTTGTTCCTGTAGTGAAAAACACTCGACGGTTTTTTCGGTTGCGCTCGGGCGTCTGATTCTATCGCCGATGTATGTATCGGTAAGACCGATCGAAAAGGCTGTTTTTAAGGAATTCTGCAGAACAGAAATGATTGCATTGACGGTGTTCGGTGACAACGCTTTGCCGGTTTTCATGTTGCCGTTTTCGGAAACGTCCGTTACGAATTTTTGCAAAGCGATCGGGGATAGTTCCTTTAGTTCAAGGTTGCCCAGTCTTTTACCGATATGTGCGGATAACCCGACATATCTTTCATAGGTCCGTATTTTTGCCACAGGCTTAACATAATGCTCGAGCCATTCGTTAAGCCAATCTGCATATCTCATGTTTTGACTCCTCTCATGATGTAGTATCATTGTATCATTTGATTGCTTGTATGTTTGGTGTGACCGAACGCAGAGAAATCCGTCGGCACTCAAAACGAACAACTCAGTATTCCGGTTGATAGCTGGCAGAATCTTCACATATGGTTCGCTTGGGGTATTCTCGGGTATGTGTAAGGGCTTTGATCGATGCTTGATTGCAGGGCGTGTGCTTGTCTTGATACAAGTGCCGGCGCTGGCGCGCCGGCAGACAA
>CAVDSZ010000033.1:728-5701 GCA_963611795.1 Akkermansia muciniphila | reverse complement strand
CGAGTCCTTGCACTTATGCGGTTGAACCGCCGTGTACCGGTCGGTACGCACGGTGATGTGAGAGGTCGGCTCTAGAGTTTGGTGAGCCTCCTACTCGATTGTGGACTTTATTCGTACATCTTGTAGATATCTTCGATTCCGGCGTTTATTTTGGACTCGACCTCAGCGTATGCCGAAGCGAGATTGTTAGTGCCGTTCTGAATCTGCTGTCTGAACATATAGGGCGCACTCTGAAGATACTGACCGAACATATACGCCATGTCGAACTGCATACCCGAGGTGACGATATCAACCATCTTTGCGGTGTCCTCGTCGCTTGAATACTTGTTCTTGAGCGCAATGTCGTAGTATGCCGGATAGACCGTCTTCAGTGTCTCACAGGCCATCGCCTCGGTGATGATTCCGACGAACTCGGTGTCTGTGACCGTCATCGGAACACCCCAGATAGCGTATCTGTCGCAGATGTTCGCGTAGTAACCGTCCTGATTTTCATCCCACTTCGGCATAGGAACGATTCCGTAAGTATCCTTCATGTCGCGGTAAAGCACACCGCACGCCTTGAAGATGCTCGGGTTGAAAACCTGTCTGCCGCTGGCAAAGTTGAAGTTCTCGTAGTAGAACCACGAGGTTTCGTAGGAAGGCTTGGTTATGTATCTCGCGCCTTCATTGTTATAGTAAAGACGGTTGATCTTTTCGAGCGCGGAGACACGCTTTTCGCTGACGACATTGAGTTCGATCTTTCCGTCGCTCGTTTTGCTGCTGATCGGCATATCAAATGCCGCCTGCCAGTTGTCAAGCGCGTTGACCGAACCGGTCGCATATCCGTAGAAATCATCGTCGTCGCGCTGACCATTGCTGTTGAGATCATTGTACATATCCTTGATGATTTCGGTGAACTTGTCGATCGTCCATGTGCCGTCATAGACCATATTGTAGATATCGGAGGCCTCATAGCCGTATTCGTTCAGATAACGCTGATTGAAGAACATCGCGGTCGTGTAGTCCATTATCGACATTCCGAGATAACCTGTGATCGCGTAGAGCTTGCCGTTTATCGTCGCGCTGTCGTTGATTGACTGGCTCCACCAAGGCTTCGACTGGTCGACGTAGGGAATTGTGTTCCAGTCCTGATAGATGCCGAGCTGAGCCGCTTTGTAGGTCTGATAAGCGTAATGACCCGCAACGTCGCAGAGCGCATCGCCCGCGAGAACATAGGTCGAGAGCTTGTCATACCAGTCGTAGAGTCCGTCGGTGACGATGACGCTTTCGATCTTTACGTCGAAGCGTTCCTCGATCGTGCGGTTGCGCTTAACCATGGCGTCGTTGACGACATCGCCGTTTTCCTCGTCGGCGACGATGTCGCTTTCGCTTTCGGTCGATACGCCGAAGGTGATCGTTCTGCCGTCGAACTTCTTGTCAGGAAGTCCGTCGTCAAGCGCGGTCGTCGCTTCGGTTGTTGTCTCATCCTCAGGATGGCTTCCGGCGGTCGTTTCCGAGCCTTGACCGGAAGATCCGCACGCCACGGAAGACGCGAGGATGAGCATTGTCAGAATGATGGAAATTGTTCTTTTCATGGGATTTGCTCCTTTCTTTTTCATCTGATTATTATAGCACAAAATCGCGTTTTTGTCAATAATTACGCGGATGATTCTAGAGTGTGTTTCTAAACTCAAGCATATGAAATAAATCAAATATCATCTTGCAAAAATTGCCGGTATCGTGTATAATAATATCAATGAATAACAAGGAGAGAGCAACCATGGCAAGACGATACGAAATTGATGATGCGCAGTGGGAAAAGATCAAACCTTATCTTGGCAATACACCAAAGAAAACCGGAAGACCACAAGCGGATAACCGTAAACTCCTGAATGGAGTTCTCTGGATCATGCACACCGGAGCTCCATGGCGTGATCTTCCGGAGTACTATGGTCCATGGCAGACAGTGTACAAACGGTTTTCTCAGTGGCAGAAAGACGAAAAGCTCAGACAGTTATTTGAAAATGTCCGTGAGAATCCGGATATGCAGGATTTGTGTATAGACGGAACTTATATCAAAGCGCATCGGTCAAGTGCCGGTGCAAAAAAGGGGCTCCGGGATATGATGATCATCAGCATATCGGAATCAGCCGAGGAGGAAGATCAACCAAAATCCACGCGGTAGTGGATGGACTCGGTTACCCTCTTGTACTGGAGCTTACCGGCGGACAGGTACATGATGGAGTCATGCTTCAAAATTGTCTTGATCAGCTCGATATTTCCGGCAGTACTGTTCTCGCTGACAAAGCCTATGGTTCATGGGAAAACCGTGAATACATTGCCAACCATGACGCTGACTTCTGCATTCCGCCGAAGTCGAATTCAGTTGATCCGTGGTACACTGATTTCTCTCACTACAAAGAAAGGCATCTTGTTGAATGCTTTTTCATGAAGCTCAAAGAGCACCGCAGGATCGCTATGCGCTTCGAAAAGCTCGCTTGCAGATTTCTTGCCTTCATTCATTTGGCGGCTGCTCTGCTTTGGCTTGCATAATTTTGCCTGTTGGTGACTTTAGAAACACACTCTAAATGCCACCACATATTCTCTGCCAGACTAAATGCAATCGGTAAATGCTATTCTTGCATTTACTTTGCAAATTTACGAATCGCAAATTGCAATATCAAAATGCAATAGTTTTCAAAAACGTAACAAATCAAAGTAGAAGAGCGTTGGTTACCGGAATGAGGGGCGAAGCCCCGAGTGGAGGGAACCAACGCCGCGCGGTGTCAAGTTGTTGTCAAGCGACGTAAATGCGGTCTAGATAACAGTCGAACAGCTCCTCCGGTGTTTTGTAGCCAAGAATCTTTCGCGGCAGACCGTTAATGCAATCGGCAAAGAAGCAAACCTCATCTGCGGTATAGTCCGATATACTCTTGCCTTTTGGGATGAACCGCCGCAGCATATGGTTGTGGCACTCATTCGTACCTTTCTCGAAAGAGGAATACGGATGTGTGAAGTATACCTTCAGACTTCCGTTCTCAAAAAGCGAAAGTCCCGCGAACTCCGAGCCGTTATCGCCGGTGATGGTTTTGAACACCTGATCCTTCCGCTCCGCGAATTGCGACATGACCCGTTGCAGTGCTTCCGTGATTGCCGCGGCGGTATGGTTCTGAGCCTTGACCCAGATGCACATCCGCGTCATGCGCTCGACAAGCGTGAGCACACAGGGCTCATTCTCATCCCTTTTTCCGATGACTGTGTCGATCTCCCAGTGACCGAATTCGGTACGAGAATTCACGATCTCAGGGCGTTCTTCGATGCTCCGACCGAGAACTTTCTTGTTTTCACGGATTCTTTTTGCTTTGGTGTTACGGCGGAGCTTCTCGGGCAGGTCAATGTTCTTGATTGGCAGCAGACCGAGATCCACGTAATTGTACAGGGTCTTGGTGCAGACTATTTCATCCCGACGGAACTCGCCGCTCTCAAGTGCTTTGCCATAGCTGGCATCCAAAGACCATTTGCATTCGCTCTTGAAATTCTCTACGACATACTGAAGGAATCTCGCTGAGGCGAGGCATCGGTACTGCCTGCGGCAATTCTCACGGTGTTCCAGATATACTCGTTTGCCCTCATCAGCTTTATAGCGTTTCACATTGCCGTTATAAAGTGAAACGGTGCCTCGCTTGATTTCGTTCTTGATGGTGTTGTAGGGACGACACAGATGCTTGGCTATGCGATAAATCGACCATCCATCCTTCAATCTAACCTCTATTTCGTGCCGTTCTTCGCTCATCAGGTGTTGACATTTTCTGTGTTCTGTGGTATAATTGGTATTGTCCATAGTGACGATCCTTTCGAATTGTTGTTTGGCTGCTCAATTCTACCACAGTTTCGTTACTATGGATTTGTTTTTTTGAAAACTCTTTATTGCAACTTCATTTTACAATGCGCCATTGTTAAAACTCTTTCGAAAAATTTACAAATATTGACGAGCAAATGTAATGCAAAATGCTTGCGAAAATTTGTACTTTGGTGTATAATAGTATTGATCAAGAAAGGAGTGAGCATTTTGGACAAAGTAGTAAACGTGAATTTTAGACTGAGAGAATCGGATAAAAAACGTCTTGAGAGTGCTTGTGCCGATATGGGGATGTCTGTGAGTACTGCATTGACAATCTTTTCGAAAATCGTCGGACGTGAACGCCGTATTCCGTTCGAGGTTTCGGCGGATATGTTTTATTCCGAGAGCAACATGGCACATTTGCGTCGAGGAATTGCAGCACTCAATGCAGGAAAAGGCGAGGAGCACGAGCCGATTGAGGTAGACGAATGAAGAAGGTCTGGTTTGATGAAGCCTGGGCAGATTATCTGTACTGGCAGCGTCAAGACAAGAAAATGCTGAAACGTATCAATGATCTGCTGCGAGATATAGAGCGCAGCAACTTCGATGGGATAGGCAAGCCAGAACCATTAAAAGGTGAGTTGAGTGGATTCTGGAGCAGGCGGATTGATACAGCAAACAGATTTGTTTATCGCATTGAAAATGGTGTGCTTGAAATCCTGTCATGTAAAGGACATTATGATGACTGACGTCACGTTGACATCGTTACTACAGAGCGGATAATGAGCTTTTTGGAGATAGAACAACTTTCGAAAAACAATACTATATGCTTCAAAAAACGATTCAGGGGTACATATTATCTACCCCCGAATTGGAATGATGTATAGCTCGAAAATGTAAAAAACTATTGATAATAACACCCCGAAGCGCTGTGGGCGTTATTATATAATCTCAAAATGTGCAAAAAGCTATTGATAATAAATGCCCCCCTTTAAGGGAATAGTCTCCTACGTTTCCTTTTTCTCTAAGATTAGCAGAAAGTCGGAGGGGTGGATAGGGGTGAAGATTGACCTGTTGGATTGTGGTAAACCCGTAGGGTTTTCCACATTTCAACAGGTCAATCGAGGGGGAAGGCGGGGAGGTGACTTTCTGG
>CAVDSZ010000033.1:0-693 GCA_963611795.1 Akkermansia muciniphila | reverse complement strand
CCCCCCCCCCCTTTCCCCGCCGCAGCGGACTTTCTCTTTGCTTCTTTCTCTTTATTGGAGACTATCTCGGAATTATTTTATACCTCATGAGGTGATCTTATGCAGTCGAATTCTGAAAACAACTCATACATTCAGCAACAACGAGCTTTATATCTTGAAAAAAATCAGCATATGTCTGGGCTTTATCCCGAAGTTTCCCCGCGTGAATTTTATCGTGAGATCTTTCCTGTGGGTTCTTTTGAGCGCAAGGGAATCTATGATGATCATAAAGGTAATGGAATTGGACTTATTATCGAAAAAGGTGGCAAAACGAAACGCTATACACTCACGGATGAACTCGATAACTTAGACGAATTATGTTCTGCTGAGTTTTCGCTCATGTCTCCGATCTCTTACTTCGGCAGGAATCGATCAGCTAAGAATGCCCGCTACTTATATGCCCTGGCGTTTGACCTGGATGGCGTTGGGATACCACAACTTCGAGACACACTACATCAAATGAACCGTGGTGTACTCCCGAAAGCAACATTTGTGGTTAATAGTGGGACTGGATTGCATCTTTACTATGTACTTGATAATCCAATACCTATGTACCCCCAGATTCAAAAGTTTTTGAAGGAATTGAAGTTCTCGCTGACACGGCAGATCTGGAACAGATTCACATCGACTATAGTTGACCCTCAGGTTCAGGGA
>CAVDSZ010000032.1:0-6950 GCA_963611795.1 Akkermansia muciniphila | reverse complement strand
AATATCAGTCCTTTTTTCATATTTTAGGGCTATTTCGCTGATTTTAGGCATATTTTGCTTGATTTCAAGTGAAGTAGCCTTTTTTTCTTTGCTGTTTTTTATCAATGCGATTTTATCGAAAGCACGAACTAACAATAAAAAGCACGATTATATAATCAAAAGCACGATTATACTTCAATCCTTATTTATATAGCCATTGGCAGTGATGCTGGTGGCCTTATTTTATGTCTTGGGAATTTACTACCACAAGACCTACACCAATGTTAAAAAAATAAATTCTTCGGAAGAAGTCATGCAAATCATACTTGAAAACCAAAATCAAAAATCATAACTATACTACAAGCACATCAGCGACAGTTCCCGTTTTACCCGTGGCTTGACATCGGGGCAGCTTTGCTTTATAATATAATTAAATGTGTTCGACAACTCCTAGTCGATATAATAAATCGACGATTGTAAAAGCGCTGGAAAGATGTGTATAATATATGCGGCTTCGCCCGGATGCTTCGACTGCGCCGACGCTCCGCTCATCATGATGGAAGATATCATTTAGTACATTTGACCTTTACAAAAATACAATTTTTTCTTGTCCGACTTTAGCGTGCTATCGTTTTTATAAGTGAGGAGAAAACAAGACCATGCACGAATTATTTATGAACTACGTTATGACGCTTGCAACAAGCCTTTGCTTTTTTATGTTTATCCGAAACTACAAATCGTCTTTAATGGGAAATATTTTCCGGTATTTTATAGCGGGTAATTTCCTTGTTTTGGGCGTCGTTGCAACGGAATTTTGCGAAGCGTGTTTCGCTCCCCCGATTTATGAACAGGCGAACTGGCAAAGATACGTGTTTGCCATTTTGGCTTATATTTTACGTCCTGCGATCGCTTATATTCTTTTGCTTGTTTTCTTAAAAGGTCGAAAGACAAAATACCGGCTTCTTTTAATGGTGCCTTTGATTGTAAACGTAATCTTTTTATTGATTTCGCCCTTCTGCGGAATAGTGTTCTCTTTCAACGAAACCAACAATTATATCGCCGGACCGTTATCTCTCCTTCCAGCCGTTATCGGCGGAATTTATCTCACAATGTTTTTGGTCTTCAGCGCAATCCGCACAAAAAAGGAACACTCGTCCGAGCTTATCCCCGCCATTTCCATCGTTATCATGTGCTTTCTTGCAATTTATTTGGAATCGAGACGCAGTATCATCGGCGCACTTCCGCAAGCATCTATCATCGGCATGACCTTTTACTATATGTTTTTTGCTATCATCCACTATAATACGGATTCTTTAACCGACGCTTACGGGCGAAGCAAGTTTCACGTGGATTCTGCAATTGACGGTCTTAAGTATTTAATTATCTTCGATGTGAACGGTTTGAAGCTGATCAACGACAATCAAGGACATGCCGCGGGCGACGCTTCACTCCAAAGTTTCTCACATTCGATAAAGTCCGTTTTGCCTTTGAAGGCTACAATATATCGTATCGGCGGAGACGAACTGGCAATTCTTTATTTTGGCGCGACGGAACAAGACGTCGTTTCCCTTCTCGAAAAAATCGAAAATTCCGTTGACCCTAAAAAGCTACCTTACGGGTATTCTTACGGATACGATAGTTACACCTTCAGAAACGAATTCAACAGTGCATATAAAATCGCCGACAAGATGATGTACGACAACAAAAACACTTTCTGGGCAAAATACAAAAAGGAACACAACACAATAGAACCTGTTCGATAACCTAATGCATGGCATTAAATATGCCGCAAAGAAACCCGGAAAGCAAAGCGGTTGCGCTTGTTCCGGTAGCGCGAAGAAAGCAGGCGAAATCGTTTTAGATACCGATTGACGTGTTCAATGCGTATGAACGTCATCAAAGCGCAAACCGACGAAGATCATCCTGCGGCTGAAAACTGCTTTTTAAAATGCGGCTATACGATTTCCCGGCACAACACGAAGATCACATTTTGTAAAATGCTGTAGTTTTCGACCTTGTTTTTTCGCTCCCGTTCCCCATTTTGCTTGCTTTCATTCACTGCCGCGCAAAGGATTCATTTCAGGTGACTTGTACAAAACAAAAAGAGAGGTCGGTGTACCCCTCTTTTTTGATGATGAGCCGATGCGGTCGCATTTTGCGGCGCCTGAGACGACAATCAGCGGAAACACCGCAGCTTCCACTCTCAATCGGTTACGGCTTCTTCAGTCGCATGCAGCTTCTCTACGTCGAGTGGCGGGACGGTTACGGATAGCTCCGTAAAGCACTTCTGCGTCATGCACAAACGGCGCAAGTATTCGAGACCGCCGTCCACGGCGCAAGCGCCGCAACGGCACTTCACAACATCATGGCAACTCGTAGATTCAATCACGTCGCCACAGAGATTGCATTGAATGGCGTTTTTTAGGATTTTCATGGTAAGTATCTCCCCGATGTCCGTGTGGCGTCCTTTACCGACAAGTCTCCGCGCCGTCGCGCATGCGCTCGGCGTTATTCTCACGGATACGGTCGGTAAGGGTCAATTTTTCATCTCTGCGCCTCATTTGTTCAGTCATGCGGCTCCGTTATAGGCAATAAAAATCAGATAGATATACGGCATACCGAGATTGGTCTCAAGGAGCGAGTTGACAACCGGGGGACGCAGTTTTTCCCCGAGTGTCGCAAAGCCCGCCGAGCGGATACCGCCGAGGAGCAGCCCCGCCTCCCAACCGAACTGCACAAGAATCCCGATTGCGAGGAGCCACTAGATATTCACGCGTTTCTCCCGCTCTTTCTGCCACAGATTATAAACACTGACGACAAGATACCCGACGAAAAGGAGCAATGCCATATAACCATGATACGCGCCCGTGGTGCGCTGAAGGACAATCGGCGTCATATCGGCAGGGGTGAACGTCCCCGCGAGCAACGGGCAGACAAACCACCACAGCAAAATGAAGAATGACCACGTAAAGAGGTGCTTATCTTTCGAAAGCCAGAGCCAAATCCACGTAAAATTCGTAAATCCGTAACTCATGGACATCCACAGTAGCACCCAAAACAGGCTATAGCCCTCCGTGATACTGCGGGAATGGCAAACCAAGTGGAAGATGCCGAAGTCGACAATCATGTAAAGAATCCCTGCGAGAAAGCCGACAAGGACCGTCGTGCACTTCTTTTTCCACAAAAGCAATCCCGCAAAAATGACGAGGAACGCGATATCAAATGCAATATAAAGCGGAGAAAAGGCTCTCCTGGCGATGATTTCTGTCGTTGACGTTTGTCTGCCCCTCCCAGTTGATTCTAAACGCGCCGCAGGGGCGCGAATCCAACCGTGGCAACCCCTGAGAGCGCAAAACTGACTTCGATCGTCGACCGAAGTCAGTTTCAGGTATTATTCAGCCTTTTTGGCGCGCCCCATGAGCGCATCGACCGCGGCGCGCGGGGGAAGCCCGTGATACAACACGCGATCCACCATGGAAATAATCGGAAGCTCTACTCCGTATTTCTCGGCAAGCAAAAGCGCGGCGGGAAGCGTATTGACCCCCTCGACGACCATACCGACGCGGGATAGTGCCTCGTCGAGCGGAACCCCCTGCCCGATCATCATCCCGCAGGAATTATTGCGGGAATGCACCGACATACAGGTAACGACCAGGTCGCCAATCCCCGCCAGCCCGAAGAAAGTTTCCGGGGCGCACCCCATCGCAATCCCGAGGCGGGACATCTCCGCCATACCGCGCGTGATAATCGCGGCGCGGGTGTTATCCCCGAAGCCCATACCGTGAGCAATACCGGAAGCCAAAGCAATCACGTTCTTGAGCGCGCCGCAAAGTTGCACACCTCTCGCGTCGTTGTTGACATACACGCGGAACTGCAGGCTCATAAAAATGTTCTGCACCTCACGTGCCGCCGCCAAATCCGGGCAAGCGGCGACGATCGCGGTCGGAAGCCCAGCGGCAACCTCCTCGGCGTGCGTGGGGCCGGACAGCGCGACAATACGCGCATCGGGAATGTCACCGCCGAGAACGTCCTCGATGACTTCCGTCATCGTCATCAGCGTCTCGCGCTCGATTCCCTTCACCACCGAAACAATCAGTTGCCCCGCCGAGATATAAGGCTTCGCCTGCATGACGGTGGAACGCAGATACACGGACGGCACGGCGAACAGCAAGAGGTCGCTTCCAGAAATAGCGTGCTCAATATTCTTTTCATACCGAATGGTGTCATTCAACTGCACGTCCGGTAAATAAGGGTGTCTGTGCGTGGCGGAAAGGTTATCAATCTCCTGCGGCAGAGCCGACCAGACGACAACCCGATGACCATCCCCAGCCAGCGCCTGCGCCAAAGCGGTCCCCCAAGTGCCGGCGCCAAGTACACATACCTGTTTCATGTCTTACTCCGAGACGGCAGGAATCAAACGGATTCCTCCGTCTTTTTTCTATCGTAATAATAGGAGCTCCGCCTTTTCGGAACGTCTGTCAGAACAAAGCCTGCGCTGTGCATCGACGTCTTTTCCATTTCGCCAAGCATCGCCTCGATTGCAGCGGTATCCGAGAAATTCGCGCGAATCACCGTAATGTACCGATCCACAAGCCCGGCGATGACACCGGCGTCGGACACGATGCCGACCGGCGGCAAATCCAAAAGAATCACATCATAAGCGCCACGGATCGTCTCGATTAGGGCTTTCATTGTGTCGGACGCAAGCAGCTCCTGCGGGTTGGGCGGCAGGGTACCGACGGGCAGAATATCCAGTCCCTCAGCGTCCTCCGCTTTAACGAGGCATTTGGTGTAATCGGTCTCGATACCGGCGAGCAAATCGGCGAGCCCGCTCTCCGCCGTATAGCCGAAAATCTTACCGAGCGTGGGCATACGCATATCCGCTTCCACCAAGAGAACCCGCTTGGAAAGCCCGGCGAAACTGACCGCGAGGTTGGCAGCGGTCATCGTCTTGCCCTCCCCGTTCCGTGCACTCGTGACACCGAATACGACGCCTGCCGTATGGGCGGGCACCGCATAGCAAAGATTCGTCCGAAGACTACGATACGCTTCTGCAATATAGAAGGGCGACTGTGCCACAAGGAGTTTGCCGTTATAATCGTGCGATTCCCCGTTCGGGTCGACTTTCTTGCCGCTCCCGACGTGAGTGCCGTTTTCCCACACGGGAATCGTCCCGAGCAGGGGTGTCTCGGCGAATGCCGCTTTGAGGGTATCTGCGTTATACACCGTGCGGTCGTTGTTCTGCACGAGGGTGGCAATCAGCCCGCTGACAAGCAATGCGACGACGGTCGCGACCGCCACGTTCCGAAGCAGGTGGCTTTCCTCTGCCTGCGGCTCTTCACCCGGTGTCAGAAATGCGTTATCCACCACGATAAGACGCGTTCCGTCCTCAAAGAAATCTTTGATGTAGAGCGGCAGATGCAGTTCCAGCACCATGGTAAGCTCTTTGACATATGCGGAATTCTCCCCGCGGACAGTCACCGTCAGAACCGATGTGTCGTCGGAAACCGACACGGAAAGCATTTTACAAACCGCTTCGAGATTGGTCGTATCCATTTTTGCGTCTTCCAGCACAGACTGCATGGTTCGCTTGGCTTTGATGACGTTGGAAACATCGGTCACCCGCTCTCTTGCAAGACGGTTCGCGTTATAATCGCTGGAAGATGTGGAAGCACCGGACACAACCAGATACTGCGTCTCGGCGCGGTAGCTCGGTTTCATTTTGGCATAGACAACTGTCGCGGCACCGGCAAGTACCGCCACAAGAACGGTCGCAATCGCGATCCACAACCAAAAGCGGCGGAGCGCCTTGATAAAAATGCTGAAGTCAAAAGATTTTTCTTCCATATATGCTCCTCTCGGGCAATCCCCGAAATACAAAGAAATTATATCACGTATGTCATTGACTGTCAAGA
The DNA here is from genome assembly GCA_963611795.1 of Akkermansia muciniphila. Taxonomy (GTDB): domain Bacteria; phylum Bacillota; class Clostridia; order Oscillospirales; family CAG-272; genus UBA1740. The sequence goes on along the minus strand of CAVDSZ010000032.1, from coordinate 1,056 downwards.
AAAAGGGAGAGCGTGAAAGGCATTTTAGCGAAAGTGACAGACATCGGAACGTGTGCATCTTTTTCCCGCAAAATGTTGCCAAAAGCAACTGAATATATACGATGAATGCATCATATGGGGAGCCATCCCGTTTTTACGTGTTTTTGCGTCGTCTCATGCTTGAAAAAGAAACCACTTTCATGCAAAGTGCCGAAAAAGAAAAGCGCCCTTTTTGTAGGGCGCGCGAAAAGCGGAGGAAAAGTGTGGAATACGGAGGGAGAGATACGGGAGAGAGGAAAGCGTGTTCGGGGATTTCGCCCGAAAGCAATAAAAAAGGGGGAATAGACATTGAAAAACCGAATAAAGAACGAGACTCAAGTAATCATGCGTCTTGAACCTGCAAGGATGCAGTTCAAGCCCTCGGGCAATTAGTATCGCTCAACTGAACACATTACTGTGCTTACATCTGCGACCTATCAACCTTGTAGTCTACAAGTGCCCTTACTCCCTTGAAGGGATGGGATATCTCATCTTGAGGTGTGCTTCACGCTTAGATGCTTTCAGCGTTTATCACATCCGCACGCGGCTATTCTGCTATGCCCTTGGCAGGACAACAGATGCACCGGAGGTGCGTCCGACCCGGTCCTCTCGTACTAAGGTCAGCTCCTCTCAAATATCCAACGCCCACGACAGATAGGGACCGAACTGTCTCACGACGTTCTGAACCCAGCTCGCGTACCACTTTAATCGGCGGACAGCCGAACCCTTGGGACCTTCTCCAAGCCCCAGGATGTGATGAGCCGACATCGAGGTGCCAAACCTCCCCGTCGATGTGAACTCTTGGGGGAGATCAGCCTGTTATCCCCAGGGTAGCTTTTATCCGTTAAGCGATGGCATTTCCACTCACTACCACCTGATCACTAACTCCAACTTTCGTTACTGCTCGACTTGTGGGTCTCGCAGTTAGGCCGGCTTTTGCGTTTGCACTCAGTGCGCGGTTTCCGTCCGCGCTGAGCCGACCTTTGAACGCCTCCGTTACTCTTTAGGAGGCGACCGCCCCAGTCAAACTGCCCACCT
>CAVDSZ010000031.1:0-7804 GCA_963611795.1 Akkermansia muciniphila | reverse complement strand
ATAAGAAAACAGCCCTAAGTGAGCTTTTAGACTCTACTTAGGACTCTTTTGGTGACCCGTACGGGAATCGAACCCATGTCTTCGCCGTGAAAGGGCGATGTCTTAGCCGCTTGACTAACGGGCCTGGTAGCGGAAGTCGGATTTGAACCAACGACCTGCCGGGTATGAACCGGATGCTCTAGCCAGCTGAGCTATTCCGCCAAGTTTTCTTTGACAACGCTGGATTATTATAGCATGATAGCAAATGGTTGTCAAGATATTTTTTCGCATTTTGTGCGCAAATATGCGTAGTTTTTTCTTCGGCTGTTTGCACGTTGGTGCCCCTACGCCTTTTGAGGGCGGGAATCCCGGGGGCTGGCTTTTTCTTGACAGTACAATTGATATAAATTATAATATTGCCGGAGCCCCACGTACCAGGTCACCTTGCCGCTGCCGTTTCTGCATCCGGGGCGCTTTGTGCGAATGGTGACCGCCTTTTCCCATTGCCTGATGCAGGATTCCCCAATAAGTGAGGTATAAAATGAACGACAGAACCAGTGATTATGTCTTTGTCAGCTATTCTCACGCAAATGATATCGGTCGATTGCTGAACGCCTTTGATGAACATGGTTATAATGTCGTGTATGATCGGTCGATGAGTTACGGTGAAGAATGGGATTTGAACGCGCGGCGATATATCAGCAGTGACCTGTGTAAGGGCGTTGTGCTGATGGTGAGCCGGGAGTTCCTAACGAGCAAAGCCGTACTGACCGAACTGGAATATACTTCCCGGTTCGGGAAAAAACACTTCTGCATTCTGCTGGAGGGCAAAACGCTGTCCGATCTCTGCGCTTCCATTGCGGGGACGCTTGACGAAAATAAGCAGTATATCATGGATTCCATTATGGAAATCCTTTCGAGTGAGCAACTGTTCGCCCGCGGGGAGGCGATGGACTGGGAGCGTGTCGGTGAAACTTTCAAAATCTGGGGTTTCACGGCGTTGCATGCCAAAAGGGACGAGCCGCTCGTGACGCGCGGTTATACGTCCGCCATTGCGGGGGAGAAAGAGCGTCTGGCGCGCCAGCAAATGGGTTATTATCAATTCGATATGCAAGCCATTGCGAGCGTACTTGATACGTTTGTTCGCGACGGACTGTGCGTGCTGGATATCGGCTGCTCGAACGGCGGGTTGACCATTTCCCGTTTCTCGCAAGACCCGAGGATCCGAAAAGTCATCGGAGTGGATTATAATGCCTCGGATATTGAAGAAGCGCGTGAAGCCGCAAAACCGTATGGGGATAAATTCGCCTTCTATACGTTGGATCTGGAAAGCGATGATGTTATTGAGCGTTTGCAGGAGATTCTCGCGGAGAACGGTGAAACAACCGTAGATATCGTGTTCGCGGCGTTGGTGTTGTTGCATTTGCAAAAACCGAAGCTGTTGCTTCTGAAACTCTATGATATTTTCAGCAACGACGGGAAAATGATTGTTCGCGGTTCCGATGACGGCAGTAAAATTTGCTATCCGAACAGCGAGCTGCTCGATGAGGTCATGGCGCGGTACAGCAAGATTATCACCAATACCGACCGTACCAACGGAAGAAAACTATACGGGCAATTATACGATACGGGATATGTGGGAATTCACATGATGTATTCCGTGGTGGATACCTGTGAGAAAAGCCGACAGGAAAAGGAGAATCTGTTCCGGGTGGGCTTTGCGTTCCGTCTGAAACGAGTGGATCGGCTGATCGAACTGAACCCCGATAAAGCGTATCTGAAAGAAGAGCGCGCGGCGCTCGCCACTGCGCTTGAGAAACTGCGGGAGTGTTTCTGTGAGCGGAATTTCTGGTATTGCAACACTTCCTATATCGCGATTGCAGGGATACAGCCATGAAACGAGCGTTGATTCTGGTCAATGCCTACTCCAAGCTACAACATAGTCTGAACCAGTCCGAGCGGCTGCGGGTGGAGTTGGCACGGCTCGGCGTGGACGCCGAAATCCGTCATAACGACTTCTTTATTTCGTCGATTGACGGGGACGGGAATCTAACGGCAGACATACGGGAGTACGATTTCTGCATCTATCTCGATAAGGATAAGTACGTTTCGGAAATGCTGGAAAAGAGCGGACTTCGTTTGTTCAATTCCAGCACAGCCATTGCCGACTGCGACGATAAAATGATTACGTCGATTCGCCTCTCGGGGCATGGAATCCCATTACCGGCGACGTTGCCGGGGCTCCTGTGTTACGACCCTGCGGAACCTATCAGGGAAGAAACGCTTGATCGGATTGAAGCGGAGTTCGGCTACCCCCTGATTGCAAAGGAAAGCTACGGCTCGCTTGGCAAGGGCGTCTACAAAATCGATAACAGGGCAGCCCTTCGTGACGTTGTCGAACGTTTGAAATGCAAACCGCATCTGTTTCAGGCTTTTGTAGGGAGCAGCTTCGGGCGGGATATTCGTATCATTGTGATTGGCGGGCAGTGTGTGGCAGCGATGATTCGACAGTCGAGCGGCGACTTTCGTTCCAATCTGGAACTCGGCGGTGCCGGTACCGCAATGACACCCTCGCCGGAGCTTAAAACTCTGTGTGAGAAGGTGGCAGCGGTTCTGCACTTGGATTACTGCGGGATTGACGTGCTCTTTGGAGAAAACGGGTATCTGATATGCGAGGTCAATTCCAATGCGTTTTTCGGGGGCATTGAAAGCGTCACTCATATCAACATCGCCGAAAGATACGCAAAGTATATCTGTTCCGTCATGTACGGGCAGTAAAGCAGACCCAATCGTGCCGGAGAAACTCTGCATCAAACGTTTATGCGGAGTTCTCCGACAGGACAAAACTTTTTATTTGTGTTTTGGCGAATATGGATTGACAAGCCCCTGATAATCTGTTACAATAACCAAGTAACGGGGCATTAGCGCAGTTGGGAGCGCGCAACACTGGCAGTGTTGAGGTCAGGGGTTCGAATCCCCTATGCTCCACCAAGTTACGTTTTCTCGAACCAACCGCAAAGTCCTACACTGACCTTGGTGGCGCGCCGCGAGAAAACAAACCAAAACGGAGAGTTGCTTCCGATGAGGAAGACTCTCCGTTTTTGTGTTTATGATAGGTTTATTTATGCATGACAAAGCCCTGATTCCGCAAAAATCAAAGACGGTATCTGGTCGGAAGATCCCTTTTGAGGGGTCTTTTTTGTACAGAGAAAACAGCATATATCGGGTAGTTTCAAGCCATTTCCTCATTATCAAAAGGAACAAAAGCCCGTCTGCTTCACAAGGGAAGCAGACGGGGAGATTCATTCAGATCCAGTTGTCAAAATCGCATGTTTGAACAATAACATTTACGGTTTCCGAACAAAAAAGCTTGCCACATTTAATGGTCAGGCGGTCCTGCTTACAAATTGCCCGACTTGGCAATGCCAATCGCACAACAATTGGGCATAGGCAAAAAATCATACCCATTCATTTTGCTTCACTCATATAATCAAAAAACGAATAAAAAAATTTGTCTTCATTGATAACAATAGCATCGTTGAAGTCCATATAAAGGCGATCCTTATTTAAAAGAACTCCTCCATTAATTTCGATCGTTTTTGCATCAGTATATAGAATGTAATCATTCTTACTTCCATGCAAAGCAACATTTACGCTAAACGCTTCGTAATTTTCTTTTAGAACCTCATTATATGCTTTATGTTTTGAGGTTGGCACAATACCCTTCTTATACATTGCATTATACTTTGGTCTAAATTGGTTAATTAAGCAAGCCTCAAGTAAATTGACATAATCAGGATGGTTTGTGTTGCCTATCATTACAAATGGTGAAGGCGTTCCCGTAATAGTGCTATTATCTATTGGTGAAATATCCGCACCTAATAAGATTAGCATAACTTCTCTAAAATCCGATGTACATCTATAATCCTCTAAAATTTTTTGCAAAGTTTCGTGTGACGACAATCTTTCCTGAGCGGTTCTATGACCATCATTGGCATAACTTTGCCCTATATATTCGATTCTGAATATTTTCTTTTTGACAAAGTTAAAGTATAAACCAATCCCCGAAAATTCATTCTCACAATTTAATTCGTTACCATCGGGAAGAACACACGTATACTTAACAATAACAGAAAGTCTACTTGGATTTTTATGTTCAAATGAAACATTCTTAATCAAACAGGAACCACTTTTGGGGAGAATAATTTCAAGTTCATTTTTTCCATCAGTAAGTAAAAAAGCAATGGAACCATTTTTTTCATAACAATTTTCAATATACTGAGGCAAACAAGATACAACCATATAGTAATGATATGGTTTATTGTTTAAGATTTCGTTGGTTAACATAGACGGAGATAATATAGCACCAATTTCAAATGTATAACTAAGCACCTTCATTACATTATTTCCTTCTATTATTTCTTTCTATTGCCTCAAGTTTTTCTAATACGCTATGAGCCTTTTGATCCAAAACCAAACAAAAATTAGCTTGATTAAACCTTGCAATAGAACCATCTTTGGTCGGTCCTTCTTCTAAAACCACTATTCTATCGGTTTCTTTTCTAACAGCTTCATCAAAATCTTTATGCGAATCTATAAGCGACTGACTGAGTTTGATATATAAATCTACCGCTTCTCTATAAACAAAATAGTCACCCGTGGAATTCTCGTTTTTACTAATGAAAGTATTACTCTCAATCAAAATGTTTGGATCAGCTTTTTCATAAAAAGTATTCATAGTTGTTCTCCTTTTATCCAGGGGCTGAAGTTTTTACACCTCAACCCCAATTTGTTTGTTAAATTACATACTCCAATATACAGTCGTGCTTGAATCTTTCCAAGAACTCGACCAACCCGAAGGCGCGCTTGCGATTTCGCAGTTGATGGTCAGGTTAGAACAACCGACAAATGCGCCCGAACCGATGTACTCGATACAAGTAGGAATGAACACCGAAGTAATCGTTGTGTTGCTGCGGAAAGCATTTTCGCTGATACCGCTTACAGTTTTACCATTGATCGTCGTAGGAATAGTTACGCTCGCGCTTGAACCGCTATATCCGTAGATAACAATAGTATCGCCCGTAACGCTCGCCCATTTCAATCCATCGGAAGTTACACCTTTTGCTCCTGCATACTTCCAAACGACAGGACGGTTGGACGAATTCCACGAAGATGACCAACCCGAAGGCTTCGCAGAAGCTCTGCAAAGAATAGAAACTTTCGCGCACCCCTCGAAAGCATTATTCCTGATGCTCGTCACGCTGTTCGGAATGGTGACGAAGGTCAACTCCGTGCACCCCCTGAACGCAGAATCCCCGATGCTCGTCACACCGCTTCCAATGGTGACGGAGGTCAGCCCCGTGCAACCGTAGAACGCCGCCCCCCCAATGCTCGTCACGCTGTTCGGGATGGTCATAGAGGTCAGCCCCGTGCAATTGTAGAACGCATGATCCCCGATGCTCGTCACACCGCTTCCAATGGTGACGGAGGTCAGCCCCGTGCAACCGTAAAACGCGCCATACAGGAGATTCCCACCGGTCACCGTCACTTCTTTCAGGCTTGACGGGATATAGTAGGTTGCGTAAGAGTAGCCGTCGGAACCGTTATACTGCCTTGTTGCCGTTCCGCCGGTGTAAGAGACGGAGCCGAAGATGTAGCCAAAGAGAGTTGACGATGAGGCACTTGCGCTCCCACCTACAAACGGTATGGTTAGAGAGGTCAGAGAGGAACAACCGGAGAACGCGCTATACCCGATGCTCGTCACGCTGTTTCCAATCGTGACAGAGGTCAACCCCGTGCAGCCGGAGAACGCACTATTCCCGATGCTCGTCACGCTGTTTCCAATCGTGACGGAGGTCAACCCCGTGCAGCCGGAGAACGCACTATACAGGAGATTCTCACCGGTCACCGTGACTTTTGTTAGACCGGACGGGATATAGTAGGTTGCGTATGAGTTAGAGCCGGAACCGTAATACTGCTTTGTTTCCGTTCCGCCGGTGTAAGAGCCGGAGCCGAAGATGTAGCCAAAGAGAGTTGACGATGAGGCACTCGTGGCACTTGCGCTCCCACCTACAAACGGTATGGTAATAGAGGTCAGTCCCGTGCAACCGGAGAATGCAGAAGATCCGATGCTCGTCACGCTGTCCGGAATGGTGATAGAGGTCAACCCCTTGCAACCGGAGAACGCAGAATCCCCGATGCTCTTCACGCCGCTCCCGATGGTCACTGAGGTGAGCCCTGTGCAACCGTAGAACGCTCTATCCCCGATGCTCGTCACGCTGTTTCCAATCGTGACGGAGGTAAGACCCGTGCAACCGGAGAATGCCTGATTCCCGATGCTCGTCACGCTGTTTCCAATCGTGACGGAGGTCAGACCTTTGCAGCCGGAGAACGCACTATTCCCGATGCTCGTCACACTATCCGGGATGGTGATGGAGGTCAGCCCCGTGCAACTGCAGAACGCATAAGACCCGATGTTCGTCACGCTGTCCGAAATCACCAGATCTTTGATTTCCACATCGTTCAGATACAAACGCTTTGCGTAATACAGGGGATTAGCATCAGCACTACCAAAGGTAATCTTGCACCATGTCGCGAGGTCGGTGATATGCACAGCCGTCAGACCCTTGCAACCGTAGAACGCTTCATACCCGATGCTCGTCACGCCGCTCCCGATGGTCACCGAGGTCAGGCCTGTGCAATAGTGGAAGGCGTAACTCCGGATGCTCGTCACGCTGTCCGGAATGGTGATAGAGGTCAACCCCTTGCAACCGTAGAACGCTTCATACCCGATGCTCGTCACGCCGCTCCCGATGGTCACCGAGGTCAGGCCTGTGCAATAGTGGAAGGCGTAACTCCGGATGCTCGTCACGCTGTCCGGAATGGTGATAGAGGTCAACCCCTTGCAACCGTAGAACGCTTCATACCCGATGCTCGTCACGCCGCTCCCGATGGTCACTGAGGTGAGCCCTGTGCAACCGTAGAACGCGTAATCCTCGATGCTCGTCACGCTGTTCGGAATGATGATTGAGGTCAGTCCCGTGCAACGGTGGAATGCACACAGATAAATAGAATATCTTTTTCCTCCTGGAGATTTTTCCGGTAGTGTCAATCTCGTTTCCTTGCCGAGGTACCCCAAGAGATAAACGGTATCTCCATCCTCATAGAACTGATAACCGTCTTTCGTAACCAGTTTGCTCCCGGAATCCGCAGAAGTGCGGACATTTAAAGCATAGTAGCCGACCCAACCCTTGTCTGTGGATCCTTTCGTTATTGTCAAGCTTGACAAATTAAGTACTTCAACAAGCTTATTGCACCCCGCGAAAGCATTATTCCCGATTCTTGTCACGCTGTTCGGGATGGTGATAGAGGTCAGCCCCTTACAATCGTAGAACGCGCTATCACCGATGCTCGTCACGCTATCCGGGATGGTGATGGAGGTCAGCCCCGTGCAACCGCGAAACGCATAAGACCCAATGCTCGTCACCCCGGACGGAATAACCAAATATCTTCCGTAAGTTTTTCCGTATTCGGTCAAGCCGGTTAAAGTACCGTCTGCGATGGTAAAGAAATCGCTCATCCAAAGGGCGGTAAGAGTCAGATCGCCTTCAATTTCTCCCACTGCAAGAATATTGCCGTTTTCGTCCGAGAAGAGTTTTCCGTTATACAGCCAAGCGTAGAAGATATCGCCTTCTTTTGTGGCTTTCGGCAGTGTCGTCGGATGGAGCAGGTCGAGCGTCATCGTTTCGGGCGCCGTCCCGCCCTCACCGGCATCAAAGGTCAGGATAACGGTTGCGGCAGTCACCAGCAAACGGAAGTCTTTGGT
>CAVDSZ010000030.1:0-8179 GCA_963611795.1 Akkermansia muciniphila | reverse complement strand
CATCATTGACGCCTGCAATCTTTACGATGCTCTTTGGAAATTCAGCGTAGACTTGATGAAAAGGGGCTACACGATCGTTGAAGCGTCAAAGTATGAGAATATCCGGGAGATCAACATGGAGCCGTGTCTCCATGAGAGTGACAACTCTGTGCCATTTCTCCGCTGTTGGGGAAAAGGAAATCCCGTCCGCTTCACTTACGAAGCAGATGGAAAAGCATACTCCGCTATACGGGTAAAAGGACATATGTACGCTTTGCAACTCTAAGCACTACGACAGAAGGTATTCAAGAACAGCTCGGCAGGAAATCATGATCCTTATTTGAAACAACATAGCGGGTTGCTTTTTTGAACAAAAGGGCGTTATACCTAGCAACCTCTTCTTCAGTAACAAACCGTGATTTCCCCTCAGCATTATTACTGATCATAACCGCCAATGTAGATGAAATAACCCATAGAAAGCGATTATTATCATGTGTCTCCGAAAGCTTTGATTCTCCACAAAAATCAATCACTGGATTGTCCGTAAAGATAAACTCGTATCTAGCTCTTGGCGGAATACGCAAAAATGAAATATGATATTGCGAATCGGTGCTCATGATGATGGAGCAGATTGCAATTTGGTGATATACAAAATACGGAAACATCCTGTCCGTTGAAATTGCATCGGATTCTTTGACGCCCAAACGCGCAAGTGAACCGGACAGAACCACCTGTTTCTTCGGGGACGACCAAACCTGACGCATAACGCAAATGAAAAAATCCAGTCGTAATTGGTCATTACTCATAAAACTGCTATCAAACGAAAACAATTGATTTCGCAATTCCATTGATAACGGGTTTTCAATTTTATTAAGTAATTGTTCACCGCGTTCAGTAAATCTTCTGCCGTTAAAACCTGGTCTCTTTAATTTTCCAAAAGCATTCTTAACCGTTTGTGTCGACGTATCCGCAGAAAAAAGAACCGTTTGACTTCTTAGTTCGAGCAAGCAATTCAATTCCCCTATCATCTCTGTCAGTATTTTGGGCAAATTCATGTATAAAGCCTGAAAAGCGTTTCTTTCCTTTTCAGTTAAAAGGGTTTTAATTTCAAAGTTGAGATTTTCCGATGCGACCGAAAAGTACTCACTAAGCAAAGCAGTATGATTACGATATTTATCATACACGAGTATCGGAAAATTGCATCCCCATGATTGCAGTAAATGTTTCCGGTATATATCACTATCTAACATTCATTTACCTTTCTTTTCTTTTATGCCTTATCAACTACTAACCTATTAATAATATAAGACAAAATTATACATTTGTCAACATACTATTTTAAAAATAGTATTGAAAAGATGTTATTTTCGAGTAAAATAATCTTGATTGGGGATACATCATGACAAAATGGAAGAGCGATATCGAAGAGAATACCCGAAGCGGTATTGTTGAATTGCTGATTCTGCAACTTTTGTCCGAGGAAGATATGTACGGATATCAGATTAAGCAAGAGTTAGTAAAACGAACGGATGGCGCCTTTATTATGAAAGAAGGCTCGCTGTATGGACCGCTTTATCGAATGTCACAAAGAAACCTTATTTCATCATACAAAAAAATGGTTGGTGAAAAACGCTTTAGGAATTACTATCGAATCGAAGTAGCCGGCGACGAGTATTTATCGTACGGTAAATCCGAATTACAAACCGTATTCCATGGCGTCTCATTACTTTTTAATTGGGAGCAAAAATCGGATGACCCTAAATAAAAACGTAAAACAATATCTCAAGTTAATACATAAAAAACTCCCCTGTTCACTGGCGGCAAAAAACGCTATCATATACGACCTAAAGCAGAATATCATTGCTGCCGATACAAACTGTGAATGGACCAGGGAGCGTTTGGAAGAACGGTTTAGCACACCTGAAGAAATAGCCAATGGATTTTGTAGTGGCGATTTACCCAAAGAACTCCAAAAGAGAATTATTAAATCCAAGTTGCTTTACCGGATTACTTTCGGGGGATGCTTTTTAATATTATGTATTCTAATATGTGTGTTCGTTTTTTTTAATTTATCACATAGCACAAGCACCACGATCTCTAACTATTAATCAAACTTGACATTAAATGGAGTACAAACATGAAAAAAACGATTCTGGCATTGCTTCTCTCTCTCTCCCTGATTTTCCTATTCGCGTTTTCCAGCACCGCTTCCGAAACCGAAACGTCCCCCGTCGCATACACCGACGAGAGCGGAAACCAGCGCATTGACTATGCAGACGGCAGTTACACCATTATCACGCCCGCTGTGAAGGTTACCGACACCGACATCGAAACTGGCACCGATTCCGTGGCACGCGTCGCCATCCTCACAACTACGGGGGAAGTATCCGCCACCAACTACGCTGAAAATGGTAACGTTAACTGGGTATATACGCTAATCGGATTGTTCCAGTATAAGCCTGGGATTTCCTGCGTCTGCAAACGCTCTGATTATAAAGTCTCCATTACTGGTGCCTACTGGAATTTCAGTGATCCCTCCAACACGTACATGGATAATGCTGCTTATGGCTATGGTATATTTAAACACACTATCTTATTTGTTACCAATACAACCATTACAGTAGACTTACGTATTAGATGTGACACTTACGGCGAGTTTTATTAATTTTTAGTATTTTATAACGAACAACACATATAGAAGCACCCTCCTTCAATAATTGATTGCAATTATTGAAGGAGGGCTTTTTGAACAATCACCACTCGCTAATCTTCATACCAGCAGTAGTTTTTAAAGACATCATAAATGCGTTATAATATGACGTCTTTACATATAAAAACATATGCGTATGGAGGTCAATTATGAAATACATCGACTGGCTCAGAAAATGGTTGTCACTCTGCGCGGCTACATCCAAAGAACCGACAGTGGAAAAGTATGAGCTAATTATTCGCCGTCACATTAATCCAACAATCGGAAGTTATGAATTGAACACAATTAACGCCGAAATCCTGCGAAATTTCAGTTTAGGTTTGATATCCAACGGACTCGCGCCCAATACCATCAAAGGAATACAATTCGTTGTTAAATCTTCGTTAAGAAGTGCAGTAGATTTTGGTTTTATGGTGCAAGAGTGCACGCAAGCAATGGTCGTCCCACGGAACCAGGAAAAACGCGTATCCGCCCTCTCCCTTAAAGAGCAACGGGTAATTGAGCATTATATAATTACGCGTCAAAAACCCGAGGAGTTTGGAATTATCTTTTCTCTATACACTGGCATTCGCATTGGAGAATTACTCGCGTTGCAATGGAAAGATATCGATTTGATTAGAGGTACAGCATATATTCATAAAACCAGTCGAGATGTCTGGAAGAATAACGCTTATCAAAAATGCATATATCCGCCCAAAACCTCGGCAGCGAACCGATGCATCCCCATTCCAAAACAACTGATACCACTACTACGACAACTATATCGTGGAAACGAAAATGCGTTTTTGGTGGAAAATGCCCACAAACACTGTTTGCAAACACGTAGTTACCAAGAGATGTTTTCAAAGATACTTCGCCGACTCAATATACCCCACAAAGGATTCCATTCCCTTCGGCACACTTTTGCTACAAGAGCCCTAGAGTGCGGAATGGACATAAAAACATTATCGGAAATTCTCGGGCACGCTAACCCAAGCATCACATTAAAACGATATGCGCACTCTATGCTAGAACATAAAATCAACATGATGAACCGTGTTGGGAAAATGCTATTATCTACGGTTTAACATAACTGTCAGCTCGAGATTTAACTCCCCGGTTTTCTCTTGCTAATTTTCCACTTTTTCGCAAGAACTCCCCGATGTACCGTTTACATCGGGGAGTCTTCATGCCGTTTCCGGCTTCAAGGGCGCGTCGGCACCTGCCCCGGCGAGCAAATCCGCCTCCGAAAGCACCAACAGCACCGCGTAAAAGAACATGGGATAGATATTGAATACGTGATTGTCGAGCAGGCTCCCGCCGAGGAGCACGGCGATCGAAAGCCCCATGAACGTGCGGTCGAACGTCGGCTTTTTGACGAACAGCATCACCGACCGTACCCGATAGGCGAGGTACGAGACGAGCGCGGCGGCGCCCCCGGCGCCGAGCAGTTCAAAAACCGTGTTGTGCAGGTACCCGGGGAACAGCCCCCCTGCCCATGACTTAAAGGAGATCGCGGCGAAACCCGCGCCGAACACAGGCGCACCGAGGAACAGGTGCCACCCCTCGCGCCAGAGCCCGAACCGACCGTTGTCTTTGAAGCCGTCCGTTCGGAACCGCGGCAAAAATGCGAAGATCTGCTCGTGGAACCCGAGGAGCGCCATTGTCGCGAGAGTGAGCGTGAGCGCGAACAAAAGACGGTTCACCCGCCGATTTTCGCCCGTGAAACACAGGATCACGCTCCCGACGAGGAATGCCGCCGCCCCGACGAGGAGCGACCCGCGACTGGTCGTGAGGACGATGCCGATGAGAAGTGCCACCGCCGTCAAATCATAGAGTGGCGCCGCGCGCCGCTTCGCCGCCATGCGGAGCATGAGCGGAATGAGGAGCGCAAACATGATACCGATGCCGTTATGGATGCCCCACCCCGTGACGATCCCGGTCACGTCGACGGCACCGTCTTTCACCACGTCGTTCACGATATACACATATCCGAGTTCGAAGAGAAGCAACCATGCGATCGCAAAACAGCTGTCAAAAATGTACTCTTTTGTTTTCTCGCCGCGCGGCAGTTGCAGAGCATATACGAAGTAGAGCCCGCACCAGCAGAACGCCGTAATGGCACCGAACACGAGGTTTTTCAGCGAATACCCCCCCTGCCCGAGCCCGTTTAAGAGCAGGACCGCGGTGAGCGGGAGCAGAAACGGCGCGAGCGCCGGCTTGCCCGTATTCTCCGACAGCCGCACGCCGAAGAGGATACAATGCGCGAGAAAGGACAGCACGACGATTGTTGCGAGCACGACGATGACGACCAGCCCCCGCCCGGTGAAGAGATACCCCGAATAAGACGGGCGCATCGGCGCATGGCGCACCGAGAGGCAGAAGACCGCCGCGAACGTCGGCGGCACGACGGGCAGGAGGTCGGGGCACACGAGCATGGCTACTGCCGCGAAAAAGACAAAAATGCTCCACACGACGCGCTCGCCCCCGGTAACATACGACACCGCGGCGAGAAGCACAATGAGGAGAAGATACCACCGGCTCGCGAAGAACGCGCGCAGTCCCTGCACGAGCGGCATCGACTCCGTGCGCTCACACCATTTTGTCATGTCCCGTATCTCTCCTTTTTATCGAATGATTTCCCACACGCGCCGCAAATCGTCTTGGTTCTGTTTGTCGATTCCAGCGCCTATTGCCATATCTCGATAAATGTGTTGTCGATCTTTCGAGAAAGCAACCCGCAACCAACGTGCCACTTGGCAAAACGGCATTAATATTGGTAGTTTTTTTAGGACAGGATACTGTCGTCGCAATAATGTGTATGGTAAAAAAACTCGATTCCAAAAATACCGAAAACGCGTCGTTCGTTTATTACCTGTTTGCAAAAGCTGTATAGATGCGCCTTGTTCCAGTGTGCCGTAAGCGCCGCCGTCAAATAAGTATTTGCTTAAAAGGTTTGTGTCGCTATCACCTATTTGTTCTTCAAACCATACACGTCCAAGGCGTTCGTACTGTTGAACAAAGTTATTAATTTTTAATTGTTGAAACTGACTACGCAAATACTCTTCATCCATACTGGGATGTGCCTTCCTAAAAAGCCAGACGTCTATAACAGAACGAATGCCCGCACCACCCAAAATAAAATGTTTGTATGTATGCAACAAATAGTTTATGTAAAAATCCTCATCTGTAAAATGAAACAGTAACCCATCGCCACTATGCAGATGTGACCAAACATCTGCATAGTAAGTTTCGTATTGTTCTACTTGATCGTTTAATGCGAAATGAGGTTCAATATGAACCGCGCCCTGCATAAAAGAATCATTTGTCGATTCCCTTTTACTATGTTCAAATCCAAACTTTTTGAGGATGCTGTTCACCTGTTCACGATACTTTTGGGGATATAAGAAGTCCACATCACACGAAAAACGCAAATAGGGTAACGGATACAGATGGCGTAATAGCTCACCTTTTAATGGCATATAGGGGATTTGAGCATTACGCAACTGTTTGAATATCTCGTCGCGATAATAATCCTGCTGAATTTGCTGTGTAACTGATGCCATATAGCGTTGACGCACAGCAGAAATAAGTTGCGCCGAGTATTTCTCTTCCTGATTTCTAATTCCATAATACAAAAAACCAATTAACTGTTGCGAAGAGCAAAAAGCAATCAGTTCTGTTGTTAGTTTTATCTGCGGTATGTTCTCATTTTTTAAAACGGAACGTAACAAAGAGAGCAGTGCATCCATTGTCATAGGCATCCTCTGCTCTCCTGTACCATGATTCAATGATGAATTGTTCCGATTCTCCGTATGGCATTTCCCCATGGTCTTCTCCCGTAAAGTATTTCCAAACATTTTAAAAACACTACTATTTCACAAGGATCTTCTGTCAATCATTGGGGCTGTATGTTTGGTACAATTTTGCCACCATACCTGTATCATTATCCATTAATGTATTTGCCGTCCAGCACGTCTTTCAGGTACTGACCGTACTCATTCTTTTTCATGTTTTCGTAGAACGCTTGCATCTGCTCGCGCCCTACCCAGCCGTTCAGGTAAGCGATCTCCTCGATGCACCCGATCTTGCGGTGCTGATGCGTCTCGACGGTACGCACGAAGTTGGTGGCATCGACGAGGCTGTCCATCGTCCCCGTGTCGAGCCAAGTAAAACCCTGCCCGAGCACTTCGACGTGCAGGTTTCCTCCCTCCAGGAACATTCGGTTCAAATCCGTGATTTCCAGTTCGCCGCGCGCCGACGGCTGAATCATCTGCGCGTACCGCACGACGCTGTTCGGGTAAAAGTAGAGCCCCGTGACGCAGTAATTGCTCTTCGGCTGTTGGGGCTTCTCTTCGATCGAGACTACCTTCCCGCTCGCGTCGAATTCCACGATCCCGAAGCGCTCTGGGTCGTCCACATAATAACCGAATATGGTGGCTTGTCCCTCCTGCTCCGCCGCCTTGACCGCCGTGCGCAGACACTTTTTCAGCCCGTGACCCGCAAAAATGTTGTCCCCGAGCACCATTGCAACGCAGTCGTCGCCGATGAAGTCCGCCCCGATGAGGAACGCCTGCGCGAGCCCGTCGGGAGACGGCTGAACCGCGTAAGACAAGTGAATGCCGAGCTCCGCCCCGTCCGAGAGCAGCTCCCGGAACCGCGGCGTGTCCTGCGGCGTCGAGATAATCAGAATATCCCGAATCCCCGCATTCATCAGCACCGACAACGGATAAAAAATCATCGGTTTATCGTACACCGGGAGCAACTGTTTACTGGTCACGCGCGTCAGAGGATACAGCCTCGTGCCGCTCCCTCCTGCCAAAATGATACCTTTCATATATCCTTTCCCTTCTTTTGTAACGAATGCCGCAATGCTTGCAACATCGCTATCACGCTCTTACGGTTAATGATGAAATAAACCACTAGGAGCCCGGCGTATACCGCGCAACCGACCCACAGGGAAAACAATCGAACCGAGGCAATGAAGCCTGCCGTCATAAGCGATTCTATCACATATTCTTTGCAAAAACTCTTCTGGATGACCCGCTCAACGGCAATCTCGGAGATAACCGAACGCATCATAATGCTGAATACAACACAGATTAGAAGCAAATCCAGATTGTTGAAAACATACGCGCAAAGCAAGAACGATCCCATTCCCAGCGCCACCGTCACAATATTGACGACAAACATCTGTTTTTCTTTACGATATGCTTTCAAATAGTTATTCGTCAAAAAGCTGAGGCGGGTATAGAATGTAATCATGGCAAGCAGAACACCGAGGTAAGGCAAACTCTCCGTATATTGGGGCAACCATTTTTCGAGAATCCAGCATCCCGGAAAATAGCAAAGCAATACCACAAAAATAAATATGGTGAATGTGTTGCGCATTTTTCCGTACATATCCGGAAGATCCTGTTCATCCATCCGTTTAAGCGACGGAAACAACACAACGCCAATTGCATTGACAAACGATACGAAAGCCATAGAAACACTGAAACTAAATGCCAG
>CAVDSZ010000029.1:0-9544 GCA_963611795.1 Akkermansia muciniphila | reverse complement strand
CTCAGTTGGTAGAGCAACTGACTCTTAATCAGTGGGTCCAGGGTTCGAGTCCCTGGAGGTGCACCATTTACATTCCTCCTTAGCTCAGTTGGCAGAGCGCGTGACTGTTAATCACGATGTCGTTGGTTCAAGCCCAACAGGGGGAGCCAAAAGAAAACCACCCATGTGGGTGGTTTTCTTTTTTTTGCCGATAGGGCTTGAACCTTCGACGGAGGGATTAACCCAAAACGCAACGGACAGTAACGGAACCAACACATAAAAAGCGTTTTGTACAGCAAAGGGCGGGCGCCATAGGGAAACACATTTTAGAAAGAGCGAAGCGGATTCGCATCAGTTATAACGTGCTATCTTTCTAACTCTTTCGGGCTGGATATTAAGCCCGCTATATAGTCTAATGAAACACGATAATATTTTGCCAGTTTAATAAAGTGATGCATGGGTAGTTCACGTGTACCTTGCTCATAGAGGCAATAATGCTGTTGAGAAATACCGAGTATATCAGCAATCTCTTTTTGCGTTTTGTCGGCGTCCTCGCGGAGATCCCGAATTCTCTGATAATAATACATATTCAGTTCTCCATTCTCTTTTGATACAAAAATCTTATCACACATATAAATATATGTATTGACATACATATAAACGTATGTTATAATGCTTTTACAAACATACAAACGTGTGTATAACATCCTTACACAGTTTTTATGAGTGAAACAACTTGGTACGAAGGAGAAATAAAAAATGATGTATTGTTCAAAGTGTGGGAAAGAACTCGAGGATGAAGCAATGATTTGTCCCCAATGCGGTTGCGCCACAAGCAACTATTACAAAACAAATACCCCTAAGGGCGATGCAAATACAAAGGATTATTTAAAGATACATGAGTTTTACCAAAAGGCAAAATGCTGGCGGAATTTGGGGATATGGGCAACAGTACTGATGTTTGGTATTGGTATTATTTTTACAATCATTGCTTGTATTGTGTATAGAGGTCTTAAAGTTCCCGTTGTCACGACTACTAATGTAAAGGAACTTGCTGAGTTAGAGGAGGGGAAACGGTTTTATAAAACAGGTGGCATTCTATTGTGGATGCCCATTTTAGTAATATGTATTTGTTGCTTTATTATTTCCTTTTCTTTGATGGCTACTTGTTAAAAACCAATTCGCGAGGCTCAATCAATCGGACGCAGATCCCTTTTGGGGCTGTTATGAGTATGCTCTTCATAGACGATTCTTCTGTAAAAACAGGGCATGAGATATTGAGCGGATGACGCAATAACGCGTTCTCTTTGCTTGCTTTGCAGTTGCCAATAAAACCACGATGTGGCGCCGCGCCCCGGCGAGCCACAGATGTCGCCTGTCCGAACGGGGCAGGGGGAGCCATCTTTGTAGTACGAAAAAGCAACAAAACATAAAAAGCACAAGATTTAGCAGGTCTTGTGCTTTTTTGTTACTATAGAGAGGGAAGTGAAACAGGAGTTGCCTATCTTTCCGATGAATTGTCCGAGGGGGCACATCAGGTGACGATTCGGAGTAAAACACGTTTCAATATTGATTCTGTCGTGTTTTGGGAGTAAAGTTTTCAATCTGTTTTATTTTGGGGTGAAAGCGCACCGTCACTATGTACGGGAGAACGAGTGCGTATCAGCTATCATACTTTACATTCGCACAGGATTTGTTTATAATAAAATTATAATGGATTATTTGCGATACCGACGTTGCGACGTTTGGAAGAAATGTGGGTGAGTTGGGCGTGAAACTGATTTTTGGACAAGAAATTACCTCCGAGGATATACGCGGGGCGCTGATGCTGGATTACGAGAGTTATCACGATGAGTATCATCTGATGTACGAGAGGTGTCTGGACTATCAGCGGAGAAATCCTTACATCTATACGATGTTGAAGGATCGTGGGGAGATCGTCGGTTATATCAATTTCAGCCCGGTGACAGAGGGGGCATATGAACGTCTTCGCAGCGGTGAGATTGACACTTTCGTGTCTGGCGCGGACATTTTACCGATGCGCGACCATACAGCGTATGACATTTATCTCTCCTCTATCGTGGTTCGGGAAGACTATCGAGGGCGCGGTTGTGCCGGGCGGATGATGCGTGCGGTCGTCTCCGAGTGGGCGGAACTTGCCGCACGACGGGGCATAACCGTGCGCCGCATCATTGCAGATGCAATATCTCCCGGCGGTGTCCGCCTGTGTGAATCACTGGGGCTTCGCTGCGTCGCACATACCGACCGCGGCACGTCGACGTATGAACTGACCTTACAACCGTTCAGCGGGGCGGAAACACCGCTGAATCAGCCGTTGCTGCACCCGAAGAAAGAGGAGGAACGATGATGAAAGACATTTATTTGTATGACCTTTTTATTTCCTATGCAACGGTGAACGAGGACATCGCCAATAAAGTCGTATCTCTGATTGAAAAACGGGGCTACAAGTGCTTTATCGCCCCGAGAAACATTGACACCGGCAAGGAATACGCCTCGGAGATCATTCGCGGCATCAGCAACTCCCTCGCGGTCATGCTGATCTGCTCGACGGCGTCGGATAAATCCGGTTACGTGCTGAGGGAGATCAACTCCGCCGTCGCACGGAACAAGACGATTATACCGCTCAGGATTGAGAGCTTCATTCCGTCGGAGGCTATGGAATTCTACCTCGGACCCACGCAATGGCTTGATGCTTTTCCGCAGGTGCTCGATACCCATATCGATGCTGTCACGCAGATCGTTGACAGCATGAAACGTTCCATGGAACGGGAGAGTGACAAGGCGGAGGGCGCCCGATACAAAGAACCTACGCTGATTCGCATCAGCGAAGCGTGTGATATCGGCTATACACACCGCAAAATCACCATGAAAGAGATTGAACTCGACTATCTCTGTATTCCGCGTGACAAATATGTGATGAATGACGAAATCGAAGGCACTTTCGAGGATTGGAAGAGCGCGGCGAGCGAGTATGAGGAGGATACATCGACGCTCCTCGTCAAAAACGATGAAATTATCGGATACTGTGACCTGTATCCGCTGGAAGATGATGCGTATGCCGATGTCATATCCGGCAAATGCATCGTCCGTGACAGCATGATTGAGCTCTACTCTCTGGGTGGGGAATTCAATGCGTATATCGCTATGATCGCCATAGCACCCGAGTACGCGACACAAACACAGTATCTCATGTTCTTTAAATGGATGAAACAACGCCTCAACGAGTGGAGAGAGGAGAATATCATCATTAAAAATATCGGGATATCGGTGTATTCTTCTCTTCTCGAGAAATTCGTCACCAAATTGGGCTTTACGTATGTAGGTCTGAACCCTGCGCAGGGGAAAATCTATGAAACCAGTTGTGAGGCATTGCTCTCGAGACTGGAGAAAACCAAGTAAATCCGCGCTGCAAGCGCCCAGGAGCCGCGTGGAACAACAGAAAAATAAGAAACTGTGAAAAAATGAAAACCTGCTTGCATTCCGGGCGTGTTTTTGTTATACTATAAAAGGTCAAACCCGCGTGTCGGGCAGAATCATACTAGCCGGGGAGGTAGCGGTGCCCTGTACCTGCAATCCGCTGTAGCAGGGGTGATGTCGTATCTGCGGTGACCGTCTGTGCAGTCTGCACTTGGGAATTCGTGTTGAAGGATGGGTCTTACGCAATCGGAAACTGTGAACCATGTCAGGTGGGGAACCAAGCAGCATTAAGCAGTGTACCCGGTGTGCCGTAGGGGCGCCTGTTCGGAGCGGAGACTCCGGTTACCGTGTGTAGGAGGATCATCAAGGATACGGCGTATGATTCGTTGCCCGACGGGCGGGCTTGACTTCTGCGGGGCAGAGCCGCGGGCTTTTGCCCGGTTCGTCCCGCTTTTTTCATTTTAGGAGGTGATTTCCGTGCATCGCGCACTCTACCGTACCTGGCGCCCCAAAACCTTTGACGAGGTGTGCGGGCAGGAACACATTACCGATATCCTAAAATATCAGGTGGCGACGGGAAAGATTTCGCATGCGTACCTATTCTGTGGCTCCCGTGGGACTGGGAAAACGTCATCTGCCAAGATTTTGGCGAAGGCGGTCAACTGCCTGCACCCTGTAGACGGGAACCCCTGTAACGAGTGCGCCGCCTGCCGTTCCATTGACGCAGGCACGGCGACCGACGTTATTGAAATGGACGCCGCATCCAACAACGGTGTCGATAACGTCCGTGACCTCAAAGAAGAAATCGTTTATATGCCAGCCGAACTGAAGTACCGCGTGTATATCATCGACGAGGTACACATGATGAGCGCGAGCGCCTTTAACGCTCTGTTGAAAACGCTGGAGGAGCCGCCTGCATATGTGATGTTTATTTTGGCAACGACCGAGTTCGCGAAGCTCCCGGCGACAATCGTTTCCCGTTGCCAACGGTTTGATTTCCGTCGTATTCCGACCGAAGTCATTATGGGAAGACTGCAAACCATTGCCGCGGCAGAGGGAATGACGCTGACGCCCGACGGCGCGCGAATGATTGCACGAACGGCGCAGGGCGGGATGCGTGACGCCGTCAGCCTCCTGGAGCTCTGCGGAGGAACCCATACCGAGATTACGGATGAGTTGGTTGCGAGTCTGCTCGGGGCGGGGAACCGCGCGACGCTCTTTGCGACGGCGGAAGCCATTCTCGGGAAGGATTATCCGACAATTTACCGGACGGTGGACGACATTGTCATGTCCTCCGGCGACCTCGCGGGATTCTTCACTTCGCTCTCGGAGGTGTTCCGCGATTTGATTGTGGAAAAGACGGTGCCGGACGCCAAGACCTATTTGGATTTGACGGACAGTGAAGACGAACGTTTGCGTGCGATTGCAGCCGATGTGCCGCTTGCAAGACTGTATTATATCAGCCGTCAGATCGAAGAAGTGCAGCCATCGCTGCAAAAGACGGGGATTGCCCGCCGTGCCGCGGCAGAGATTGCATTGACACGTATGTGTGATGCACGTCTCGGGACGACCCCGGAGGCGATGCTTGCTCGGATTGAGGACCTCGAAAGGGAGGTCAAAAAGCTGCGTGTCGGCGCGGTGACGTCGGCGACTCCCGTTACATTACCCGCTCCTCCCCCGGAGGGGGCGAACGGCGCAACAGGCGATTCTGCCGTAAGACCGGTTGTCGTACAGCCGCAGACTACGCAGGGAATCAACGCGGCACCCGACGCTTCGGGCGACGGCACCACCCAATCCGCCCAAACGGATATTGAAACCAAACTTAAGGGCTGGCGCGATATTGCGGACGAGTTTCTCGGAATGTTCCCGTACTACCGCGGCGTGTTTGACGGCGCAAGTGCCTCGGTCGGAACGACAGTTTTACGGCTTATTTTGCGGCAGCATATTCTGCTTGCTAATTTTGAACGGGATACCAAAGCACAGGCGGCGATTCTCCGCATTGTTTCGGAGAGCATCGGTCGTCCGCTTTCCTCGGTTTATATCGAGCGTCTGACGGGCGCCGCCCCGAAGCCGACGAATGAAGAAGAATTATTTTAAGGAGTCAGAATTTCATGAACATTAAAGTACCGAAAAGCAACGGCATGGGCGGGAATATGCAGAGTATGCTCCGTCAAGCACAGAAAATGCAGGAGGACATGGCGGCACTCCAAGCAGAACTGGAAGAGCGTGAATATGAGGTCTCTGCAGGCGGCGGTATGGTGAGGATTACCATTACCGGTAAGAAAGAAATCCGTAAAATGGAGATTAGCCCCGACATTGTCGATCCCGATGACATTGAGACGCTTGCGGACGTGATGACCGCCGCCGTCAATGAGGCAATCCGTAAGGTGGAAGATACCGCCGCGGAGGAGATGAGCAAAATTACGGGTCCTATGGGGCTCGCGGGCGGTATGCCGGGTCTTTTCTGAAATGACGGAATATATTGTACCGCTTGAGAGGCTGATTGAGCAGTTTCGCCTTCTCCCCGGTGTCGGGGAAAAGACGGCGACGCGCTACGCACTATCACTCTTGCACCGCAGTGAAGAGGAAGTCAATCGCTTTGCCGATGCCGTCATCGGTGCGAAGCGCGATGTCCACGAATGCCGCGTGTGCCATAACATATCCGAGAGCGACCTGTGCCCGGTCTGCGCCGACCCGGAGCGCACGAGTGATACACTCTGCGTTGTGGAGACGCCGCAGGATGCGATGGCGATGGAACGGCTTAGCGGTATGGGGTGGAAATACCACATTCTCGGCGGCGTCTTGAATCCGCGGAAGCAGATTACTGCCGATAAGCTGCACATTGCGGACCTTATGGAACGCATCGGCGAAGAGAGCGTTTCGGAGATTGTCCTCGCGACGAATTGCACCTTCGAGGGGGATACGACGGCATCCTATCTCGGAAAATTGATTGCGGCGAGATACCCCGAAGTCCGCATTACCCGCCCCGCGCAGGGGATTCCTGTTGGCGGCTCGCTTGAATATGCCGACCCCGTGACCCTGACGCAGGCGATACGGGGCAGAAAAACCATGTGAGGCATCTGTCATGGCTACAGAAAAAAAGAATACTACTAAGAAGACATCCACCAAAGGCTCTTCCGCTTCTGCATCGGAGACCCCTGTGGTTCCCGCGCGGACGGTGAAAAAAGCCCAAAAGCGCGTAAAGAAACTGCCCGCCGGTGTCAAGATTGCGCTTGTTGCCGTTTTGCTTGTCGCTTTGGCGGCAGGGGCGGGAACCGCGTATCTGATGACGCGGAACGACACCTTTACATTGGATACCAACGCTTCACTGCTTTTTACAGCCGGTGATACGGTGGAAAGATCCGCGTTAAACTGTGATATAACCGCTATCGCACTGGGGCGTGATATTTCCGATACATTGACGGTCGTGACCACTTTGCCGGAGGCAGAGGGGGATATGTTGCACTTGACCGAGGGCGTTTATTATACGACCTACACTGTAAAGACCCCGCTCGGAAGAACCATCAAGCGTATTCAGACCATCACTGTCTTACCGGCAAGTGACGAAGAGGCAGGAGGTGAGTCTCTTGGCTAAACGTAAAGTATCCGGGGCGTTTGTGGCATTGCTCGTCGTTCTGTGCCTGGTCATCGGATTCGCCGTCGGTTTCGTCGGCATGGCACAGTACCGCACACCGGCAAGTGATCAGGCACCGGCGGAAGCTCCCTATGTGGAAAAGCTCGCCGGCTCGGTTCCGGGCGAAATATCTATTCACTTCTTGGAACTCGGTAACGTCTATACCGGCGACTGCACCTTTATCCAAGTCGGTACGGTCGATATTCTCATCGATGCAGGGTCAAGAACCGAGAGCATTCCGACCATTGCAAAATTCCTCAAAGAACATATGAAAGACGATAAACTCGATTATGTAATCGTGACGCACGCGCATCAGGATCACTATGCGGGTTTTGCGACCGGCACCAATACGGAAAGTCTTTTTGATATGTTCCAGATTGGGACAATTATTGACTTCGCGCGCACGAATCAAAAAGAAGACAGTACCATGTACAGCAACTACCTACGCGAGCGGCAAGAGGCAATCGACCGAGGCGCGAATCATTATACCGCAGAAGAGTGCATCCGTGAGAAAAAAGACGTATTCCAACTCTCCGACGATGTGACCATGCGTATTCTAGACAGCAAATACTACTATGAAAAAGCGACGAGCGAGAACGATTATTCCGTCTGTACGCTGTTTTCTCAGGGCGATAGCCACTACCTGTTCACAGGAGACCTCGAGAAGGGTGGGGAAGCGGAACTCGTCAAACGGAACACACTCCCCGAGGTGACTTTGTATAAGGCAGGTCACCACGGTTCCAAGACATCGTCGAGTGACGCTTTGCTTGAAGTGATTCGCCCGAAAGTCGTGTGCGTGTGTTGCTGCGCCGGAAGCTCGGAGTACACGAAAACGGACGCCAATCAATTCCCGACGCAAGAGTTTGTGGATCGTGTAGCGCCGTACACCGACAAAGTATTCGTTACGACGCTGTGCGAGGATTACGAACAGAAAACCTTTACTTCCATGAACGGGATTATTACCGTGACCGTGTGCGACGGGGTGTTGACGCTGAACTGTTCGAACAGCAACAAGGTGCTGAAAGAATGGGCATGGTTTAAGCAACACCGCGATTGCCCGGAGGCATGGAAATAACGGCAAATAATATACACACCGATATCGGCAGGGACACATATGTTGCCTCTGCCGATTTTTTATTGCAGATTCTGCACTGCGGAATCGTGTAGATACGGAATATTTTGCAAAAAAGCCCCCGAAAAGCAAAGAAACCGCCGACAGAATTTCTGTCGGCGGGGGGTATGGTATATGTCAGCGGATCCTGTACTTCAAACGCAGATTGTCCGCAATCATGGCGATGAATTCAGAATTGGTCGGCTTACCGCGGCTGTTCTGTACCGTGTAGCCGAAAAAAGAGTTCAGCGTGTCAAGATCGCCTCTGTCCCAAGCAACTTCAATCGCATGACGGATCGCACGTTCGACGCGGGAAGTCGTCGTGGAGTATTTTTTGGCGACAGAGGGGTAGAGGACTTTGGTGACGGAATTGATAATGTCATTGTCTTCAATGGTCATAAGGATTGCTGTGCGGAGGTACTGATATCCCTTGATATGCGCGGGAACACCAATTTGGTGAATGATTTTCGTGACCTGTGCTTCCATGTCGGAGGGGATCTGTCCCTGGCGCGGATCGTCTGTGCGGGCGCTTGCGGTCAGAGCGTCTATGTGTTCGCACAGACTGTTGTAGTCCAGCGGTTTGAGCATACAGAGGTCGGCACCTGCGGCAGTTGCTTCCATAAATGTAGAGGGACTCGGTACCATGGAAACGAGAATCATCACCGCCTTTTCTTTTGGAGAAAACGGCAGTTTTTTCGTGGCGCGGATAATGCCGATGCCGTCCATTTTGGACAGCCATAAATCAACAATGACAACGTCCGGATGTATTCTGGTAATCTTTTGTAATGTATCTTCTCCGTTGCTTGCTTCTTCCACATAAAGAAAACCTGCTTTTTTGAGGTTTTCCTTAATTTCTGCGCGTACTTCTTCGTTTTCGTCAGCGATTAAGATTTTTGTCGTTTTTTCCATGAGGTCCACTCCTTTGTTTTTAGGGAAATATTGGTGTTTCCCGATGTGTCAACATATTACCATATAAATCCATTGATTGCAAGCATTTTCGTGCACGATAATATGACAAAATATTGGCAAAAATATGTCAATTTTTTTAAGATTAGCACATTTCCGCAATTAAAACCCCGGTTTTTGCGGTTTTGCGACGAGCGAAATGCCGAATCGGGTATTTCAGAGGTGAAAAACACGTAAAATGTAAAGAATTTTTGAAACATTATACGCATTCTCTTGAAAATGCAGTAATCCAGTGTTAAAATGATACATGTGAGAAGTTGGGCATTTTCCACATACAATTTTTTGCCTAATGATATATAAAGGAGATACACCATGAGAAAGAACGCAGCAGTCGACGCATGGATCCGCGAAATGGCGGACATGACAAAGCCGGAAAAGATTGTTTGGATCGACGGTCGTGAAGAGCAGTTGGAGGC
>CAVDSZ010000028.1:0-9886 GCA_963611795.1 Akkermansia muciniphila | reverse complement strand
CTCTGGTATTCATTTTCCTTGAGTTTTGCGATTCGTTTTGCATTATCCATTTTTATAAACTGCCTTTCTGCGAAAGGCATCGACGGGGTTATGAAACCGTAGGTGCTTTTCGTTTTTTGTTAATATATTTGTGGTAAAATAGAGTCAAGAACCGGCAAACTACAGAACCCGTGGAGGTGAGTGGTGGGCTAACCCCCCGCATTTTTATATGGTGTCGGTCGTCCGTTAAGGCATCAACGAATGGCGCTTGCAGCCCGTAAACTTATCTCTTACGAATCGACTCGATTTTGCCGGATGACCAGTCCCTGCCGGGTCTGCAATTTTTAAGGAGGGACTCAGATGTTCAGAATTTTCCGCAGGAACTGTTGCGGATTGGATGTTCACAAGACCTGGATTTACGCTTGTATCGGTATTACCGATAACAACAGTCTTACATCCTGCAAGGAAGCTCGCTTTTCTTCTTTCTCCAAAGGTCTCCGGAAGCTTGCTGACTGGCTTGCGTCTTATTCCTGCACCGATGTGTGCATGGAATCGGCAGGAAAGTATTGGATTCCAGTATTCAACGTGTTGGAGAAAACCTGTGACGTGGTATTGGCTCATCCCAAGTACACAAAACCGCCAAAGGGCAGCAAAACAGACCGAAAGGATGCAAAGTGGATTTGCGACCTGTTCATGTGCGACATGATCAGACCAAGCTTTATCCCGCCGTCAGACATTCGCCAGCTTCGTGACCTTATGCGATACAGAGCGAAACTCACGAACTGTCTGACGGGGGAAAAGAACCGCGCACTAAACTGTCTGACTGTCTCTGTCTCGACCACATTGACGAGATCAAACATCACCGTGAACTGATTGAAACCGAGATTCACCGCCTTTCCGAGCAATACGCCTACCCTTTGGAGCTGATTCGTTCCGTTCCGGGCTTCTCTGCCAATCCGATGACCGCCATTGCACTCATTTCGGAAATTGGTGTCGATATGTCCGTGTTTCCTACGGCGAAGCATCTCTGCTCATGGGCAGGCTGTTGTCCTCGCAACGACAGCAGTGGCGGAAAGGTTAAATCCACCAGAATTTCCCGTGCGGGTGCTTATCTGAAACCTTTGTTGGTCCAAATCGCCAACGCACTCATTAAATCCAATAAAAACCCGGAATTTAAGGAGCGTTACCGCAGAATCAAGGCTCGGCGAGGTCATAAAAAAGCCATCATTGCCGTTTGCCGTATGATTCTTGTGGCTGTTTGGAATATTCTTTCCAGGCTTGAACCGTACACCCCATGCGCTGTTGTGGATACTCCCGCTCCCTTTTCAAAGGAACTTTCCGTATCCCAAGCCTTGAATTTCCTTAGACTTCGCGGCTACGTCATTAAGGATGATGTCCCCATCGGAGCTATTACCTGATTAGCAGTTGCCATAATTTTTTTTGACTGCCTTGTGACAGTCTTTTTGCTGCGCTCTTTTTATGCTAGGCGTAGCATGACTGTTAGTTGTTTGTTTCAAACTTTCTCACCCTACTCAAGTATACCATTTATTTGTGTATTTTTCTACCATGCGGATGTTATCGAACAAGTCTAATACCGAGCAGTCCGGCGATGTCGTCGACGACGCCATCTACGAGCGCAACATCGCCGTGCAGGAGCGGCTTAACGTCAAATTCGATTTCATCGAGTCGGACGGGCTCAACGCGAATCAGAAGATTTACCAGGGCGCTGTCAGATCGAGCGTTCTGGCAGGCGACTCGGCGTATGACATCATCTCGGGCTACAGCCTCTCGGTAGCCATCCTGGCTGGCGAAAAGCTGATGTACAATCTTATCGGCACGAAATATCTCGATTTCGATATGCCGTGGTTGTCTGACACGCTGATCGACGCGCTCAGCCTGAACGGCACGCTGTATATGGCTACCGGCGACATATCGACGAACACGATCGGAACGTCCTTCGCGGTGCTGTTCAATAAGGAGCTGCTCGGAAAATACAAGCTCGAAGACCCATACGCTCTCGTTGACAGCGGAAAATGGACGTTCGACAAGCTCTTTGAGATGACAAGCGGCATATACAACGACCTGAACGGCGACCAGATAAAGAACGACGGCGACTTCTTCGGCGTCGGAATGACAAATACCTTCATTGACAACGCCTGGTACGACTGCGGGCTGCGCGTCGTCGAGCAGGACAAGGAGCTCGGTCAGAAGGTCTCGCCGGACTTCACCAGCGAGAAAGCCGCCGCCTTCATCGAAAAATTCTGCTCGGCGTTCCACGACTCCGATTCCTGCCTGATGAACGACGACGATATGAATCCGGTCGGATTTCTGAATCAGCAGTATATATTCTCATTGAACTCGCTCGACATGGCGCTCAATAATCTCCGCGACGCCTCGTTTGAGTACGGTGTGCTCCCGACGCCGAAGTGGGATGAGGCGCAGGAAAGCTACATCACCGCCGCGTCCTACACCGGCTCGATGTACGCGATCCCGACCGACGCTAAAGACCCCGACATGTCCTCAGCGGTCATGGAGGCTCTCGCGTCCGAGGGCTACTACCGCGTCGCGCCCGCCTTCTTCGAGACCGCGCTCAAGGTCAAGTACTCATCGGACGATGACTCGGCGAGAATGTACGACATCATCAAGGGCTCGATAATGTATGATTTCGGACGCGTCTACTCTGTCGCCGGGCTGAACTTCATTCCGGGCAGGATGCGCAGCATGGTCGTGGCGAACAACAGGAACTGGGCGTCGGAATCGGCGTCGGTCAAGGAGCAGTTCGAGACTCTGCTCGCCGACCTCGTGAAAAAACTCAGCGAATGACCTGAGCTCTCGTCTCTGATATAAAGCATTTCCCCGGCTTTGCCAGCGTAAGGCGAAACCGGGGAAATTTCAATAGACATGTTCGATAACCCTCCCGACATGTCAATGAAAATGCCGATTTTATCGCCATTTTCATATGCTAAAGTCGGGTTATCGAACATGTCTATTATTATTTCATCATTATTTCATCACTTCATCGCGCCGAAGGTGATGTCGAGGAAGGCGTCGACGGCTTTTTCGTCGATGAGGTTGACAAAGTTGTCGTTTGGAAGATACTCGGCAGCAATGTACTCGGTGAGGTCGGTGTCGGTGTCAGCGCTGAATCCGGCGTTTATCCGCGTCCCGACGGCATAGCTGTAGGCGAGCGTGAGAAGCCTTACGTATTCGTCCGAAAGGTAATCTGGCTCGAGCGGTGTGAGCTGCTTTTCGGGACGGAAGTTCTTCGGCTCTGCTAGGACATAGATGCCCTTTATCCCGGCGCGTTCGAAATCGTCGAGCTGAGAGCGTATTCCTTCGGGCGTGATAGTGTCATTCCAGACCCAGGCGTAGACAGGGTAAGCGCTCGCAGGCGGGGCTTTGAAGAGCTCAGGATCGAAGGCATCGAAGCCGTTTCTTGATAGTTTTCGTTTTTTGTCGTTCTGCATTTTGGTTCTCCGGCGGCGAACGTGCGTACGTCCGCGCGTTTTTTTGTCTGTTTCGGTCGGTTTGTATTGACAAAGGCTTAAATTTATCGTATAATAATTATAATACATCGAGGCTGATTTGTATATGACCGGAAAAGCTATTTTATTGTCAGAAATCGTCTTTTCTGGCAAGAGAGGAGCGATATATGGAGACAAGTATCTGGTTCATACTGACCTATGGGTCAACCCGCGCACCGTCGGACTGGGTGCAGAACTACAAGATAAACATGCAGAAGCTCTACTACATCAAAGGCGGGACAGCCTGGTACATCGACAAAAGAGGAGCACGGCAAAGATTCATACCCGGAATGATCTACCTGTTCCCATAAAATTTCGAATACCGGTTCGAGAACGACAGGAACGACCCGCTCGACCACATATTCTTTGATTTTCTGTCGTCTCCGCCGCTGATCGCCGACTCACCGCTGATCTACGAGCCCAGGGAGGATCACGGACTTTTGACGCTGTTCAGAGCGTTTGAGGAATTTTGTTTCAGCACACCAGATCTTGAAGGTCGGCGCAAGCGCTTCAAGCTCCAGGAGATAATGAACGCGGGACGCGGCTCGGTCGAAGAAAAAAAAGCGGATCGTGCACCGCATGCTGCTGGCGATGCTCGATCTGCTCTCATATAATGTTGAGCTGCCGTTCGTAGACGACAGGATGGTCTGTGAGACGCTTGATATGATCCGTGAGAACTACACGCAGCCGATCAGGGTCACGGACATGGCGGCACGTTCGGGGTACGAGGTGAATTATTTCATAAAGCGGTTCAGGTCGATAATGAATCAGACGCCATACGCGTATCTGCGCACCTATCGGATAATGAACGCGTATCAGCTGATCTCAGCCGGTGAGACGCTTGAGAGTCGGCTGCCGCGAAGTCGGGGTATTCTGACGGCGCGTCGCTGTCTCACGCGATGCGTACATTCGACACACGCAGGTGGTAATGGGGGGAAGGCGGTTTCGGAGAAGTACAGCGTGTCGTTCGCTCTCTCGGCAGGCAGGCACGAAGTGCCTGTCGACCTCGCGCCGGGCGCGCCGCAGGCGCACACAGGCACGAGGTCGATGGCGGACGAAGTCCGCCACCTGCGTTGGACGGGCTGCCTTCGCAGCCCGTCCAACCCGCCGCGTAAATTTTCGCGCGAAAGCGCGAAAATTTACGCGGCGGTGCACGCAGGGGAGATCCCCTGCAACCCCCGCCGGTGCGCGCTTCGCGCGCGCCGCGCAGACGGGAACTCCGTTCCCGTCGACCTCGCGCGCCCGGATCGCTCGCCTCCGGCTCGCTCCCGACGCGAGGTCGATGGCGTGCTGCGCACGCCACCTGCGTTCGCCGGGCGGCTGCGCCGCCCGGCGAACCGAGCTGCTCCGAGCCGCCCAGCGGCTCGGAGCAGCTCGTTCTATCGTCCCGCCAAAAAACTCACCAAGAAGATGTCCTCATCACAACCGCCATACGACGCAGCTCACCTTTCCGGCGCGATAAGTACAGACATCGCCTTTCTCTGTCCGGCAGTCGGGGGTCTCAGCTTTCCATTCGCGAGCAGTGCCTTCAGACAGTGAAGTATGAACCAGCCATCCGACGCGAAAAGGAATTGCAGCTCGTATTCGCGCACCTTTCTCAGATGCTTCGGAACAGCGTCAAGCGCCGCGCTCACATAAGGCGCTTTCAGCCGCTCGAGCTCCTCCGCGTGCCTCTCGCGGATGCCGTCGCCGAGCGCGATCAGCTTTTTCTTTATTCCGGAACTCAAAAGCATGACTATCTGCCACGAGACCTTGAACATCCCATCCGGATCGCCGCAGGTCTTCACGTATCCACGCTCGGCGAGCCACGCGGCGTCCGCCTTTGAAAGCTCATCCGATTCCAAGAGCGAGAGAACCCGCTTCGCGCGCTCAACGTAGTAGTACGACTCCGCCTTGCGCTCCGACCACTCGCTGTCAACCTGCCACAGCATGCTCTCGCCGTCGCTGTTCCACATCGGTCCGTTCCAGTCCCGCATCTCAACATAGCCCTCCGGGAGCTTCAGATCGCCGCGCTTCACATCGGCACTGAATATGTTAATCCCGCCATCCGGGCGGATCGTCGCTACCTCGTCAAACCTGATCCTCTCCCTGACGCTTCCCGACATCGCGGTGATGAATGGAATCAGCGACCAGAGAATGAAATTGTTATCGCGCTTCGCTCCGGAGGTCATTGTAACCTCGCCGTCTGTCTGACCGCAGGCGATGTCGGAGTCGTTCAGCAGTCCTGAGCCTGTAAGCTCGTCGAACAGCTCGTTCGCGAAAATCGCGGCGGCTTTTTTGTACATCTCGTCTTGCAGCGCCAGAAGCTCTGTTGTCGGCTCGTCGATTATGAAATTCGCGATATACTTCCCGCCCTTCTCGACTAAAAAACCATTCTCCTCGAGCCGCTCGAGCTCGCTCTCGACATAGACCGGCGAGACGCCGAGCTCATCGGCAATCTCATTCACGCTCTTGAACCCGGACTTCACCGAATAGCATATGTTCTTCGGCAGAGCCGTCCCGAAAAAATCGGAGAGCGGTCGGCTTCCTATCGAGCCGCAGAACCCGGTGCGCGAAAAATCCACCGGCGCGAATTTCAGTTCACTTGACTTTCTTTCCATGTCCATACCTCGCTTCAATTCTTTTTTTGCCTCGAAGAGATGCCACTTGACCGTTCCGACCGGGATTCCGAGCGACTCCGCGAGCTCCGACTGCTTTCTGCCGTCGAAATAGTAGCCGACGACAATCTGCCGCTGGAGCTTTGAGAGATATGCGATCTCTGAGCACAGACGCGTTATGATGTCCGAGTCGTCGTCAGCCGGATCGTTGTCTCCGATGACGTCCTCGGGCGGGAGTCTGACGATCTCGTATTCAGAGCGCTTCGCGCCGTCGCGGTAGTAGTTGGCGAGCGCGTTGTGCGCGACTGTCCAGATGAATTTCGACGGATCGAGTATGTCGTCGCGCGCGGTCAGCACCTGAAAGGCTTTCAGCGCGATCTCCTGCGAAAGATCCTCTGCGTCCTGGCTGTTCCGGCATCGCTTCAGCGCGAATCCGTAGATCGGCTTCAGAAATCCGTTTATAATTTTTTCGGCTTCGTTCCGGTTCAAGTTTATCACCTCTTCGTCAATACAGACACGGAAACCTTGAAAAGGTTGGGAATATTAGAGCTGTTCGATAACCCGACTTTAGCGTATCAAATTGGCGACGTGAGTCGGCAATTTGATTGACAAGTCGGGAGGGTTATCGAACAGGTCTAATAAACTAAGAAGCAGTTTACGAAAGCCACACTCCAACGTATATCGCTGGGGTGTGGCTTTCTTGCGTGATTCATAATTTCATCTCTGCCATAAAATTATATAATTCAAATTATGATACTTGAAATTATATAAAATCTGTGATATAATAAACAAACACCGTAAACTACATTGACGAAGACGAAGGAGAATACCGATATGACAAGATTTATCGACCGTGAAGCCGAGATAGCCACGCTCGAAAACGAATACACCCGTAACGGCTCATCGCTTGTTATACTATACGGACGCAGGCGGGTAGGCAAAACCTCGCTTATAACCCAGTTCATCAGTGGAAAAAATGCGCTTTTCTTTCTTGCAAGTGAGGAATCAGAGCTTCAGAACCGAGAGAGCTTCAAGCAGCGTGCCGCAGATTTCATCAACAGCGATCTTCTGCGCTACTCCGCAGGATCAAGCTGGGACGTCATCTTCAAGACTGTAATGGATACGGAATTTGAAAAAAAGCCCGTAATCGTAATAGACGAATTTCAGTATATAGGCAAATCTAACCCTGCTTTTCCCTCGATCTTTCAACGTATATGGGAAGAGATACTGAAGAACAAGTCCGTCATGGTCATCTTATGCGGCTCCTTAATCTCGATGATGGAGTCTCAGACACTGAACTATGACAGTCCGCTGTACGGTCGCAGAAGCGCCCAGATACGCTTAAAACAGATACCGTTCAAGTACTACGGTCAGTTTTTCCCGAATCGTCCTGAGAAAGAGCTCATCGAGATGTATTCAGTTACCGGAGGCGTTCCGAAGTATATCGAGCTCTTCGGTGAATGTGAGGACATTTACAGCGCGATCAAGCAGAACATTCTCAATCCATCAGGCTATCTGTACGATGAACCCCACTTTCTTCTTCAGCAGGAGATTTCGGAGATCGGCAGTTACTTCTCGCTCATAAAAGCAATCGCGGCAGGCAACAGTAAGCTGTCAACCATAGCAACCGTTCTTGAGACCAAGACAACCAATCTCACGAAGTATCTGAAGACGCTCATAGACCTTGACATTCTTGAACGCGAAGTCCCAGTGACCGAAGATAATCCCGAGAAAAGTAAGCGTGGACTTTACAGGATCAAGGACAATTATATAAAGTTCTGGTTTGCTTTTGTTTACCCGAATATGAGCTTTCTCGAAAGTGGAAATTCCGAGATTGTCATGTCGAAGATCCGGAATGGTCTCGTGAGCAACCAGATCGCGTTCGTGTACGAGGATATATGCCGCGAGAAGATGTGGCAACTCAACGCAGAAGGCGTGTGGTACTTCCACTTTTCAAAAATCGGGCGGTATTGGGACAACAAAGTGGAAATCGACATAGCCGCGCTCGATCCTGATGGAAAGAACCTTATTCTCGGAGAATGCAAGTACTGGATTGAACCGGTTGGCATCAACATTCTGAAAGAGCTTGAAAAAAAGTCTGAGTTTGTGCCATGGGAAGCTGGTCGCAGGAAAACTCACTATGTGCTGTTCAGTATCAACGGATTTACCCCAGAGCTTGAGAGATACGTTGCAACACGTCCGGATGTTAAACTGTTCAGGTAACCAGCTGGTTAGATGGTTCAACGTGGCTTGTATTCGGACTCAAGCTTAGATTTCGGTTCTGCGCATCGCATATTGTGAGCAAGTCCTGCTATTCTTATCGCACGCGCTCTTTCCTGCTGTGCTCATGAATTTATTCCCGCGTCCTTTTTCAGAATTGCAAGCATATATGAGAAGCGATTCTTGATAGGTTTCTTTTCGTTTATTCGCTTTATAGCGGCATATTTTTCGGCAAGGTAATGATAGCGTTGCAAATCAATGTCACCGCTGACAGCATAAGGTGAAAAATTGCTCAATGGTATTAACACGAGAACTTCAGAAAGCTGTTTCATTTCAGCTTCTGTAAACTCATTG
The DNA here is from genome assembly GCA_963611795.1 of Akkermansia muciniphila. GTDB lineage: Bacteria > Bacillota > Clostridia > Oscillospirales > CAG-272 > UBA1740. Next base: position 1,212 of record CAVDSZ010000028.1, on the reverse strand, counting down.
TCACAAGCTTCGCTCCAAAGCTCGATTCGGTCTGTCTTACTGTAAATGTCCAACTGTCCAGGGATTTCTTTTGATTCCGGCTCATCTATGCTTGGAAACTCTTCAACGATAAATCTGACGTCACTTACAACACGCCCTGTTCTGATAGGCTCGTAAGTGAACCGGCACGGAGTTTTCTCCATGATCTCTGCGTATGCACGTTTCAATATCCTGTTGTTCAAGTACTTGAATTGCAAATATAGGTTATCATCAGAACAATTTAGAATTTCTCGAAGCTCTGGCACTGAGACTACCCAATCTTTCTTAAATCTGTTAGCTTCGATGTAAACGAACAAGATATAAGAATAGCGACTCTGCAATTCTGTTACACACTTGAGCTTATATCTCAAGTATCCTAAACTTTCGATATTAAAAAAGTACCTCATGGCTTTTTGTGTGCACTCTAAGCGTATTTGCCATATACCCAGTTCATCCTTTTCACAACGTGCCTCCTCAAATAAAGTCATAAGATGAAGCTCGTTTTGGTTTGAACTTAGCTCAATCGGTGACATCAGTTTTTTTAAATGCCCTCGTAGTTCATCTGTCCGAATACGATCAACGTCAAATAATCGCTCGAGTTCACCTTTTTCAAAATCAACTCTGCGCTGATCAGGGTTATGACTGTTTATTTTGGAAAGATATACATCAAGAATTTTGAATTCTGTCAGATTGAAGTCACTCTGCCATAGTGCCGACAGAGGGCGGCTTTTCTGAACTATACTGTTTTTGTCAAGTTGCTTTCTACGAGCCATCATATCACCTCAGCATATATTATACCATATCGGTTACCAGAAGTCAATAGCAAATGGTCACTTTATAGCGAATATCGTGGATTTCATGGTAACCTGAATTGGATTTCATGGTAACCTGAATTGGATTTCATGGTAACCTGAATGGTCTCTGGTGGATTTTATGGTAACTTTATTTTTCAAGAATCCCCTTCGCAAGCCACCTTTCGGGACTCCTTAATCAAGAAGATTATAATCAAGATATATCTAATCAAGCTATCAATCAAGAGGAAAATTTTTCTTTTTTCCGCCTGTGGATAAATTCGCGTCTATCCATCTGATTAGTGATGACTGACTCAAGATGTTCAATGTGTCTCTATAGTGGCACGCAAAAAGTATTAAATCTGACGTTTCAAAAAAAGTATTAAAAGTACTTGACAAACAG
>CAVDSZ010000027.1:0-11168 GCA_963611795.1 Akkermansia muciniphila | reverse complement strand
GTCATTGTCTACGCAATCAAAAAACATCTTTTTGTCTTCTTCGGATAAAAGTCCGGAGATTATTTTGGATAACAGTTCTTTAAACTTCATTCTTTACCTCCGCATTATATCAGGCCCATTGAGAGTAGGTGGAACATCATATCAGTCATTGCACGTTTAAGCGATTCCTTAGTTATTTTTAATTCGCCCTGATAGGTTCGTGCTTCAACCAGGAAAGGATAACCACTTCCACGGAAAAGGGTTGATAAACTGCTTGCATCTCCTAATTTTGAAACTTTATGAGGAACTGCCCCAATAATGATGCCAGCATATTTATCATCGTTTTTGATCCGGCCTGCAACTTTTTTTATTTTTGAAAAATCGTCGAGAATGTCCAGCATCTCAGGATTAATGCCGATTTGCGAAGACAGTTCAAACACTTCTTGCAAATTCAGCGGTATATCGCCAATTATCAAGATTTTCTTTTTTCCTGTCTCGACATTTCCGTTTTCATATATAAACTGCGTCATTGCCTTGATAGCTACGTTTTTGCCCTCAAGCTCTAAGCGAAGGCGTTCATTTTCACGTTGCAGGTCCACATTTTCCTCACGTGCGCGCTTAACTTCTTCATCCGATTCTTGAAGCCTTGCTTGTAGCTTGCTATTTTCGTCGTCAACGGTAGTGTTATCGGATTCATCAACTGTCGAGATTAATCGCTTTTTTTGTGTAGGTGCAATATCAGTTTGTGCATAGCAGTTAGGACAATTGTAGACGCCCTGGATTATATAAGAGCCACAATGCGGGCAACAATGATACTCATTCCTTGAAAGCCCGTAGCGTTTAATATAATACTCAAAGAAAATCCGCTTTGATGCTGTCCCTTCATCCATCTCAAACATATTCCATCTGCGAGCCAAACGAAGAGTATCTTCCACAATGTTTCTCAACTTGGGTTTTGTGAGAGTATTATGAGTGAGATAGTAATAAATGCATTCACCGAATCCATCGAACAAATATGTCTGGGCTTTCTTTAGCTCGTTATTCGGTATTGTAACGACTTCGATAGAATGAAGTTCAACAATATTGCTAAAGTACTCGTAAACTTGGGTTACAACGGTCTTGTATTCTTCTGACCAAAACAATTCAATGTCAGAATATAGCAATTTGATTTGGTGGTATATGGAGAATAAGAACAAAAGATTCTTATCGACTTCTTTTGCCGCCGTTTTACTTGTTACTGGTGCTATATCGGCTATCGGCTTTACGGGCACTCGTTGTGGAACATAACTCGTCCTACAAGGTGAACGATATGTAGGTGCGTTCGGGGTGGGTGTATAGTAGTCAGAGGCACAGGATGTCCAAGGCTCAGCTAGTATTTTTTCCAAAACTTCATCTGATATTCCTAATCCCATAAGTATACACCATTCCTAATTGCCACTCTGCGACATAAATCGCATTATGTGGTATATGAAAATTAACATTACAATTATATTGCTTTTCTAGTTGTTTGTCAATTCCCAACGCCCATAATACAAGGCTATTTGAAGTGTATATTTGTTCCCGCTTTTTCAAGGTTCCTTGCTTTTAAACGGGTTGTATTAAGGTATATAAAAAGATTTGTCTTTTGCGTAATGCCACAAACCTAAGGTGTATCAGCGGCACAGGTCCGCCGTTTTGTAGGGGATGACGCGTGCCAGCTCTGCCGGGGAAGTCTCGACCTGAAGCCCGATGCGCCCACCGCTGAAAAGAATCGTCTCGTGCTTTTCGACGCCGGCGTCGATGACGGTAGGGAAGAACTTTTTCATGCCGATGGGAGAACACCCGCCGTGGATATAGCCCGTCAGGGGGAGCAGGTCTTTCGCCTTCAACATTTCGACGTATTTCTCCCCGACGGCGTCCGCCGCTTTTTTGAGGTCGAGCTCTTCTGCCACGGGGACGAGAAAAACATAGTGTCCGCCGCTCTTGCCGACGGTGACGAGGGTCTTATAGACGTGCGCGGGGTCCTGTCCGAGCGCGGCGGCGACATCGGTGCCGGAGACGACCCCCGCGTAGGTGTGGGTAGAGAATACGATTTTTTTCTGTTCGAGCAGGCGTACCGCATTGGTTTTTTCTTCAGCTTTTTTCATTTTTTGCTCCGAAAATATGTCGGCGGGGCGGTTCTGCGCCCATGTGAGCGTGCGCCGACGGAAAAATCAAAAATACGCAACGAATACTCGTTGCGTACATGGTGCTCCTGCGGAGACTCGAACTCCGGACCCTTTGATTAAAAGTCAAATGCTCTACCATCTGAGCTACAGGGGCAACGCATTGTATAATAGCATGACCATGACGTTTTGTCAATAGTTTTTCGCAAAAAACACAAAAAAGAACCGCGCCGCAGTGCGCCGCGAGAGCCTGATACGATATGCCCGTAATGTGCTTGTGAGCATCGCAGCATCGTCTTTGTAAAACGTTTACAAACTACTGTAAAGGTTGCACAAAAGAGGTAAATAAATGTATCGTTCCTTCACAATCTTTTGGAAAATGTTTGCTTTTTTGTCTCGCGATATGCTATGATAATAACAGTAGTATATAGGCATTTTGACAAATAACTGCTACCGTAAAGGGATTTGCGTTATGCACTTTAAAGAGCCATTACGTCCTTTTATCCGCCGCCTGCGCCTGGAAGCGTGGATTAACGCGGCGTTCCTCGCCGTCGCCGCCGGTGCCGTGACGGCGTTTTTCATCATGCTGATCTGTCGGATTTTTGCTCTCTCGTATCCGTTCGGGCTTCTAATCGGGCTATCCGTCGGCATCGCTGCTGTCACCGCCGTTGTGACCTATTTTGTCATGTTTCGTGTCGGTATGCGGCAGGTATTGCGCCGCGTGGACGAAGCGGGGCTGCAGGACAGGGTCTCTATGATGTATGAACAGTGGGGCGATACGTCGTACCTCGCCGTGCGTCAGCGGGAGGATACGCTCCGCCGCCTGCGTGCGGTGAAGCCGCGCTCCATTCGCATGAAATTGCCCCTTTTGACTGCAATCCTTGTCTTCTCTGTGGCACTCACGACAATCGGCGTGGCGGCGCTCCCGCCGCGCACCTCGCGCGTCACGGACACCCCGATTGAGGACGATTACGCGATCGAAAACGATGAAGTCAAGCGACTGATTACCGTCATTGACAAAAAGGTCGGTGAACTGTTCCCCGACGACGACTTCATCGGCGATCGTATCAATGACATTATCAACGACCTCAAAGATGCGATTCTCGATAAAGACGGAAATATTCGTGACGACCTCAGAGATGAGGAAAAGGCGTCGGAGATTGACGGAGCGATTGGTCGCATCGACGACCTCATCCGCGAGACGCTGGTCAGCGCGACCCTCGGGCAGTTGTTCGTGAAGATGCCGGAGACGAAGCCGCTCGGCGAAGCGCTCCTTTCGAGAAAAGAAACCGATGTCAACGCGGCGCTTGATGAAATGCTCTCCGCGATTCCCCTCGCCGACGAAACAAATGCCCGTGCGGAGCATCTCGCGCTCCTCCGCGACGACCTTCTTGCTGCGATTGAAGCGTCCGGTGCCTGGGAGGGGAATGAACTGGTCGCGGCAATCCGTAAGTTTGCCGGAGGTCTCTCGTCCGAGGGGGCGTCGCTCACCGACGTATTCCATACCGCGAAAGAGGAGATTAACCGGGCACTCGCGCTGGAGAAAGAACGCGAGGCGGCGTTGGAAGAAATCAAAAAGGATATGGAAGACGCCATCGGCGACCTTATGAAGGATTACGAAAACTCGGATAAACATATCAATCCCGACCTGAACCGGGGGGATCAATCCGACGCGGGGGACAACGACAGCAATCAGCCCGCCGACAATCCGACCAACCCGGGCGGGAATCCTGCCACACCGGGGAGCGGCGGCGACGCGGATACGGATTTTACCTATTATGACCCGATCCTCGGAAAAGAGGTCAAGCTGACTGCGGAAAATATCGAGGCATATAAAAAGCGCATGGATGAAGCCATTGCGAGCGGGCAGTACACGGAAGAGCAGAAGACCTATTTCTATAATTATTATAACACCCTCATGGAGCAACTGAATAAACGTCAATAACCCACATCGGGACAGAAGGAGACACAAACCCTATGGTCGTGCAGGAAGCCAATCAGAAAACGCTTGCGGTATTTGAGGAAAAGAGCAAAAGAATTTTTGCGGAACTGCGAAAAGACGTCATCGGACAGAACGAGGTCGTGGAGTATACCGTGCTCGCAATCATCGCGGGCGGTAATGTCCTCTTGGAGGGGGCGCCCGGGCTCGGCAAAACGCGTCTGGTTCGTTCGCTTGGCAGAGTATTCGACCTGCCGTTCTCCCGTATTCAGTTCACCCCCGATCTGATGCCCGCCGACGTTACCGGTACGAGCATCATTGTCAAGGACGGGCAGGGGAACTCCTCTTTTTCTTTCCAAAAGGGACCGATTTTCAGTAATATTGTCCTCGCGGACGAGATCAACCGCGCGACGCCGAAAACGCAGTCCGCGCTTCTCGAAGCGATGCAGGAGCATACGGTGACGGTCATGGGCGAGTCCCGCAAACTCGCGGAGCCGTTTTTTGTCCTCGCGACCCAGAACCCGATCGAACAGGACGGTACCTATCCGCTTCCCGAGGCGCAGATGGACCGTTTCATGTTCAAATTGATTGTGCCGTTCCCGTCCGTCTCCGATCTTGAGAAGATTGTGTGCGTGACGCAGAAGACCATGGCAGAGACTGCACAGCCCGTCTGTACGGGCGAGGAGCTCCTCCAGATGCGCGCGACTGCGAAGCAGATTCCTGTCCCGCAGGACGTCATGTATTACGCTATGCTGCTGGTCGCCGCGACCTATCCCGATAACGAGTTGGGCATTACGACCGCAGGGAAGTATCTGCGCTACGGTGCCAGCCCCCGTGCCGCACAGGCGATTATTACGGCGGCGAAGGTGCGCGCCCTCCTGCACGGCAGATACAATGTTTCCTATGAAGATATCAATGCCCTCGCCATTCCGGCGCTCCGCCACCGTGTCAAACTCAGTTTTGAGGCGGTCACGGGGAAGGTGTCCTCCGACGAGGTAGTGCGCCGCATCATCGCGGAACTGAAAGAGAAACTCCCCGCACTGCAAAAGGCGAGAGACGAAAAACTTGCCCGCGAGCGCCAAGCGGCGGCGCAGCAACCCCCGAAACCGACGCCCGCCACAGCGGCAGGTGCGAAAACCACGGCACCGGTTAAACCCGCCGCGACGGCTCCCGCGGCAAAGCCCGCTTCGGCGGCACCCGCCGCGAAGCCTGCACAGACGGCTCCGACGCCCGCTCCGAAACCCGCCGCGCCGACCACCCCCGAGAAGAAGTAAGCGGGCATGAAGCGCAAGGTACTGGACGGAGAGTCTTTCGAGCGGCTCGAACGCGTTTCCCTGTATATGCAGGATGCCATGTCTGGCTTTTTCGGCGGGAGCCGGAAGGCGCACGGACACGGGAATACGGTCGAGTTCTCGGACTTCCGTGAGTATGTGCCTGGGGACGACCTGCGTCGAATCGACTGGAACGTCTATGCCCGGTTCGAAAAATATTTTATCAAGTTATTTACCGATGAGCGGCAACTGCACCACCGCATCATCATCGACTGCTCCGCTTCTATGGCGACGGGGAAGCCTGAGAAAGCCCTGACCGCGCTCCGCCTTGCGGCGGCGCTTGGCTATCTCGCGACCTGCGCGATGGACCGCGTCTCTTTTCAACTGCTCCACGGCGACACCCTGACAGACCTCACGGGCGTGGTACTCGGGAAGAGCGCGGCGACCAACGCCGCTCTTCTGCTCGAGGACGTTGATTTTTACGGTGAGAGCGACCTGCGCGGCGCGGTTCTTTCCGACCCGAATCCCGGCTACGACGACGGGCTGACCATCGTGATTTCGGATTTCCTCACGGACAGCGACTGGAAGTCCATGGTCGATTTCCTCCTGTTCCGCCACCGCGAGGTCATGCTGATGCAGGTGCTTTCACCGGCGGAGGTGAATCCCAACATGACCGGGGCGCTATCGGGTGATGTCCACCTCATCGACATGGAGGCGTCCTCGCGCGGCGATGCGCGAAATGTGCGCATGAAACTCTCGAAAAAGCATCTGAAAGCCTATCAGACGGCGCTGGAAGATTACCGTCGGGAGATGCAGGACTTCTGTACTTCCCGCGGCGTCTCCTATGTGTTTTCCACGACAGACGAGCCCATCGAAAAAATCCTTTTTGAAAAGGGATACGAAACGGATAGAATCAAATGACCTTTTTACAGCCACTCGGCCTTTTGGGTCTGATCGGCGTGCCGATTCTGATCCTGGTTTATATTCTGAAGCGGCGATATCGGGAAGAGACGGTGCCCAGTACTTTCCTCTGGCGCCGCAGTCTCGCCTATATGAAGCGCAGGTTCTCTTGGAGTCTGCGTAATTCGGTTTTGCTGATTCTGCAACTCATCGCAGTCGTGCTGTTCAGTTTCATGCTTGCGCGTCCGACGATTCCCGCGCCGAAAACAGGTGAGAAGATTGCCGTCATTGACGCCTCCGCCGGCATGAGTGCCGTCGGCGCGGACGGGGAAACACGCTTTTCCCGTGCGCTTGGGCTGATTGACAAATTCGCGCAGAAGGCAGACGCGAATCACCGCGTCACGATTATTGTTGCGGGGGATACCGCGACGTACGCCGTCTACCGTTCGGACGATAAAAACGAGATACGGGACGCCATGAAGGGGCTTTCCTGTGGGCTTGGCGGCTGTCACCTTGATGACGCGCTCGCGCTTGCGGAGCGTGTGCAGGAAGAGAATACCGAGGCGGAGGTTCGCCTGTATACCGACGTGGAGTACGAGGGGGCAGAGGGCGTTACCGTCGTCAATGTGCGCCACTCGGAGTGGAATGCCGCGGCGCTCGGGCTGACGGCGCAGGCAGAGTACGGTAAGATTCGTTTCACCGGCACCGTAGCGTCTTACGGCGGTGACGCGACGCTGACCGCGATGCTGTACGTGGACGGCGCCCTGAAAGGCACACGACGGATCGAATGCCGTGACGGCGTGCAGACACAGGTGGATTTTCGCGAAGTGGAAACGACCGTTTATACCTATGCGGAGATGAAGGTCATTTCCTCCGACGGGACGGACGCGCTCCCGGGTGACGACGCCTATACCCTGTATGCGGCACCCTCCGCACAGAAACGTGTGGAACTTGTCTATGCTTCGGGAACACCCAACGTGAAGTTCTTCCAGACCGCGCTGGAAAACAGCAGCGGGGCGTTTGTCAGACCCGTGTCGCTCGGCAGTGATTATCTGGACGATAACGGGCGGGAAAAATACGGGATTGCGAAAGGGAGCAAAGTCTCTTACAGCGGCTACGACGTCTATGTGTTCTATCATGTCCTGCCGGCGGTACTGCCGACGGACGGCGCCGTCTGGCTGATTAATCCCCCCACATGTGATTTCCGACAGGAGTATGGCATTCCGCTCACCGTTGGGGAAGAAAAAACGGTTCTGGAAGGACAGAAAATCTATCTTTCCGCCTCCGTACAAAAAGACCCGGAATACGCGGTTACAGTGGAGAAACTGCTCCTAAACGAAGTGTCGGTCAGCAGTTATTCGCCGCTTCTTCTGCCCGAGGGGGGTTCGGGGTATCACACCCTGCTTTCCGCTGGGGGCGAACCTGTCGTCGCAGCGGGGAAGCGAGATTTCACCCCGATTGTCATGTGGACGCTCAAGTGGTCGGAGTTTGAACTGCAGCTCTCGGATTATCCTCTCTTTGTCCGCAACCTACTCACGTTCTCCTGCCCTGAGGTGCTGGACGACCGCTCCTATACCATCGGCTCGACGGCAGAGATCCGTATGCCGCCGGGGAGTACGCGCCTCGAGGTGCTGTGTAACGGTTTGCCCGTTGACGCGATTGATGCGGCGAATACTTCCTATACATTGGCCGCGGTGGGAGATTATGAGTTCCGTATCACAGCGACGCGCTTTGACGGGAACGGGTTGGAGGAAGAGCAGACACTGTCTTACTATGCCTTTGTCGGGCTGGACACCGCGGAGAGCAATCTCTATCCGAGCGGCGGGACGGTCGCGGCGGAAGCGCTCCCGGACGGCATTGTCACAAAATCTGAGCCGATGGAGATATGGCTGTATCTCCTGATTGCCCTTTTGGTGATCCTGACGGCGGAATGGTGGGTGTATTATCGTGTGTAATTATACAATCGCCTTTGAACGCCCGTGGGTATTCGCCCTGCTTGCGGTCGCGGCGCTTCTGACGCTGCTCCCGTATTTTATGACCCCGCGCAATAAGCGCGTGAGTGTGGGGAGGATCCTCTCCCTTGTCGCCCGCGGTATCGCCATGACCGTGGCGATTTTCCTGCTCGCCGGCACGACCTTCACCGAGGTATCGTCGGAGTCGCGACCGACTTCCGTCGTGTTCGTCATCGACGTGTCGGACAGCGACAGTACGGTCTATGGCGATATGATTGACTATGCGTCCGACCTCATTGACCGCGCGGAGGAGCAGACGGAGTTTTCTGCGGTATGGTTCGCGGACGGTATTGTCGGCACCACCGATTTCACCGCCGATCGTACGGTCGCCAAAGTGAATCTGCAAGAGAGACTTTCGACGGAGGGGCGCTATGACGTTACCAACATCGCCGGCGCTCTGCGATACGCAGGGGATCTCTTCCCGGAGAACACCAGGAACAACAAGCGTGTGATTCTGCTCTCCGACGGTCGCGAGACGGTCGGAAATGCCTTTTATGCGGCGCAGATTTTGACAGGGCAGGGAATCCGCCTCGATGCCGTTCCCTTCGACGTGACTGCCTCCGGCTATGCCGAAGTGGCGCTGACGGATTTTGTCATCGCACCGAAACAGGTATTGCGGCAGGGGGAGAGCCTGACGATGCAGGCGGTCATTTACAGTACCGTTGAGACACAGGTGACGCTTACGTTCTATGACGGGAACGACGTTATCAAAAGCCTGAACCTCGCTATCAATATCGGCGAGAACCAATTCAGTCAGGTCTATACGCCGTCGAAAGATATGCTGGACGGGCGACTGCGGGAACCCGGTGTGCATGAACTCCGCGCGCAGGTCACGCCGAAAGACCCGTCGGCGGATCACGTGGTCAAAAACAATCGTATGTACACCTGGGCTCGCGTGACGCCGACCGAGAAACTTCTGCTCGTCGACGGTGACGGTACGCAGGCATCGGCGGTGCTTTCGCGCATTGAGGATCAGTATGCATTGGTAGATGTCTGTACGCCGAATACCTTTTCCGAGACGATGAAGGCACTGCTCAAGTATGATGAAGTGGCACTTCTGAACGTCAATGCACGGGAACTGCCTGTCGGGGCGGATCGGATGCTCTCCCTCTATGTGAATGTCGTCGGACGGGGGCTGTTGACCTCCTCCGGCACGACCGAGCAGTCCTATCTCTCGTATGCGGATACGGAACTGGAATCGCTCCTGCCGCTGACCGTCACCCTCGACGAGACCGATCACAATGTGGCGATGGTCATTGTCATCGACGACTCCTATTCCATGAAGAATACGGGCGTGGATCGCTTTGCCCCCGCGCTTGAAGGCGCGAAAAAAATCATCGGCGTCCTCTCTGAGACGGACTATGTCGGCGTCGTGACATTCCACGGCGACGCGACGGTGTGGAATCGCGGAATGGTCAAAGTGACGGACAAGGAGGAACTCTGCGCCGCTATCGATCAGTTGGAATGTAAGCCCTCTCACGCCAATACCAGCTATGAAAAAGCCCTGAATGCGGCGCGTGGGCTGTTGCAGGGATTCAAAGACGCGCAGTCGCTCCATGTTGTTTTCCTGACGGACGGTGAGCCGACGGATTCGGGTTACGAAAGTCTGCCGGTCACGCTGCGGAACAACGGCATTACACTCTCGACAATCTCGCTCCTCGCCACTTCCAATGCACAGGATATCCTAGCAAAAATGGCGCGTGAGGGGGGCGGGGAATACCGCTCTGTCAATTCTGCGGAACAACTTGACGAGCTCTCCGACATCATGGAGGATCTCGCCGAAAAGGCGAAAGAACCGCAGTTCGTGAACACGGATCCCTTCAATCTCCGTGTCCGAGATAGCTCCACCGGGGTTCTGAATAACATCAGCGCCGTGGCATCGTTGCAGTTGAACGGTTACATCGGCAGTACCCTAAAACTGAATGCACAGATGTCGGTCTTCAGTGACGATTCCCGTCCGGTCATTGCCGAGTGGAAGCGGGGGGCGGGGCATGTCGTTTCGTTTATGTCCGATTTTGCTACATGGTGTACACCGCTCTATGAGGATGCAACCGGGGGCGGCACGACCCTGGTGCGGAACCTGTTCCGTCAGGCACTGAATGAACAGGTGGATTCCACCAGCATTACCGTTTCCGTGGGGCAGAGCGACGGTACGATGAACCTGTCCTGCGAGACCGGTTTCCGCCTCGGGGGGCAGACATTGCGCCTCTATATTTCGGAGACGGGTGTTGTCGGCATCGACGAGATTGAGAGCGGGAGCGCCGGAAATGGCATCGAGTGCCGTCAACTGGGTGCCGTCTATCGCGCCGCCTATCAGACCGAGGATCCAAATCGCCTCTTCTATATGACCGTCGCCGTGACCGATGCCGACGGTGCTGTGTACGACTATGTTTATACCGGCTTCTCCGGCGGGCCGATTGCGGAGTACCGACTGTTCGAGAATGACGGTGCGGCGCTCCTCGCGGGGATTACCGGCGCGGCGGGCGGTTCCGTCATGCAGAATCCCGACGAGGTGATGTCGGTCATACAGCCGGCTGTTCATACGTATGTTACGCGTGCCTTTGTCCCATTGATGACCGCCCTCGGTATTCTGATTCTTGCGGATATTCTGTGCCGTACCGTCACGTTTGACAGGAAACGCAAAAAGCCGTGACGTAAGGGCGTGTTTGCGCTCTCCGCACCCCTCAGCATAAACGACTAATAACCGTGCCCGCCGGGAGACCGGCGGGCATCTTTTGGGTTTTCGGGCGTCTAAAAATGCATTTTTTGAGTTTACAGGGGAGGGAAAAGCATGTTGGGAACAAAGTCCATCTGGCGGAAAAACAGCAAAAAGCACCGCCGGAGCGGTGCTTTTTGCGTAAAACTCCGATTATCTCTTGGAGAACTGCGGAGCGCGACGTGCGGCTTTGAGACCGTACTTCTT
>CAVDSZ010000026.1:0-11557 GCA_963611795.1 Akkermansia muciniphila | reverse complement strand
GTTGAAATTAAAAAGATGGCAGAAAAAATTGTCGGTAGTAGAAATCTGTTACGTAAATACATCGGTAAAGAATCAATTCGCGTGGATGCTTATAAGATTGATCAAAATCCTCAAAATGCAGGTTATCGTTCTTGGGAGCAGACACAGATTAACAACTCCGGCGCAGAAAAGTTTGTTATCTACTTTGCGGTCATTCTGTCCTTGATGAATTATACGCGAGGTGATTTTGGAACGATCCGCGATAAGGATTTACGAAGCACGTTGATTCTGGACAATCCCTTCGGAGCAACATCCTCAAAACATATTCTTGTTCCGATGTTTGCAATTGCCAAGCATTTTAGGGTGCAGATGATATGTCTTTCTGACATCAATAAGTCTGATGTTATTAACTGCTTTGATATAGTCATTAAGGCAGTTGTCAAAAAGCGTCCGATGTCCAATAATGAATTGTTGACACACGAAGGTAATGAATCCATTGAACACGGATTCTATCGTTCGGAGCAACTGTCACTGCTGTAACAAACAAATAATAGCAGAATTAGCCGCTATCAAAGCGTGATTGCCACGCCCAATAGCGGCTTGTTCTTTTTGCCTGCGGGTGGTAATTTTAGAAAATGGGAGTACCGTTCTATCTTTCCCACGGCTATTATGTAGAAAGATTCTTTCTTATCGCCGTTTATTTCAGCATTTGTGGCGGTAAAGATATTGAAATATTGACCATGGACGATACGAAAGAAGTCGTAGATAAAGTTCAAACGCAATCACCGCTTGCCGGGACGATTGTCGAAAAATTTAAATTTGTCTTGACAGGGAACTTGAAATCATGTATGATTTTAAATGAAGCAAATGCTTATGATAGGAAAACGCCATGAGAAGTAAAGACCAAGATAAAATGCGAGCCATACAGGAGTGCATAGAGCGTGTGTATTTCTCCACCGGGTCAGCCCCGACCGAGCGTGAGATTGCCGAAATGGTTTCTATGCATCCGGTGACCGTTCATAATTATCTTTCGGACATGGCAGAGCGGCAAATGATATACCGCACCGGTGGCTTTAGAGGAATTGAGACACCTCGTATGCGGAAGATGCGTTTGCAAACAGAAGTTCCGATCGTAGGTCAGATTGCTTGCGGTTCGCCGATATTTGCCGAAGAGAATATAGAAGGATACCTTTCCGTATCAAGTACATTTCTCGGAGAAGGAACCTATTTCGCTCTGCGGGCAGTCGGGGACAGTATGGTCGACGCCGGTATTGACGCCGGTGATCTGGTCATCGTCCGTCAGCAGGAGAGTGCGAATGAGGGAGAGATTGTCGTTGCCCTGTGTGATGACAGTGAGGCTACACTCAAACGCTATTTTGTTGATCGGCGCCGCCGCAAAATCCGGCTCCACCCGGAAAACAAGGACATGGGGGACATGTACTTTGATTCAATCAGAATTCAGGGTGTTGCTGTTAAGGTCGTTAAAGATCTGAGTTCGTCTAAGTGCGCGAGGAAATAACTTCGGAGGAAAAGGAGGTGCCTCTGTGGAGAACTCAGCTACGCTTCTTACTCGTCAATATGTGCGTGTTCGGTGCCATAACTGTTTCAATTATGTGACAGCCAAACAGGAGACGGACGGAAGTCTTTCCGTGAAATGCTCATATTGTCACACATTGATGATTATCAGGAAAAGAAACAAAACATCGCTTATCAAACTTATTCGAGAGAATTGAATAATCGCCTCGGGAGCAAGATACAGTCGGACTGAAACAGCGTCCATGATCAATCTGTACCCTCTGCCACCGCAGGTAAGATTCGTGTAAAAGGTAAATGCCTTGACGAATACGGCTTTGTGAAAGAAGTCGTCCGTCAAGGCATTTTTTATTTATGAAAATAATTACTAGGAGGTCACATAATGATCAGTAAAGAGACAATCCGAGAGGATTTGAAAAACATACGCTTTTATTACAGCCGCCGGGAGATTTTTGAAAATGGGGAGTCACAGATCGGTGGCTCTGCATTTTACCCGGTTGTTCAAAAGTATAATCAAGCCATTCGCGAAGCCCCGCCGCGACTGTATGACCTGTATGTCAGTCTGTACATTTTCAATCAAACGCAAAAGGATTTTGCCGCAAAGATCTGTATCACACCGGAATATGTGCAGGTGATGCATCGAAGATTGGTAAAGTATTTTGAGGGGTGTTTCCAAAACAACCAGTAAGTTTACATAGCAAAGACACGGGGCATACAGCGGTATTTTATAAAAGGGCTTTCGTTTTTCTGACCAAATACAGCGGTATATTGGTGAAGGCACCGTCTTTGCGATAACCACGGAGTGAGAAGCGAATCGCATGTGCCGGATGGCATTCTGAAATATACCGTTTGAATGAGGGGGCGGATTTATCTTCGCCTCCTTTTACTTCTACCGGAACGATCTCGGCGCCGTTTTGCAGGATAAAATCAATTTCACCGGAACGGTCGGAATAGTAGCGCGGTGCAACCGGGAATTGGTTGTGCAGTTGTTGCAGCACATAGTTTTCTGTCAGAGGGCCTTTAAACTGATAGTCGGATTTGAGCAAAATGGCTGCGTTATCAATTCCCGCCATGTGCTTGAGTAACCCTGAATCAAACATAAATAATTTGAATTGATCGAGCTTGTCAAAAGCGGAAAGTGGATGTTCTGGCTTTGATACGTTAAAGACCCTATTCAGCATTCCTGCCGAAACCAGCCATTCAATTGCCTCCTCAAAGTCACGTGCGCGACCACCTTCGCGTACGGCGCCGTACATGAATTTTTCATTTGCTTTTGCCAGTTGGGAGACAATACTTCGGAACACCATGAGGATTCGCCCGCTGTTGACTTTGCCGTTGTGCTTGGAAAAGTCATTTTCATAGATGGATATGAGTTCGTGCTGGATTTCGGAAATTCTCGCCGGATCTTTGTATTTGAGCCAGGATGCGACGCATTCCGGCATTCCGCCAATGATCAGATAATAGTAATACGCCTCGGTTAGACGATTGTGGAAAATTTCTTCAATCTGCTGGTCTTTCTGTATGCTCTCATAGTATGTGTACAGTGCCGGATCGGTCGCAGCCAGGAACTCGTCAAAGGTGAGTGGTGAGATATCCAGAAGATTCACCATGCCGACAGGATAAGACTTCGGTTGCGCTAACAGGGTGCCAAGCAGACTGCCGGCAGCTACCACATGATATTCATTCGCCTTTTCCCTAAAGTATTTGAGGGCATTCAGTGCTTCGGGGCACTCTTGTATTTCATCGAAAATGATCAGGGTTTCTCCCGGTAGGATTTTTTCTCCGGCAATCAAAGACAACAGCTCGATAATACGGTCGGGATTTTTATTGGTTGTAAAAATGGATTTAAGTGCATCATCTTCGTCGAAATTGAAGTAAACGAAGTTCGTGTATTGACTTTTGCCGAATTCCTTCATCAACCAGGTCTTGCCGACCTGTCGTGCACCACGAAGGATTAAAGGCTTTCTTTCGGGATCTGATTTCCATTCTATAAGGTTGTATAATGCATTTCTTTGCATACCCTGACGACTCCTTTCACTTGGCACTCATAGAATAACACATTTTTTCGCGGTTTTCAATAATATTTTAACACATTTTTTCAATAATATTCGATGGTGTTCAACACATTTTTCAGAAACGGATCGCAAACTGTTACGATTTCATGCACGGGCAATCAACTGTGGAAAATATCGTTTGCGGGAGTGATTATTGATTCCAGCTGCAATTGTTAAATGTCAAGAAAAAATGTTTGATAAAGTTCCCGTGATTCTCTGCCCCTCCGTACTAAGCGGAGGGCTTTTCTTTTTACTTTTGGGTACACATTGGGTAAAGGCTGGATGAGTTTATAAACTATGCGGGTGGGTTTATAAACTGTCCGGGTCAGTCATCTACCATATTGGGTACCTTTATCGCTATACTGACACCGTCCTCCGCGAGAAGAGCGATTGAGACTGACCGGGACCGAGAGGTTCGGGTGGCCACCACCGGGCAGTACATCGACGGGAACACGATGTTCCGATAGGCGAGTGGACAAGGTTGAGCTAACGACCGACGGGCAAACAAAATCATCACGCTGTGTTATCGGCAAAACGGACAAGGAGAGAAAAAAGATATGGCAAACGCAAAGAACAACCCCAACGAGCGTCGTTGGAGAATTCCGTCCCGGCGAGCCGGCAGTTACGCCGAGGAGCGCAAGGCAAAGGTACATCAGCACGGTCCCAAAGAAGGCAGAGAGCTGACGGACTATGAAGCGGGTATCCGTTCCGGGTATCTGCAGTGCCAGAGCGACCACGCCGGTTTCTACAAATACCGTAAAGCACTGGATGAGGGCAAGACCAAGGAAGAGGCTCTTGCAATTTCCCGCCAGCGCGGCGCAGGTAAGAAAGGAGGTAAATAAGAATGAACCAGAATCAGAAGATCAAGGTCGAAAGAGACACCTATGAAAAGAATGGGAAGACCTATTTCTCGTACTTCATCCGCGGCAATGTGCGCGGCAAAGATGTCCGTGCAGCCGTCATTCCCCCGGATCGCGGCGGTTACACCGTCCTGGACATCGTCTTCGGCGATGCCATGGAGGCAGAACTCGTTGTCACTCCTTTTGAAATGAAGGATGAAACCAGCGGTCGTATCATCTCCGGTAACACCTATGCGGTGCGTTCCGTGGATGAAAACGGTGAAGTGTACGAATGCAAGATCAAGCCCTCCCGTGCATCGGACAAGGCACTGATCGGCATGCTGCTGAACTGAAACTGGATAGGTAAGAAGAAAGGAGGTACATCCACTCATGTACGATGAGGACTACGACGACGGTCTGTGGGAGGACTGCACACCGAAACGCCGTGGACGAGCGGGAGATGTCATTCGCACGATCCTGCTCGCAGTCATTGCCGTTACCCTGATTGCGGGGGCGGTCGGACTTGTGACCCTGCTCACGGGCGTTACCGGCTTTACGAGAAAGATCGTGAATCCGGATAACCTGGTCACCCCGGCATCCTATGGCTTCCGTGACGGTCAGGAGATCGGCGGCGTGAAAATCTCCATTGACGACGACGGTGTCATTCAACTGGACGGACAGGTACTGGAAATGGTGGAGATCAGTCTCGGAACCTATACGCTCTCCCCCATGGACTACAATTTCTCTGTGGTAGCGGATAATCCGTTGTCCTACGCGTCCTGCCTGACCCTGAAAGGCGTGAACGGTAACGGCACGAAAACCGTGTCTTTCAAAGACAATTATACCTACCGTCCCGCCAAAGCAGAAACAGTGACGGTGTTCCTGACCCTGAAACCCAGCGATACCTTTAAGGAATACCGCATTGCGCCGGTGATTGTACCCGGAAACACCATCGGCGACTACTACATCACGCAAAACGTCACGTTATAAACCCCGGGTGCAGGCAGAGTTCCGGCTTTGCTTGCACCCATTTTACAAAGATAAGGAGAAATTCAATATGAACGAAGATTTTTTCAACTACCGGCAGCGGGAAAACATCTGCACAGTTTGTTTTGCCCTTGCCCTCATCATGCTGTTTGTCGGGTTTGCATGGTGTGCCATTCGCACGGAATCGCTGAAAAGGCAGCTGGAGCAGAAGCCGAATAGCACCGCTCCCGGCAAAACCGATTCCGTGACAGCCGACACGCTCGTTGTGAGCAATGCAGAAAAAGAGCAGGACCGTTTGTATCGGATGCCGGCAAACTTGTCCTTTACCACGGTGACGTTGGCAAGTAACGACACCTCTTATCGGGCAACGGTCCGGATCCAGGCAACGATCCTCCCCGCCGATGCCAGCAATAAGAGCGTGGACTGGACGGTGGCATGGAGCGGAACTGCCACGAGAAAAGCCGAGAATGTCAATGACTATGTGGAAGTGGTACCGGTTGCGGACGGTTCCTGCATCGCCGATGTTACCTGTAAAAAGCCGTTCGGTAATGACGCTATCATCATTACCGTAACGACCAGAGACGGAAACAAGACGGCTACCTGCACAGCAAGATACCTCGGACACCCGACACAGATATCCATCAATACGGGAGAGATCACGGTCGGTCACGACAGTCAGTGGAACACCACCCTCGGTGCGGTGTTCTCCGAGAAGAGTTACACATTCGGGATTGACCTGGATAACGAGTTCGGGAGTATCCCAAGTTCTTTCAGCCCTTCGTACACCCTGGATATGACTGCGCACGGCGCCATTCTCACAGAGAAGAAACTTTACGACACAAGCGGTGCGCTTTCCAGTACCACAGAAGAAACGCATACACCTTCGATTTGCGTAACGGACGCGAGTACTTATGCGCAGGTGCAGCTCATGAACAGCCTGTACCATCCCATAGCCGTCAAAATCGTTGACGGCAAGTTAGTCGTGGAGATCGGGGAGTCACCTTCCACATATACTGCCGAAACGGGTAGCAGAACGGGGCGTGTCACGGAAGCATTCAAGGCATACGAGGACGGTAAGCCGCTGTACTTCACCATTACCGTTACCGAGACAACTACCGGTATCAAGGCAAGCATCAACCTTGCAATTTATTCATCTGTCAGCGAAGTGCAGCTCACGCCGACCGAGATCGGTTTTTGAGGTGACGAACGATGAACAAACAAACTTTCGCAAGGAACATACTGCCTGTGATACTGGTGATTCTGATCCTGCTCGGCGTTTGTGGGTTCATTGCCTATTTCACAAACGGCTTTACATCCGACTTCGAAACCTTTTATGTGGAAACGGACGGTAAGAAATTGCCGTCCGGGACCTCCGGTATCTGCATTCCGAACGGTGGTGAGATGAGCTTCCGCGTCAAATACACCTTTGCATCTCCGAAAGACGATGCAAAAGGGTATTCGGTCGCAATCGTCCCCAACACAACGGCGGATACGGATTTCGATTATACCGTGGACGGAGAACCTTATTCCTTCGGTGAGATCGACAGTCTGACCCGTGCTTTTCACATCACACAGACAAAAGACGCTTTTACGATTCAAGGCGACTTTTCAATGCAAAGCGTGCTTTCCAAGATGTACGCAGGCAAAACGGTCTCATTCCGGAATGACGATGTGGATTACGGAGCAGACCTCTTTGCGTTGGAGATCAGTTCCTATAACAAAGAGGCAGTCATCCGCTTGTATTTTCATCTGGATACGTCTGTTGCAGAAGTAACCGTTACCCCGGAAGAGATCATCTTCATCCCGGAAAGTAAGGGGTGATTGTGATGCAAAAACGCAGTATAGCCTTACTTTTGTTAGTCTGTACCCTTTTTCTTGCCTGGCAGAGTACAGGACTGTCTGCATCTGCCGGGAGTACCGGGTATGCCTTCGACAGCACCGATGTGATGGAGGATCTCAACTCTTCCGAGCTGAACGGAGACAAGTTCAATGCTGTAAAGTATCCTTTCCGTGACGGCCAACAACCCTCAATCCTCAATTTTGTGGAGTTCGGGTATTCCTTCCGAGCCAATATGCGGGACAACTATGCGCTGTACCTGTACGTGTATAATCCCGGTGCTCTTCGCATCAAGGAAACCGCTGGGCAAAACAAAGTGCAAATGGCGGTCGCGTATGATGCGGACGGTAATCCCAGCCGTTACGAGAAGTTTTCGCTTGTGTTTTGCAGTGCGTCTACGGGTGATTATAAAGGGCTGTTTTACAAATTCCGTATAGCGGATCGGAAAATCGACGGTAAAAGTCTTGCGGAAAGAGTTTTATCCGGCGAGCGCCGCTATGATGTTTCCGGCTTTGAACTGGTGTCCGGCAACAACCGAAATGCTACGGAGTACAAGGTCGGCGGCAGTTATCGTTTCACCGGTTATGCGGCAGGACTCGGACCGGATAAGGATGCCCCGGATACGCTGACCTGTCATGTAACGGAACTCGAAACGCTGGCACTGGATGTCCGCCATACCTACTTTCGTACCAACGTGTCCTCCCTGGGCAAAGACCATTACAATGAGGTGAATACAGTATGGTTTTCCGTGCCCGAGTACATCTATGAGGAGTACGGCTATTTGCAGAAGATCCGCGCCGAGTGGTGGGAATACAAGACCAAGTACATGACGGTTACTTCCAATAAGGCGTTTTACGATGCGCTTTTGCCGTATGTGGGAACCGATGTCGGCGATTACTCCTCCTCTGTGCCCGTGTCGCTCGGATACGGGTATCTTGGAAAGAATACCGCAGGCGGACCGACCATCCACCAGTTCGCGTGGACATACAACATGGATACCTCCACCCGTTATAACGCCCTCGGTGCGATCACCGCCATGTACTATGTGGACGAAAAGCAGAGCATTATGCCGTATGCGTTTTATGCCCCGGTATCGGATGGGTCGTCGGTATTTGACTTTTTGTCTTCCGGATCCGTCGCCGGTGGCGTCAGTGGGACAGTCCTTGCGGACTGGATCTACAACTATAAGAACAGCCTCGGGCATGGATATATTGATTGTAACGGTCGCAAGATCAGCCGTGACCTGTTTCTCGACCGGGTGGACGACGGGAGAACCATGGGGTATAACGACCGGACGATTGATCTCAAAGACACGTTTGACCTGAAAAGCTACGACAGCAATCATAACTGGTGGAACCGGCTCTGGGATTACGGCTTCTCGTGGCCGAAAACCGACGGGGATTACCGGAATATCAGTCCCATTTATGAAGTGCAGGATACGGATTTTGTCGGCTCCGATGAGGAGATTTCCGCACGGCTGCTTGTCAATCGGGGAGACGTCGGAGAACTGAAACGGTATTACGAAGCCGAACGGAAACGGGATCGTCGGGTGGTGCTGTTTCGTTTTGCATCCACGGATTATTTTTGCGGTATCGCTTCTCCGACAGGAGCCACCGTAAATCCGGATACTTATGTGGCGCAGGAAACGGTCTTTCTCGACTTTGACATCATTGAACTCACCTTCAACCGCAACGGTTCCCAATGGGTCATACCGGCCGTGTCCAGCCCGCAGGACTTTATCAATTCCATTACGGCACCGCAGAAGGAAACCCAGTGGTGGAAGATTGTCCTGGCAATCGTCCTGCTCATTCTGCTTCTGGTGCTCCTGATGCCGGTTTTGCCGACGATCATACAGATCGTAGTGAGCGTGATCCTGCTGCCGTTCAGATTGGTACGGAGAGTGATCCGGTCAATCCGTAAAAAGAAGGATCAATCATAGGAGGAACGATGAAAACAACGGTCAGAAGAATACTGGCAGTCATTCTTCTCTTCGTGTCGGTGTGGCTGATCGGCTATGGGGGTTTTACCTGCAGCCGGTTGGCTCCCGATGTCGGGGAGACAGACGCACAAATAAAAGAAGAGGAGGTTTATGATGGAGAAGAGGCAACGGATCCTGTGCGGGATCCTGTCGGTATTGCTGACGCTGGGGATGATACTCCTCGGCGTCTTTTGCTATCGGTCATCGTATCAGCGGCTCGGGGAAAGTTTTCGGGATCTCGGTACTTCGGCTCGCTATTACATACGCAGATTGTTTAGGAAAGCGGAGCTGCCTGAAGTAACGGTGACGGCACCGTCGCAGGCAATTCTGTGGGAGGTCCGATTGCCGTTTACCTATGGGGAATTTACAAGACAGTGCAGACAATATTTCGGTCTGTTTTTCAGCCGGGAGAATTTCGCGGCATATCGAAGCACGGTCGGTCATGCGTCAATGGTGGTTGCCAAGGTATCCACCGTCGCCATTCCGTGTATTGCCGGTTTCGTCATGTTGGTGAAATACCTGTACCGCCGTGAAAACACGAACCATAACCGGAACACCTTGCCGCTGAAACTTTATTTGGTCTTCACCGGCATCGTCAACCGTTTTTTCCGACAGCCGCTGGTACGGTATATCCGTTTTGTGCGGACACATTCGTGGCTATGGAAACTATGGCTGGCGATCGGGGTGTTTCATTTGAATCTGATCGGCATCGCTGTGTCATTCGTAGCATTTTATCTTTATTTTTCGGTCAGCTTTTCGGTGGGGGAGATTTATCCGCAGATCCGTAAGCTGGTTGTTGATTTACAGGTCGTTTTCCGGACGATACCAGTCTGGCTCCTGATACCGGTTGCCCTGGCGCTGTTCCTGCAAGCGAGAGAGAGGATTGCCACGATGCGTCTCCGACACATGGAAGCGAAAAACTGTGGGTTTATCCGCTCATTACCGATCGTCTCTATGACGGTCGGCAGTATGGGGAAAAAGAAGACGACGGTTATTACGGATATGGCACTTTCGCAGGAGGTCATGTTCCGTCAGGAAGCACTGGACAGGCTCCGGAAGATGGACATGCGGTTTCCGCGGTTCCCGTGGATCGCTTTGGAGACGGAGCTGCTAACCTGTATGCGTTTCGGTACCGTCTATAACCTTGCGACTGTCAAGCAGTGGATAGCGCTGAAACGGGAGCGGTTTGAACGGCACGGGAACACGGCATGGCAACTGTACGGATACGATATCACGCGTTTCGGCGATACATTTGATTCGGCACTGGCAACGGAAGAACTGTTCGGGGTCATGGAGACCTATGCGAAGCTGTTCTTTATCTACGCCGGGGAGAGCAGTCTTTTGCTCTCCAATTACGCGATCCGTGAAGACAATGTACTGTTGTCGCGCGGCAACTTTCCCCTATGGCATTCGGACTTCTTTCCGAGGGGTCATGGCGGGACAAGCCGTCATGCACACATTCTGGACTTTGACGTTCTCCGCCTCGGGAAAAAGGTCATGGAGAACAACCCAAGAGCGGGGAGTTTTGAATACGGTGTTGTCTGTATTTCGGAGGTAGGAAAGGAACGAGGAAACAATCTGGAGCTGAAAGAGGTCAAACGCGGCACGGAAGAGACCAATCAGAAGAACGATCTGTTCAACAGTTGGCTCAAAATGTGCCGGCACAGTGCCACGGTGGATCACTATCCGTTTATCAAAGTATTTACGGACGAGCAACGCCCGGAATCATGGGGCGCCGATGCCAGGGATCTATGCGATATTATCCACATCGTGTCTTCCGGCGACGAGTGTATGGCATTACCGTTTTATTCGCTGGAGGAGATGCTGACGGAATGGGCATTTCATCGGTTCATGGGGCTTTATGAGGACTTCCGCTTCCGACGGGGAGACAATACGCTCCTGATCCATTTGCTCAAAGGCATTACGGCATTTCTGTTCAAAAGAAATCTGCGGTATCATAACCGGTTCGGATACAGTGTGGCGGGCATTGAAAAGGAGCGTGGTACCCGCGACGGAAAGCCGGAGAAATACAAGTACTATCTGATGAATCGCAAAATATACAGCAATCGCTTTTCCACGGACTGTTTCAGTGATTATTTCAACGACCTGGCGGGGAAAGCCGGAATAGGGCTCGCCGACTACCGGGAATACGCAACGGAACGTGCAACGGTAGAGGAACTCCGTGAACAGCACAGTTACTTCATCGACGCCTTGTATCGGGGGCATTGACGAGAGAGGCGTCATTCCGCTCCAATGCCAAAGAAAGGAGTGCTGATGGCATATCCCAATGCAAAGGTCTATTTTGACGGCAGTCATTACATCGCCATTCCGCATACCGAACGACCGTCAA
>CAVDSZ010000025.1:0-12512 GCA_963611795.1 Akkermansia muciniphila | reverse complement strand
GACGGTAGTGAAGAGCAGTTGGAGGCTCTCCGCCAAGAAGCGATGGCAACCGGGGAGATTATTAAACTAAACGAAGAAAAACTTCCGAACTGCTATTTGCATCGCACCGCGGTCAACGACGTAGCTCGTGTGGAGAGCCGTACCTTTATCTGTACTCCTACGCAGGAAGAGGCGGGAAATATCAATAACTGGTGCGCCCCTGACGAAATGTACGCAAAACTGAAGAAACTGTACACGGGTTCCATGAAAGGGAAGACTGTGTATGTCATTCCTTATTCTATGGGCGTCGTCGGTTCGGAATTCTCTAAAATTGGTATTGAATTGACCGACTCCATTTACGTCGTCTTGAACATGGCAATCATGACTCGTGTCGGTGCCGACGTTATGGAGGCACTCGGCGATGATCCGAACTTCGTGAAGGGGCTTCACGCAATCGCCGATTGCGACCCGGAGAATCGTTACATTACGCATTTCCCCCAGGACAACACCATTATGTCGGTCAACTCTGCATACGGTGGGAATGTGCTTCTAGGCAAGAAGTGCTTTGCACTCCGCATTGCATCCTATCTCGGCAGAAAAGAGGGCTGGTTCGCGGAGCATATGCTGATTCTCGGCGTCGAGTATCCGAATGGCGAGACCAAGTATGTGACCGCCGCGTTCCCGTCCGCATGCGGTAAGACGAACCTGGCGATGCTGATTCCGCCGGAAACCTATCGCAAGCAAGGTTACAAAGTCTGGACGGTCGGCGACGATATCGCTTGGCTCCGTGTCAAGGCGGACGGCAGACTGTATGCCATGAACCCGGAGAACGGTTTCTTCGGCGTTGCCCCCGGTACGAACGAACACTCCAACCCGAACGCACTTGCCTGCACGCGTCGTGATACCATCTTCACGAACGTGTGCCACAACCTCGACGATAACACGGTTTGGTGGGAGGGGCTCGACGAGAATCCTCCGAAACACGCGGTCAACTGGAAGGGCGAGCCGTGGGATTATCGGACGTATGACAAGAACGACAAGGTCAACACTTCCGGTGCACACCCGAACTCCCGTTTCACCGCGTCCGCGAAGAACTGCCCCTGCCTGTCCCCGATGTTTGACAGCCCTGAGGGGGTGCCTGTAACGGCAATCATCTTCGGCGGTCGCCGCGCCAAGACCGCTCCGCTGGTTTATCAGTCCTTCAACTGGCAGCACGGTACGTTCGTCGGATCCATTATGGCGTCCGAGACGACTGCCGCCGCTGCGGGCGCCGTCGGTGTTGTCCGTCGTGATCCGATGGCAATGCGTCCGTTCGTCGGCTATAACATGGGCGACTACTGGAAACATTGGCTTGACATGGGCAAGAAGATTGCTCATGCCCCCGGCATCTTCCACGTAAACTGGTTCCGCACCGATGAGAACGGTCACTTCGTGTGGCCCGGTTTCGGTGACAACTTCCGTGTGTTGCTCTGGATTCTTGACCGTTGCGAAGGTAAGGTTGACGCAGTCGAGACGCCAATCGGCTATGTGCCGAAACCTGAGGACATCAATCTGGAGGGGATTTCCGGCAATGTGACGACTGATACTGTCAAAGATCTTTTGACAGTGGACACCGAAGCATGGCTCGAGGACATTACCAACATCGAGCAGTTCTATGAGCAGGTCGGCTCGCATGTTCCCGCCGAACTGAAAGAAGAACTTGCCGCGCTTGCCGCTCGCCTCAAAGCATAATGATTCGCAGACAAAAAGACGCATTGCATGCGTCTTTTTGTCTTTTTTTGTCGTTTGGGGTGTCCTTTTTCTGTGCATATCTGTTGACATAGAATAGCACTTATAATATAATATTGACTGATAAACTATCAGAGGTGTCATTATGCAAGACGAAACCATGGAAAAGGATGCAATATCGCTGAAGGCGATCTTTTCTTTGCTCGCCAAACGTTGGTGGGTCATTCTCCTGGCGGGGGTGCTCTGTGCCGCCGTTTTGATTGTCTGTACGGCGTTGTTCGTAGACATCCGGTACCAGGCGAGCGTGATGATGTATGTCAATACATCAATCGGGCAGACGTCCATCAAACTGACGGAACTCAACACCGCCCGCGACCTGGTGGCGACCTATTGCGTGATTCTTTCATCACGTAATACGCTGGAACAGGTAAGGGCACTGGAGGGGTTGCCGTATTCGTGTGAACAACTCAATTCGATGATTTCGGCATCGGCGGTAAACAATACGGAGATTTTCCGCGTGAGTGTAACGAGCCACGATCCGGAGGAAGCACGCTTGATTGCCAACACGGTCGCGAGCGTTTTGGAGAGCGAGATTCCTTCGACTATTAAAGGTTCTTCGGTAGAGATTATCGAAAACGCTGTACGGCCTGCACGACCGATTTCCCGTGGTTTCGCCAAGAAGGGAACGCTCGGTTTTATCGTCGGTATTGTTGTCGCTGCATGTGTGGTGCTGATGCTGGATTATGTGTACGACACGGTCAAAACCGAGGATTGGCTGAAGGATTATTATGGTGAAAGTGTCCCCGTACTGGCAAGCATTCCGGATTTGAATTCCGCTAAAGACACTTCCAAATACGGATATTATGCGCGAAGCAGCGCCGCACGCGGAGATACCGAACACCGGGAGGAAACAGATGCGTAATCATAAAGAAATGCAGATAGCGCCGATTGGTGACCAACTGAGTTATGTGGCACGCGAGTCATATAATCTGCTCCGCACCAATCTGACATTCACGTTGATGAAAAACGGTGGGAACGGCTCCGTCATCGCCGTGACGAGTTCCTGCCCCGGAGAAGGGAAGAGTTGTACATCGGTCAATCTGGCGTATACGTTGGCGTGTGCCGGACATAAAGTGCTTCTGATTGACGGGGATATGAGATTACCGTCTCTAAACGGACTTCTCAATGTTTCAGAGCAAAAAGGTCTTTCCAATATACTGGCAGGGCAAGCGGATATTTCGGTTGCAAATCCGGTGCTGTCCGAGGGGCTTTTCTACATTGGCGCCGGCGAATGTCCGCCAAACCCCTCAGAACTAATCGGTTCCCCGGCCATGGATGCTTTTCTCGCAAAAGCACGCGAGATGTATGACTACATTATCGTTGATACGCCGCCAGTTCTGATTGTCTCGGACTGCTTGGCACTTTCCAAATATGTGGACGGTTTTCTGTTGGTCGTCCGTCACCGGGTCTCCCGTCGGCGGGATGTCAAGGAAGCGGTGAAGTCTTTGCGGTTCTCCGGCACGCGCTTGCTGGGATTTGTGTATAACGGAAACACCGGCAAGTCGGCGTCTTACTATTCCGGTTACAGAAATCAGAAATCGGCAATGAAAAACAAGCCTGCCGCGGAGTAATTTCCCATGAAAAAACGCATTGTATCGCTCCTACTCCTGCTTGTATTGGCGGCATCAATGACCTTTCACAGTTTTGCAGAGAGCGCTCTGATATCAGCAGTGGATGAAAAGCCATCACCACCTATCTCCCGGGATAATCCGGGTTGGATTGAAGGGGAGGGGATGGATGCCGTCCCCGTCGAGAACGATGAAATCAGCATTTGGTCCTACGCCGAGCGTCAGACGGCTCCGGAATCGGTGCGTAACAGTTTAGGTTATGCATACAGCGTCATTCGTGGCGTTGCTTCCCTCGGGGAACTTAATGCACAGTTGGACGCTGAGGCGCAAACTTTCGACACTTCTTTTTCCGCGGCGGCGTTCGTCGTGAGCGATTTGTTTTGTTTCACTTTGACGGAGGAGAAATCAGCATTGCTGCAGTCCGGCGAGAAACGGACGTTGCAGGTTACAATGCAGTACACGTCCGTCGTGCGTCACCGTGCGCCGGTGGTCATTTGTCAGGATCCCGTGAACAAGACGTGGTCGCTGGTGGAGTGCAGTTTCGGGGATGCTCCGGATACGATTGCCATTCGGCTTTCGGAACTGGGCATGATTGCTATTCTCGCAGTAGACGGGACACGCATGGATTCCCGCGACATTGCGGGGGCTGATAAATTTATCTGGATATCCGCGTTGGTCGTAATGATGGTCATATTTGCCATTGTGACGCTTTTTGTCGTATTTTATCGCCGCAGGCGCCAGGCGCCACACGGTGCCGTTTCGGATCCGCCCGGGACGACTCGCCGCGGAGATAATCGTCCGGGAACATCCTGACCGCCGGTACATTCGGCACACTTCAGATTGATTATTTATTTAAATTGCCGATTGCCTTATGCATCGGCAGGGAGGAAATTTTAGATGGGAAAAGGTTTAGTTATTAAAATTCTGGCACTTGTATTGATTGTCGCCTGTTTTTCGGTCCTGCTTTGCATGGATCGCATTATTGACGGCAACAAGAAGGACGATACCGATGACGGTGTGTATCAGCCGACCGGTTTTCTCGAGTACGGTGGGGAAAACTATCGGTTGCGTTCCGACGTTCGCACAATTCTTTTCATCGGTACTGCACCGTCCGATGCGGCTCCCACGGAGGAGCGCAGAAATGCGAACGAGGCGCAGTTCTTGACAATGCTTGTCCTTGACGATACTGCAAAGACGTACACAATCGTTGAAATTGCCCCCAGTACATACGCGACTGTGTATGCCGGTACCACGCCCGTCGAGGGCGCTGTTTCGATGGCACGTACTTACGGTGTAAAAGGCAAAGTTACGCCCATTAGTATGACCCAGTATGCTGTACAGCGCCTCTTTGGTGGTGTTCGCATTGAGGGGAGCGTTGATATGCCGCTGACTTCCGTAACGGCATTGGTTGACGATCTCGGCGGTGTTGAAGTAACGCCTCTCGAGGGCGATCAGCAGGTAGATGCTTCTCTCGTTCCCGGAACTCCCGTGAAGATGACGGGATCACTCGCTTATCGTTATCTGGAGAAGCCGACCGCCGGAGAAGGGCAGGATGAGACGGCGCTCCTTGCCCGCCGTGTAAACTTCATGCAGGCATTCTATCGTGAAGTCAAAAAAATCACCTCGAACTATGAAAAACTCTCCGCTCTTCTGAACAAGGCAGACGGTCTTGATTATTTCGGTATGGCCTTTACCGATTTGTATGACATATTCAAAACTATGCAGGATTACCGATATACCGGCTCCTATGTTCCGGCGGGGAACTATGCGACCGAGAACGGAAAGAACATTTTCCGCGCGAACGAAGAACAACTGAAACAGTATGTCATCGAGACTTTCTGCGAAAAACGCTGAAGTATCGTTGATGGTAGCTCCGGTTGATTTCCATACACATCTTTTGCCGTGTATGGACGACGGAAGTGTTTCTGTGCATGAGAGCCGTAAAATGCTTGATATTATGTGCGCAGACGGGGTTTCGGAAATCGTCCTGACGCCGCACTTTTATCCGGACAGAGAGTCACCGGACACATTTCTCGCACGCAGAGCGGAGTCCCTTGCGTTGCTTCGCACGATTTTGCGTCCTTCCGATCCCAAGCTATATCTAGGTGCGGAAGTCGCTTACTACGAGGGGATTGGTTCCTCGAGAGAGTTTTCGAAACTCTGCGTTTCGGGAACGTCTTACATGCTCCTTGAAATGCCGTTTGATCGCGAATGGTGCAGTACGGTTTTTCGGGATCTTGAACTGCTCGGCAGTCATGGCGTGAGTGTCATTCTTGCGCACGTGGAGCGCTATCCGGCACTCCGCCATGCAGCAGTGTGGCATCGTCTTGAGGAAATGACGCTTTTGATGCAATCCAATGCGGAGAGTTTCCTTTCCCGCCGTAGCACGCGCCGGATGCTGAAGTTGTGGCGGCGGGGGTGCATTCATATTCTCGGCTCCGACTGTCATCATGCCGACAGCCGACCTCCTGAACTCGGAGCGCTGGTCTCACTGATGAGACAGCGTGGACAGACGCAATCCCTTGCGTCGGCATTCGGGTTTGCCCATCGAATCTTGGATGGCGCCGACGCAGTAAATCCAGTATAAAGTGCAAAATTCAGGAGATTGTAGTGTATATTTCTGAACATATCCGCTACGCGGGTGTTGACGATCTGAAAATTGATTTATTTGAGGGACAGTATACGGTTCCGCACGGAATGTCTTATCATTCCTATGTCCTGCGTGACAACAAGAGCGTCGTTTTTGATACAGTGGACGCCGCCTTTTCGGAGGAGTGGTTGACGACTGTTGGTTGTGCGCTGGACGGCGTCGCCCCCGATTACCTGGTGGTGCAACATATGGAGCCGGATCATTCCGGCAGTCTTGCCGCATTCCTCACCAGGTATCCGAATACAATCGTCGTCGCGAATGCCAAAACGTTCACCATGATGACGAATTTCTTCCCAGCGCTGCCACTTGACGGCAGAAAACACATAGTCGCGAACGGAGATACCCTCTCCGTTGGGGCACATGTGCTTCATTTCATCTTTGCTCCGATGGTGCATTGGCCCGAGGTCATGGTGACGTATGAGGAAACGGAGAAAGTTTTATTTTCCGCAGATGCCTTCGGAAAATTCGGTGCCATTGGCACAGATGAACCATGGTCGGAGGAGGCACGTCGGTATTATATCGGCATTGTAGGGAAGTTCGGTATGCAGGTGCAGGCGCTTTTGCGCGCTGCCGCCCAACTCGACATACGGATGATTTGTCCCCTGCACGGAGAAATCCTTTCCGGTGACCTCTCGGAATACCTGCGGCTGTATCAGACGTGGTCGTCGTACCAGCCCGAGACGGACGGCGTTGTCATCGCCTACACATCCGTGTACGGTCATACGCGTCAGGCGGCGACTTACCTGGAAGAACGTTTGCGCGAGTCCGGGCGCCCCTGCGTTCTGTACGATCTTGCCCGCTGTGACATGTCGCAGGCGGTAGCGGCTGCCTTCCGCTACTCCGCGTTGGTGTTGGCGACGACCACCTATAATACCGACGTTTTTCCGCCAATGCGGCAGTTTATCGAACACCTCACCGAACGGAATTATCAGAAACGGAAAGTCGGTCTGATTGAAAACGGTTCCTGGGCGCCTACTGCGGCGAAACTCATGCGCGAGATGCTCTCAGGGGCGAAGGATCTTGTATGGGTCGAACCAGCGGTGCGCATTCTCTCCGCTCTTAAGGGCGATGATTTGCGCGCAATTGAGGAGTTGGCACAGGCGCTTACGTGATTCGGGCGGTTATTATTTGACAAACGAAAAGAGGAAGTACCACCATGCTTGTTAAGGTTCAGATTACTACCAAACGCGAGGGAATCAACCTTGCTGACCTAATTGATAACGCCGTGAAAGCATTGACAGCAGAGGCGTATGTGCGTTTCCACGATACTTTCAAAGACGGTTTTACACTTTCTTTTGACACGGACGATATTTCCAAAAACGGTGTACGCAGATACATTGCGGATTATTTTGACGAACATACATCGCTCAAAAAGAAAGAGTACGAATTTACTTTTTCCGATGGCGACGCTACATCGGCGACTCCCACAACACGTGGCGGCGCTGATATTGATGTCAGCGCCGGTGCTGACGATTTTGTCCAGGGCTCCTCGGTCAGTATCACCGCGAGCAGTCCTGCATCTGCGACCTCCGGCTCTCCTTTCGGCGGCAGTTTCCAACAACAGATGGATTCACTGAACGCCATGTTTACAGGTGTGACATCCGGATCGACGCCTGCATCTTCCGATGAAGAGAGCACGCCGCGAACGACGTATTTTGATGACGACCATAATGGCGACACGACGGTGGGCGCGCGTCATGGCGGTGAGCGGGCAACGGCGTTGACGCTGGAAGAAGTGCGAAAAAAGATTGATGCTGTGGCAGGCGGTGACGCATTCAAGAAACTTTCGGAAGAGATTATGACGGTTGCGCCTATGATTATCACCAGTAAATCAACCGATGTGTTACTTGCCCGTACTTATCTGCTATCAATCAACGACGGGTATGGTCTGCAGAATTATCTGCAACTGTTCTCGCAACTGATTGCCTCGCTGCATTTGTTCGATAGCAACGAGGCGGGGACGATTGTGCTTGCTTCTGCAAAACACGAAAGAGACGGTGAGATTTCCGTCGGGGATGTTGAACAAATTTTCGTTCCGAAAGGCTCTTTTGCCGTTGCTTGCTTGGACATCAGCGAAGTAATGAACGAAACAAGATCCACGGCATTCTGCAATATGCTTCGCTCCTTGCGCGAAGAGGGGAAGAATATCTTCTATTTCTTCCGTATTCCGTATGTTGACAGCGAGGTGCAAAAGGAGATTTATCGTACGATTAGCGACGTGATGACCGTTTCGACACTTTCTTTCCCGCCGTTTACGCAGGAAGAGATTCGTCGGTGGGCATCGGTCGAATTCGAGAAGATGAATTTCCAACTTTCCGATGAAGCGTGGAACTTGTTCCTTGACCGAATCACCGAGGAGAAAAATGACGGGCGATTCTACGGCATCGACACCATCACAAAAGTTGTGCGCGAGTTCGTGTATCAAAAACTGCTCACGGATGCCGTACACAAGAACGAGAGCCGCGAAATTGTCGCGGAGGACGTCTCCTCCATCTGCCGTATAGGCACCGCTGAGCATCTCAGCGGGTATGATCTGCTTGACCGCCTGATTGGCGGCGAGCGCATCAAGCAGCGCGTAATCGAAATTGTTTCGCAGATTAAGTACACGCGGGCGCAGAAAAATATGAAGGCGCCGTGCATTCACATGAAGTTCGTCGGCAATCCCGGTACCGGTAAAACAACAGTTGCCCGGATTATCGGCCAGGTGCTGAAAGAACAAGGCGTTCTCCGTGTGGGTGGCTTTTATGAATGTGCCGGACGTGATCTTTGCGGGCGTTATATCGGTGAAACTGCACCGAAAACGGCAGGAATCTGTCGAGATGCCTACGGTTCTGTTCTTTTCATTGACGAGGCATATTCGCTGTACCGCGGTGATGCGAACGATCGGGACTACGGCCGTGAGGCGCTGGATACCCTAATCGCCGAAATGGAGAACCACAGAAGCGATTTCGTCGTTATCATGGCAGGGTATACCGATGAAATGGATACGATGATGAAGGGGAACGCAGGGCTCGCAAGCCGTGTGCCTTACACCATTGAGTTCCCCAATTTCACGCGGGAAGAGCTGTACAAAATCTTTGTGGCGATTCTCGGTAAACAGATGGAATACGACGAGGATCTTCTTCCCGCAGTCGAGCAGTATATTAACGCATTACCCGATGAAGTGCTGGAATCCAAGGAATTCAGTAACGCCCGCTTTGTTCGCAATTTAG
Source organism: Akkermansia muciniphila (assembly GCA_963611795.1). GTDB lineage: Bacteria > Bacillota > Clostridia > Oscillospirales > CAG-272 > UBA1740. Next base: position 3,315 of record CAVDSZ010000025.1, on the reverse strand, counting down.
TTGAGCGCACCCTGGCAAAAGCGGCGACCAGAACGCAGGTGGAGCGTCTTGATACGGTGAAACTGACTGCCGCCGACTTCAATCGTGCAATCTGTGACTCCGAATTCCGCTTTGAAAATATGGCGCGTCACAATGTAATTGGTTTCCGCTAATGGACGCTTTGTCAAGACAACTGTTAATCAACAACTAAAAAACAGCCTCCCGGAGAACGGGAGGCTGTTTGGTTATGAGTGATTGGAGTTGCTTTTCTCGGCGGCAGTCGCACTTTGCCGCTTCGCAAGACGTTGCCAGTTGAAAAATCCGTAAAAATCGTTGATAAAGAAGACGGAAAAGCAGAGAATCATCGGGAAATACTGACGGTCAGTTGCTGTTGCAATCGACCAGAGAATGATGAGAACAATATCATTCGCGACGTATCCCAGTGCGTAGAGTGGGCATCGACGCACTGTTAGATACACGGCAACAAAACTGGTAAAAACGGAGACGGTGCTGAAGAAGAGACTGGAGGTGCCCAACCACTTTAAAATGAAATAAAAGAGACAGGTAACTGCGCCTGCGAGGAGCATCAGCAATGGCCACTCGTGCCCCGGCAATCGCCTCACTTCGACGATGGAGCGGTCGCCTTGCGAGGGATGCCGTAACCACGAGATTAGCGCCATGATAGCGATGGGCGCCGTCATGCCGAGGTAAGTAATCATTTCCCCATAGTAGGCGGTTTGGTAGGAAACAATCCCGTACAGTACAGAAAATACGACTGTCAATGCCTGACCGACGACATTGCCCTTGGCAATAAAAATCAGCGATGTTGCGCCGATCAGCGAGGCAACGAGGGATAATGTTCCGCCGGCACCGAATACGAGGAACAGGACGATGATGGTGATAACGGAGAAAAGCCAAAGGCACCATTCTAAAAAGGTGAAATTCCCGAAAAGAAAATGTATGATTTTTTTCATAAAATAAACTCCTGCATTAAAAAACAGGGGTACTCGCCGCACCTTCTGAGACCTAACGGTGCGACTGAGTACCCGGTGGCACATTTTCGTATGTTAAAGGACAACATAGTCCTTTCGTTTGTCTTCCTCCGACAAATCGTCGAAGGGAACCAGACAATAATGAAGTTTCGCCAGCGCATCGACTTTGCGGGATTGCTCCGTTCCGCCGTACTGATAGCCTTCACTCCGCACATAGGCGGACCAGCGCCGGTGTTCCAGAATAGCAAGTTGCTCCATTTGTTCGGGGGAGCGCTGCTCTTTCGGCAGGTCAGTGCCAGGAATTCCACAATCACGTCTCAACTTTTTGTGTATGGCGGAAGCAAGGGAAGAACTGTAGTTATAATCGCAATAGTAGAAATCGTCGGGCGAGCCGCCGTAGGCGGTGTTGACGGCGAGAGCCGCTTCTTCTGCGTCGGAATTGAAGAATACTTCTTCGCAGAAATAAGAGTCCAGATTACCAAAGTAACAGATTTTCGAAGAAAAATTCTTGTGGTTTCGTGCTTCTTTCAGTTCTGCCGACACATCGGGATCATAAACGATGGTTTCGATGCGCGGGGTTCCGTTGTCCTGCACCTCTTCGCGACGGGAATGTTCGCGCTCGAAGATTTGCCGCAGGCGCCCCGCGGCGGCAACATTACGGTTGTCGTCCCCGAGGGAAACAAGTATGTAGGTCGTGTCCGCGGCATATTGCAAAACTTTTGTCTCGAAATCTGGTGCCGCGGCATCAATTTCCTCCCGGAGAAGTTGCAAGGTGTACTGCGCCTCTCCCGGGCAGTGTTTTCCGTTTATCTGCTCATCGAAGAGTGCGGGGCATTCGGTGTACAGGGCATTGACCGCATCTATGCTTTTGTCCATGCCGACAATTTTTAGGCGGTAGCCTGTCATTTGACAGAGCCATGTCAGGGCTTTGAACATCTCTGCGCCGTATCCGCCGAGCCCGACAATGAGTGCGGAAATCAGGCGTTCTCCGTTTTTATCGGGTGACGCTGCGGTCTCGAACAGTTCGACTCCGTGGTGATATAGTTTGTTGTAAATCAGGGTCTGCTTGGGGTTAATGTGACGGACAACCAAAGAACGCTTTTTGGGATTGGCAAAAATGGCGTCACCCGTTGCGGTGGTATCAAAGAAGTAGAGAAATTCGTTGTGGTTGGCGTTCTTGCGACTGTTGGTAAGGGAGATGGCATAAGAGAGATTTCTTTGGGAATCATCTCCCTGCACAATAAAGTAAATTTTGTTTTTCGGGGAGCGTGCAGGAATTCCGACAGAGGCTATTTCTGCTTTGAACAGAATGGCGCCTAGACGGTAGGCGTCATCAAGCAGTGTGTCATCGAGGTCATCGTCCGATTCATCCACGCCGGTGAAAATAATCATGCGCCGCCGATTGCCGGCTTTCAAACTCTTGGCGAGGGAAAGATTTTTTTGGTTTAGTTCCGAGAATACATAGAGGTCGCGTCCAAAAGTGCAGAGCAGACGACGATAGGCAGCGAGATTCTTAAAGAAGGAAAGAACGAATCCGAATGTCAGAATCGGGCAGGCGACATACAGAATGGAGAAAAGGACAGAGTACGCGGTTGTCCATGCGCCGCCGAGCGCGGCAGGCAGTCCGTCTTTCACGAAGTCAAAGTCACAGTCGATGACAAACAGACGGATTGTGTTGTGGAGGGATAGCAGAATGGCTCGGAAAGGAAAGTGCCCCTCTTCAAAGTATTGTCGGTAAAACGGGTAAAAGGCGATGACGGCAGAGAGATATGTGCAGACTGTCAGACACAGCGTCGGGCGAATATGGCGCCATTTACGGCTGAAAGAGAATGCGGCAAGAGTGATTCCTGTGAGCAGGAGACATGCCGAGGCGAATAAACAAATCAGCCACATGTAGAGAACTCCTTTTGACGTTTTGGGCACTTATAAATTTATAATAGCACATTTTCTAGAAAAAAACAAGAGAACGCCTAGGCTCGACTATGTTAAATTGCAGAAATCCGAATACAAGTAACAGGGAGGCGGGGGCGCGCCCTGAAGAGTAACTTTGCTACGCTCCGTGATGCCGCACGGCGGCATGCGAACCTTGTCGCGTGGCGAAAGATGTGTAAAGGAGAGGCTTTTGAGACACGCGAAAGGTTCTCACCTTGCAGGACACAAAAAACACCGCATCCCCGATTGGGGATGCGGTGTTTTTGGCGCGCCCTGAAGGATTCGAACCTTCGACCTACCGGTTCGTAGCCGGGCACTCTATCCACTGAGCTAAGGGCGCATAAATGCTTGGAGCGGGTGATGGGAATCGAACCCACGCGGCCAGCTTGGAAGGCTGGAATTCTACCATTGA
>CAVDSZ010000024.1:12183-13063 GCA_963611795.1 Akkermansia muciniphila | reverse complement strand
CCTATATTGACCGTGCCATGACCGGTAAGAACGACCGACGGGAGGACTTCCAACGTATGCTACGGGACAGTCAGAAAAAGCTTTGGGACTATGTGCTGGTCACAAAATAGGACCACTCATTGAGAAACGCTTTGCGACGAAATCGTTTTTTCCGTGCGGCAATCGAAGCCTTCATACGTTCGTGCATAGGAATTGCTTTTTCTTTTAATTCAAGCAAAAAATCTTCCTTCCATTTATCGGTATCAATCAAGTGCGTACCTTTCGGCTCAACAAATACAATAAGTTGTTCAATCGAATCCACACGGTTTTTGCATAAATAGAGAATATAGTCCGGTTCAAAGCGTTCGCCACCATCGAACGAATACAAATGGATTTGTCTTTCATTTCGCAACAAATATACTTTATCGTATTTTGAACGCAAAGTATCGACATAATCCTTAAAGTAGCGCACGAAGGCTTTTTCTTCCGATGTGCCAAAGTTATCATTAAATACAAACCAATCTTCCGAAGATAAATCAAGACGATTTGTTCCAACGGACGCATCGTTTTGAGACACACCTATACTACCTGAAATCGGTTTGACGTTTATACTCTTATCTCTTATATATTCGTGCAAGTAGTGTGCCTTAAATTCAGTTGTGCCTTCGTACACTTCTTCAATTGCAGAAATCTTCAATGCAATTTTTGAAAGCACATTAACGCACGCACGATAAACAACATTCATCGGTAACGCTTTATATTTTGACGTAACCTTCATTTTTATATTTCCGAGATAATTTTCGTCCGTTACAAATTCATACGTTGATTTAATATTCGGGAAGTAAGATTTCAACGTATTGAATTTGAAAACATCAAACTGCCTTAATGCACGGTTTACGGT
>CAVDSZ010000024.1:0-12173 GCA_963611795.1 Akkermansia muciniphila | reverse complement strand
AGAATGTGTTTCAACGCTTTTATCGCTTGAAATTTCTTCTAAAACGACATCTTCGCCACCACGTCCAACCGATATGGCGACATCGTAAATTTTATCTCTTACCGACGGGAGCAGTTCGTGAACGTCAGCACGGCTTTTTAACATTCTTTCGTTTGTAAATACATATCCTGTTTGATACAATTCATCGGCTTTGAACGAGTCTTTAACTTTATTGAAAATTCAATGGTTCAGCAACATTTTTGCAAATTTTCAGGTTATTATTAAATCGTATATGTAAGATTATAATTGAAATTTACTGTCTTGTCATTCCAAGGCCAGAAATTGTCTCGTACCATTTGGATTGTCCTTACATCAGACATATCAACTAAAACAGTATTACTGCGTTTTTCTCTTATTACATAGATTGCAATTTGCATTGATTGATTTATGTTGTATGAGTACCAAGGATCATCTTCTGTCCAAGGGAGTAGTGTGCGGTTTTGACAGTTAAAATCAGTTGGGGAGAAAAAAGAAGAAAACAGCAGGGCCAGCAAAGACCGCGGAAGCAGAGCATTGACAAACATCAAAAAAGGGAATACAGAGCCCCTCCCGATCGGGAGGGGCTCTTGGCTTTTTTGCGGGGTTCGTATAAGTATAAGGGGATAACCGTTTTCGACCTGCCTTTGGAACCGGGGGGTCGAGAATTGTTTTTTATTGACAAATATATGTGAATCGTTATAATAAAATCACAGACCGATTGTTGCGGAAATGGCCGAATGCCCGTATCGGGCGGCAATCGGAATTCCCGTTAGGACCCTACCGATTAAACGCTCGATTCGCGTGCCGTGGGGACCGCCCCGGTGCGGAATCCGGCTGCGTATATTAGAGGAATGATGATGAACAGAGTATTGAAACTGTTTACCAAAAGGGAATGGGCATTGCTGATTGTCAGCATTTCGCTGATACTTTTATCTTTCTTCCTGTCCCCGGTATTCGGTGCCGATCGTAGCGTGCTGGCATTGCTGACATCTGTTATCGGCGTGTTCGGGGTCATTTTTATGGCACGCGGTGCGGTGCTTGCACACAGAATTTATATTGTGTTTTCAATCCTGTATGTATTTGTCGCCATTTCGTCGAAGTACTACGGGGAGGCAATCATCTACTGCGCGCTGATGCTGCCGATTCATATTTTCTCGATTATCTCCTGGAAAAAGCATCTGAACGACGGTGAGACCGTACAGATCCGCGGGTCGGGAGGAAAAGAGTTTTGGCTTCTGGTTCTTGTGGGGGCGGCATTGACGGTTCCGATTTATTTCCTTTTGCGTCGACTGAATACACAGAATCTTATCATCGGCACACTCTCGTTCACGATGAGTTTCGTGGCGGCAATCCTGATGTTGCGCCGGAACAAGTACTATGCGGTCGCTTTCGCGATTGACGACCTCGTTTCCATCATGCTATGGGGCATTCATATCTTTCAGGGGACGTATCGGTACATTCCCACCCTGATTACCGTGCTGGTCACGACCACGAATGACATTTACAGTTTTACCTGTTGGATGATACGCGCACGCAGACAGAAAGAGGATACGAAAAATGGAGACCATACAAACGACTGAATGGGACAGTATCGCGTCGAAATGGAACCACGCCATGCAGAACGGCGATTGGTTTCAGCACAACATCATTTATCCGACGCTCCTAAAAGAGATCGGTGACCCGGGAGGACAGCGGATTCTGGACGTCGGTTGCGGGAACGGGCATTTGAGCCGCCTCCTGCAGACGCTGGGTGCCGAAGCCACCGGGATTGACATTTCGGCGAAAATGATTGAAAATTGCCGGCAGTATCACTCGCCGATTGAATTTTTCACGTTCGATATAACGGCGGGGCAGTTGCCGCGCGAGGAATATGACGCGGTCATTTTCAACAATTCCATGCAGGATATCCGGGAGTATACCGCGGCCATTCGAAATGCGGCGCACGCCCTCAAAAGGGGCGGTAAGCTGCTCATCTGCGTCAAGCACCCGTGCTTTCATGCGACGGGGGAAAACACGGGGTGGTATATCGAAAAGGCGGACGGGTCACATGCCTATACGGGGCCGGGTCTGACGGACATCGCCGCCTCCGGCGTGGAGTATGAGGGGAAGTACTTCGTAACGAAAGATTATCTCAATAGCTTTGAACATATCCGCGAGTGGTATGGGGAAACGACGATTTCCTATTCCCGTACTGTATCCGGTTATTGCGATGCCCTTATCGACTGCGGTCTTTCCCTCACGGGCATCAAAGAGCCAAAGCCATTGCCCGACGGCGAAAAGGAGAACCCTTGCCTGTATGCGCTGTTACAGCGTATCCCCAACTTTATATTTTTTACTGCGAGGAAATGACATGGATATCCGGAAGTTTATTATTGAAATCTGTGGGATTTTCTTATCTCTTTCTCTCTCCGCCACAATCGAAAAGGTCATCACGTCGTTTTCATGGTTTACCCTGATGGCAGGGGTGCTGATTTTTTTCCTGTCGCTCAACTTTTTCTTCGCGAAGTTCAAGCAGTTACAGGAGAGCCGGGATCCGATTAACCTGTTTGGTTTCATCGCGAACATTATGACGCTGTCCTGTTTCGCGGCGATGCCTTTCTTAATCGACAGTTTCGTCGGCCTCATGTGTACGCAAATTCTGCTGCGTATCTTTGACATCTGTCTGATTTTCACCAACAACAAGTGGCGACTCAGACACATCGACAGGGTCGAGTGGCGGTGGTTGCTGTTCGACAGCATATACTTTTTCATCATCTGCGGCTTTATCGTGATGAATTACGCGATTCCGTACGAGCATCTGCCGCTCATTTTGATTAGCGTGTATCTGGCGATGGGGATATTTGAATCCGTCTTTGACTTCCTTGTGAACGGGAGCAGTTACGGTATGACGGAAACGCAGGAAACAACGGCTCCGGCGCCGGAGGAAGAAAAGAAGGAACCGTAAAGGCGTCGTCGTTTGACGGGTAACTTTAAGCATTGTGAGAGTCTGGAGAATTTGAAAATGGCAGAAACACAAACGTTGTTCCTGAATGTAGGAACCGATTTTTCCGAGACACAGTTGGAGAGATTCGTGGAACTGAATCGCCGCGGCTTGCCGGTTCGGATTGGCTCCGTCTACGGCGGACTGCGGACCGATGTTCTGAACCTTCGTTCTGCAAGGCCCGATTTCCGCGTTCCGAACACCGATCTTGCGGCGTTTGAGCGTTATGTTCGGATAGCGCACGAGAACGGGATTGAGGTGGAATACACCGCCAACGCGACGATGACCGCCCCCCTCGCGCAGTATGCGTCGGAGACGGGGGAACTCATATCACGTTTTCGGTATCTGGAATCTGTCGGTGTGACGCGCGTAATCGTATCGAACCCGTTGCTTATGGAGATGATTAGTGCTCACACCGGTTTAAAAATCAAAGCATCGACCATTCTCGGAATTAATAAGCCGTCGGCACTCAAATACTACGCCGGGCTTCATGTGGACAGCGTGTGTCCCGATATCTACAGTAACCGAAATCTGCCGCTCCTCGGTCAGATGTACCGGGAGGGGCAAAAATACGGTATCCGACCGGAACTGCTGGCAAACGAAGTGTGCTTTTATGGCGATACGCCGTGTAGTCAGATGCTCCGCGCCGCCTGCTATCAGCATTCCTCTCTGGGCGGGAATCCGGATAAACTCTTTTCCGACTGGCCGTTTTCACGGTGCCGGGAAGAAAGAAAAAAACACCCGATTTGCTGGCTGAAAATTCCGTATATTCTCCCGCAACATATCCGGCAGTATGCGCGCGAGACCGGTATCACGCACTTCAAGATTTCGGGGCGAACCAACACGACGGAATACGTGTTCCACATCGTGGAGAGTTACCTGACGGAACGTTTTTCGGGAGATATCGAGCAGTTGTTTATGCTACCGCAGAATATTTATTCCGAAAAAAACAAGCGGATTACGGTTGAAGAACTGACACGGCTGAAACATTTCGATCAATGGCTCGGCGGGAGATCGTACTGCGATTATCAGTGCCATCTTTGCGGGTATTGCGAGAGGATTTATGAACAACTGGGATCTTAATTCGCTGTTTCCGGACATTCAGCGCTCCAGTGAGGCGCACGATGAGGGAAAATACTACGATTTGCTGCGGCTTTCACCTGCGGTGACGGTCATCAGCGGTGCCCAGAGCGGCGTGGATAGCGCCGGTCTCAGGGCGGCGTCCTTCCTGGGGCTACCTGCTTTCGGCATCATGCCACGCGGGGGCAGGCGAGAGGGAGAGACGATCGAGCAGTATGCCGGACAGGAACATGTGTATTTACGCAAAATTGAACTCGCGACGGACAGTTATCGTTTTCGCACCTATGCGAATGTCTATTTCGCCGATGTCACCGTCATTCTGGATTTCGTGAACGGTAGCGAGGGGACGGAATGCACCGTCCGGGCGTGCGAGTGGTTCGGTCGCCCCTGCCTGTTGCTCAGCGATTTGTCGGAAGAAAATGCTGCCGCAGCGGTCGCATTCCTCTTGCGCCACCGTCCGGGCGTCATTAATATTGCCGGGAACAGTCGGTCGAAGATTACAGAACAGGTGGAAAACGATGCCTGCGGGTTCCTCATCAGGGTGCTGCGAAAGTATGCGTTTTTGCGGGTGACGCCGACTTTGCCGCTCCTCGGTGCGTGCAGGGAAAAGAGTGCTCCCATATCGGTTGCAATCCCCAATTTCAGCGTTTGCAAGGAGATTTTTCGTGATTTTTTGTGGCGCGCGTACCGTGCGCAAATCCCCGATTCCAAGAACCTCGTGTTCCGGGAAGAGGGCTTTACGCTGGTGCTGGCAAGACCGAGAGAAATCATTCGTCTGGTGCAGAGCGGCGTTGATATGGGATTCGTGGGGGAGGATTTGTGTGAAGAATATGCTTTCCCGGGAGACGTCCTTTTGCGGACGGGGCTGATTCCGAACGCGACGGTTCTTGTCGTCAATCCTGACAAGGCCGACCGGATAGAATCTGTCTGTAGTCAGTACCCGGTGGCGGCTGAGCGCCTGCTGCACCGTGCAGTGAATCCGATTACCGGCTCTGCCGAGGCATATCTGAAGATGGGGATTTTCGATGCCTGTGTGGACAGTTATCAGACCGGCGACACAGCCTGGCAGAACGGCCTTGACGTGCAGGCGAAACTGGCTGAATCGTCCCTGGTGACAATCGGTAGCCCTGCGGCGAAGAGCAGTCGCTTTTTCCGTGATTTCGTGCGGTACCTGCAAGGGGAACTGTAACGAAAGGCAGAGCGAGCCTCCGACCGGATAAGCGCCCCCGGAATGCCGGTCATCGGGAGATTATATCAAAGGAGCCTCCCGGCGGAGGCTCTTTTCATATGTGTCATATGTGCATGGCGCCGCTGGTCTTATCCCGAATCATCAGGAGGTTGGAGCAGAACGCCACCGTCACGCAGGTGACGGCGAGGAGCGAGGACATGAGCTGCCCGCCCACACAGCCGTTGATGACGGCGTCGGATACCGTTGCCCCTGCCGCGCGAAGCGCGGAACGGAAAGAATCGTCGTACACTTTCTTGAGAAAAGTGGCGTACAACACCAAAAGAATGAGAGGGGTGATGAGAGACGAGAGGAACAGCCCCTTGCCTTTGAAGTAGAGTTTTGTATTGCGCTTGATGAGCGCGCCGAGTCCTGTCATCTCGTCTCACCGCCTGTGAGGACTTTACCGGTGACGGCAAGGAATACGTCGTCCATTTTTCCTTTTGTGATTTCGTAGTCGCGGAACAGTTCCGGGTAGCGGAGGATTAGTTCGGTCGCCGCCGCCGTGTCGGGTACGGCGACCCGATAGGCATCGCGAATCCGTTCATGCGGCGCCCCGAGCTTCCGTACCGCCTCTTCTTCGGCACCGTACAGCGTATGAAGTCGCCGGTGTAGGCGTTCTTCAGCGTTAGGGGCGTCCCCTCCGCGACAATCTCGCCGTGGTCGAGAATGACGACATAATCTGCGTCCGCCGCCTCTTCCATGTAATGGGTCGTGAGGAAGACGGTCATCTGCTCTTCCCGCCGCAAATCGGCAATGACGCGCCAGAGGAGGTTCCGCGTCTGGGGGTCTAGCCCGGTCGTCGGTTCGTCGAGAATGAGAATCCTCGGCTTATGCAGGAGTGCGCGGGCAATGTCAATGCGCCGCCGCTGCCCTCCGGAGAGTTTGCCGACAGGGCGGCGGAGCAGGTTCTCAAAGTCGAGCATCCGGGCGAGTTCGGCAAGACGCGCGCGGAATGCTGCGCCGTGGATGCCATACAACGCCGCGCGGCTCTCGAGGTTGTCCTTGACGGTCAGGTCTTTATCGAGGACGGAGTTCTGAAAGACGACACCGAGTGTGCGCTTGATGCTGTCGGGGTCATGGTCGAGGTCCGTTCCGCAAATCTCTACCTTGCCGCTGTCCTTTTTGAGTTCGCCGCAGATAATATTGATTGTGGTGGATTTCCCGGCGCCGTTGACGCCGAGAAAGGCGAAGAGTTCACCCTCACGCACGCGGAAACTCAAATCGCGTACGGCGTGCAGGTCGCCGAAGTGCTTTTGGAGATGTTAAATGCGAATCATGTCATTCATGGTTCATTCCTCGTTTCCAAAGATACGTTGTCATTTTCCGGGGCGCCTCCGGCGGGTGGTGCTGCCGACGTCTTGGGAGGGATTTCGTGTCGGATTCCCGTCCGGCATCGTATGGTGCGGAACCCGGTGTGCGTGATACCGAGCAGGGCGTCCATCTCCCGCACCGCGTTCTCGTAGCGGCCGGTCGTGTGGTGGAGCAGTATTGTAGTCCGCCTCGCGGAGTTTCCCCGCCGCCGCGCGGCAGAAACTGCGGACGGGCGCGGAGAGGGAGAATACCCAAATAGGGGAGAGAATTGTTACATGGCGGTAGGCGGTGAGATTGACGGAAATCGGCTCAATGGGCATTTCCCATCGGTGCATACCGAACCTGCCGCACCACCAGAACCCGACGGTCCCTTCTGTGCGCTCGGTGGCTTTAATCTCATAGACCGCGGCGCCTGTGCGCTCCGCCTCTTCATAGGCTTGCTTTCTGACGTACCCCATGCGCGAGAAGAACACCACCAGCCGCTCCGGGGGCTCGCCGATATGCGGGTAATCGGCGCGGTTCACGGTGAAAGCCTCCTGTCACGCGGATACAAACGCAATGTAACCGGTAATCGCCTGTGCCAGCCCAAAGAAAAAGTAGATTGTGGACATGAAGTTCGGTGGGAACATATAGAATTGAATACAAATCCAGAGCATCAGCGTGCCGCCGAAGGTGCCGCCGAGGACAATGCCCGCGCGCCGCCGGCGGAACAGCAAAACCGCCGCCGTCAGGTTGCTGAGCCCGTTGACGATGAGGAGCGCAATGCCCGAAAAGCGGAAATCTTGAAACAGGACGTCCGCGAGCGGGAGCACCTGAAAATAGGGGAGCATCGCGTCCATGCCGATCGCTTTGCCGCTCGGGTCGACGAGCATCATCACAGTGCCCGCAACGGCGCCGATACCGATGAACAGCGTCCAGAAAATGAGGAGCCGCCGTGTGATTTGATACCTTGTAGTTTTTTTCATATTGTATCGCCTGTTGTGATGGAAAATAGGGAATTTCAGCGCCGTCCGCCGGGGGTTCATACAGGGGTGCGGTGCGCGCTTTTCCGCCGCCTGCCCCGGAGTGTGCCCGGCGCAGTTACCCGTCAATGTACATGGACGCATATAAATCGAACCTATTATACGCGCTATGCACAGCCAATGCAATAGGGCAGCGGAAAACCAACCGTTTTGTTATCGGTTAACAGAAAACCGTCGGCGGAAACGGGTCGCCGACGGTCGTCTTCGGGGTCAGACACCGAAAAACCGCAACAAATCGTCGAAGTAGGAAAACACCGTCTCGTCACCCGATCCGAAAATCTCATGCTTTGCGTTTTCGTATGTTTTGACGGTGCAGTGGGGCAGACGCGCGGCAAGCGCCAGCTGCGGCGGGCGGGAGACGGTGGTATCCTGCGCGGCGAGCGCCATTAAGATTGGGGTGACAATTTTCTCCGGCGCGCCTTTTTTCATCAGCATTTTTCGGACTCGCAAGGATTGGTATGCCCAGCCGTAGGTGGAGCAGGTCGTGTGGAATTCCGGCGTCGCTTCTTTAATGGCTTCGTATTCGTCGAAGCGTTCGCGGCAGGTTTTGCAGGAGTCCTCGAACGCCTCTTTCCCCGTATAGGGCGCGGAGATGAAAGCGCGTTTTTTGCCCCGTCCGAAGAGGAGCGTACACCGCAGCACTGTTCGCGCGAGAGGAATCGGAACACCGCCGCTCTCGGGCACAATCATCGGAGAGGAGAGAAACGCCTCCTCAAAGGTGTCCGGGTGCCACTCCATGTAGAGCAGGGCGATGGCGCAGCCCATGGAATGTGCGTAGAGACACGGCTTGCCCGGTGCGTCTTTCCACACCTCCTCCATGAAGAGCGCAAAGTCGTCCGTGTACTCTTCAAAGCGGCGGATATACGTCAGCGACGGGTCCTGTACGGCGCGGGGAGAGTGCCCGTGCCCGCGGTGTTCGAGGATCCACACGCGGCAGTCGCTCCGGAGGAGATAGTAGACCGCTTCGTGGTATTTCTCAATGGACTCCGTGAATCCGTGGGAGATGACGACGGTTTTCCGGGCATTTTCCGGCGTAAAGACGGCATAATGCAGCGGCTTTCCGTCGTACCCGGGGAGATAGCCGTCGCGCCGGCGTTCGGTCAGATACGGCAGCACCTCGGCGGGGAAGAGCGTCGGAATATCCGCGGCGCGCACATAGAAGTCCCTCACGGCGCCGCCTCCGTATCATCCGCGCCGCTCGTTTCTGCGTCGCTCCCACCGTCGGGGAGGTCGCTCTCCGGTTTCGTGGCAGAGACAATCGTGTGCATGACCGAGTTTTCGTTATAGAGGAAGAACAGCACCGCGCCGACAAGGCAGCAGACGGTGGCGATGATGGCGGTCATACGGTAACTGAATTCGGTGCCGGAGACCGTGACGGAGGTGAAGATTAAGAGGGAGAGCGCCTGACCGAGTTTCATGGCAAAGGTGCGTGCCGCGAAGAACATACCGCTTCGCTGCTCACCGTAGGTCAGCGCGTCCGCCTCGGCTATATCGGCGACGACCGCCTGCGGCAGAATGCCGAGGATTGCCATGGGGACGCCTGCAAGGACGGCGATGAGGTAGCCCCACCACAGTCCCTCGCGGCAGAGCGACGCGACGAGGAACACCGCGGCATAGGCGAAGAAGCCGACGATGATGATTTTCTTTTTGCCGAGTTTGGGTGCCAGACGGTTGACGACAGGGTAGAGGCAAAGGCTGACGACCGTCATGACGACGGTCAGGAGAAACGTGTTGCTCTCGCTCGCGTGCATCAGACGGGTGATATAGAATGCGAGCCCCGTCTGGAAGAGCGTCACGGCAAAGAAATAGATGACGTCGGAATACACGAAGCGGCGGAACTGCTTGTTCTGAAACGACTTAAAGAGAGACAAGAAAGCTTTTGTTTTTACGGGTTCGGATTGAATATAGTCACGCTCTCGGATGAAGAAGGAGGGCACCAGCATGGCGATTGCGGCGACGGCGGCAAGAATGGCAATGGCGAGCCGCACAGCGTTTGCCGCCCCGAGGGATTCGGTGAAGAGCCCCGCGAGGTTGGGGAGCAGGTACGCGACCGAGAGCCCCGCGATATAGGTGAACGAGATATAGGTCGAGACGTTGATTCTGTTTTTCTGTGTGTCGCCGAGTTCCGCAATCAAAGCGTTGTACGGCGTGCAGTAAATCGTCATAAACAGATAGAACAGCATCAGGGTGACAAACAGAATGACGTCGTTCGCGACCACGCTGCCGGTCGCCGGGAACGCAAAGACCCCGACGGTAATGACGGCGAACGGAATGGCGATGACCTTCATAAAGGGAATGCGTCTGCCGCCCTTAAAATGGCTGGCGTCCGACCACCCGGCGATGAGCGGGTCGGTCACGGCGTCGAACAGCCGTCCGACGGCGGTAATCAAACCGAACAGCGTCACGCTGAGGAACAGGGGCTCGGCGGTAATGGAGGAGCCGAAGACGGCGCCCTCCCCGGTGTAGTAGTATACCATCCAGCTGCTGATGATGCCGGACAGCAGGCTCCAGCCGAATTGCCCGACGGCGAATATCCACAGGACTTTGTTGGTGATCTTTTTCATAGGACAACCTCCGTTTGACAGAATGTTACCGTATCAATTATATGTTTTTCACAATTCATTGTCAACTTCCGCGCGAAAACTATTCAATTCGAACGATAAGGCGGGAGATATTGTCAAAGCGAACGGAATGAAAGGCAAAGTCATATACAGAAAAGGCGCCCCCGCACGGGGGCGCCTTTGCGATTGCGGAGAGCGGAAATCAGGGAGGTCAGACCTCGATGCCGTTGAAATCCACCCATTTTCGTTTCTCGGGGTCGATGCACAGCACCATTTTTTCGAGCGTCAGATCGAAGATCTGCTCACCGTACGCGGGTAGTAGCGCAGGCGCTCCTCCGTCGTGCAGACGGTTTTGTGGGCGCGGTTGCGGGTTTGGATTCCGCGTCCGGAGCCGTCGTTTTCCCAGATTGCGCAGTCGACGCTGTTGGTACAGCACCAGTCCGGCTGCAGGGTGAAGTCAATGGAACCGCGCCATGTGCCGGGGTACACCTCCCGCATGAAGTCGCCGAGCTTGCCGCCCGGCGTCTGCCGCTCGACCCGTTCCATGTTGAAGCTGATGAGCGTGACTTCCTGTCCGCCCTGGAGCCGTCCGCCGCGCCCGTCGCTGTCGCCGCATTGGTTGAACAGCGGCAGGTTGATATTGCGTTCGTCCATGCAGTTGATGAGCGTTATGGGGTGATTGCCGCCGCAGTTGGTCGGGTAGTTGCCGAACGTGAAGCCGTATCTGCCGCCGGTGGCACCGCAGTTGATGCACACGACGTGTTCACCGCCGACCTGGATTCCCTCATCGAATCCGTATGTCTGGACGTTCACATAGTTGCTGTAACTGTTGTTGCTGCCGTCGGTCATCGTCAGACCGATGCAGCCGCGGGCAGGAACGTCGGCGGGCGTGTCCAGCCCATAGGGAGAATCGGGTGCAATGGCATCGCCGTAACCGAGCAGGGTCATGTTCTTGACTTCTGCGCGGTCGGTTCGCCGCAGGTCGACACAGCGAATGGGGTGGGCATTGTCGGCGAGGACGACCGAAATGTTTTCGAGGCTGAGCGACGAGCCGTTTTGAATTCCGGCGTCCGTCCACCGCCCCCGTAAGACGTCCTTTTCGCCGGGGACGCTTTCCAGCGCCTCCTTCGGAACGTACAAAACCACGCCGTTGCGATAGTCTTTCTGAAACCCGTATTCACTGTTCTCCCCGACGATTTTGATCTCCCGCCAGGTGTTCGGCACGCAGAGGGCGGTGAGAGGACCCCCGTCGCCGTACACATCGCGGAACGCGTCCATGCGATAGACCCCGTTTAAGAGAAACACATTCTTGTTGTCCGCGACGGCTTTGTCGATCGCTGCCTGTAAGACGCATTCGTCATGCACCCCCCGGCAGAGAAAATCCGCCTGTACATCGCCCGAGATTTTCGGGTGCTACGGTAATCCACACTCCCATGATTTTGCCGCTCCTTTTTCGGTTTCCAAGACCTTTTTCCACGGGTATTGTATCATAGATACAACCCCGAGGCAACCACCCTGCGAAACATTTGAGAAAAGAGTTCTTTGTAAAGACTTAGAGAATCAACTAAAAATCATAGGAGAGGCAAAGAAAATGAAATACATAGAAGACTGCCAGCGGATTAAGTATTCATATTCGCCGAGTTCGAGACGATGCTCCTTTTTCAGCTTGTCTAAGAGCCAAAGACAAGCGGTTCGATGAAGCAACATCTTTTAGCGCTCCCGACACGGGAGCTCAGCTATTTCGGGTATATGCCGGCGGTGCTCGGGGAGAGCGGAATTCAATGTTTCGACCGGGCCGGCATTTTCAACGATGCTTGCTGTGAGGGGAATTTTTATACGCATTATTGTTTTCTCCTGTTTGTCTTTTTCTTTTCGGCCAAGGCAGGCACAGGCCGCGGGGGAATTTGGAGCACCGGCGGATACACGAACACCGGCTCCGGAACAGGATGAATTTTGTTGCTCTGACACTCCGG
>CAVDSZ010000023.1:0-14310 GCA_963611795.1 Akkermansia muciniphila | reverse complement strand
ACCAAGTTCAGTGATACGAATTTCTGTTGTTCAATTTTCAATGACCAAGGACGCCTGCCTCTCGGCAGTTGCTTGATTATTATAAAGCACAGGCAAGCCGATGTCAAGACTTTTTTCAAAGTTTTTTAACTTTTTTTCACGACTTTTTCTCTGCTTTCCCTGTAATTTTCCCACTTCCCGTGCAAACTATGCAAAACGCCAAAAAACAAGGAGAAAATATGATCTCACTTTTGTTCAGAACGTTACTCATCTATCTTTTCCTGACACTGATTCTGCGCTTGATGGGAAAGCGGCAAGTCGGAGAAATGGAAATATCCGAATTGGTGACAACGCTCCTCCTCTCGGAAATCGCCGCCCTGCCCATGGAAGACACTGACATTCCCCTTTTGCACGCCGCCGTGCCAATCCTCGCCATCGTTGCTCTGGAAATTATCATTACTTTTCTCAAAACCAAGTGGAATCCGCTCAAAAAGATTTTTGAAAGCAAGCCTGTCTTTCTCATCCGACGCGGCGTACTCAATCAGAAAGAATTGGAACGCAACCGCATTTCGGTCAATGAATTCCTCGGTGAACTCCGTATGCAGGGCATCTCCGTACTGACGGACGCCTACTATGCCATACTGGAACAGGACGGGAAACTCTCCGTCGTCAAGCGTACAAAACCGGGGGAGGAAGAAAAGGGGCTGTCCCATCCGCTCATTTCGGACGGGCAAATCAACATGAGCGCTGTCAAGGATCTGCAAATGACCGAAGAAAACGTGCTCGCGCTCTGCCGTGAAGAGGGCGCAGATCCGAAAGAAATCTTTCTGCTCCTGCGCGATGATGCGGGCGGCACCGTCTGCATTCGAAAAACAAGAACAAAAAAACAAGAAGCCGAAGCAGGAGGAGAAGCATGAAAACGTTTATTGCCGCCGTTCTGATTTTTGCCCTGCTGCTACTCGGGGTCTTCTGGAATATGCACTGCCTGACGCAAAAGCTCACCGGAATCCTTAACGCGCTGGACGCAATCCCTCTACCGGAAAAAGAAGCGAAAGACCTCTCCGTGCAGCGCGACGCTCTGCGACTTGTCGAAGAGGACTGGAGACGGTCAAGTACCGGCATCAGTATGTCCGTCAATCACGCCGACCTCATGGAAGCAGAAATACACTTTGCGGCGGCACGCGCCGCCGCGGAAGCGGATAACCGTGACAACTATCTGGTCGCGCTCGGTGAAGTCTCCTACTCCGTCTCGCATCTGCTCGAAATGTCTCAACTGACGCTCAAGAACCTTATATAATATAAATGTAAGAGTACCGCGGTGCAATCCGCCGCGGTACTCCGCGTTTTTTCACAAAAGAGAACTACTTATTGGGATTTAAACGCAAAACGAAGAAGCCGAACGCCACGCATGGAAGCGCCGCGAGAAGCTGCGTTGCAAAAGACAACCACGGCACAACGCCCTTCATCAGGCAAAGGAGTACCGGTACATAGACTGCGGCAAGCGACGCCATGGCAATCATCACGGCAATGACGATTGCCTGATATTTCGCATATGCGCTGAAAAAGAACGGCATACGGCGCAACGTCTTGCGCGGTCCATACGTAATCAACATCGCGTCGCGTGTTTTTTCCTCTTCCGCCATGAGAGCCTCACGCGTTTTCTTGACGACCCGCACGTCATATTCGGACACGTACGAAATGCGGTCGAGGAACGCCCGGTTCAGGAGTGGGTCTGCCGTCAGAATTGCGGACGCCACGCCGTGTTTTGCATAATACTCGATGTTCGTCTCGAACGTATCGCTCATGTGATAGTTCAAGTGGAACTTCGCCGACAGGGTGCCCATGTATGCCAGGTACAGCACGCCAGATCTCCCCTGCTCCGCGCGTTCATCCTCCACGTCACGGAAAACGCTGACACCGCGCGACTCCAAAAACGCCTTAGTACCGATCAGTACATCATCATGGTTGACACGGGCATCAATGCCGTCCGCATAGAGCGCACGGATATCGACGTTATCCGAAATATTGATGTCGGACGTCGAGACGCGGAAGACGCCGTTGAGCGGTCCGCCCACAACGTCGAAGACGCTCGCGGTCAGGTACAGTGCCTTATCGAGGCGGAAATCTCCGCAGAGCTTGATGCCGCTGAGCTGCACGGATCCTGCCGGAAACGCCTCGGTGTCCTCAAACGTCATAACACCCGTATGGGCGTACTCATAAACCGTCGTCTCATCGGCGATGCCCACGCGTTCCTCGGACACACGCGAAGTCAGCATCGCAAATAGGTACCGATGTGCGCCGAACAGCGTCAGAGGCATGACCCCCACCAACGCCAGAGTGAACGCCCAGACCGTCTCCTGTGCCGATGTATGTGTGGCAAGGGACAGAATCAGAGAAATCGCAGCCGCAACACCGGCGATTGCAAGCGTAATCCAACTCGCACGGCGACACTCCACCCGGCGGCGCGAAGCCTCGACGAAGTTTTGAATCCCGGAAGCCGAAGCCGTCTCAAAGAGATGCGGATTCTTGGCATCACGGAACTCGGCGCAGAGGAGCGAATGCTCCCGCACGTCGGAATAAACGGCGCAGAAATGATGCCCCTTTGCCTTATAACTGTCAAACGCACGCGATAGCGAACGGAGACGGAACAGGTCGCCCATCAGCGACGTGAAAATCATCAATACCGCCGGCAGCGCGCAGAAATAGGTGCCGTTAAGATCCGCCGCCGTCAGATAGATTCCGGCAAACGCCGAAACCGTCACGCCGATGAGAAGCAATGTCTCCGGAATGACCCGGCGGAACCGCAAAGCGGCAAATCCGCGTACGAGTTGCGGGGCACCGACAAGCGCCGCAAGAAGTAAAATTTGCAAATCAATCAAGTGCAAGGCACCGGGGACACGCGTTAGGAGCAGGCGAGACAAAAGTGCGCGCGGGAACGGCGGAACCAGTTCCACCGCGATGGCAAACAGAAGAAATACACCGACGGCAATGACGCGCGCACGCATCACGCGGCGTTTATGCCGCAGTTCCTGCCGCCAGAGCTGATTCTGTTTTTCTTTTGCCGTTTCCGGCACAAGATCCTGCGAAGCCGCCAGAATCTTATCGGTCATCACGTTGCCCTGCGAATACGTGTCAAAGGTACAGTCCGCAAGTGTCGGACGCGTCCGTCTGCCGAACAGCCCGACGGAAGATTCCGCCCCGGACACGGGCAACGGCACATCATCCCGACATTCCGACGCCGGAGTGACTTCCTCTGCGGAATTCGTCGCGGGTGCTTCCGTATGTGGGAGCGGCGGCAAAGTATCCCAAATCGAAGACCGGGACGTTGCGGCAGCCGCGACGCTATCGGGAATCGGCATGCCGTCCGTCGGGAGGTCGTCAATCGGAACAGTTCCCTCCTCTTCCGCGTCATCAAAAATCATCGGTTCCTCGACGGCGTCCATATCTGCCTCGTCGGAAGATGCAAGGGAGGTTTCCGCCGTATCCGCCGCTTCTGTCGGTATATCCGCGTGAACGGGTTCCGCCGACGGCGCAATCTCGTCATGCGAAGTTTCCGCACGCGAGGCAAACAGCGGTTCGGAAAAGAGGCTGTCGAAAGGAGATGCCGTTTCCTGCCGTACAGGTGCAGCGGGCGTCTCGTCTACATGAAAATCCAAGAATCTGCCGGTCGTGTTGCGCCCGGTCATACCGGGGTCGCCCGGCTGTACCGTCCGCGCATAGGTAGCACCGGGAGCGGTACTCTCCGTCGCGGCAGGCGATGACGGTTCCTCAGCGGCAATCGGTTCGGTCACGGTCGGTTCGACCGCAACCGATTCGGTGTCGATCGGCTCCGTCGCAGGTGTTTCTGCCGTCAAAGCACTTTCCCGTACAGACACGGGTGGCAGCTCTGCCGTCTCCTCAGCGGAGACGACGGGTTCCCGCATCTCGGGCACTTCCTGTGCGGTCTCGTCTTCCGAATCGGACGTAGCCTCCGCGACTGCCGATGTTTCATCCCCCGTCGACTCCGGAGGAGCGACCGTCAAAGTGGAATCATCCGTTATCGGTGCTTCAGCAACGTCGTGCGTCTCGGTCGGCACATCGGTGACAGGCGTCTCCGCTACCGCAGGTTCCGACACAGCATCGGGAGACGGTTCAGCGGTCGCGGCAGGCGACGGCTCCGTCTGTCCGAGGCTCTCGCGCAATTTGGAAAGCAACGAGGCGATATAGGCGTTATCCTGCTCGGAATTGACATTTTTATCAGTCATTTCGTCCTCCTTTCAGAGAATCAGTATCAGCGGCGGTGCCTCTGCCGTGCAATCTCACACACGAGAATTGCCGTCGCATTGGAAACATTCAGGGAGTTAACAGCCCCGTACTGGGGAATGGACAGTACAAAATCGCACTTTTCGCGCACGAGGTGCGAAACGCCGCTTCCCTCATTCCCGACGACCAGTGCGACGGCACCGGTTAAGTCTGTCCCGTCATACGGCGAACCGTCCATATCGGCGGCGTAAATCCAGAGCCCCGCCTCTTTCAGCTGTTCAATCGCGACGACAAGGTTCGTCACCCGTGCCACCGGCAGATGCTCAATCGCTCCGGCGCTCGCCTTTGCCACCACCGGGGTCAGCCCGACGGAGCGCCGCTTCGGAATGACGACCCCGTGCGCGCCCATGCATTCGGCAGAGCGAATGATTGCCCCGAGGTTATGCGGGTCTTCCACCCCGTCACAAATGACGATGAACGGCGGCTCACCGCGCTCCGCAGCGCCGGCGAGAATGTCCTCGAGCGTCGCGTAAGCACGCTCGGCAACCAAGGCGGCGATGCCCTGATGCCGCGCTCCGCCCGTCATCGCATCGAGCCGAACACGGTCAACGGTCACAATCGGAATCTTCCGCTCCCGTACCTCGGAAAGGAGAGCGCCAATCGAACCGTTATGTTCGCCGCATTCCGCAAACACTTTGTCAATTGTTTTCCCGCTGGCAAGCAGTTCTCGCAACTCGTTTCTACCGCAAACAAGGTTCTCCGGTATTTCGCCCGTCGGTTCCTGCCCCATCGCGCCGGAGCGGCGGGATCTGACTTCCTTCATGGATTGATGTCCTCTCATCTCAGGCTGTACCGTCGGGTCAATCGCACTTTCACGCACACCGTGCACCCCGGCACATGATTTTTCATTATATTGTATCATAAAAGAAAGCAAAAGTACAGAAAAAAATAAAAAGGGCGAGTCAAACTCGCCCTTTTTATGCGCCAAGTCAGTTTCCGCGGCGTGCTGCAAAGCACTCGCTGCAATAAACTGCCTTCCCGGCGGTAGGATTGAAGGGAACCTTGCAAGCCTTTCCGCAGTCAGCGCAGACAGCGTCGAACATCTCACGGGGTGCTTTGCCTGCATTCTTGCGGGCATCGCGGCAGGCCTTGCATCTCTGGGGCTCATTCGCAAAGCCCTTCTCTGCATAGAACTCCTGCTCGCCGGCGGTGAACACAAAGTCGTTACCGCACTCCTTGCACTTGAGAATCTTGTCCTCGTACATTCGCTAGTCCTCACTTAGGTATAATAATTTGCCCCCAGACGGATTTCAACCGACGCCTTTGATTTTTGAAATGCAACGCTCTCCCTTAAGCTACACGGGCATATAAACAAATGAATTACAGTGCTTTGCGAAGTTTCGCAAGGCTCCTCGCGACCGCATTGGTGACCGATTTCTCCTCACGGCGCAAACGGTGCGCAATCTCTCCGGCGGAGTACCCCTCCGCCCACAGGTGGAATACCGAAAGTTCGTAAACGGAAAGAACCTCGCGCGCTTTACGGTAGAGCAGATTCAGCGACTCTGCCTCCGTCAGACGATCCCCGGGCAACTCCTCCGCCGCGCCGGGAAACAGTTCTTCCACCCGCCCCGTCAGATACAACTCGTCAAGCGACATCGCCACAGTGGGTCTGCGCGGACGAATGTAACGGGAAATCAAGTGGTTACGGACACAAATCTTGGCATACAGCCCGAATGTCGGATTCTCCTGCCGCGTGTCATAAGACAGCGCCGCACGGTAGAACGCATAGGAAGCCTCTGCACGAACCTCGGACTCGTCCGTCGTCACCGCAGATGTCACAGAGTGAACCGAAGACGCAATCAGTGGCTCATAGGTCGCGAGCAATCGCTCGAACGCGACAGAGTCCCCTGCCCGAACCGCCAAAATGTCCAAAGCGTCTTTACTTTCACACATCTCCATGCATACGATTCCAATCCTGCATTGAGTTCATTATAACATTTACGTAAAAAATGTCAAGACAAAAAATAGTAAATTTGTTAATTTTCTGTTAATAACGCACCCAAAAATTTGAATTAAAGTTACATATAGTAATCAATTTCACCTGTCAGAACGGCGAGAATCCCTCGCATCACGCGTTCTGCCGGCGTGTTTTCACAATGTCTTTTAATGGCAATCGCCTTTTCTTTTGTCGCTACATTCACGCCCACATCGAGCAATGCGTCGTTATTGGTCCCCCGACTGATATGGAAAGAGACATGATACCGTCCGTCCGATGTCTCCTCAATCCTCGCATGAAGCACCGTCCCCATTTTGGCAAGAGCAAGGTGCCGCGCGGCGGCAATCTCCGCGCGATTCAGCAGCTCCTTATCCAGCGTGCCGCGCAACTCGCGCGCCACCATAATCCCCATCTCGGAGATCATGTAATACTCGACACCGTCCACGACGTCACAATAGATGTGCCCCAGGTCTTTTAGCTCGGAGAAGCACTCCGCAAAATCAAACCCCTCCACACAGCCGCAGTCCATAATCGTATCGACGATTGCATTGTAGGTCATGGGGTGCTGCATCTCATCGAGCAGGCACAGGATAAAGACTTTCAAATCCGTCTTATCCCATATCATTTTTTTCTTTTTCATAAGCCCTCATAAAAAACGGAGAGGAGGGCGACGCCCTCCTCCCGAAATTCAATCCATAAAGAATCTCGTGTATTTTTTGAGTTTCGCGTCGGTAAAGAGCGTATAACCGTAGTAATTAACCGTCAGCCCTTTCAGATAGCTCTTATTGACCACATAGAAATTCTGATTGAACACCAGCGGAATCACGGGCATATCGCTCACCAGCTGCTCTTCCGCGCGGTGAAGCAGTGCCGCCCGCTCTTTCAAATCAGCCGTCTCGTACGCCTGTTTTACAAGTGCGTCATAGGCTTCACTCCGGTAGCCAGCGAAATTCCCGACAGCAAACCCTGCTATCTTGTCCTCTGCCCGGTTGTAGGCATCCCAATCGAATCCGTTGCCGTTCATATCGGAGGTCAGGTTGGCAAGCGTCGCGAGCGCATTCGTCGACATCATCTGCCAGTCAATGCCGATGACATCAAAATCGCGCGCGGTATAGCGCTCCTGCAACGCCGATACTTTGGTATAGGTGATATTCTCTTTTCCGTCCTCTTTCGGTTCCCCTGCCACCGGGAGCAATGCCGCCGAAACGGGTTCCAGCTTCACGGTATAACCGAGGGCTTCCCACTTCTCCTTGACGTATTCCGCGACGGCACGCTGCTCTTCCCTGTCGAGATAGGTCAGGCGGAACTCGCCGGTCTCGGCGCCGAGCGACTCGAGTTTTGCTTTTGCTTCCTCGACGGAAAGTTCCGCCTTGGAAGAAATGAGGTCACCGCCTTTTTTACGGAAGGACTGCCCGTTCGAAGAGGATTTCGCATTCCAGACACCGGGGGCGACAAGACCCGTCGCGGGACGCCCAAAGGTAATCAAATCAACAATCGCCTCACGATCCAGTACCTTGGAGAGAATCGTGCGAACCTCGGAATCGGCAAACAGTGCATTTCCGTTATTGAATACATACGTGTAAGTGGACATGGCGTCATTCACGACAGCCTTCTTCGCCGCCGCCTTGCGATCCTCGAGCGTCAAATCCGCCATATAGAACACGGTCTTTTCCACGTTCTTTGTAATCTTCTGCATAAGGAGATCATACTGTTCGGCAGTATTTGCCTCGTCCGTCGATTCCTCATCCACATTCCATTGTGTACGCAGGAAAGAGGGCACCACGAAGTGATCGACAGCCTTCCCCGAGTCTTCCGGGCGATGATAACCGTCGTTGCGCGCCAGCGTAAAGAACCCTTGCGCGCTGTCAAGGTGACGCACGGCGAAGGGACCGTTCGTGTAGCAGGTACTGCTCGTGCCGTTCGACCAGTTATAACGGCTATCGGGCGCTTCCACCGTATTATAGTTGACGGGAGCGGTCGCGATATACGTTAGATTGCGCAGGAATGCATCCAGATTCGTATCCGCATCCTCCAGCGTAATCTGCAGAACGCTGCCGTCCTTTTCCGACACAACGCCGAGGTCGTCAAGCCCCACGCCGGAGCCGCCGTTCTTGATAGCGAACGCATTCTTAATATCGTAGAGAAGCGTCGCCGACGGATAGGCATTCGCCGGGTTCAAAAGCCGCTTCCATGCGTAAATCACATCGTCTGCCAATACGCGCGTACCGTTTGACCAATAGGTCTCGCGCAGGTCGACTGTCAGGGTCGCCGTCTTTTTATCATAACTGTATTTCTTGGCAAGCGCGGGGTGGATATCCCCGTCATCATCCAGCGAAAACAGCGGCTCGTAGAGCAGATACATGACAGACAGAACGGAATCGTCCGCGAAGTCTGCCGCGGGATCAAACCCATACACACGGTCCGTCAGATAGACACTAATCTCCGCCCCCGCATCCTCTTCCCCACAGGAAGTCAAACCGAGCGCACCGCCCAATACCATTGCAGCAAGCAGGAGCAGGCTGACAATCCGTTTCTTCATCGAAAAACCTCCGGTCTATTGCCTCGACGGCAGTCATCACATCGCACGACGCGCCCGTCAAAGCGGCACGACGATTCATTATGTCAACCTGTATCATATCATATTTTCCGTTTTGTTGCAAGAGAAAACCACGGTAGACAGCCAGTTTTAGTTGTGTTGTACAAGGGGACCGCCACCTTTTTGTTTATCTTTGGAAAAATGTTTCTTTTGTATTGTATAAAATCACCGACCTGCGTTCATCATGGAGCCGAAACGGAGGTATCTGCTATGAAATTTGCACGATTCCCGGAAGTTGCTCTACGCACGGATCTCGCAGCAGAACGGCACCGAGCTAATCTGACAACGCCGGGTGTCGACTACCGGGAGAGCCGCGATGGCTCTGTCGGTCTGACACGGCTCACTGTCACAAGCGAGGAGGGCGCGCGGGAAATCGGAAAACCGTGCGGAACCTATCTGACGCTCACATTCCCCGCCCTGTTCACCATGAATGAGGATGAAGAGCGGCACGGCGCAGGGATACTGTCCCGTTGCCTCGGCGAACTCCTGCCGCAGGAGGACGGGCATCCCCTGCTCGTCGCGGGGCTCGGCAACCGAGCCCTGACGGCGGACGCCGTAGGACCGCTCACGGCGGAACGGATCCCGGCGACCGGACACCTGCGGGACAACGGCATCTGTGTCATGACCCCCGGCGTCATGGGGCAAAGCGGCGCGGAGGCGGGGACGCTGATTCGCGGCGTTGCACGGGAGATCGACGCCCGCGCCGTCATCGTCATCGACGCGCTCTGTGCACGCTCGCCGGAGCGGCTTGCCTGCACTGTGCAGATTTCGAACACCGGACTCACGCCGGGGAGCGGTATCCGCCTGCCGCGGGCGGCGGTGGACGCGGCGCATATCGGCGTGCCTGTCATCGCCGTCGGAGTCCCGACCATTGTCTCTTCGGCTGCGCTCGTTTACCACGCGCTCGAACGAGCAGGCGCCGAGGAGATCCCCGACGCATTCGCGGAGTTGTTCCGCGACGATCATCTCTATGTCTGCCCGAAAAGCATTGATGAAGGGATTGAAAGCGCCGCGCGACTGCTTGCCCTCGGCATCTGCCGCCTCGGCTAAGTTCTACCCCGTCCTCACGCCGCATAGGATTTTACAAAAACAGCAAGTGCGGAGGACAAAACATGACCGAGCAAGGTATTTATCGCGACATCGCGGAGCGCACGGGGGGCGACATCTATATCGGTGTCGTGGGACCCGTTCGCACAGGAAAATCCACCTTTATCCGAAGATTCATGGACGAATGTGTCCTCCCCTACATCGAGGACGACTATGACAGGACGCGCACCGTCGACAGTATGCCGCAGGCGGCATCGGGGCGCACCGTCATGACGGCGGAGCCGAAGTTCATCCCCGACGAATCGGTGCGGATCCGACTCGGCGACACCGCCATGAATGTCAAAATGATCGACTGCGTAGGGTATCTGTTCCCGGAAGCGCTCGGGCAGAACGAAAACGGCACACCCCGCATGGTCAATACACCGTGGAGCGACGAGCCCATGCCCTTTGCGGACGCGGCAGAGATCGGCACGCGGAAGGTCATCTGCGAGCACGCAACGATCGGTATGGTCGTCACGACCGACGGCACCATCGGCGAAATCCCGCGCGAGAGTTACCTCGCGGCGGAAGAACGCGTCATCGGCGAACTCAAAGAACTCGGCAAGCCCTTTGCCATTATCCTGAACTCCGCCCGCCCGAATTCCGACGAGGCACGGGCGCTGGCACTTTCGCTCGAAGAAAAATACGCGACCCCTGTCGCCCTCGTCAACTGTCTCGAACTCAACGAAACGGATATCCGACATATCCTACAGTTGCTGCTCGATGAATTTCCCGTGACGGAGCTCGTATTCCGTGTGCCGGGGTGGCTCTCCGTCACCGACCGTCAGCACCCGCTCCGGGAAAGCATCTTCACAGAGATCTCCGACATCAGCGACGGCATCGTCAAAATGGGGGATATTCCGCGTGCACTCTCGGACGCCAACCGCAAGGAAACGGGGCACACCTTTACCGTCACGGAACTCTCTGCCGGAGACGGGCGCGGGGAGGTCACGCTGACCCTCCCTGCCGACCTCTTCTATTCCGTCCTCGGCGACATGACCGGGCTCAGCGTAGAGGACGACGCGTCGCTCCTCTCGCTCATGCGGGATCTGGCGGACTGCAAACGGAACTGGGAAAAAGTCGCCTCGGCGCTCGCCGATGTCGGCGAGAACGGCTACGGCATCGTCATGCCGGCAAAAGACGAAATGCGCCTCGAAGAGCCGCGCTTGACCAAACAGCCGGGCGGCTGGGGCGTGAAACTGCGGGCGTCGGCGCGCTCCATTCACATGATCCGCGCCAACATCGAAACGGAGATCAACCCCGTCATCGGCACCGAAGAACAGGCGAAAGAAATGGTCGCCTACCTCAAAGGTGAATTTGAGGAGGACCCGGAGCGGGTCTGGGATTTCAACATGTTCGGCAAGAGCCTTTACGAAATGCTCGGCGAGGGGATCCGACTCAAAATGCAGAATATGCCGGAGGAATCCCGCGCCAAGATGTCGGAGACGCTCGAACGCATCGTCAACGAGGGGAGCGGCGGTCTTATCTGTATCCTGCTCTGACACGTCCGCAAAACAAAAAGGCGGTGGATCTCCACCGCCTTTTTCAGTGCTCTGCGCCTTTCATCATCTCGGCAAGCAAGGCAAGGAACGCCGGCTCCGCCTCGGCGACGGTACGGTCGTTCGCAAAATAGTAATCATACGGATAATTTTCCACAAGGTCGTCCGCCGGGTTCCCGTACTTCCCGACTTTCTTCGCCATGCGCTCTCCCCCGCGGACAAGCAGCGTCTTTGCCGCTCCGCCCGTCAGGCGGACAAACTTCGCGATCTCCTGCGGCTCGCGGATATGAACGAACATGATCTCCTCGTCGCCGGAAAGGAACGCGCGATACTGTTCGGCGAGCCAATGCGAAGGATAGTCGTTATAGGCAATGGTCAGCAGCTTGAGGTCGGAGAGGAACTTCCGCGCCCGATCCGTCTTTTCCCCCTGCCAGCCGCAGAGCGCGGCAATCTGCTTAATGGGGGTAATGGACGATACGTTCCGCACGCGGTAACGCGCCTCGGCAATATGGCAGAGCGTATCCTTCCCGACGCCGCCCGCGCCGTTAATGACAATGGTGAGTTTCATGTCATTCCTCTTTTTTAAGACAATTTTCTCCCCCATTATAAAGACTTTGGGCGTCTTTGTCAATTCTGCTGCTTTTTTTCGTCCGACGGCTTTTCACGGACGTTTTTCTGTGTTACAATAAAGAGGAAATCAAAAAACGGCGACCGATACGCGGCTCCGCCCCAAAAACAAACTTATCCGACAGCGGAAAGGAGCATTCCCCATGAAAGAAACCGTATTCGGCACTCTCCCCGACGGACGTATCGTCCGTGAATTCACCCTGGAAAACAAAAATTTTTCCGTGTCCCTTATCTCCTGGGCGGGCGCTATCCGCAAATGCGTCGCCTATGGCAGAGACATCATCTGCGGATTTGACACACTGGAGAACTGTCTCGCGGACGGCAGCCACCAGGGGTCGCTCGTCGGCAGATACGCCAACCGCATTGCTGACGGTCATTTCACGCTGAACGGCAAGGAATATCAACTCGAAAAGAATGACCGCGGCGGGCGCGTGCATCTGCACGGCGGCGCGCACGGCTACTCGCACAAACTCTGGGATGTCCTCGCCGCGGGCGACGACTTTGTCACATTTCACATGGACTCCCCCGACGGAGACAGCGGCTACCCCGGGCATCTGGTCGTCGACGTGACCTATCGGCTCCTCGAGGACGGGCTGATGATCGACTACACCGCAACCACCGACGCGGACACGCCCGTGAACCTCACCAACCACGGGTACTGGAACCTGCTCGGCTGCGGCGGCGGCACGGTCTATGACGCGAAGGTCATGATTAACGCAGACGAATACAGTCCGATTGACCCCGTGACGATGATCCCGACAGGACACGCCAAAGTGGAAGGTACGGTCTTTGACCTCCGCACCCCCGCCCGTCTCGGCGACCGTATCTCCGACGCTTTCGGCGGGTACGACCACAACTTCCTGCTCCGCGGCACGCCGACAGAGGAATGCAACGGTAAGCAGTACCCCGTCGCCGTCGTCGTCGAGGACGGCGGAATGCGTATGACGGTCCTGACCGACCAGCCGTGCGTACAGTTCTATATGGCGAACAGCCTGCGCGGCGCCACTCCCTTTAAGGGCGGTGTCAAACAGGCAATCCATACCGCCTACTGTTTCGAGACGCAGACAGAGCCGGACGGCCCCAACCGCGGCGAAGCGATTCTTCACCCCGATGAGGTGTACCGTCACACCAGCATTTACCGCGTGGAAAAAATCTGATTTTCGGTCGCACGGGACTGCCGTGACCGATCTTGGGCAGAGGCGCCGCATCAGCGGGCGCCTCTGCTTTTTCACAAAAATCAGAGCACATTATACGTGCATAGCGTTTTCAAAAACGAGAGAATACGAGAGAAATAAAGAGAAAACGAGAGTTTGTAGGAACGTAAAATAATTTTTGTTGATTTTTTCGCAAAAATGTGTTGACAAGCCGTTATGCCCATGCTATAATGCAAAGGCTTAAACAGGGGAAACCCATACAATATTGGAGGAAACATCATGTCCACTTACATGGCAAACGCGAACACCATCGATCGTAGATGGTTCGTGATCGACGCGGCCGATAAGCCGCTCGGGCGCATTGCCGTTACCGCCGCGAACATTCTCCGCGGCAAGCACCGCCCCGAGTACACCCCTCACGTTGACTGCGGGGAATTCGTCATCATCATCAACGCATCCAAAGCAATTCTGACCGGCAAGAAGCTGGATCAGAAGCTCTATCAGCGGCACTCCGGCTACATCGGGGGGCTCAAGACCGAGACTTACCGTCACATGATGGCAACCGACCCCGAGAAGGCTGTCCGTCTCGCTGTCAAGGGGATGCTCCCCCACAACAGCATCGGTGATAAGTCCATCACCCGTCTGAAGGTCTATGCCGGCGCAGAGCATGAGCAGCAGGCGCAGAAGCCCATCGCGGTTGACTAAGGTCGAGAAAGGAAGAAACAGATATGTATACCAGTGCAAAGCCTTATTTCTACGGCACCGGCAGACGCAAAAAGTCTGTTGCGCGCGTTCGCCTTTATCCCGGCACCGGCGTCTTCACGATCAACGGCAAGACGCCCGATGAGTACTTCGGGCTCGATACCCTCAAACTCATCATCAACCAGCCTTTCGGCGTGACCGAAACCACCGGTAAGTTCGACGTCGTCACCACTGTGCGCGGCGGCGGTATCTCCGGGCAGGCAGGCGCTATCCGCCACGGCATCGCCCGTGCGCTCGTCCTCGCCGACGAAGCCAACAAGCCCCTGCTCAAGAAAGCCGGGCTCCTGACCCGTGACCCTCGTATGAAGGAAAGAAAGAAGTACGGTCTCAAAGCCGCACGTCGCGCTCCGCAGTTCTCCAAGAGATAAT
>CAVDSZ010000022.1:0-15553 GCA_963611795.1 Akkermansia muciniphila | reverse complement strand
TGGCTGCGGCACTAGGATTCGAACCTAGGAAATGACGGAGTCAGAGTCCGTTGCCTTACCGCTTGGCGATGCCGCAATTTCTGAAAGCATGATATATCATAGCATGAGGAGCAGGGTTTGTCAAGCATTTTTTCTCGATTTTTGGCGTCATCGGAAATCCCTGCCAAAGCCCCGGGGGAATCCCCCGTTTCGGGGGATTCTTTAACTTTTTGCACCGGTGCCGGGGCGATCTTCGGGGGTGCCCTTCGAGACGGTCACATCCTGCTTTTTCACACGGAAAAGGAGCCGGAGCATCGCCCGCCCGTTCCACGGAATCAGCGGATACAGATAACTGAACGAGCCGTTGAGCGTGCGGTTGGTGACGACGAGGAGCGGAATCAGCAGGCACCCGATGATGAGCCCCGCAAGACCGAACAGCGCCGTGAGCGCCAGCGTGATGAGGCGGAGGAACTTGACGGCATACGACAGCTCGTGGCTCTGCTGGGAGAACCCCGCAATGGCGATGACCGCCATATAAAAGATGACGTCCGGCGACAGCCACCCGATCGTGACCGCGAAGTCGCCGAGAATCAGTCCCCCGATGACCGAGAGCGAGTTGGAGAGGAGGTTCGGGGTGTTCATGCTCGCGAGTTTCAGGGCGTCAATTGCAAATTCGACAAGGAACAACTGAAGCAGGAGCGGGAAATCCCCCGGCTGATCGGGTACGACAAACTGCCACGCCGCCGGGAGCAATTCCGCATGCTGCACGAGATAATACCAGAGCGGTGAGAGGATAAACGAAAGAGAGAAAATGAGGAAACGGAGCAGGCGCAGGTAGGTCCCCGTGACGGGCGGAAAATAGAAATCGTCCGTCTCCTGCAAGAAATCGAAAATGGACGTCGGCAGAATCATCACCTGCGGCGACGTGTCGCATAGAATAAGAACACTGCCCTCCACGAGCTGCGCCGCGGCAACGTCCGGGCGCTCGGTCGAACGTATCTTCGGGAACGGGTTGTACCACCGCCGCGGAATCAGGCACTCCGCGAGGCTCTGGAAGCCGAGCGTCAGCGACTTCGGTCGGATTTCGTCCAGCCGCCGCGACAGTTTTTCGACATATGCCGCATCGGCGACGCCGTCCATATAACATAAGACGATGTCCGTCTTGGATGCCCCGCCGATGTTCTTGTACCGCATCGTCAGACGCGGGTCGCGCAGACGCCGACGGATGAGAGCCGTGTTGTAGACCAGCGTCTCGACGAACCCGTCGCGCGCGCCCTGCATGACGCGGTCGCTCTCCGGCTCCGCCGTCTCGCGCGCCGGATAGGTGCGGACGTCCAGCACGACCGCCTCCCCGCCGAAGGTCGAGCCGAGCATCACGACCGCCCCGCTCATCACCGAGAGGAGCGCCGTCTCACACTCCGCCGTCGCGTCCACTTCGACATACGGCACGCTCGCGTCGATGAACTGCTGAGCCGCGCCCTCGCCCACGGGGAGCCCCTTGAGCCCCACGAAAAACTGCATCAGCCGTTGCATGACGGTATCTTTGACAAACCCGTCGATATAGTAAAGTGTCAGTTCGTCCTCCCCGATGAGCAGTCGTCTCTCGATGAGGTCAAAACTGTCCTCCACGCGCAGGGCGCTATGCAGATATTCGCGGTTTTCACGGTAATCGGACGAAAATTTTTGCAAAACGTGTCTCCTTTAAGGCTCCGTTAAAGTAGCACCGTTACGGTAAAAGCACAAAAGTGATTCGTCGATGAGTGTAACCACCCGCGCCCCTTTTTATGCAAAACCTACGAAAAGAGCGAAAAGAATTGCTTTTGACACGCCGCTCGTGTAAAATAAATGTACATTTTCGGAAAGGAGACCGCCGATGAACCTCTGCGCGCTCGCCGAGACCCCCGGCTACCGCATTGAACAAAAGTATTTTATTTCCCCGTCGGAAGCGGCGGCGCTCCGTGAAAGGCTCGACCCGATTCTTAGGCGGGATCCGCACTCGGACGAGCGGCGGCACTACACGACGGCGAGCCTGTACCTCGACGACCGCGAGGATCACGCCCTCATCGGCTCGCTCCTCGGGGTGAACGCCCGCAAAAAGTACCGCATCCGCGCTTACAACGGCTCCGACGACTTCATCGGCGTCGAGTGCAAGCAAAAGGAAGGGCGCATCTCGCGTAAGACGTCTTTCGTCATCACCCGCGCCGACTACGACCGCCTGATTGCGGGCGACCCCTCGCCGCTCCTCGCCTACCCCTGCGACCTCGCGAAGCAGTTGTACTGCGACGTCCGCACCGCGGGCTACCGCCCGCGCTCGCTCGTGGTCTATGAGCGCGAGACGTTCGTCCACCCGATCGAGCGCGTCCGCATCACGCTGGACACGAACCTGCGCGGCTCGGATACGGTGCGCGACCTGTTTTCCACGGCGCCCCTGCGCCCCCTGCTCCCGCGCGACGCGGTGCTACTCGAGGTTAAGTTCAATCACTTTTTACCGGCATTTGTCGCCGACCTGCTCCCGCGGGACTGTATGCCCGCCACCGCCAACTGCAAATATGTGCGCTCGCGCACGCTATAAAACGAAAACGGAGGCTTTCCTATGACTCTCGGAGAAATTCTGAAAACCGCATTCAGCGACGCGTACAGCGGACTCACCTTTGCCCAGACCGTCATCATCGTCCTCGGCGCGCTGGTGTGCGCCGCGATGATCTGCGTCTCCTACCGCCTGACCTTCCGCGGGGCGCTGTTCTCGCGCTCCTTCTGTGCATCGCTCTTTACGATGTGCCTCATCACCACCCTGCTCATCATGGCAGTCCGCACGAACGTCTACCTCTCGCTCGGTACGCTCGGCGCGCTGTCGGTAATCCGCTTCCGCGCCGCGGTCAAGGAGCCGATGGACGTCGCCTATATGTTCCTCGCCGTCTCGGCAGGCGTCATCTGCGGGTCGAACCTGCTCGGCATCGCCCTGCCCGGCGTGCTCTTTATCTGCACCGTGCTGGTCCTCGTCGGACGTCTCCCGCGCTTGCAGGCACCCTATACCCTCCTCGTCACGGGTGACCCAACCGCGGAGTCCGCCGCCATGGCGTGCATCACCGCCGCCACCGCCCGCCGAAAACTCAAATCCAAATCCGTCATGGGCGGCAACATGGAACTCATCTTCGAGGTACGCCTGAAAGCAGACGACGCCTTCGTCGCCGACCTCTCGAAGATTCCCGGTATCACCTCCGCCAGCCTCGTCAAGAGCGCCACGGAATACCTCTGATCAACAGCGGGAACACGTACATAGATTGCGGGGAGAGGACTTTTTGAAAGAAAGTCCTCTCCCCGCACCCCTCTCTCAAAAACTTTAAGAAATGGTTTGATTGCCTGATGTATTTTCGCCGACGCGAAAATACCCTTGCTTTTATATCTGCGCCAGCTATTGTTTCACTTGTGTTGACGAGACAAGAGAGAGAGGGCCGGAGCGAACTTTTTCATTCATCAGAGAAACCGTTCGTTCGCCCTAGCATTTTCGCATAGCGAAAATGCGCCATACCTTAGTTGCAAGAGAACATTACGTTTTGAAATCGCGTTCACACGAACGTCGCCGTACTAGCAAACCATATAACTTGGTCGGAGAAACCGCTTGTTCGCCCACACATTTCCGCCATGCGGAAATGATTCCGCTTTTTGAATGAGGATTTCTTTACGGTGTGCGGTAGAGCGTGCGAACGCGGTTAAAGCCCCCCGTACTTCTTAAAGTAAAGGCAACCGACAGGGCTCCTCATCTATCCGATGAAAAGTCAATATCGGTTGCCCTTAAAACTTTATTTAGGGGGCTTGTTCTCCGCCCTTATCTCTTGTCTCGTCAGGGGGTTAGGCGATTCGGCCCCCGGAACAGGAATTCCGCCTCTTTGATCGAAAGCCCCAGGAACAGCATCGTCAGACGGTCGATACCAAGCCCGAACCCACCGTGCGGCGGGCAGCCGTAACGGAAGAACTCAAGGTAGAACTCGACGTCCTTGTCCAGCCCCTTCTCCTGCGCCTGCTTCTTCAGTATCTCGTAGCGATGCTCACGCTGTGCACCGGTCGTAATCTCCACACCGCGCCAGATGAGGTCGTAGCCCTGCGGCACGCCTTCGGCGTTCCGCATATGGTAGAAAGCACGTTCCTTCGCATCATAGTCAATGACGAAGAGGAATTCATGCCCGTATTTCTCCTTCGAGAACCGCGCGCACAGACGCTCCGCGTCCGTCGTCAGGTCGCCGTGCAGCTCGTCCGGCACGGTGTAGCCGTAGCGCTCCTCGAGCTCGCGGTACAAATCGGCGAGGCGAATCACCGGGAACGGCATCTCGGGGACGATGACCTCATATTCTTCGCCGAACAGGCGGACGATCTCCTCGCCGTGCGCCTCTTTGACCTTCGCGAGCGCATAGCGGAGCAGGTTCTCCTCCATCTTCATCACGTCATACATCGACTCGACATAGGAGAACTCAAGGTCGAACCCGGAGAACTCGGTCGCGTGCTTGTTGGTGTACGACTTCTCGGCGCGGAACACGGGTCCCGTCTCGAAGATTCTCTCGAGCCCTGCCGCCATCGCCATCTGCTTATAGAACTGCGGCGACTGCGCAAGGTACGCCTTGGTATCGAAATATTTGACCTCGAACACGTCGGAGCCGGATTCGGACGCCGCGCCGATGAGCTTCGGCGTGTGAATTTCGACGAAATGCTCACGGAGCAAATATTCCCGCATCGCGGCGGTCAGGGTCGTCTGGAGCTTCAGCATCAGGTGATTCTGCTCGCGCCGCAGGTCAATCCAGCGGTAGTCCATACGCGCGTCGATATCGGAATCGTCCGCAATCGGCAGCGCCTCGGCGAGCGACTCGATGACGAACGACTTCGGCGTGACTTCCTTACCGCCCATTTTGACGGACGGATTCAGATGCAGCGTTCCGACCACGGTCAGAACCGAGTGGTTCGTCACCGTGACAATCTCCGGGAACTCGTCCTTCCCGAACGTGACCTGTACTTTCCCCGACATATCGCGCAGGACGACGAAAGCGCCCCACCGCATCTGCCGGATAGCGTCGACGAAACCGGAGATTTTGCACTCGGTTTCCGGCACCATTTCACTGATATAGGTTCTTTCCATGGCTTGCAACCTCTTTTACGGCATTGATCTTCCTTATTATAGATTTCCCTGCCCCGGTTGTCAAGCGACTCACGGGAAAAAGCGGGGTTTCAGCGGTTGCCGCCGACCCACGGTGAGTGGGTATCGCCCCTTTCGTCCTCTTCGGGAGCGGACGGCGCGCCGACCTCCTGCGCGATGAGGGGTACCGCGTCTCCCTTGTGCTTTTGCGGCGCCGCGAGCGCCGGGAGCATCTTGTCGAACCGCTTCGCGAGTCCGCACGGGAAGCACAGCACCTCGCCGGATACCGCCCCGACGCCCGCTTGCAGAATCTCAAAGGGGAGTTTGATCCACGCCGTCGCCGGCGTCGCGTACACGAACGCCCGACCGAGCGAGTACCCCGTCACCATAATGACGGCGCCGACCGTCACGCCGAGCGCCGCACCGTACCACTTACGCGGGAACAGGTAGCGCGCGATGAGCGAAATCGCCACCGCCTCGAGCCCGTGAGACGCAAGCGAGACGAACATGGGGAGCGGATAGAAGAGCAGGTCGCCGAGGAACGCCCCGACGCCCCCGACGAAGAACGCCGCCAGCGGGTCGAGCAGGATTGCCGCCGTGCAGATGACCACGTCGTTGAGGTACAGGTGCCCGCCCGGCACCGGGATGCTGAAGGAACTCATGACGACGTTCGCGGCGGTGAGAATCGCCGTCACGCACATCCACTGTATCATTTTGGTTTGTTTTTTTATCGCTTGCATCTTGCTATGCTCCTTCGAATTATGGTACAATCATACCGCAGAACTGGTCTTAATAAAAGAACCAAAACAAAGGATTTTTACCATACCAGATGAAGACGAACGAAAGCACGAAGCCGCTCTATCTCACCCTCTATGAAACCCTCCGCCGCGATATCCTCGCGGGGGTCTATCCGCACGGCTCGCGCCTGCCCTCCAAGCGCACGATTGCCCGCGACCGCGGCGTCAGCATCGTCACGGCGGAGCACGCGCTCGCCCTGCTCGTCGAGGAGGGCTACGCCGAGGGGCGGGAGCGGAGCGGCTGTTTTGTGACATTCCGCGACGTGGTGTTCCCCGCCCGCGAGGGGGAGCCGCCCCTTTCCCCCGGCGAAGACGCGAAATCGTTTGACCGACCCGCGGCGCGCCTGCCGGGGTCGCTCCCGTTCCCACTCTATGCCCGCACGGTGCGGCGTGTGCTGTCGGAGGTGGGGGAACGTCTGCTCGACCGCGCCCCCGCCGCCGGGCTTCTGTTCCTGCGGGAAACGCTCTCGGCATACCTCGCGCGGGCGCGCGGCATTCATGCGACACCGCGGCAGATTCTCATCGGTGCGGGCGCGGAGGACCTTTACGGCGTCATCGGCGCTCTCTTCCCGACGCACACGATTGCCGTCGAGGACCCGTCCTATGAGAAGATTGCGCAGGTCTACCGTCTCGCCGGCGTGAAGACGGAACCCCTCGCCCTCGGGCGGCACGGCATCGCCTCCGGCGCGCTCGCCGCGGCAAAGGCGGACATTCTGCACGTCACGCCCTACCGCAGTTACCCGACGGGCGTCACGGCGACCCCGGCAAAAAAGCGCGAATACCTCGCCTACGCCGCGCACCCGGGCAGGTATCTCATCGAGGACGACGTAGAAAGCGAGTTTTCGCCCGCCGCGCGCCCCTACGAAAGTCTGTATTCCCTCTCGGTGGAGGAGAACGTCCTCTATCTCAATTCCTTTTCCCTCACCCTCTCGCCCGCCCTGCGGGCGGCGTACCTGATTCTGCCCCCCTCGCTCGCCGCCCGGGCGGAGGAGCTCCTCGGCGCGCGCGCCTGCCCGGTGCCGGCCCCGGAGCAGTACCTCATCGGGTACCTGCTCGCCTCCGGCGAGTTTGAGAAGCACCTCAACCGCGTCCGCCGACGCCTGCAAAAGCCCTGACGCGGGGAAACCCTGCGGGCAGTCTCTCCCGCTCTGCCGTTCCTTATCGCCCCACGGGGCTCCTACCGCTCCCGCCGCCTTTGGCACCGCCTGCACCGCCCGCAAAAAATACACCCACCCCCTTGCATTCCGCATATACTTTTGATAGAATCCTGTTGTTCAAAATCAAGAAGTGGGATATCCATATGGTTAGTTTATTGCTTGCCGTGATTTATCTCGGCTTTGTTTCCCTCGGGCTCCCCGACTCGCTCCTCGGCTCGGCTTGGCCGGTCATACGGGAGGAGTTCGGCGTGTCCGTCTCCTCGCTCGGCGTCGTGACGATGCTCATCTCAGGCGGCACGATCCTCTCGAGCCTGTTTGCCGATCGGCTGATTCGCCGCATCGGTACCTACTTCGTCACGCTCGCGAGCGTATGCCTGACGGTCATCGGGCTGTTCGGCTTCTCGATTGCCCGCTCGTTCCCGATGCTCCTTATTTTCGCGCTCCCCTACGGGCTCGGCGCCGGGGCGATTGACACCGCGCTCAACAACTACGTCGCCCTGCATTTCTCCTCCCGGCATATGAACTGGCTGCACTGCTTCTGGGGGGTCGGCACCATCGTCAGCCCTTACATCATGGGCTACTGCCTGACCGGAGCGAGCGGCTGGCACGGCGGGTTCCGTACCGTCGGCTGTATCCAGATTGCGCTCCTCGCCGTCATCGCCGCCTCCTTCCCGCTCTGGCGGCGCCCGCCGCACGCGAGCGAAGCGCCGGAGGTGCCGGAGCGTGTGCTGACCTTCCCCGAGAAGTGGCGCACCCCGGGGGTGCCGCTCGTGCTGTTCGCCTTTCTCGCCTACTGCGCGACGGAGGCGACCGTCATGTCCTGGGCGAGCACCTATCTTGTCGAGGCGCGCCACATCGGAGAAGTCACCGCCGCGAAGTGCGGGGCGCTCTTCTTCATCGGCATGACCGTCGGACGGTTCCTGTCCGGCTTCCTCTCCCCGCGCCTCGGAGACTGCCGCATGATCCGCATCGGCGAGGGCATCGCCGCCGTCGGGATTGTCGCGCTCTTCTTCCCGCTCCCCGACCTCGGCGCCATGGCGGCGCTCGTCGTCATCGGGCTCGGTTGTGCGCCGATCTACCCCGCCATTATTCACGCCACTCCGTCGAACTTCGGTGCCGACGTCTCGGGCAGTATCATCGGGCTGGAAATGGCGTTCGCCTATGTCGGCTCGACCTTTATGCCCCCGCTCTACGGGCTGATTGCCGGGCACGTCACCCCGCGTCTGCTCCCCTTGTTCCTCACGGTGTTCTTCACGCTGCACGTTGTTCTCATGTTCTTTGCTTTCCGAAAATGCGGCAGCAACCGCGCCGCGCTCCGGGCACACAGCGCGGAGGATACCGAATAACCCCCGACACAAACGTTAAAAACCGCGCGGAGCCTAGAAAACAGGCTCCGCGCGGTATGTTATGGATTTTTGAACGGCGTTGTCCGACGGCTCAGAGCGGCTTGCCGCAGTTCCCGCAGAACTTCGCGCCCGGCTCGTTCTCCGCCCCGCAGGCGGCACAGCGATGGGTGAGCGGCGCGCCGCACGCGTTGCAGAAATTCGCCCCGGCAGGATTCTTCTCCCCGCAGTGCGGGCACGGCTCTCCGCTCTCGCGCGTCGCGCGCACCATATCGGAGACGGCGGGCGTCAGGTCGGAGAGTGCCTCTCCGGCGACAGGCGTCACCTCGTTTTTCGTGTACTGCGCGATCTCGCGCCGGAAGCCCCAGAGGAGCATCGAAAGCCCCGCCGCAAACATGGGGAGCCCGAGGAAGCAGCAGAAGAACAGGGTCGGCATCTCTCCGCTCCCGGCGGCGGCAAAAAAGTTCGCGAAGCCGACGACCGCAAGGACCGCGCCGAGGACGGCGAGCACCCCGCCGAGCGCCTTCAATGTCTTTTTAATTTTCTCGTGTTGTTCGTTGTTCATGTTTTCAGGTAGCCTTTCTTTTCACATTCTGTTTTCGGTATTGCGGTTTCCCCACCCGCTGTCAAGCATGAACCCCCGCCGGGTGCGGGGCACCCGGCGGGGGGATTCCGTTTTTCCGTCGATTGTCGCTTACAGTCGGTCGACCGTCCCGAAAAAGAGCGGGAGCCCCGTCTCGGCGTCGACGATGGCATAGAGGAACGGGCGGGTCAGGTACACCTCGCGCGGTGGAGTCTCGTCGGGTCCCGCGCTCGTGCACTTGTCGATCATGGAGATCGTCGCGGCGGCAGCTTTCGTCCCGTCCGCGTCCAGACGCAGCGTCACGTCCTGCCACATGGCACTGCAATACAGCCCCATGTCACCGTAATGCCCCATTGCGGAGAGGTCGGCGCGGTTCTCGTTGAAGACCTCGGAGAAGCCCATCGTACGGAGCGCCCCGACGAGATCGACGCGTCCGCTCATCTCGAACGCAGGCGTCTTTGTCAATACCTTTTCTCCGCTCGCGCCCGCGAGGAGTGCCAGCCATGCGTCACCGTCCAGTGTCGCCGCCGTCTCGGCGGTCGTGCGCCCCTCGTCGGGGAGCAGGGCGACAAAACGGTATTTCCCGCCGGCATACGGCTTCATAAAGCCCTGTAACCCCTCGGCGGCGAGATACAGCCACTCGCTCGACACGAGGTAAGTGACGTCGCTCTCCGTGCCGTCGGCGTTCGTGAACATCCCCTGTTTCCGATTTTCCTTTTCGCTGTAAGGGCTCTGCCACTTGGCGTCAAAGGTCAGGGCGTTGATCAGGCACAGCATATTTTCGGCGGTCAGCTCGTCGAGGAGCTGCTTGATTCTGCCGTCGGTGCGGTCCTTCACCCAGCGGTTGATGTCGCGCACCGTGCTTTTGTCGAACGCGGCGCGGTAGACATCCGCCGCGAAGAAGTCGGCGTTTTTCTGCAGGAACGACGGCTCCACCGTGAGGCGGTCATCGTCGCGGATCCACATGGAGGACGCGTTTTCCACGCACCCCGCCGCCCGGAGCAATTCCGCATAGGCGTAGAGCGCCGGATTCAGGTCCCCGAGCCTGATACCGAGCGCGTTCTCCGTCTCGGTGCGGGTCGTGCCCGCCGTGCCGTTCGCGAGCATCGCGAAGCACAGGAGCGCCGAGGTCGGCGAGAGCAAACGGTTCTCTCCCTCCGTGCTCTCACGGAAGAGGGAGAGCGCAAAGGTCGCCGCCGCACGGCGGAACGCCTCGTCCGTCACCTCTCCCGTTTCACTTGTCGTGCGGGTGTACCCCGCCGAGAGTTCCTCCGCCCGGATATGCAGGGCACAGGACGCGAGTGAGAAGAGCGCTGCCCCGATGAGCCCGAGGCAAACCATTCCGCGTAAAATACGTTTTGTCATATGTGTCGTCTCCTTTTTGAAACCCGTCGGATGCCGTCGACGCCGGGTCATGCGTCGGGGAGGGCGAAACGCCCGAAGTTTTCGATCTGTATGGCGATCGGCGTGCCGTTTTCCGCCTGCCAGCCGCGGAGATCCACCGTGATCTCATACATGCCGAGCGCCGCGGGGAGCGCGCCGTCCGGAACGGTGGAGCCGTTCACGATGACGGTAAAGCCGTCTCCTGCCCCATGTTCCGTCTCCCGCTCCTCCACCGTACCGCACACCGTCACCCGGCACACGGCAACGGCGTCCTTCGTGTTTTCGAGCCGGAACACTGCCTGCCCGTCGGCAAAGGAGCAAAACGTCAGGCGCGCGTCGTCTGCCGTGACCGTCGATCCGACCGGGAAGAGCGCCGTGTTTTTATCATTCCCCGGCGACATGGCGTTATCCTGCCCGGGGGCGGGTTTCCCGTAATGCCCGCCCATGATGACCGGCAGGAGGCATAGCCCTGCAATCACGCAGACACACAGGCACGCGGCAAGGGTGGTGAACACCGCACGCAGATGCTTTTTGCGGGCGCGGAACACGCGCCGCACATGCTCTTCGTCCGACCCGGCGAGTATCTCGTCGGAGAGCGCGCCGACGGCGCGCCATAGTTTCTCCGTCATACGGGATAGCCCTCCCTCTCAAGATATTTTCTCAGTTTCTTACGAATGCGCGAGAGCCGCACGGAGACGGCGTTCTCGCTCATGCCCGCAAGGCTCGCGAGCGCGGGAATCGGGTCGCCCCAGAAATACCGCCGCAGGAACAGATACCGCATCTCCGGCGCCTCCCCTGTGAGAAACCGCTCGATTGCTTTCGTGAGTTCCTCTTCCCCCATCGGTTCGACCTCCCGGGCAGGCAGCATTTCGAAGAGTTCCCTGTCGAGGGAAACGATATTCGCGCTCCGCTTCTCCGCCGTCCGCGCCCGTACCCGGTGGTACGACAGGTTGCGAATAATGCGCGCGAGATAGAAATAGAAGTGTTCCGGGCGGTCGGGCGGGATCTGCCGCCACGTCGCAAGGTAGGTGTCGTTCAGGCACTCCTCCGCGTCCTCGGCGCTGTCCGTGATCCCGTGCGACACCGAGACGAGCGGTCGCCCGTACTTCGCGTCCGTCTCGTGAATTGCGCGTTCGTCGCGCCGGAAATATAAGTCGAGTATGCCGCTGTCCTCCATGTTGCCTCCTTGCCCCGGTTTTGGCTCCTCATAAGATAAGTACCCTTTCGGGAGCGATTCTTTCACATTTTTTGATTTTTTGCGGAAAAATTTTTCGGTTGCCCGACGGATGCCGCAACCGACGCGGCGAAACGCCCCGGGGTCTGTACACTCGTGGGAGGTGTTTTATCGTCCCGGACATCCCCGATTCGCACCCCGCCGCTTACGCTCTCCCGGCGAAACGCCCCGCCGCGAGCCCCACCTGCCCGGGCGCCGTCTGTCCGCCGTACCCGGCACCGTCCGCCCGCATTGCCCCGCCGCTTACTCCCCCGCACCGCGGAGCAGCGTAAATTCGTTTTTGTGATAGGCGATCAGCCCGTCGGCGCGCATTTTCGAGAGTTCTTTCGAGAGGGCGGTGCGCTCCACCCCGAGATAGTCCGCCATTTGCTGACGGTCATAGGGGATGCGGAACCGCCGCGCCCCGGCGCGCGCCGACTGCCCCGCGAGATACACCGAGACGCGCTCGCGGATGTGTTTCGGCGAGGTGCAGAAAATGCGCTCGGAGAGCGCGAGGTTCTTCCGCGCCGCGAGGGTGAGGAGCCGCGCGGCAATCACGCGGTCGGCGTCCGTGAGAACCCCGTCGGCGGCACCCCGCGCGGGAGCGACACCCGTGTCCCGTGCAGGAGCGGCACCCGCGCACCGCGCGTCCGTACCGTCCGTATCCCGCCCGCCGGACGTGCCCCCGTCTTTCCGACTTCCGCTCTCCGAGCGCCGCGGCATTCCCCCCGCCGTGTCGGTGCGCCCGCCCGAGACGAGCGGGGTAATATCGAAAAACGCAACCTCCCCCTCCTCGGCACAGACCGCGTCCACCATGAGCGGCACACCCGCGAGGGCATACGACTCCGCGAAAACGTGTCCGCTCTCCACCCTGCCGAGGATCGCGCGGTCGCCGGTGACGCCGACGGACTCAATCAGCACCGCGCCCGAGAGCACCGCTCCCACCGACCGCGTGTCGTCGCCCGCGTGGAGGATCACCTCGCCGCGGCGGTACCGCCGCGTCACGAGCCGCCCGGCATCGCGCAGGTCCGCGAGTGCCGTCTCCGACAGCCCCGCACAAAGAAAAAGGTCTGAAATCTTCATAAAAACCCGACTTTCGTGGTTATAACCACTGATTTTTCATTTCTATGATACTATGATAGAGGTGCAAAGTCAAGAAACGGAGGAACAACGATGATTCGTAAGATCATTCATATAGATGAAGAAAAGTGCAATGGCTGCGGCGCCTGCGCGAGCGCGTGCCACGAGGGCGCGATCGGCATGGTGGGGGGTAAAGCACGCTTTCTGCGCGACGACTACTGCGACGGATTCGGCGATTGCCTGCCCGCCTGCCCGACGGGTGCCATTACCTTCACGGTGCGGGAGGCGGCGGCGTACGACGAAGCCGCGGTCAAAGCCGCTCAGGCGCAAAAAGCCGCCGCGAACGCCGAAAGCGGGCAACGGACACCCGCGGGCGGCGCACCGCTCCACGACACTGTGGGCGGCGGAAATGCCCCCGCCCGGACGCCCCTCGAAGCCCCCGCTATGCACGGCGGCTGCCCCGGTCAGCGCCTGCGCCGCCTCGGCGGCGAGACGGCAAGCGACGGCGCGGCAGGCGGTCACACGGAAACAGCCGACAACGCGGCGACGCCCGGTTTTTCCGGCTTCGCGCCGTCGCGGCTCGGTCAATGGCCCTGCCAGATCAAACTCGTGCCGACGAACGCCCCCTACTTTGCGGGCGCGAAACTGCTGATTGCCGCCGACTGCACGGCGTATGCCTACGCCCGTATGCACGAGGACTTCATGCGCGGGAAGATTACGCTCATCGGCTGCCCGAAGCTCGACGCCGTGGACTATACCGAAAAACTCACGGAAATCATTCGGGAGAACGACATTCGCTCCCTGACCGTCGTCCGCATGGAGGTCCCCTGCTGCGGCGGACTGGAAGCGGCGGCAAAGACGGCGCTCCGCGCGAGCGGCAAGTTCATTCCGTGGCAGGTCGTCACCGTCTCGGTGGACGGGCACCTCATCGACTGACGCCGCTCCCCACCCGGGCGCCGACGCCGCCCGACACGGTTTTCGTCACGCACAATGTTCGTTCGGGCGCGGTTCAGCGCCCGACGGCACGCGCCCGGACGCACCGAAACCGACAATACCGCGCAGCCGATGCGGCTCACCCCCGAAACAAAACCCGACTGATAAAAAACCGCGCACCACACAAACTAGAATGGACAAATAGACAAAAACGGAGGTAACACCATGAAAGAACCCATGAAGAACATTCAGAAAGCGCAGGTACTCACCCTCAAAGAACAGGTAGACTACCGCGAGGGGCAGGTCGTCAGCAAGACGCTCGCCCAGAACGGCGCGGTCAGCATCACGCTGTTCTCCTTCGACCGTGACGAGGAGATCAGCACGCACGAGTCGGGCGGCGACGCCTTTGTGACCGTCCTTGACGGCGTCGGCAGGTTCACGATTGACGGCGAGGAGTATCTGCTCCGTGAGGGCGAGTCCATTGTCATGCCGGCGGGGCACCCCCACAGCGTGTACGGCGAAGACCGCTTCAAAATGCTGCTCGTCGTCGTGTTCTGACACGGCACCTCCCGCCCCGCGGCACGCGTCGGGCAGCAAACAACGTCTTTTCCGCCCGTGCCACGCTCCCGATACCTGCATTTGCAAAAAGCCGCCTCCCGAAAGGAGGCGGCTTTTTGGCGTTCCCGAGCGGATTCGAACCG
The DNA here is from genome assembly GCA_963611795.1 of Akkermansia muciniphila. Lineage (GTDB taxonomy): Bacteria > Bacillota > Clostridia > Oscillospirales > CAG-272 > UBA1740. The sequence goes on along the minus strand of CAVDSZ010000022.1, from coordinate 1,262 downwards.
CTGACCTTCCGCTTAGGAGGCGGACGCTCTATCCTTCTGAGCTACGGAAACATCTGCTTTATCCTACCACATACGGGGCAAAAATACAAGCCCGCAGACACAAAAAGGCTGCGCTTTTCGCCTTGCGTCCGGGGAATCCGCGCGTTCTCCCACTCACCGCACCGGAAATTTATGAACAAAGTGTAAACTCTTACGCGCGTGTATAAAAAAACTTTCAAAAAACGGACATTTGTGGTAGAATATCCGTGGCAAATGAAAGGAAGTCGTCGGGCGCCAACCGCCTTACGGCTTTGTTTTCGGGCTTTTCGGCGTTTCGGCGTCGGACGAGCCGCCCCGACCTGTTAGCAAACATACAAATATATTTGGAGGAAAACAAGAATGGCAAAAAAGTATTGCTACCTGTTTACCGAGGGTAACGCGAACATGCGCGAGCTGCTCGGCGGTAAGGGCGCAAACCTGGCGGAAATGACCCACATCGGGCTTCCCGTACCCCAGGGCTTCACCATCAGCACGGAGGCGTGCACCCAGTATTACGAAGACGGTCGCAAGATCAATGACGAGATCATGGCGGAGATCATGACCTACATCGGCAAAATGGAGGAGATTACCGGCAAGAAGTTCGGCGATAAGAAGAATCCTCTGCTCGTTTCCGTCCGTTCCGGCGCGCGTGCATCCATGCCCGGTATGATGGACACCATTTTGAACCTCGGTCTGAACGAAGAAGTCGTTGAGGTCATCGCAGAGCAGTCGAAGAACCCGCGTTGGGCATGGGACTGCTACAGAAGATTCATTCAGATGTACTCCGACGTCGTTATGGAAGTCGGCAAGAAGTACTTTGAGCAGCTCATCGACAAGATGAAAGCCGAGAAGGGCGTGCACTACGACGTGGAACTGACCGCGGACGACCTGAAGACGCTCGCCAACCAGTTCAAGGCTGAGTACAAGTCCAAGATCGGTGTGGACTTCCCCTCCGACCCGAAGGAACAGCTCATCGGTGCTATCAAAGCCGTGTTCCGCTCTTGGGACAACCCGCGTGCGAACGTGTATCGCCGCGATAACGATATCCCCTACTCTTGGGGTACTGCCGTCAACGTACAGATGATGGCATTCGGTAACATGGGTGACGACTGCGGCACCGGTGTTGCCTTCACGCGTGACCCTGCGACCGGCGAGAAGAAGCTCATGGGTGAGTTCCTCCCGAACGCACAGGGCGAGGACGTCGTTGCCGGTGTCCGCACGCCTCTCAAGATTGAGAAGATGGC
>CAVDSZ010000021.1:0-20532 GCA_963611795.1 Akkermansia muciniphila | reverse complement strand
CAAGACCGGAGAGAGAGTACCGCTCCCCCTGATATTCGACTGTCCGGTCGTCCACCAAGCAGTGTTTTTTTGAACACCTTATTGAATTGAGGCCATACAGAAACACAAAGCAAAAACGGAGAGTTACTTCTAAAAGAGAAGTGCTCTCCGTTTTTATTGTTGAATCGGTTATTCGACAATGACGGCAGAGTAATGCAAGCCGAATGATTTATATTTCCCCGCTCGAAATATCTGGAACGCTTTGCTTTTATAGGATGGGTCTAGTATTGGGTCATCTTGGCTCCACCTTGGATAGTATCTGCGAGGCGTATGCTTGTGTACATACTCGGGGGAGTGGTCGTTCAATTCTTTTTTCAGTTGCGCCGTATCGCAGTAATACGTTCCCACAAACGGCGCAATGCGTTCTTCCTTCCCCGGAGCATGGACGTATGTAAAAGCAATACTCCAAAGTATGCTAGCAGCAATTGCCCATGCCACATAAATATACTACTTTGAACAAAAATGCCTAAACACTTTTTTCATAACATACAATAAAACCATTCACCACATAAAACCTGTAGGATGTATCCATTCCATCGCGTTCTGTGCGGCCGTCTGTCTCCGGTATAACACCTCGTTTTGACTGTCAGCGGTTACCACCGGATATACTGTCAGATAATTTTGCAAGGCAATTTCATCTTCATGGCTCTTTGTCGGGAGCTTGACGCATACTCAAAAGGACTCTCTGCCCCGTTTCGGATTTCTTTTCTTTTTGAAAAGACGACTGATTTTGACTGACAAAAGTACGCTGCAATACGCTGAACGGTGCAACGAACAAAACGCAAAAAGCCCCGGGATTACCAGGTGTTGTTCCTGGTTTTCCCGGGCTTTCGCATGGGCCGGCGGCGATATGAGCTAAATAAAGCGGCGACGGGGTCAGAGCGCGTGCATACTTTGCTTCAGCGCGTCGTACAGCCCGGTGAACACCCGATATTTGGCGTCCAGGCGTTTGACCGCCTGCGCGTCCGGGTAGATCGTCCTGCCGGGCGGAATGATCTGCCTAACGGCGTCCGACACGTCGCGATAGGCACCGCAGCCCACCATGGCGAGGATCGCCGCGCCGTAAGCGGGGCCCTGCTCGGTCGCCGGGATTTCTACGGGCAGGTTCAGGGCGTCGGCGAGAATCTGCCGCCATGCCGCGCTCCCGGCACCGCCCCCGCAAACGCCGGTACCCGAAACGGTCAGTCCGTTTGACACGGCCACCTCCAGGCAATCCCGTATGGCGAAAGCAACGCCCTCCATGACCGCGCGGCTCATTTGCGCGCGGGTGGTCGCGGCGGTGAGCCCGACAAATGCGCCCTTGACATTCACGTCGTTATGCGGGCTGCGCTCCCCCGAAAGATACGGGACAAAAAGGACGCTGCCGCTGTCGCATGAGGCGATTTCATCCTCGTCCGCCGCATAATCACCCGTGCCGAGGATGGTTTCGAGCCACCATTTGCGGCAGCTCGCCGCCGACAGGATACAGCCCATGAGGTGCCATTTCCCGTTGGCGTGGGCGAAGCTATGCAGGGCGTTGCTCGCATCTGCCTCCATTTTGTCCGTGCAGACAAAGATCGTCCCGCTCGTACCGAGGGAAATATTGCAGTCACCCGCATGGACGGTGCCTGTACCGATCGCCGCCGCCGCGTTGTCTCCCGCTCCGATGACGACCCGCACATCGTTACACAAGCCGTAGCGGGCGGCGATGCCGCCCCTGACGGTTCCGATCACATCGTAACTCTCGTGCAGCTCCGGCAGAATGTCCGGGGAGACCCCGCACACGTCCGCCATCTTTCGCGACCACCGCTTGTGCCGGACGTCCAGGAGCAGCGTCCCGCTCGCGTCACTGTAATCCGTGGCGACGACACCCGAGAGGGAATACGCAAGGTAATCTTTCGGGAGCATGATCTTGCAGATCCTGTCGAAATGCGCCGGCTCGTTTTCTTTCAGCCACAGCAGCTTCGTCGCGGTGAAGCCCGCAAAGGCAATATTGCCCGTGCAGGCGGAGAGGGTGGCTTTGCCGACGACCTCGTTGAGGTAAGCCGTCTGTTTTTCCGTCCGCGCGTCGTTCCACAGGATGCACGGCCGCAGGACGTCGCCGTTGCGATCTATGGCGACGAGCCCGTGCATCTGTCCGCCGAACGATATGCCGCGGACGCGCCCGGCGACGGTTATTTCCACGGCGCCGGGTCGTATGTCGGTGCCTGCTGCCGGCTCACGGAGCAGGCGTTTCAGCACCGTGTCCAGTGCGGCGAGCCAATCGGCGGGGTTCTGCTCCGTCCAACCGGGGGCAGGGGTCAAAACGCGATAGCCTGCCGTCGCCTGCCGCACGATCGTACCGCGCTCGTCCGCCAGGATCCCTTTCAGAGCCGATGTGCCGAGATCAATACCGATATAATAATTCATATCAAAAACAGTTGACTGTCGCAATTTTCGTAAATTCGTTTATGTAGCCGGAGCGATGGCTGTATTCTTTTCCGTTGCCGTAGTAGTCGTACAGCTCTTCCTCCAGCTGGTCGATCCGCTGTATTTTCCCGTCGCAATACGCCAGCAGCAGATCCCGACAATGCCGCACGCGGCGGATCAGCCCGCCGATCCTGTAATCCAGCACCTCAAAGCCGTTCTGCTTTTTCTCCTCGTCCCAAAGCTCGCGTGCCGCGTCGTAAAACGCTTCCAGCCGGGCGATGGTTTCGGTGTATGCCGTTTCGGCGAGGGTACGCAGTGCCGCCGTGTCCCTTTCCGCATACATTTTCCGTGTGCGGAGCCCGAGGGTGGCTTTCTCGGAGAGAACCCCCGCCAGTGCCCCGGCATAGCGGAAGAGCCCGCGCAGCTTGCCGCGGGTATAGTCGGAAAGCACCTCCGAGAGGCGGGCATACTCGCGACCGTCCAAAAGCCCGACCGTCGTGTCGAGGATACCGGCGAAGCAATCGTTATACAGAAGATATTTCCCCGGGCAGACAAGGTCGTCCCCCGTGGGGTTATCGACCTTATCAATCGCCTCGATTGCTTCAAACGCTTCATACGGTACGCCGCAGACCGCCTGCAATTTCCGGTGGGTGAAGGACATCTCCGCGTCGCCGTAGGCAAGGTCGCCGACGGCAAACAGGGAGGGGAGCAGACCGCACATCGGACATTCGCTCCCGTTATCGCCCCACATCGTGAACAGGACTTTCCGCACGTTTTCCTGCCTGCACGCGGCGAGGGAGGCCTTTGCCCCGGCGACGGAAAAAGAATTGTTCGGCAGGTTGCCGAGGAACGACCAGAGCGCACCCGCGAACCAGACATCATCGGTCAGCTGCTTGTGCTGTCTCATGATCTTTGCAAAATGCCGGGGGTCTTTGCTGTAATAGTCCCAATAGATCAAACCGACGTCGGCGGGGATCGAGTCGGAAATGTTCTGCGGCATGGCATCCTTCGTGTCGTCGTAGTAACCGCCGTATGCCAGTCTGTAATACATATCCGACCACATGGAGCAGCGGAAACCGTATCGCGCCGCGATGGAGAGAACCCGCTCCACATGCCTTTTCATCATCGCGACCCGATCGACCTCTCCGTGCGCCGTCCGATAGTTGCCGTACCCCAGCAAAAATGCTTCATCCATACCGATATTGATGTTTCGGGAGGTAAAGCACGCCGCCGCTGTGGCGAACATCTTGTCGATCAGGGCGTACGTCCCCTCGTCGTCGACGAGGAGGATGTCGTTCACATCATGGATCCCGGCATACGGTTTCCAGCGGAAGATCGCGCCGAGATGCGCCAGCGTCTGTATGCAGGGAACGAGCTCAATGCCGTAATCGGCGGCGTACCGGTCGAGGTCCGTAAGCTCCTCCCGGCTGTACGCGCCGCGCAGATAGCCAAAATACGGCTCGCCGTCGATTCGGTAAACATCCTCGGTGTAAAGCTCCAGAAGATTGTACCCGGCAAGTGCCATACAGCGCAGCAGGAGCCGGATCGTTTCCACCCGGTACACGCCGTTGCGCGAGCAGTCCAGCATGATGCCGAGCTTCTGAAAAGGGAAGGGCTCCGTCCCCTCGCGCATACCGCCGATCACATTGCCGATTGCCCGGAAAATGTAGGACTTCCCGACATAGGTGATTTGCAGCTCCCCTCCTTCGTACAGAAACGAATTTTCGCTACCGGGCAGGGCGTGCACATGGACAACGGTGTCGTTGTCGGGGTCTAACATAGAGGAGATCTCAGACAGCTGTGCCGCCAAAGATCGTTCGGTAGAAATAAAATGCATAGAAACCTCTGAAATTACATCAATCCGTTGCAGGCAACCATATCGTAAACGGTCACGGCGGCCACTTCGGATGTCTGATTGCGACACACAATACGGACATCCCGGGAAGAACGGGGAAACACCTGTCTTGTCATCGCTTGCACGGAATTGGCAAAGACCTCCAGTACGCAGCCGTCTGAAAACACACGCAGCTCGACCGTCTGCCCACGCCCGACCGCGAGTGGCGCACGATCCGTGACGCGGCGTCCGCGCGTCCCGCTGTGCATCGTGTCAATGACCAGCTCGCCGGCACCGAGGTCGGCATAAATATCGGTATAGGAGCGGGACCCGTAGAAAATCCGCACGCCGATCCTGCCCTTGCCGTCGGAACGCTGCGTAATCTGCAGCTCGCAATGCCGGGGCATCACGGGGGACAGTGCGGTGTTTCTGCGTGCCGCCGCCGTTACCGTCTCGGCACCGACGCGCAGCTTTGCCAGCTCGGTGAGAGGACGGATGCGGAGAGTGCCGTCGTCGCCCAGCAGAATCTCCCTCGGCAGGGCATGGATCCCCGACCAGCCTTTTCCGAGTTCCCTTTGCAGATCGTCGTCCCGGTTGTCGCGCAGCCAGTTGAATACGACGAGCCTGCCGTCTGCCGTGCGTACGGCTTCCGGGGCGAACAGGGCGTTATCGACAAACGACATCCTCCCATGCCGGGTCGGCAGGAATTCCATGCGTTTTTCGTCGAAGGTGCCGAGATAGTACTGCGTACCGCGATTGTGCGCCAGGAACAGCAGAATGTGCGTGTCGGTATCTTTCCCCTCACCATCGGGGACAACCCCCAGGTAGGGGCACATACAGTCCTCCGACGGGTCGGTGAACGTGTTTGTTTCGTCTCTTTTGTACAGCCGATGCAGGTACTTCCAGGTGTTGAGATCGTCCGATACATAGACATCGGCATAGTCCCCCGTCATCGAGCGGGGGGCATCCGGGACGTCCCGGTACCGGTTCAGCAGGAGCAGATTTCCGCAGGCAAAATAGTACTTGCCGTCCTTTTTCCAGAGGTTGCTCGGGTCGGCACACGCCAGCTCCGCCCCCTCGTCGGATACGGCAATCCCGTGCTCACTGCATTTTACGGCATAGCCGGGGTATTTTGTCCACGTTTCATAGAGGGGCGGGTGGGCAACGGCGATGCGTATGCCGCCGTTGCCGCCCTCCTTTCCGAGCGACCAGTACGCCACGACGGCCGTACCGTCCTCCTCCAGGAACACGCCGCCGCTGTAAATGCCGCCGTCCGTTTCATCGGGCACGAGTGCATCGGGGAGAAAACTCCAGTGCACCAGGTCGGCACTGACCGCGTGACCCCACCGGTAGGAGTCCTCCCGGCTCTCGTAGACGAAGAACATATGATACCGCCCGCACGCATAGAAGGCGGCATTCGGGTCCGCGGGGAACCCGAGGTCGAACGGCACGCAGAAATGGTAGTGGGGGCGATCCGTATCGGAGGCGATCGTCGCCGCCAGCTCGTGCGCCGAAAGGATCCTCTTAGTAATGCTTTGCTTTTTCATCTGTCAAACCTATTCACCCGCATCTCTGCGGAGTGTTATGCGAAAATAAACTGCGGATAGCCGTCCGTCTTATTCCACACCGCGGAATCCCAGCTGTCGAACTGCCCGCCTGCGAGGTCCGCGTATGCGGCGACGGTACGGACATCGGTCGTCTCCGTAAATGCGGTTCCTGTGCCGGGGTCTGCGCCGACGAGCATCATCACGGAGCCTGCCGGTGCAACGGCGTAACAGCCGATCAGCGTCGCTTTGCTGTCTGCCGCCGCGAAGAACGAGGCACATTTATCCCCGGACACCGCCTCTGCCTGCACGATGCAATGCCTGACGGTCGCGGTCTCGCCGACGAAGTATGCCACGCCGCCGCACCACCAGTGACCCGTGAGATTGCCCTGCACGAATACGTTTTCGAGCGTCCCGTACAGCAGATCGGCGACAATGCCGGATTTGTTCGTGCTGATGAAGGTGGTTCCGTCCGCTTCAAAGAAGGACAGGGAACACCCGACGAAGGCAACATTCCGGACGGTGGCACTCATGGCGATCGTCCCGAAGAAGGATTTGCTCTCGCCGCGGATGACAAGACCGACAATCTTGTGGTTCCGCCCATCGAATACGCCCTTGAAACCGAAGGTCGCGCCATATTGACCGCCGGTGGGGTAGGTATAGGCCTTGCCGGTATAGTCAAGGTCTGCCGTCAGGACATAGTACTTGTTCCAGTCGCCGGGGTTGGAAAGCGAGGCAGTCACCTCCGCGTCCCACTCCTCCGTCGAACCGATCAGTACCGCTAGCAGAGCCTTCACATTGTAGATTGCTCGATCCGTCACGATCGTGAGGCTCGCGGGACCGTAAGCCACGTCGGCATAGCCGCTCAGCGTCAGCTGACTGCCGTCCTGCGTGAACGTAATACGCGCCCCTGCCAGATACACCTCTTTGACGGTCTGCCCCTCAATGCGTTCAAACGAGAGGACGGTCGAGGCCAGGGACTTGTCGATGTCGAACGATTCATCGAGGTCCACCGTCGGCACGCCGACGGTCGTGAAGGTCTTTTCGATCGTTACCGTCGGGTCGAAAATGCAGGTCGCGACAATGGTGAACGAAACATCGTAAACGCCGTTGACCGTCACGACGTTGCCGCGGAGCTCTATACCCTCCACGGGCTCTTTCAGACGGTACGCATAGCCGAACGCGCCCGCCAGCACCAGTTCTCTATCGACTTTTGTCGTCGTATCGTTGGTGATTGCGTTCTCGACGTTCACCTTTGCATACGGCAAGTAGGCGGCGAATACGGGCATCCCGTCCACCGTCGTCCAGACGTCCGCCCAGGAATCACCGAAGGTGTGCTGCTGCATTTCGGCGAGGGTGGCAAATTTCTTCAGGGTATCGCTTTCCGCGCCGATGACGGGGGCATCTCCGCCGCTGCGATAGAGCTCCAGCCCTCCGACGGAGAAGCAGTTGTTCACGACCGCGCCGTCGTACATAAACGAGACCAGTGCGAGGTTGCTGCCGGCAAAATCACCATCGGCGGCAGGCTTGGCACCCGTCAGATAGACGATGGTATTCTCAATTTTCCCGAACAGGGCACGGGCAACGCCGGCACAACGTGTGCCGCCCTGCAGATTGACCTCGACAAACACATTGGAAATGGTGCCGTAGCAGAGGTCGGAGACAATCGCCGACGCGTCACCTGCGGCAAGCGTGGCGTTGACAAATCCGACATTCTTGACGACGCCTGCGCTGCCCAGTACGCCGAACATACCGCCGAACCAGCTTCTCCCCTCGGCATCTGCGGAGATGGTGAGCCCCTCGATGACATGGCCTCTGCCGTCGAACGTACCGACAAAGCCGGTCGTCCCGCCCCATCCCGTGCAGTGATTCAGCCCGCAGAAGGTGCGGAAAATGCCGTTGTAGGCAATATCGTTTGCAAGCACGAAGTAGCCGTCCCAGACGCCGTTGCCCTTGTCCGCAATCGTCGCCATGGCGTCAAGATCTGCTTTGTCGGCGATTGCCAGCGTCACGACCTCGACCTCTGCCGTATAGACCGCCGTATCGGAGCGGATGAGCAGCGTATGTACGCCGAAGGGCAGGCTCCCGATGTTCTTCACCAGGATGCCGTCGTCCGTGTTTTCAAATTCGATCGCGGTATCGCCGACGAGGACAGCCGTGGCGGTGCCGCCCGGCGCGTCGAGCAGATTGCGGTCTCTGCCCGTCTCCAGCAGGTAGGTGCTGCCGAGTGTGACGTGCGGCAGCTCCACCGTGACCAGAATGTCCACGGTATATTCCGTATCGCCCATGGTATAGGTGCAATGCACGACTGCCTCACCCGCCCCTTTGGCGATGAGCTTGCCTTGCGCCGCGTCGTATTCGACAACGGACAGGTCTGCGTCGGAGATACGGATCGTCACCGCGGCGTCCGTCACGGTCTGCCCGTTGGCCTCTACCGTAAAGCTCGGGGCGAAGAATTTGTTTTTATCGCCGGTATAGCCGTCCGGCGTATCCGTCACGAGCGTCAGAATGTATCGGTCGCCCTCAAACGGCAGATCCGCAATCGTCAACGAAAGATCGTTTTTGACGATGACGGTCATTGTCTCTACGAGCGTTTCTCCCAGATGAACGCACGATACGCTGACCGTGGCGCGCCCGGCAGAGACGCCCTCGATCGTCGCCGTCGCACCGTTTCCGGTCACGCGGCAGGCGTCTCCGTCGACCTCCCACCGATAGGTCAGCCCCGACGGGGTCTGCCCCTTGTAATCGACCGAGGCACGGACATCCGCCGTTTTGCCGACAAGCAGCTCGAGCGTTTCGTAATCCAGCGTCAGTGTCCCGACGACCCCGGGTCTTGTGACCGTGACTTCACAGGTCGCGCAGGCATCGCCGACGGCCGCCCGGATCGTCGTCTTACCTGTCTTGACCCCGGCGACCGTGCCGTTATCGACCGTCGCCACGGACGGGTCGTCACTGCTCCACACGGCGGCGGCGTCACTGCCCGTGACCGTCGCGGTGAGGGTCGCCTGTGCGCCGACTTCCACATCAAGCGATGCTTTATCCAGTGTCACACCGATCTGCACCGGATCTTCTTTGCAGCAACACGCCAGTACCATTGCCAACAGAATGAGTAATGCTGTTTTTGCCTTTTTCATTTGTATCCTCCTGTATTTGTTTCCCGGGCGTCTGCCCGTAAAATCCGTTTATTGCAATCCCCACGTCTCAAAGATGCCGGAGAGGGAAACCCCCTCGGCATACATATCCACACCCAGCTTCAGGCAGTCGTTCCTGAAGGAAATGCGTTCCTCGGCGAGCTGCCCGGTGCCGAATTTGCCGGAGTACAGCTCCAGCCGCATATAGCGGACGGACAGGCTTTCGAGGCAGATCCGGTCGACCACCCGGCGATACCGCTGCGGGTCGCTTTCCTTGCAGAGCTCCGCTGCCTCGTACGCCCGGTTGATCAGCTCCAGCCAACCGTCCAGGATCGCTTTCGTGTAAAACTTCGGCTGGTTGACATTATAGTAAATGCCCCCCTCCATCGTGCCGTCGGACAACTGCTCCATGCGATAGGTAATCTGTTCGTACAGTGCTCGCATCGGCTCTGCCGCCGCCCCGAAATATCCGGTGAAATATTCATCCAGCAATCGGTCGTAGTCAAGGATCGTGTTCCACGCCAGCTTTGCGCCCATCCAGGCCTTCAGGCGGTGGAAACCGGTTTTGACCTTCTGATCCCACTGGTTCTGGTCGAAGAGGAATTCCGCTCCCGCCGCCGCCGCCGCTCTGTAACGGTCGCTCATGGTCAGGAGACTGTTGTAGGGATAGAGGTAGTGCGAGAAGTTGGTCTGATACAGCCAGACGAACAGTTTTTTGCAGATGCCCGACCACGCCAGCATATTCCGGTATTCCGCCGTGTTGCAGGTGCCATTGAACGGCTTGGTGTAGTCGGCATTGATCGGCGCATAGAAAACCGCGATGTTATCTCCGCAGCGCATCGTCTCGTCGATCGGCCGCCACTCGTCCCCCACCGCCACGGCGGGGGCTTTTTCCGTCCGCATATAGGCGAAAATGCAGATGGTAATCTGCCGCTCGCCCATACCGGCGTCCGTCATCTTCTTTTGCAGGATGTCGGACAGCCCGTTGACGAATTTGACCATGACCGCCGCATTGGTGCCGTAAGTGCCGAGCTGTTCGGTACATTCATCACAGTCGCACCAGGTGTCGCCGTCGCTCTGCTGGAATGTGACGCAGTTTGCATCACTCGTCCTCGCCGCCTCGACGATGAGATTCGCGGCGTATTCCTGCATCTCGCGCATACGCTCCGGGTTGCCGTGTGCCGTGTAGCAAAGCTGCGTCCGCGTGGCATTGAACCAGTCGGCATATTCGCTCCGGTCGATCACATCGTCGAAGTAATAGACACTGTTGTGATACAGGGTGCCCTTCACATACAGGAAAACGTCGTCGGTGCAGTTATAGCCGAGCCGGCGGCGATATGCCTCGTCCCCGTCTATCCGCGTATCCACATCGCCCACGCGGTATTGAATGTCTGGTACTTCCGTGACATTCAGCTGCATCAGAGCCACGTCGTCCTCGGCGAACGTCGTTTCGTCCGGGGCGTACACCTCGAAGCCGACCAGCTTCCGCAGCAGTCCGTACACGCCGTTGAGCACGCCGAGATCCGCCTCACCGAGGACGAAAATGTTCTCTCCGACCGTGACGAGCCGGTAACCGTTGGCACCGAGACGGACGTCCGTCTCCGGTACGGCGCGGCTTGCTTCCGTTTTCCCGAGAGAAATATACTTTTTGTCGGTATTGCGCGCCGACTCCGCCACGGTGACGAATGCGGCACCGCTGCTCTGCGACAAAAACAGGCTCAACTCCGACGCCGCCGTCCACAGATAGGCGGATCTCTCGTAATCGTCAGGGATGACGATCTCGTAATCGGTTTCTCCGCCCGCGGCGACAAAGCCGTCACAGGGGGCGGATGCATCCGTATGGACGCCGCCGTAATCGGATGTCTCTCCGACGGAGAGCGGGTTCTTCTTTTCCTCGCCGGTGTCGTTCCGACAGCCGGTGCATCCGATGAATGCGGTCAGGCAGATGATTGCGGCGAGCAAAGCACAGAGTGCCCGTATCAGCCGTCCGTTCATGATTTTGTTACCTCCACGGTCACTTTGAGATGTGCCATGTTGCCGTTGGTACCGTACGCCACGATGACGATGAGCCAACGTCCCTCTCTGTCCGCGACGAAAGAATCGTTTTTGCCCGCCGCGACGGAAGTCACGCCGTTCGGAGAGGTGATGAACACATAGGTTTCCGCCACATCCCCGGACACCCGGTAGGTCGGGAACGAAACGATGTCGCCGACCTTGCACGACAGGGGCGTGCCCCCGGTCAACGTGATCTCCGGCGGGGTCTTGTCCCCGCACGTCACACTGTAGGAACGATCGGTCGATTTTCCGTTGTTCGTATCGGCGGCACTGTAGGAGACAATATAGCTACCGTATGCCTCTGCACGGAACCGATACGACACAAGGGGAGAGACGTCCTTTAAGAGGACGCCGTTAACATCCGTGACATAGCCGTCCGGCCCCTTGACGCTCATGGTAAACGTCAGGTCGGGGTCCAGTACATCCTCTGCCGCGGCGACGGCGGTCTGCAGGAGGTCGCCGATGCGGCACTCCCCGCCGTAATCGCCGGCGATGACGATCCTGGGGCGGACGCGGTCGTAGCCGCCGTCGTTCAGGAGCTGACCGCCGATGTTCTCTACGAGGAGGCGGGCGTCGGCACTGTTTATCATCCGGAACGAAACGTACACTTTCCCGGAGCCGAAGCCGTTGAATGTCTCGCCGCCGTCAAACCGGTCGACCTCTATGTTGACATCCGCATACGGCACGAATGTTTTGCCGTCGAAAGTGATGGAAAACGTGTTTGTTGCGCTATCCTCGCCGAAGCCGAAGCCCAGGAGACGGGACTTGTACTCTCCGTTGAGATACACGGAAACACCTTTCCCGTTCTTTGCAAAGCCGAGGCGCACCTGCTGCGTCTCATCCTCGCTGTCGGTCAGCACGACCTCGATTCTGTCATAGCGGTTCCTCATGGGATCGGCGGAGAAACGGATGAGCAGATTCTCGCAGAGGAGCGAACGGATAAATTCCACGGTCGCATTCCCGGAGCCGGTCGATACGAATTCAATCCCCTCACCGACGGCGGATACGGTGCCGCCGTATCCGAAAAGATATTTTGCCATATCGAGCGACCCCTGCTCACCCACGTCCACGCATTTAACGGTGAACGTCTCGGTGAGGAGGCTCCGATACTTATACACAAACCGTACTTCGCCTGCGTCGGCGGGCGTGTAGGAGAAGTCGGACAGGCGGCGTTCGCCGTTTGCCGTCAGCACATACACATCGCACGCGCCGTCCGCGGCATACCCCGCCGAAAAATCGGTCACGCCTGCCCGCGGCAGTGCATACGGCTTGCCGACGATCATATACCGCGGCAAGGTGATTCTGCCGTTGAGCACCGCTCTCTCGCGCACCTCCGGCGTGAACATCGTTTGCGTCGTCGCGCGGTTGCCGATGTAGTCCGTCGCCGTATAGGCAATGGTATATACGCCGCCGGCGGTCACGCGGAATTGACCGTCGATGACCTCGACCTCGTTACCGTCGACGCTCACGCGCACGGAGACACGGATGCTGCCGCTGCCGCCGACCGACGAGCAGGCGGGGATCTCCACCGTATCGCCCACGGTCACGTCTCCCACACGCCCTGCGGTGATACGGAGTGCCGGCAGCTCTTCGACGGCATGGACCTTCAAGACCTTCCGCGTCGTGTTGCCCGCCTTGTCCCTGGCGGAATATTCCACATAGTAGTCGCCCGCCCCCGTGGGGACGAACGCGTTGTCCGCGACGCTGATATGATACCGGTTCATCCGGTCATAGTTCCGGAATATCGCCACCGCGGTCGGGACCTCTCCGTCCTCCGTGTCCGTCGCGGTCGCGACGGGGAGGGGGTACGGTTTTCCGACCTGCGCCGTCGGCATATCCCCCTCCGGCAGTCGGATGTCCGGCGATGCCTCATCGAGTGTGACCTCGCTCTGCGGCCGTTCTCCGCCGAGCTCCGTCACTTCAAATACGGCGATCCGTCCGTCATAATCGTCTGCGGAAACGGAGACTTTCACTTTGCCGCTGGTAAAGCCGCCCCAGACATTGGCGAATTGGCGGGGGTCATTCAGGTCGGCAATGACCGTGCCCGGTGTGAAATACGCCTGCAGCGTCCCGACGTCCAGCCGGATATCGACGTTGGCAGAGGTGCCGGGCAGTCCGAAGAAGTTGACAGTCGGCGTAAAGGCTCCCCATTGATTGTCCTTGTGCAGTCTGTCCCATTCGGGTTCGTATCCCGTCAGCGGCTGGTAGGTGGAGCCCACCAGCCCGTAGGTACCGTTTTCATACCCGCGCAGGCGGAATCGCAGCGTGCTGTCCGGGTCGTTCACATCGGTAAACGTGATGTTCAGTACCGTGAAATCCGCTTTCCCGGCGACGGTCGGCAGCACGGTGAGGCGCAGAAGACTGTCCGCGCTCGTCGCGCGGGAGACGTCCAGCACCTTGCCGAACGTGACCGTATCACCGTTGGAAAGGCTGATCCGGTATCCGTTTTCGGTGAGCGTGGCGGAGGATGCGTTTGTCTCAAAACGGCAGTACGGTTCCACCGCGCTGAACGTCCGCTTGACGACATGGGTGCGCCCGCCGACCTCGCATTGCAGCTTCAGGCAGTATTCGCCTGCTTCGTCGAGGGGAAAGGTTTCGCCCCGCGCCGTCACGCCGGAGGGATATGTCAGGAATTTATCGCATTCGCGGTCGCTGCCCCCCACCGATAACCGCACGCCGCGGAGATCCAGTGTCTCCCCGACAATGTAGCGATCATTCAGATCCGAGCCCTGCACGGAGAGGAGCTCCTCTCCCGCGGCGTACACCGCGATCGTGCTACACAGGAGAATTGCCGCAAGCACGATGACGGCGACGGAAAACTTGTTTTTGAAAATCATTTGATACCCCCCACGGACAGATTGCCCATCAATTTCCGCTGGAAAATCAGGAACAGGATCAGCACGGGCAGCAGGACGAGCCCGGCACCGGCGAGCTTGAGCGGGACGGAGCTGAAAGTCGAAACGGTACGTTTGCTGAACTCATACAGCCCGTATGCCACTGTCGGTTTATCGGGCATGAAGATCAGCGGCGTCTGGTAATCATTCCAGAACACGATGAAATTCAGCAGAAACACCGTCAGAAACGTCTTGGATGCCAGCGGCAGCATGATTCTCGTGTAGATGGTGAAATTGGAAGCACCGTCAATCTTTGCCGCCTCGACATAGGCGTTCGGCACATTTTTGAACACGCCCTGGAAGATGAGAAAATAGACGCTCAGGAAGTGGGCCTTCATCAGCCACATACCCGGGATCGTGTTGTAAAGCCGCAGGCTCCGTGCCGTCTGGATCTCGCTCGGCAGGCTCCCCACGATCGGCAACGCCATACACACAATCACGACCGCGGTGATGATCCTTGAAAAACGGTATTTGAACCGGGAGGTCGCATATGCCATCTGGCACGGGATATACGTCGCGACCAGCGCACAACCCCCGGCATACAGCAGCGAATTCCAGAACATCTCGGGCATATATACCTTTGTCTGTACGCCGTCCCGCTGCACCTCGACGTAAAAGCCGAAGAACGAGTGCAGGTAGTTGTCAAACCGCCATTCTTCCGGCAGCCCGAACAGGTTGTGCCGGAAATCATAGTCGGTCTTGACAGAGGAGAGCAGCCCCCATAGTGCAAGCACGGCGAGGATTGCCGCATAAAAGACCAGGAGCACCAGTACGACGAGCTCCAGGGCGGACCATCTCTTTTTGACTTTCAATAATGGTTTCATCACGCATCAGTCCTCCGACGGCCCGAACTTTTCCAGCAGTTTTTTCGACGACAGCGCGAGCGGTATGACGATGATGGTCAGCAGCACGCCGGTCGCCGCCAGCTCGGGATAGTCCGCCAGCGAGGCGATGGAGGTGCGTGCGTACAGAAGATAGCCTGCCGTCGCCAGTTTTTCGGATGCCGCAATGCCGTAGAAATTGTAAAGGCTGAATTGATTGGTGAAGATCGACGCAACGCCCATCACGAAAAAGGTCGTCAGGGTGGGCCAGATCTTCGGCAAAATGATATGGCGGAACTCACACCATCCCTCTGCCCCGTCGAGACACGCCGCCTCCCGCACGGACGGATCCACGGTATTCATGCCGCCCAGGAACAGGATCACATTACCCCCGAACGACAGGAATACGTTGTAGAAGAAGATGGTGCCGAAGCGTGTCGCCCCGTTCTGTAAGAGCCCCTCCACCGTGATGCCGAACACATCGGCGGCAAACGCCGGTATGGCGCGCTCGACGAAATAGAGGTAGATGACGGTGATGGCAATGCCGGGGATGACGGACGGGAGAAACAGCATGGTCTTAAAGAACCCGGACGCCGCGCGCTTGTTGTAGATATAGTACGAAAAGAGCATCGCCAGCGGCAGCGAGACGGCGGTACTCGCCGCCCACACCAGAACGGAATTCAGCATGGCGCGCCGGAGCGTCGTGGAGGACGCAAAGTCACGGAAGATCTTTGCGAAATTGCTGAACTGCGCCCATATAAATCCGCCGTCTTCACTGCTGTAATTCTTGAACGCCAGCAGGACGGAATTGATATTGACGCTGATGTAGAACACGCAAAATTGCAGGAGAGGGAACGCGACCATGATGATATAGAAGATCAGGTCATGGGTCCGGCTTCTGTTCTTGATCTCCGGTTTTTGCGCGTGACGGTCGTTCACCGGAAATACCTCCCGAAACTGTTTTTCCAAGAATCGCGTCTGTAATCGTACATACCGTTGAAATACGCCTCGGCGTGGTTGCCGACGTTGTCCTTCAGGTAACTGACGGGTCTTGCGTAATCCGATTTGTCGATCAGGCTGTTAAAGGAATTGTGTACGGAAAACGCCGACTGCTTGTCGAGATAATAGTTTTTCGCCGAATAGGGGTACACCACATCGGACTCGTGGTGCAGCTGATACACGCTGCGGCCGAAGTAGGTCATTTTGGCGAGGTTTTCTTCACTGACCGTGTAGTCCAGTGCCTTGACCGTGTTGGTCAAAACGGAAAATTCCTGCAGGGATTCATCGGTGCAGACAAACTGCAGGAACAGTTTTGCCACCGGTATCTTCGCGGGGTCGATGCTCTTTTTGATAAAGCCGAGGGAATAGTGCGTATCGACGATCGTGCTGCCCTTTCCGACCGATTCCCGGTTGGCTTTGGGCAGGGGCATCATTCCGAAGCGGCGGTTCTCGGGTGCATACGCCTCGTCACCGGTGCGGTCGGCGACCTCCCGGATGTAGCTTTTCGTTTCGTTTTCCCACCAGCAGCCCTCAATCATCATGGCGATCGGCTTGCCCTCGCTGCGCGACTCGACAAAGTCCTTTTGCGCCTCGGTATAGAGGAGTGCCGGAGAAAACGCATTGGAGGTATAATAGTTGCCGTTTCTGACCAGTTTTTCGACGAATTTCAGCGCAAGGTATTTGCCCTCACTCCGCCACATATCGTAGCCGTTTTCGATGCCGATCTCCGTCGCCGGCAGCTTCGTGTAGGACCCGTCTGCGCCGACCTCGCTGATGAGTGAGGTCGCGGTGCCGTCCAGGGTGTAATTCAGCATGGTCTGCTGCAGCCCGTCGTAATCGACGGCGAGCGCATAGATCAGTTTTTCGACATAGGTATCGTAATATTCGCCTGCCCACACAAAGGGCGTAATCCCCTGCGCCACCATGTAGTCACAGAGCATGAAGAATTCGTCGTACGTCGCCGGGAATCCGTCGTCGGGCGTCCCGAGTACGCCGTCCGGACCGGCACTTTTCGTATCCCGGTCGTTTTTGACGAACTCGCTTTTCTCCGAGTTTCTGAACCACAGGCCGTATTCGTCGAACAGGTCGCAGTCGTACATGATCCCGTTGTAGCCGGCGTAATGCGGCACGCCGTAGTAACGGCCGCCGGAGAGGTAATAGGCCTTTTGCTCCGCCGTCATTTTGTCGGCGACGGACCGCGTTTCGCCGTATCGCGTCAGCGTCTCTTCGACCATGTCCGTGATGTCCAGGAGCAGGTCGTCCGCGAGGTAATCATAGTAATAAACGCTCTCGTTGAAGAAGATTTCCGCGCCGGAGGCATCCAGCTTTGCACGGATGGCCTGCCCGTCGTTCTTGGCTTTTGCCTTGTGGGTCTGCACGCCCTTTTTGCCCGGCTCAAACTCCGTGTCCTTATACATCTCCTCGAAGCGGCGGCGGGCGGCGTCCAGCCACTCACTTCCGAAACCGCCCTCGAAGTTCATAATGGTCAACTGCGTTTTTGTCGGGTCGATCGGCTCTTCTTCCTCATCGTCCGGACGGTATTTGTCGCACGCGACGAACACCGAGCAAATGAAAATCATCACCAGCAAGAGGCTTATCCAGCGTTTCATTTTCATAAATACTTCCTTACCCTTTCCAGATTCAAAAAACGATTCTTTGCAGCCATTCGTCCGCAATGGTGCGGTGTCCGCGGTCGGTCGGGTGGACGCCGTCGTAGGAGAATGTATCGGGTGCCTCCCGACAGCACAACTCCGCGAATATGCCGTCCATCGGCACATATTCCGCGCGGTGCTTTCTCGCCATTTCGCGCAGGACGCAGATTTTCGGATACAGATCCTCGCGGAATGGACGCTTTTGCGGGTCGACATCGAGCAGAAACGGCTCAATGACAATGATCCGGTCGGTGAAGCACTTTGCTTTTGTCAAAATTTCATCAACGTTTTGCCCATATGTTTCGGCGGAGATCGTAATGCCCTCATCGAATTTCCGCCAGGTATCGTTGACGCCGATCAGGAGCGAAAACACGGTCGGGCGGATCATTTCCAGCTCCGACTGTACCCGATCGTTGAGCTGCGCGGAGGTGTCTCCGCCGATCCCGCGATTGTAACATTTTACACGCGGTAATTTAATGGTAAGATGTTCGTGCACATATTTGGAATAACCCGCCAGAGAATACACATCGTCCCGATCCCGCAGAGCGTCGGTGATTGAATCTCCGTCGAACAGGATGACATCATTATCGAAAATATTCATTTCATCGCCCCCTTGATTTCATTGTACTTTGCGGGGCACGCGGTGTCAATTGTAGAACTTACAGGTTGATTGTCAAAAATTACGGTATTCGACCCCTGCCGCGTCCGTTCCGACAGGCGTGAGAGCGCAGGCAACGCCGCAAACCGGCACTCCCTTTTTTTGCCAGCAAATCCGCTTGCGCCGTCACTGCCCGGCGTCTGCCGCCCCGTGAAACGACAAAAAACCGACGCCGGGGCTCCGGCGTCGGTGATACTCGGTATCGGCGGTTACTTATCGTCCTCCATGGCTTTTACGGCACGGTAAAACGTACTGAGGCTGTTAAATCCACACGAAATGGCAATCTGCCCGATGGCTGTATCGGGATGTTCCTTGTGCATCTGTATGACGTGCTCCACGCGCATACGGTTCAGATACTTGCGTAAGTGCATCCCCGTATATTTGTTGAAGAGCATGGAGAAATAATTTCTCGTGTATCCAAACCTTTCCGCGAGGGAATCCAGTGTCAGCGGTTCGGCATAGTTGTTTTCGATGAAGCTCAAAATCTGTACGAACCCCTGCGCGTCTGTCTTTTCATAGGCTTCGGTGGGATATACATTGCACAGTGCCCCGACGATCAATCCGACAAAGCTCTGCTGCATGGCCAATGTGGCAGTTTTTCTCACACCGTCAAACCAATCGAGCAATGCAAAGAAGGACGGCGTTTGCGGACAGGTCGGCAGGAAATTCGACAGTTTTTGTTGTTGTAAATTCTTCGGCAGGAAAGAGTCGGTGAAAATGAGCACATAGATATCCGACCCGCTCTCGCCGCAAATGTAGTGAATTTCAAAGCGATGGAAAACGGCAATTTCCCCGCGCGTGAGCAGCTTTTCATGGCCGTTCACGATCACTTTCACGCGCCCCTCTTTGACAAATATCATCTCGGTACTGCCGTGATAGTGTGCCGGTATGAAGTTATCGGTCGCCGAATGGAAGTTGAAATACTGATTGCCATCGGCGTTGTTTTCGTAGAACCCGTGTTTTTTCATCGGCTATTCCTTCGTTTATCGCTTCAGTTGGACACCGTCCTCGGTACGCTTTGACATCGCCGTATTGATTTTAGCATATTACGGGATATATTGCAACCGGCGGTGCCGCCACCGTTTGCCGACAGGCACAGAATGCTTTCCGGTGGTGGCACCCGCTCACGGGCGTCGGCTTGCTCGCTTTCCACCGCGCGCCGCCCGGTTCACCGGACACAACTCTCCGTTTTCGGTCCTCGGGAAACGACTTTGGCAATAACAACCCCTGTCACCGACATTCGAACGAAAGAGGCACGGAAAGTTCCATAGTCGTTCATTCTCGTTTTCCCTTTCGGAGGCCCTATCGTAGCACAGGGGATCGTCTCCGTCAATGTCGGCGGAGAAAAAACGGAGAGCATCCGAACAGAATAAATCGTAAGCCCGGTATTCGTACCGGGCTTTTATATTCTGTCCGAGTGAATTTCCTGCCGCCCGGGTCAGATGCAAGTGAAAAAAGGTGTATCACGGTTGTTGTCCCGTTCCCATCAGGCGTTTTTTCCCTGCCTCCTTGACGGAGATTCCAAAAGAATACTTGCCGTTAAAAAGACCGGTATCCTCCGTTATCGTTCCCCTATCTTTGCTTACTCTTTTGCTCGTTATCCATCCGCTCTTTTACTCCGCTCGTGTCGGGGGAGACAAGCCTCTCCCCTGTACTCCTCCCGGGCTGCCGAAAGGCAAAAACGTTCGGAGGAAAAAGAATATGAAAAACCAACTCCTTGATTACGGCATTCTGAAAGAGAAAATCTCAAAAAGCAATGTGCTTGCCATGGCGGAACTCATAGCACTTTCCGAAATACGCTACCTTATGGGTCACATGGGACATTGGATGCGAACTATGTATGTCGATCTGTATGCGGACATGGTCCATAAAAATGAACTCGGTCATACATTCAGTGATTCTTACGATTTAGTCCAGGAAGGCGCGTTGTTCCTCTGCGGACATTACGGGAATCATTTGAGCGATGTGATCGGGTACAGTAAGAGCAGAAAACCGATTACCATCCGGATTGCCTGCAGCCGTCAAATGACGAAACTGGTAAACCGAAAATACAGAGACGCTGCCCGGAACACCAGTTTTGAAGCATTAACACGCGCGGACGAGCCGTCTTGCGAAATTCGTGAAGAAACGACACAAGATTACACGCAGTATGATGAGATTCTTGAAAGCCTCCATCTGACCGAAAATATGCGCGTGGCTTTGGAATGTCGGATCAAGGGGTTGAGCTTTCCCGAGATAGGGCGGGTGTTATCCCGTGCACAATCCACGGTATTTGAATACTTCCTCAAAATGCGGCAACGTTATACGACCATCTATTCCTGACAGGTAAAACCACGCTCCAAGACTTTATCGCCGCATCAGTATGCAGCCGAAAAGCGGGTCTTCAAAACTGACAAAATATTCATGTATGGTTAAATTGGCATGAGATTGGGTCAGATTGGCTCGAGATTGGGGAGTGACACCAGGGCGTGTGCTTGTCCCCAAACAAGTGCCGGCGCTGGCGCGCCGGCAGACAAG
>CAVDSZ010000020.1:1292-24631 GCA_963611795.1 Akkermansia muciniphila | reverse complement strand
ATCGCAAACAAAAACGGAGAGTTGCTTCCGATCGGAAGTGGCTCTCCGTTTTTGCATTTAATCACTACTCGTTTTCCATGTCCCTATCGGAGGTATTTGAAAAACGCATTAACTGCTCCTTAACCCAAGTCCGGTTGATCCGTGAACGCAATAACAGGGGCTCCAACCAAACCGTCCGATTCAAAGAGGATCAACTCATTCTCTCCGGGATGCAACACGCACGCTGGGACATACAGTGTCCTCTGGGGACCTATCTCCCAATACCGCCCAAGGTTAAAACCGTTCAGCACCGCAAACCCTTTGCGGAAGCCGTCGAGGCGGAGAAAAGTATCCGCAGGGCGGTCACAATCGAAAGTGAACCGATAGAAAGCTTCTCCCCCAACGGCTGTAGCCCGTTTTTTCGCCCCCTCGCTGTCAAACTGGATTTCCGCAAGGTTTTCCATAGTGAGCGGCCATGCCTGCCACCCAAAATGAATTTTCCCGTCCAGGAGGCATCTGCCGACGATTCCCTTCTTCCGCATCATTTTGGGTCCGAAGTTTGTCCTGCCCATGTTTTCGACAACGACGGTCAGGCAATCGCCCGACTTCGCCGAAAAAGTGACCTCATACGGTGGCGTATTCACATAGACCATTCCCACAAAGGTTTCGTTTACGTAGATCTGCGCTCTGTCGCCGATGCTTTCAAATGACAGCTTCGCATCGGTATAATCCCGGCGCAGTTCCGTCTGATACACCATATACCCGTAACCGATCCCGTGTGATTCCATAGGAAGCGGCACATCCTCAGAAACGGGGATAGCGAGACGATTGAGCACGTCAAACAGCCGTACACTTGCATTGGCAATATGCCGCCCGTATGCCCTCTTTTCCCGGTCGTGCGGAATCTCGGGCAACACTTCGCCCGTGTGCTTCTCTATCACCTTCCGCACGGCGAGGTACTTCGGGGTCACATCGCCGCACTCGGTCAGGAGCGCGTCATAGTCATAACTCGTCACGTCGGGCGCATACGTCTCGTAGTGATTGGCACCATTCATAAACCCGAAATTGGTGCCTCCGATGAACATATACATATTGAGACTGCCGCGTGTAAGCATGTCATCGACGGCTCTGGCGTAATCCGCCGCGTTCGTCGTATGGTGCTTCTCGTCTCCCCATGCGTCGAACCAACCGTCCCACATCTCCATGCACATCTTCGGCACGCCCGGAAACAGTTCATCGTGCGCCTGAAAATTCTCCGCAACACGGCTTCCGAAGTTCAGCGTAGGTAAACACCCTTCTGTTGTCCCGTCAAGCAAATCCGTGCGTTTTGTCCCGTCAGAGGTAAAGAGGGGCACATCGATCCCTTCCTCACGATATAGTTCTGCAAGGTTCGCAAGATACTGCTTGTCATCACCGTAATAGCCGTACTCATTTTCCACCTGCATCATGATGACGTTTCCTCCGCGGGTCACAAGGTGAGGACGCACTTCATCGAACAGGCGATGCAGATATCTGCCGAAATGTTCCATATAGGTGTCGTTGCTGCACCGTATCTCCATATCGGGGAGGGTCTGGAGCCACCATGGCAGTCCACCGAATTCCCACTCCGCGCAGATGTACGGACCCGGGCGGACAATCGCCATAAGCCCGTGTTCCTGTGCCTTTTTGAGGAATGCCGCAATGTTCAGCCTGCCTGAAAAATCATATTTCCCGATTTTCTTTTCGTGGAGATTCCACGCGCAATAAGTTTCGACGCAGTTACAACCGAGAGCCATCAGTTTGTCAAAAATATCGTCCCAGGTATCCGGGAGATTCCGAAAATAGTGTACAGCGCCCGATATGATTTTCACAGGGCGACCGTCACGCATAAATTCCGCGCCTTTGATTGAAAATTCCATGACTACACTCCGTAACGATTTAATTCCATACAGCCCGGCACTATCATCTTTCTTGCGAAAAGAACGGTTGCACACCACCCTTTCATTGTGCGGAAATCTCCATCACAAGAAAAGCCGCATTGACCATCCGCACCTGTTCTGCCGTCGGATGTAAGTCGAATATTTCTATAGAATTATGCTCCGCTTCCAGTAACTCACCGGAAATATACAGCGTCCGTTGCGGACCGCATGGCAGGTAGCGACCGATATGGAACCCATTTACAAGAACAAAGCCGTGGCAGATGCCCTCAAGAGACAGAAAAGTATCTACACCTGCCTCTGCGTTAAAATACCCTCGTAAGAACATCGGGGTATCACAAAGTGGCACTTCTCCCGCAGGACGGTATTGCAGAGCGGACAGATCCCTCATGGGGAGCGTATATGTCTCAATCTCGTGAAGTTCGGAATTCCCTACCGACAGATAATTTATTACACCTTTTCGATTGTCCGCAAGATTCAGTCCATAATTGCGCCGCCCCAGGTTCTCCGTCAAGACATCCATTTGAACACAATCTGTGTCAATCCGTATTTCCGTACCGGGCTTCTCCATATTGCAATCCCAATGACCGACATACCTGCCATTCTGATAAACTGCCGCGAAATCCCGTACCCCACCGCAGGAAAACCTAACAGTCGGTACCCCGTCAATTCTATCAAAGCGGGTACGATACAAGATATAACCGTAATTCTGACCGAGGTCTTCCATGCATCGCGGGGATGTTTCCACAGTTCCGGACGCACTCAGCACCTCCAGATTTTCAAAAAGCGGCGCCCGTTCTGTCAGATTGACAGTGATGGCCTGCGTCCGGTAAGGGGGTACAACATGTGGGCGCAAAGGCTTTCCCAAAAAACGGTCCAGCTCATCGCGGCAAAGGAAATAAGTCGCCGTCGGTTCCCCGTTTTCACTGATGGGTGCATTCTCATCATAGGTGGTTGCCTGAAAAGCAATTTTCTCATTTCCCTCGGCATCTGAAACCCTGGTTGCGCCGTTTGAAAAGCCCCAGTTGGTGCCACCGCAGAACATATAGAAATTCACATAACCGAGGCGCAGGGCTTCCCGGTAACTTTCCGCCGTTTCTGCGGGATCCCGCAACGTGTAGCTTTCTCCCCAGTGAATTTGTTGCCCACCCCAAAACTCGCCAACATAAAAAGGAAAGCCGGGGTGATATCGTTTTTGCAACGCCTCGGCTTTTGTCGCTTCCCCCGGTATTGACCGGAAATTGAGTCCGGCGAGGTGCTCCGGCAGGCTCCCGTTTGTCACATCGACAGGAGATGCTCCATCCGTAGTAAACAGCGGAACATTCACACCGTTTTGGAGCAACATATCACGGATTGCCTGCAAATAAGCACGATCATTTCCGGCACCGCCGTACTCATTTTCGATTGCTACCATAACAATCGGTCCGCCATTGGTACAAAGGTGTGGCAAAATCATCCGACAAACTTCCCGATAATACCCCGCAATCGCTGTCAGCCATCCGGCATCGTGGGATCGAAATGTCATATTCCGATCCCTCAACAGCCATGCCGGAATGCCACCCAAATCCGTTTCCGAACAAATATACGGTGTTGGTCGAAGCAGAACTTTGAAGCCCATATCCTGACACAGTTCCAAAAACGCTGCCAAATCCTTTTCGCCGGTAAAATCAAACACGCCCGGCTCCGGCTCATGCACGCTCCACGGTACATATGTCTCAACGGCGGTTAATCCGAAATCCCTCATCAGTTCCAGCCTGCGCCGCCATCCGCCCGGAAGGATTCTGAAATAGTGAATGTCTCCGGACGCCAGATAGAATGGTTCCCCGTCCCAAAAGAAGCCCTGCTCCCGAACCTCAAACCGATGCATTATTCTCTCTTTTTCCTTCATCACCATCTTCATCAGTAATTTCTTGCTGCTTTTCGGCGCAGTCTCCCCATGCGTCTTTGTATTCCGTATTTTTCTTTTTGTGTCTGATCCGGTCACCGAGCAATCCCACCAGAATGGAGCATATCGAAACTCCGTTGCTGACAATCTGAATCCAATTCTGCAACACAGTTACATAGATCAGCCACAGAGAAATCCCGGCAAGTGACAGTAGCCGTGTTACGTGAGCATTTTTGCTATACAGTCCGATGACGGCAATGCCGCTTCCGAAAGCCGGTAACGCATTGATAAACCACATCGGCGAAAACGGCTTTTGACCCCCGGTCACAAACGGAACCACCATAATGAATGCAATAAACAGATATAACCACCACCGACTGTCTGCCCAACGATGCTTCCCGCGATTGAGAAAAACGATCTCCCGCGCACACATAACAACATTGACGCCGGCGCCGGAGTATGCCCCACACAGAATTAACTGCAACACACTGAGCACATCAGATACCAACTTGCAGACGAGAATCCTGTCGTGCTCTTTTTGTATGTAAATAAAAAAACTCCAAAGGATAATCAGTACCCCGACAATTTGCCCCACGACAAACGCAGGTCCCTTCGCCGCAACGCTCGCGAAAAACTCTTTCATTTGCTCCACCGTCGAATCCGGTCAATCAGTCCATCAGCAGCCGAATAAACAATCCGCCCTGGACAGTTCGATTCTGAAATCCGACCTGTTCGGAATTGTCCGTATAATACCAGTCCGTCATCGGGACACGGGAATGCATCGTATCGTATGCCTTCCACAGTTTATTAACAAACAGCGCGAACTCCTCCTTTTGATCCGTCATACAGGCAGCCCACAACTGCCAATCGGATTTCGAGTATTTAGCCCTGCTGTCAAGGGGTACCCCAAAGGTATCGCTTTCCTTGATATATCGCGAAATCTCTCCGCGATAAAATGCCTTATCAAACAGATTCGTATTCCACAGCCTGTCCCAGACACAGTTATACTTCAGACTGAATGTGTCCGGACGGTCATACGCCAGGCGAAAACTTCCGTCAGCGTTCGCCGCTCGTTTCATAAAGGATGCGGCATACCCGCGGGCGAGTTTTTCCATATCGGTTGCCTCACGGGTCTTCCCCAGGTTTTTCAAAACATCCGCAAAGCCGATTATGCCCATTACAGCTTTAACGGACAGGTTGCAGTTGTGGGGCATATGTCCGGCAAAATCGTCTGTGCACAGTTGATTCAGCGGATCCTCTCCATACCGGACAAGATAGTCATTCCACCTTGTCAGCAGTTCGATATGCTGTTTTGCAAAATCATACGAATGCTCTTTTCTGCAAATAGCCGAAACAAGAATCAAGATGTTCCCACATTCTTCAAGCGGCATTTGTCCCTCCGGCCGGTTGTTGCAATAGACCTGACCATTCAGCAACGGATATTGTCCCACGTCATGCGGGGCAAAATCAAAGGTCCACTGATCGCTCTGCGCATACCGAAAAATCGGTCGCAGCATTCCTTTCAAAAGTTCCGTGTTGTAATACAGATACATCGGCGCCGACGGATAGGTGATATCCAGCGTTGCGCCACAACCGTTGGAAAAGCACTCTTTGGATACATAAATGCAGTTCCCCTCGTGATCCAACGCGAGTTTATGTCCCGCCATCACCTGTCGATAGGCAAGCGTAAGCAATTCCGCATATTTTTCGCCGCCCTTATCGCAGGCATCGGAGTAAAGCTGCTCGGAAAAACCGTCGCACGCTCTTTCGACCTCCGAATAATCTTTCGCCGCGGCAGAGAGCGCCTGCTCGACCGTTTTCCCGTCTTTTTTGTAATAAGCTTTCAACGGAGTGTTAAAATACAGCAGACTGTCTATATCGTCATAGGCAAACAAATACAGGGCTTCGTCGTGCAGTGCCGTTTCGGCATATACCGCATATTTACCATCCAACACCTCATCGCCGACGGTGCCATCACCTTTTACCGCCAGGTAGAAGTAGCCCCAATCAATACGTACATTATCACCGCTTCGCCACAGCACATTCTGTACACCATTCCCCATACAGATAGCAGAGAGCCCGTCCAAATCCACTCCCCGGCTGAGAGCCCGTCCCTCTCCCGCCTTGTTCAGCACCAGTTCCTCCGTTACACTGATCTTTACGAAAACCTGATGCTCCCGTGCGTCCTTGACCCGACACGACAGTCTTAAGTATGCCACCGGTCGTGAGCAAAGGTAAAGATCCGTCACCAGAAGCGGCGAAGTGAACTTGGCGGTCAGCTGAATCTTCTCGTTCTCAAAAACGAAGGTGGTACTCATGGCATCAATGTCAACGACCGTCTGATCCATATAGGGAATATCGTCGGTCTTTCCCCAGAAACAGAACGTCTCTCCGTCCACCGTTACAGTCCCCAGAATTGTATTGGGCGAGTTCGTCCAGTGTTGGGACACTTCTCCGTTCAGCCGGTCTTTGCACCAGACGGAAAAATACGGGTCAATCGTGATCAGAGGGATCATGGGCATACGCATTTTCATTATTTTTCTCCTTCCCCGCCATCGGAAAAACCGGCGGGAGCATCATTCAGTCGGCGCTTCTGTCATGGCATAATGAGGGCTGTCATAATGGAGTGTGCCGTCAGCAGGGTCTCCGTCACGCAGTCGGACATTCTCAAAATACACGGTAGGTCATGATCCGTCCTGTTCAGCAAAACAACGGCAACTGTGCCGTCCGGATTCTTGAAAGCCACGGTTTCCACATCGGAATCGTACGCACTCGATGCCACTACCCTGGCACCCGGCGAAACGAATTTACTGTAATGCCCTATGTAGTAATAGGATAGTTTATAGGAAAGCTCTCCTGTTTCACAGTCGAAACTCACCGGCGCAACAGCATCGACGCCGCGTCCGTCACGATTGTGATAGGGTCCGTTCTTCCCGTCCAGAAGCAGATTCCAGTCACAGTAACAGTTGACGCCGTTATTGAAACACCCGCAAATATCATGCGCATACTTCTCGGCAAACGCCCGATCGTGCGCATCGGGATTTCCCATGTGTATAAGAGAACAGCACCCCTCGCTTGCCACCGACAATTTATCCGGGTATCTTTGTCTGAAAGCGCGTAACTCACCGAAATGCGTGCCTGAGTACCAGTGATGTGCGATACCGTCGCAATACGCACCGCCGACACTGCCGAATATGCTGTCTGCCCGCTCCAGGACACGTTCACGACAATGATCATAGCAGAGCAGCTTGACACCGCTCCCCTCCATTTCGCTGCCCAGGAAATTCAAAAATGCCGCTTCTTCATCGGGTGTATACTGGCACGATTCCCAGATCTGATGATGGCGCGGCTCATTTTGCATTGTCACACCCCAGATGTCAATGCCGCAGGCTTTACAAACCTCAACGTATTTTCTGAAATGCTTTGCCCACAAAGGGTAGAACTCCGGCTTGAGTTTCCCGCCGATACGCGCCCCGTTCGTCTTCATATAAGCGGGAGGAGACCACGGAGAAGCCAAAAAGCGAATTTCCGCATACTTCTGTGCCGCATGTACCATGGGAAATACATGATTAATATCATGAGACAGGTCAAAGGTAGAAAGGGTCCGGTCCCCCTCCTGTACATACACATAGTCACCGACGGAGTAATCGCAACTTCCGATGCACAAGCGTGCAAAACTGTAACCGATCCCTGCTTGTCTGTCGTAATAGGCACGAGCGATCTCATCTCTTTTGCCTTGCGGAGCCTGTTCCCAAACGGCAGCTGCCGTATCGGTGAATGCGCCACCGATCCCCCCGAACGTCTGGTATTCCACCTCGGGATGCACGTTGACAAGGTGATACTCCACATCCTGCGATTTCTCCTCCCGGGTCGGCGTATCAGTGTTTTTATAAACCATTTCGACCGTACCGAGATTGCTCAAGCGATGATGTTCATCGGTTGCAAAAAGTGTTGCTTTCATATTTCCTCTTTATGTAAATTGAGTAGGTCTTTCATTTCATTCACCCGGGCAGATGTTGTGTCACCACCCGAAAATTCTCACAAGTCGGGGCGAGCAGTGAATACTCGCCCCCCCTGTGTTCTGTGATTGCTTTGAGGAAAGAACAGATTACAGACGTCCGTATTTTACATCGGATATGGTGCAATCAATGCTCTGCGTACCGAAAACAATCCAGTTGTAACCACCGAAAGTGGCACCCGTCACCTCAATCGGCTGAGACACCAACTGCACAGACGGATCTGTTTTGGAAGTGACGCTAATGACATACGAATCGGTCGTCGCATTGACAGCGGTACGTTCAATCCGTATGATCAGCCCGCCTTTGTAAGCGGCTTGCCAATCTGCATTGGACGCGAGACTGCTGTTCCCGCCGTAGCCGGTGCCGCACGACCAACCGCCTGCTCCGTCACCGCCGGCACCCTTACCGGCATCGAAACGGAGACGCTCCAATTGATCTGAGTTATTCTTTTTCAGGCAGAATACCGCCTCGTGGGAATACACGCCCGACGCCGCCTGCTTGGTGTTGATCCAGTTATAGAACAGACCGTATACATTACTTGCATTTACCCAGCTCATGTCACCGGAAATCTCGTATTGGTAATAGTAGTTTCCGGTTAGGAACACGCGGTCAGTTACGCCGTTGAGGAATCTTCTGTCATTCCCCGACACGCTTGCATCATACCGGTAGGTGAAACCGCCGTCCTCATTAAAGGTAGCATCCCCGTGACCCGAATATTGTGCCCAGAGACCGTAGTTGACATAACTGAACCCGTCGTGACCGTTCGTCAGAGCAGAAAGCTTGCTTTCCACCTTGCTCTTATCGGTCACCACTTCCACATCATTCACTTGTCCATCGTAATGATCCTGTCCATTATTGATGAAATACAGCATCGGTACCGTATCCGCATCCGCAATTGCATCTTCCACCTGATAGGTGGCAATCCGCACATTGTTGACAAAAGCATAAATCAATCCACCCGCACGCAGTGTGGCAAATGTCATGCCATCTGCAGCAAAATCGGCGCCGGTCAGTCCTTTCAGTGTCTTCCCCTCAAAATAGGCTGCGGGTTCCACATTTTGCGCTTTCTCCGTTCCGGCGACGGTGGAACTGAACAAATGCTGATAATTCCCGCCGACATTCAGCGCAATCATGTCATAAAACAATGTCTCGGCCGTTGCTGTCGGATCCATATGTGCCAGCCCGACATAACCTGTCGCGACCGGAGCACTCAATCTGACTTCTACATAGTAATATTTTCCGGCAATCACATCGGCGAACGCGTACGACTGCTTACCACCCGTCGTCAAAGCAAACGGAGTATTGACCGGGATGTCTGCAAGGTGGTTTTCCACGATGCTCTGATCTGCATTTGTATTGAAGTCCGCACTGGCAAAAGTCGCAGAATATGCTGCTTTGCCGACTGCCGTCTTGGTGGCAGGATGCACCACCCGCTGCAAGGTACCGTCAACAGATTCCGTCTCATCCTCACCGCAATCCGGGCAAGTACGTTTTGCCGTGCACGTCAGATCGGACCAGGCGTATGTATATTGCCAATCATGTTTGGCGGCATCCACCTGAATTGTCAGATCTTTCAATTGACCAACGTCGGCGGGAAGTGTATACGCATAAACGCCTTCAACGGGTGTCACAGTCTCCCCATTGACTGTCACCGTCCCGATATGGTATCCTTCCACAGCCTCCGCCGTAAAGGATACCTTGTCCCCGGCAATGTACACCGCCGAGAGACCTGCAACCGTTGCAAGCGGAGTCCCGTCCAACTCTGCTATCGTTACCATCGGCACAACCGCTTTGGTAAACTGATTGCCTTTTGCTTTCAATAGTGTTTTTTCTGTTCCGACGACCGTCTTTCCTGCCGTTGAAACCGTATAGGGAGCGACCGTCCATGTAAAGGCATCGTCGGCACCAATCCCCTTAACGGTCAGGGCGAAGAGGTAACTGCCCTCCTCTGCCGTCAGAGCCTCATACTGTCTGCCGGTCGTGTCTGTCGCCGTCAGTGTGGAGAAAACGCAACTGGCGGCACGCCATATCTTATCCGTGCCATTCGACAGAACCAGTCCGACTTCCCGATAAGCGTCTAGATTAGACACCTCGGCAACGATACGCACATCGTAGCCGTCAATTTGATTCTGATACCCCTGCAGAGTTGCATCGCAAACCGGGGGTTCCCCTTCTCCGTTCAAGGCAAATACCGCCACGGTCGAAAGAGATACCACGAGGAGTACCCCCAGCAGGATGAATACAATTTTTCTCATCGTCAAAATCTCCTTGTTTTTTAATCTGCTTTTCACTGAAAGAGATCGCTGACATCGACGACGTCACCGAACCCGGATTCTTCTTTCTGGATAGTGCCGGAAGTGCGGATAATATCATCACTGCAAAAAGGGATAATTTCCATTTCAGGCTTTACCCACTGTTCATTTATGCTGTTCATGCGAAATACTCCTTTCTTTCTTCACCGGTATTGGTGTCCATGATTTGCCGGGCGACCCCGGCATGCGGTAACAACTCGCCGTCGGCGAGCAGTCTTCCTATCAGAGTTTTCCGTAAGTCACGTTGGAGATCGTACAGTCAAGGCTTTGCGTGCCAAACAGGATCCAATCGTACCCGCCGTACATCGGTGTCTTGTCCTCTGCGTTCACCACGATATTGCCCGAAACGAGTGTCAAGCTCGGATCAGATTTGCAGGTAACGCTCATTTTATAAGTCGCGCTCTCGCCTGCCACATAATCCACGCGTTCGATACGGACAATCAGCCCCGCCTTATAGGCTGCCTGCCACATTTCATTATCCTTGAGAGCATCACTCCCGCCATAGGCCGTGTTGCCTGTCCAACCACCGACACCGTCGCCATTTGTACCCTTGCCTGCATCAAAGTGAATCTTCTCGAGTCCGTTTGCAGCCTTCATGCAGAACATTGCCTCATGGTAATAGTAAATCCCGCTGCGCTGTGCAGAGTTGATCCAGTTGAACAAAAGGCCGTACACCCCCGTTGCAGAAGGCATCGTCATGTCCCCGGAAATTTCATACTGATAGTAATAGTTCCCCGACAGGAATACGCGGTCGGTCACGCCGGTCAGGAATCTGCGGTCGTTCGTCTCACTGCCGTCGGGAATGACCGTAGTTTCGTCATATTTATAGGTAAAACTGTCTTTATCGAAGGTTGCGTCGGTGTGCATACCTCCATTTTTATTCCAGTTCTGAGAATTGGAATACATAAAGCCGTTGTTGTCCGCCATAAGAGCAGAGAGCTTACTCTTCGTTTTCTCCTCCCCACTGACAACGGAAATGTTCTTGACAGCACCGGAATAGAAGGTGCTGTTGGTATTGAAATACAATGCCGGCACCGTTCCCTGTGTCGCAATTTCTTCATCCACAAGATAAGTTGCGACGCGTTTCCCGTTAATGAACAGATGAATCAGATCGTTATTTCTCAAAGTGCAGACAGTCATCCCCGTACTCGCAAACACCGCACCTGTATACCCGCTCTTGTCCGCCCCTTCATAGCTTTCGGCAAGCTCGACATTGGAAAAAGCGTTTGTTCCGCCTATGACCGAACCAAAGGTATGCTCATAGTTTTTGCCAGCCTTATAGGAGACAGCATCGTAAAAATAGGTTCCGTCCGTCGCACTGAAAACAGTGGAGGTATTATGTATAAACCCAACCCAGCCGCTCTGCGCCTTTGGGGATATGGTCATCTCTGCATAATAGTATTTGCCCGGAGTTTCTTCAAAGAAATATGTTTGCAGACCTGCCTTGGCAAATTCAAAATCGCTTCCTTTCGGGATTACCGTTTCTTTGTTCCCGTCTTTATAGTTCGTGTTGAAGTCAGCATTTTTGAACTTGACGGTGTAATAGCCTTTACCGTCCTTATCCACTGTCGCGGGGACCTCAACGGTCAGCACCCCGTTGGCGGTCTCTGTTTCTTTCTTGTCCGTTCCCTCTACGACGCGCGTCGCAGTGCACTTGCCCCCCTCCCAGGAATAGGAGTATTTCCAATCGCCCTGCGGTACTTCCTCATTCGGTTTCTCCCCGTCGGGCGTCGTCGTCTTACATGCGACCAGAACACTGACCGACACGATCAGCATCAGCACCACGAGCAGTATTATCGATAGCTTTCTTTGTTTCATAGTAGGTTCTCCTCCTATATATTTTAGATTACTGTATTCTCTCTCCGGTTATCGGATCAAAGAGCAGGACAGAGGCGGAATCAAAGGACAACACGAATGTATCCCCCGCCTTGATTTTGCTTCCAGTAGGATATCTGCATACCACATCTCTGTCACCGAAATCCACATGTACATAGTACTCCGCACCGAGCAACTCACAAACTGTCGCGACCACCTTGGTTTCGGAGGGTGCCAATGTTTCTCCCGGTACATACTTGCGCAGTTGGATTTTTTCAGGACGGATGCAGGCAATCAATTCATGCTCCCCGACCAGTGCGTGCCTGACTTCTTCGGTTTTCTGACGGCACACCGTCTTTTCTGCCCGGTACGGCTCTGCTTCCGTCTTTTTTGCGAACAATTTTCGGATTGCACGGAACAAACTGCGATTCTTTTCCTCGGTGCGTTTTTGCGCGTGCATGGACAGCGCAGACTGTATTTTCAGAATTGCTTCTGCCGCGGTCTTGTCAAAATCGGCATTCATTGCCTCGAGTGAAGCAAGCAATTTCCTGTAAAAACCATCGTGAATTGCTTTGAGATCCCCCTGCATTTGCAGTTCGGAGCCTCCGGCAATTCGAAGACGATTGCTCCCTTCATAAGTCACGGGCAAAACATTGACAGAAGGTGACCCGATGAATTTGACGACAAATAAGTTACAGGGGTCATCGTAGATTTCCTCGGGCGTACCGATCTGCTGCACAAACCCACGGGACATGACCACAATTCTACTTGCCATGGTCATCGCCTCGGTTTGGTCATGTGTCACATAAATGGTCGTCGCACCGATGCGGTTGTGAATCTTTACGATTTCACTACGCATAGTCAAACGAAGTTTTGCATCCAAATTGGAAAGCGGCTCGTCCATCAGAAACAGCGGGACATTTTTCACAATGGCTCTGCCGAGTGCCACGCGCTGCATCTGTCCGCCGGACAATTCGCGCGGGTACTTGTCCAGATAAGAGCTTAAATCCAGGATGCCGGCGGTGTCATACACTTTCTTTTTGATCTCAAAGGGTGTCATTTTGCGATGCTCGGTCATCACCCGCCCGTCACTGTCCAGGACCTCACTCGCATCGTTGACCGACATCCCCTGCTCGGCAAGAATCCCCTGCTCGGTGTCGATTGCCTTGCGGCAAGAATCAGTCATCCGTGCAACAATCTGTTTTTCATTCCCGTCGGGCACAGACTGTCGAGACTGCCTCACGAACTTCACGAAGGCTTTGGCTGTATGTTCATCCACCCGAAGCCTAAAAGCAAGCCGCTCCCACGGTGTGAATTCCTGCCCCCGATCAACTGCCGCCTCATCATAAGCGGCAAGCAGTGCGCTAGCAGAATGTTCTCGAAAAAGATCAAGAATATTCCTACAGGCAAGTATGGTTGTATTGACGACGCTGAACGAGAACTTGTTCATTGCCAAAGGAAAAGCAATATTGTCATACACCGTCATCTGCGGATATAACGCATAACTTTGGAAAACGATGGCGATTTTTCTGTCTTTACTCGGTTTGTAGTTCAGCAGCTCCCCATTGGAATAGATGGTTCCGCTGGTCACATCCTCCAGACCCGCAATCATACGTAAGGTCGTACTTTTGCCGCATCCGGACGGTCCGACAATGACAATAAACTCGTTCTTTTCAATATCCAGATTAAAATTGTAAACAGCCTGTTCACCATTGGAATAGATCTTCTGCAAATCCTTAATGGACAAGAAGATGTCTTTTCCCGTGTTCAGATTTTGCTCCATGTTATGCTCCTATCCCTTGATTCCGGTCGACGCTACGCCTTCGATCATTTTGTTCTGTGTGAAAATGAACACAATCAGCGTCGGCAGCGCAGCAAACACGCCTGCCGCCATGGCTTCCACAGTTGCATTTTCCGCATTGGAAACCCCGGTGTTCGCAATCAATCCGACGGTGACGGTGTACCAGTACTGGCTATCACCGCTCAAACCACTCATCAAAAGTTGCGGCCACATCAGATTGTTCCAGCTCGCCGTAAATGTGAACAAAACAATTAACAGCAAAGTCGATTTTGCCATTGGAAGTATGATCTTGATAAATATTCTGCCGTCCCCGACACCGTCGCACCTTGCACTCTCGACAATTTCCTTCGGTACAGATTGCAGGAAATTCCGCATAAGCAGCAGATTGAAAATTCCTGTGAGCGCCGGGACAATCATCCAGAAATACAAGTAGGCGTAATCAAACGAGGTAACGGATGACGGAATGGCGTTCTTGATCTGACAATACATGGCATACAGAGATGCCGTACCGATGATGCCGGGGACCGCCATCCAATGGACAAGAAATTTTTGAAAAAATTTCCGTCCCTTGAAATCGACAAACACAATCGCGTATGCCGTCACAAGGTCAATCACCAGTGTCAGCAGCACGGTTGCCGAGGTGGACCACAGCGAGTTGAGTATCCAGAACGGCATTTTGTCAACCTTTCCGTCCCGGACAAAAAGACTCTTGAAATTATTCAGCGTCCAGTTTGACGCACCCGACGGGAACAGACGCCCCGGGTTTTCTGTGAAGTCTGCTCCCGTACGGAACGCTGTCCCGAACATATACAGCATCGGAATCAGCCACAATACGCAGACAAAAACCAGTATGACAAAAGAGATTGTCTTCTCTTTGCGCCTTGTTCGTTCAGACTTAGTCAACACTTTCATTTCTGCACCTCGGATGAGCCATCCATTGCGGCATCGATTCCCTTTTTCGTCAACTCTGCATAACGCAGATACTTTTCGTTATGATGTCGCTGTTTTTTCCTGTCAGCCGTGAGTTTAGTCTCCAGACTGGTGAGGACAAGTGTGATTACTCCAAAAAGTACTGCCGACGCGCAAACATACCCGGTAATTTTCGGCGTGTTCAGCCATTTGTAAATAAACATCATCGGAGATACGATCTGCCCCTGGTTCTCGATGCCGGCATGTAGTACGGAGGGTTGCCCATACAGGGCAAGATACGAGACGAGCGTATTGAAAAGGCAGATGTTCACTGACGGTCTCACACACGGCAACACAACATGGGTAATGCGTCTCCACAGATTGCCGCCGTCCATTTCGCACGCCTCAAGAAGCGGCTTCGGAACATCACGCAACGCCCCCGAAAATATGACAAAATTGGTTCCCGTCTGCCACCATATTGATA
This sequence comes from Akkermansia muciniphila, assembly GCA_963611795.1. Taxonomy (GTDB): domain Bacteria; phylum Bacillota; class Clostridia; order Oscillospirales; family CAG-272; genus UBA1740. The sequence continues at coordinate 9,511 of CAVDSZ010000020.1, read as the reverse complement.
CGATAAACATCACAACCCAGCGTAGCAAATCGCCCTGAAACGGCAGGCCGTTCAACCACCTGATGCAATTATCTTCCGTCACAACGCCGAGTTTGATCAGCAATGCATTGATCAGCCCGTATTCACTGCCGGCAAATATGCGTACAAATATGGTGCCGATGACGGTAATGGACAAAACACTCGGCAGATAAATGATTGCACGCATGATTTTATATCCGGGCGGTTTCAGATTGATCAGATACGCAAGACAAAACGGCACGATAATCAGAAACGGTACCGTTACCATCAGAAACAGGAACATAGTGGCGAACGATCGCCAGTATTCCGCCGTAATGACATTGTCGAAATTGAACAGATTTATGTAGTTTTTGAGCCCCACGAAACCGTTCATCTCGGGATCGGTGGGATTGTATTTCATAAACGACATGGTAACGCCCATGACGAATGGCACCAGCGTAAACAACACAAAAATCAAAAGATACGGGCTGATGAGAAGGAGCCCTTTTGTTGTCTGCCTTCTGCGCTTTCTGACCAACTGGGCTTGCAGGTTCAGTTCTGTTTCATTCATGGCTTATGACAGATCCTTCAGAGCGCTGATGGTATCGTTTACCGCTTTGGCTTTGGTTGCAATCAGATCGGCATCACCGGATGCCGCACCATCGCGCCAACCGATAAACAGATCGGACAGCTGGGTGAAGATTGTATCGTAGTACAGCGTGTTGCCGGCGCAGTACACATGGTCGATGTTCGGATAGAATTTTGCCGTATAGTTTTGAACAAACGTGTCGTTCTTATATTGATTGTTGGCAGACACTGCCTTTGAGGCGCTGACATGACCTGCCTTTGCCCAATCGGCACCCACTTCCGCATTGGTGGTAAACCACTTGATAAACTCAACAATCGCCGCTTTTTTCTCAATGGACTTTACGCTTTTGCTCATGGCAAAGAAGTGAGAGTCGCCAAAGATGGAATCGGCACATGCGGCGGTATCATCCATGGCAAACCATTTTGCAATGCAGGTAGCGCCCACATAATTTTCCATGCAGGCTTCGATCTCGACACCTTTCTTTTCGGCAAAGTTTTTAATCACATTATTGACGAGCCAGGGCTCATATACGAAAAACAATGCCTTGCCACTCACGAATTTGTTCGTCGCGCTCGTTTTCGTATCGGAAAGAGATGTATAACCGTTATCCTTCAGCGAACGGATCGACTCAATGGCGTTCCGAAATGCATTCACATTATCGCCCGTTGCCCAATCGACGCCGTCGCCGGCGGCGTTATACAATGTCGCACCGTTCTGCAACAATGCCGTCGGCCATACATACTCCGCGAAGAAATTGGTTTCCGTCTCTTCGCTTGCCGGCATGACGATTGGCGTGATGTCCGGGTTGGACTCTTTTATTTTCTGGCAAAGTGCTAGCAGCTCCGCGCGGTTAGTCGGAATCGGATTATCCCCCAGAAGATCCTTGTTATACAGAACGATCATGCTTTGCGCATCCACCGGGATACCGAATGTGTAGCCGGTATACCCCAGGTCTGCATACTTTGCCAGAGCATCGGCATAATCGGAAAGATCCAGTGTAATCCCGCTCTTTTCCATCGCCTCATCCAGTGGCTGAATGCACTTATACTCGGTAGCCAACGCCTGTAGCACACTCTGATGCGACATAAATATATCGGCAGGGTTCTGATTATTGGAAATGGAAGTCGTGACAAGATTCACGAATTTTTCCTGGGTTGTATTGCTGACATCAATACGGATTTTGCCATTATACTCGGCATTGAATCGTGTCAAGATTTCACGCAATACCGAATAATCCGCACCGTTGACAACCGTCATCATCGAAAGGCTGACATTGTCAAACACAACGCCGTTACTGTCTTTCTCCAGCTCGCCGGTCGTACTCCACCACGGCTTGTCGATGGACATCTTCCCGCCACCGTCAGAATCCGGATCGGTTGTCGACTTGCAGGACGCAAACGCAAACACCATTGCCAGGCACAGCAAGAGTCCCACTATTTTTTTCATTGTTCTTTCTCCCCTTGTTATTTTGTAATTTTAATCACAAATCCGCCACCCGGACCGATGTCGAATGTCGTCGAATCCGAAGAAGAGATTATCTGCGTCGTCTTGTTCACTTGTCGGTAGTCGTTCCCCTCGGTGAAAACCTCCGCGCAATAACTTCTCCCGTCCTCCAAAAACGAGAAGTCGACGCTACAACTGCTTGCGGTTTCACCATTGTTGATACAGGCAACATACCAGTCGCCGTTCTCCGCCTGCCTGGCTACACAATAATAGGTATATGGAGTTCCGCCGAGGAACTTCATCCCCTGCCACAAGGACGGCAAGCCCGCATAAAAAGAACCGAACATTTCACTTGCATATTCGGACAAATCGTCACTCATGCACGGCATACCGGATTCATACGCCACCGATGTCGCCATCAGCGCGGCCGCCGAGATGGTATTTTTCCACGAGGTTGTAATCGGCGTGAAATCAGTTGGCCCAACAACACCTCTTACGAACAGTGAATTGACGATGTCCGTTGCTGTCAACAGCGGATACATTTCATAGCCCTTAATAGCTTCCCGATTCAGGACATTCGGGTAGATACGGCGTTCACCGGTAGGCTTATTCGAGCCGTGGCAATTGACGACCATTTTCCGCTTGGCACATTCCTGATACACTTTTTCGTACCAGTCGATCATCTTGATGTCTTCCCCTTGGAAATCGTTGTTGCCGTCTTGCGTCTGTCCGTCGAAAAAGTCAATTTTGATGCCGGCGACGCCGCATTCGGAATACTTGTCAAGCCTTGCACAAAGCCGACGGTAATCGCCGGAATTGAAACTTCCGAGTGCATCCATCCAAATGATGATTTTGACGCCTTTCTGCCCTGCATATCCGGTCAGTTCCGTGAGTTTTTTATCATTGCCAGAATCCCAACCGCCATCCAGAATCACATATTTCCATCCCATTTCGGCGGCAGCATCCACATAGTGTTTTTGCAGATCCCAGTCTCTCTGACTCGCCTGCCCATCGTTCTGGTACAGCGTGTACAACAGCCAGCTCCATGTGGTTGTTCCGGCTTCTACCCAATCATACGTATAGATTGCCTGCTCTTCGGCGGACAGTTCCGCATAGTTGTCGGGTTTCCAGTACTCCGCATTATCGTAAACAGCCTCGACCAATTCACTTTCATTGACTGTAGCCATATCACCAACAATGCCGACGCGCCACGGAGATGTAAACGGGCAGGCAATCAGATTGTTTGCCGCCCACTTACCTGCGGGAGTCGGTACCGTCTGCAAGACCCCCTTAGAAGCATTTTCCTCTGACTCACGCAAAAAAGAGCCGTAATAGCCGCTTCCGATGAGTCCGGATTCGGTAATCAGTGAATAAACATCACTTTTCCCCACCCGATACAGCATCGGCATGGAAATTGTTTTATCACTGAGATCATTCGACTTCATGCCTTGGAAAGACTCTTCGTAAGAGAAGAAATTTCCCTCCTCACTGGACGATACATAAGGTTGCACGTAGGCAAGCGAATTCTGCGGCAATGCAAACTCCGTATTCTCCGATTTCACCGTAATGGTCGACCGGGTCTCATCCGAGGAAGTCACATTGTACCGAAATGCGTATCCGTCGTTATACGCTCTTGCAATCAGTTTCAGAGTAAAATTCTCTTTGGTAAAACTGAATTCAGTCTGATTGCAACTGCCGCTGACCTCGCGGTGTTTACCACTTTTGTTCGTATAATCGTAGGACACAGTCGCATCTGTTTTCCCTGCAAATTGCAACCCGGTCATAAGCGACACTTCTTCGGTATCCAGCCCGAGTGAGGAGGTCTCCACGATGACGAGATCTTTATTTTTGACAGTATACGATAGGCTGCCGTCATCACTCAGATAAACGGATATCCCGAGTGCACCGTCCGGTGATGTTACATTCCATGTAGTCTTCTGGTCCGGCTCCGGCTTTTCCTCGCGGGTACATCCGACAACCGGCACCAACATGGCACAAACGAACAGCAAAGCAAGTGCCCGAATGATGTTTTTTTTCATCCCTATTATCTCCTTACCAATCCATAATCACCGAATGTGCTCCTTGGGCCACCCGTTGGAACACATTCTGACAGCGTATCTTTACACATATATCCAATGGCAGCACCGACCGCGGTCATGTGGGAATCTCATGTGCAAAAGCATCAGATTATTCTTCGTTATGCGGCTCGCCCCGCACCAGCAAAAACTCCACACGCAGAGTATCGCTGACCGATGTTTTGACAGTAACCGTGCATATATCGCCGTCAGGCGCAGCAGTATCAAAGCCGAACGGATAGGCTTCCGCATCGCGACGAAGGATTCTGTACTCTGCACTTTTGCCGTTGACCTTAACGGATTTTATTGCCGAAGGCATTGCATCAATGTGATACCGGACGGTGATTGTGCGGTCCGCAAAACACTTTTCGCCGGCAAAATTACCGTTTGCCCTGTCAAGCCATACCACCACGGAACGGCTCTGCGGATGATAAAACATACCAAAAGGCTGAACCCGATACTCCCCGTGCTTATATGCAGTAGTCTGTGTATCATCCTCATATAAATAAGAACGATAATTTGCCTCTGCGGACGGGTAAACATCGAACGCAAGTTCATCCCACCGTTGTTCTGTTGTGTTATGAGCATTTTTCGCTAACGGAATGACCGAGCCGCACCGCACAAAGATCGGGTAGTCCCGCAAGCCAAAATTCGCCGAATATCGTCCCGGACGAGTGTACTTCTTCCCGCTGAACACATGCATATATGTCCCCGCGGGGATGTAAAAAGAATGTTTTCGCGTGTACTGCTCCGTTGCACTGGCCGCAACCGCCTTTTTATACATTAGTTTCACAACTGCCTGATTGCCCGCCTGCATATATTCCATGCGGACATGATGTGGCTCGCCCCCCCTGACGGTTGCTACATACTGCGGGAAAGCATAGTGACACTTCCAGTCGTCCAGCACCAGCTTGCCGTCCAAATAAAATCTTGTGCCATCATCATTGCATATAAAGATTTCGGTATCGGCAGTGAACTTAACACCGAATTCAAACACAGCCGAATAGTTGACGGGGCTCATACCCTTGACGGGTGCTGTTTTGTCATAGACCTGATTAATATCGGTATATCTTTTATGTGCGATCGGGTTTCCCTGCAAACTACAACCGTCGTAATAGGTGGCTGTCACCGGCGTTGTGAAATACCGTTTCGGTACAATCTTTAACGGCTCGCCATATATGGGAGCAACCAATATGTCATCGCCAAACAGATACTGCGTTCTGCTATGAAGCGCACGGGAGTCCGTCGGATAACAGAGCCCCATGGATTTACAGATCGGTTCGCCGGTCAGATAGTTGTCGTACGCGCAACGATACATCAGCGGCAGTAGCCTGTAACGCATTTTGACATATTCCCGGACGATTGAGAGCGTTTCTTCGTCATAGTTCCAGGGCTCGCGATACCGTTTGACCGCATTGTTACAGTGCGGTCGCAGGACCGGTAAGAAAGCGCCGAATTTCATCCACCGGATATACAGTTCTTTGTCCGGGTCGCCGGCATGGCCGCCGCAATCGCAATTGACATACGCAATGCAGTTGTCTGATGCCCGAATCAGGTTCTGAATCTCCTGCAACAAATCGGCATCCTGACAACCGATGTCACCGGTCCACTGTATGGAGTATCTGTGAGATGCCGAATCATTGATCTTTCGGTATGTACCGTTACAGATATCATTCACATTCCCCATGATTACCGGACGCCGATAAACGGCGTTATTGCCGGACAGCCTCTGATAGTAGTGCTTTGTTATTTCCGTGTAGAGATACATACCCCACGTCTCCGGAAGAATCCCCTTTGTCGGAGAGCATAATGCAGTCTTCCAGTTGCGGTCATACCACCACATATCAAGTCCGAGCGAGAGTAGCGTCTGCAATTTCTCCTCCCGATAGGCTATTTCAGCGTCAGAGAGCAATGACTGTGCGCCTTCGAGGGGCTCCGGGTGGTCATTGAACATAATTTCCACATGATTACGATGCGTCTCTGTAAAAAATGCCCTGAGATCGGGAAACAACTTTGTGTTGACATCATACCCGATGCCGCGATCCGATGCAGCGCGCCAATCCGTATCAATGACCATGTTATCCAGTGGAACATCCTTCACACGGTATTGCGCAATCATGTCCAATGCCTCTTGCTGACTGTATGGATAGTACCGGGAATTCCACATGCCGAAAGTACTGAGACGTACCATTTCATTACGACCGGTCAATTGTACATACAGGCTCCTCAGTTTCCGGGCATCGTTACGACACAACAACAGATACAAATCTTTTGCAGACTCGTTAATCGTATAGGCGTGTCCGTTGCGGGCACTTTCGGCAGAATACCCTTCCGAAGGGCACACAATGCGAGGCGCATCGAGCAGAGGAAACACGAATGGTGTCTTCCCGATTGACGGCAACTCTCCGGTGTTACGCAAGTGGCGAAACCGGTATTTCAACTGATCGCCATCGTATACTCTGATGCCTTCCAGCCCCGCCGCATTGCGATTCAAAACCACCCTGATTCCGCTTACAGAAACGACGTATTCCGTCGGGCTTTCCTCCACAGTGGCGGCTTCAGCGTCATCAAAGTTACGGTTGGGAACCAAAAAAGTTGGACTGTCTTCAAAAGTGCATTGGTCGTCATATTCAATGCGTACAATGTCCCTCGAAAGCACCTGTACTCTCATCCTACCCAAAGTCATCGTTTGCATATTGCCTCCTGCGTGATACCGCCACGACCTCTGCTTACCGTCTCATCATCCGAATCGAAAGAAATGCATAATTCAAGCGGCTTGTGTTTTTCTGTCCCACACTGCTCCCCCACGGCATACATTTCATCTGTACGGTCGATATCGGCTTGCAGGCAAAACGTTTTTGAGCAGAATAGTATGATAAAGTTCGTATACTTCAATCAATTTGGGCATTACGAACAATTCGGGTCATCTTTATTGTAGTGCTTTTCCCACTGACAATCAATGTAAATATCCGATTATGTATTGTATTTTTCGGTCAAATGTGCTATAGTGACCTCATGGAGGTGTCATGATGCAAGTTATAGAATTTGATCATATACAGGCTTATGATATTGATATAAATAACATTGTCTGCGTTTACCAGCAATGGACAAGCCAGTGCCATAATTGGAATTTTTACGCCACTCCCCGTCCCTGCCATGGTTTTATCTATGTTCATACCGGCAACGCCCTCTACTATACACCGCAGGAACAGCTTCTGACGGCCAAGCACGGCGATGTTCTCTACTTACCGAAAGGCAGTCGTTACTTAGTGGAAATGGCTCCCGCGGATGCCATTTCCATGACCATCAATTTTTCAATGTCCTATAAAGGTGATGACCTCCTGTTTTCCAATCATGTTTGTCGTATTGCAAAAGACACCGGCAATGTGCTGTATGAAATGTTCAGCGATCTGTGCACCCTGTACCTGCAAACGACCGACCGATTCCTAATAAAATCAAAAACGTTAAATCTATGCAGTGAACTGTCGCAAGTCAAATCCATGTGTGAAAGTCGCTCACCGATTCATGCCGCTATCGTTTACATCAACCAACACATCACGACCATTACCGATATTCCTGCCGTTGCAAAAATGTATGCTATGAGCGAGAGTACCTTCCGGCGTGAATTCAACCGAATCGTCGGGTGTAGTCCCAAGAAATACATTAACGAGCAAAAAATCAAAAAGGCCAAGCAAATGCTGAGTCGTGGGGATTTGCCCATCAGCGATATCTGCACTTCACTCGGCTTCTTTGACAATGCCTATTTCACAAAAGTTTTCAAAGAGCACACCGGCACCACCCCGGCTACTTACAGAAACCGATCCGCGGGACGTTTGTAAGGCAACACAGAATTCAATTTATTTACATACATGTTATTTTGCTTCTCTTACGGCAAAAAAGCGAGAAATCGATGTTGCGCAATAAGAGACGTGATTCCGCTTAATATACAATTATCTTAACATGTTACACACTTGGTAGCAACGCCATAATTTTTCCAATTACGAGCTTGTGACAAGGAGCAAGGCAATCTCATAAAAAAACGGAGAGTTGCAATCAATAGAAAGCTACTCTCCGTTTTTTATTCTCTTATAGTTGCCCATGCAATTCCTTTACAC
>CAVDSZ010000020.1:434-1282 GCA_963611795.1 Akkermansia muciniphila | reverse complement strand
CGGCAAAATAATACACTCTCTGTTTTCCCTTTCGGAGCCCATATCGTAGCACAGGGATCGTCCCCGTCAATGTCGGCGGAGAAAAAACGGGAAATATCTCAACTGAACCAAATAGTTAAGCTCGGTATTCGTACCGGGCTTTTTTATTTTGCCCGAAACAAACTTTTGACGCCCAAATCGAATGTAACATAATACGCGAAACATGAATACAGTTTGTTTTAAGTGGAATGTATGTCTAGCGACACAATTCCGTCTTTGTAAGTCAACACTTTATAGCAAAATATAATCTGATAAACAACTTTTGTATCGCGGATAATTCTTGACAATTCTTCGCGAGTAACCAATGCACCGTCATACACATATTGACCGTCGGATTGTCTATACTCATCAACTTGTTTACTGATTTGTTCAGGAGTTAAATCAAGAACTGCCAGTTGCAGATGACAGTTCATGGAATAACCGCCTTTTAGAATAATTGTTGGATCAGTAAATAGATAAGTGGGAGTGTCAATGATTTGAGCACCATTAACTTTCCGGTCAAACATTTCTTGGATAGTCGGATCTGAAATGGCACTTTTGCAGTACTTCACATGTCCGGTCACAAATTCAAAATCATTATTTACTAACTCGCGCGCCGAATCATCAAATGCTTTTCTGACAATGACTGTGCGCTTGTACTTGTCAATAACATTATTTCGTATGATTCGTAGCAGACTGGTAATGGCGGTATTACATCTAAATTCATCAAAGTTTATGATCGCATGAGTGTCTTTTGGGGCTACGATGGCAAAATAACGTTTTTCTTCTTTGCTGATATCGATGCTACTACAAAAGCCGAATATCGCTTG
>CAVDSZ010000020.1:0-424 GCA_963611795.1 Akkermansia muciniphila | reverse complement strand
ACATAATTTCTAAATGCGTGAACATCATTTTCATAATGCGTAAACAACCATAGCGGGGCGTTGTCGTCATAAAAGCTTGCCATGCGATTCAGTCGCTCCGAAGGTGCAAATTGACGATCGGAATTTGAATAGCAACTATTTTCTATTTGCTTCAAAGAGCCTATCATTCGTTGGTCGTCCGAAGCATGAAACAACTTGTCATAGTCTTGAACGGTAAGCCTTTGATCACAACTAAAACAATAAGCAAGGTACCACTCAAGCGCCAATTCATAGCTTAAGGTAGCCACCTGCGCGAATTGATTTTCGATGTAGTATTCGGAGTAATTTTTTGCAAGATTAAGGTCAGCAAGAAAGTCATCCCAAGTCAACATCATCGATTGGGAAAATTCTTTAAATAAGCTTTTCCAAGACAACACTTCTACCC
>CAVDSZ010000019.1:0-26897 GCA_963611795.1 Akkermansia muciniphila | reverse complement strand
CAAGACCGGAGAGAGAGTACCGCTCCCCCTGATATTCGACTGTCCGGTCGTCCACCAAGTTAAGTTTTCTCGAACCAACCGCAAGTCCTACACTGACCTTGGCGGCGCGCCGCGAGAAAGCAAATAAGAACGGAGAGTTGCTTCCGACGAGGAAGGCTCTCCGTTTTTGTCTTCCTTAGTGATGGATTCGTTTGAAACACAATCAAACTCTCTTTGCCATAAAAATGCACCTCCAAAAGTTTTTCTCTGTCCAACTTTTGGGGCGCACTTCACTGATTCGGTATCATAAAACACAAAAGTATCAACTTAGCTATTTACACGCAGCGAATATTCATTTATATTTACGATGTAAGTAATCCGTAATCGCAGACGGGCAGGGAGAACGATAAGAGCGTTTATGATAAAACCTGGATTCGTGAGATCTTTCAGCGATGTCGATACCAACGAAGAACATCATGCACCTACGAGCGGGGATTACAGACGGAGTGCCACAAGCACAACGGAACACGACCTTGTGAGACATAAGAAGAAAACGGCAGAGACTGAATCAACATCCGGCTTATTCATGTAGACCCGCTGTACAGAGGCTCTCGCGCTTTTGGTGAGCAGAATCACTACAAGGAGAACGCCGAGAAACCTCTGTCTGCGAGAATATGATCTCATAAAGGCTATGGGATAAGCCATTAAAAGTAACTAAGTTGCTTGGAATTTTATGATACAAGGAGGAAGGAAATACGATGAAAAGATTTGAAAGCAAGGTAGTTATCGTGACGGGCGCAGGCGGCGGTATCGGATCGGACACGGCGATTTCGTTCGCAGCCGAGGGCGCAAAGGTCGCTGTAGTCGATTTCAACGGCGAAACCGCGAACGAAACGGTAAAGAAAATCACTGAAAACGGCGGTGAAGCAAAGGCTTACGTTTGCGACGTGACCGATTTTCACGCGGTCGAGAAGTGTGTAAACGATATAGTCGCAGACTTCGGTGGTGTGGACGTGTTGGCGAATATTGCCGGCGGAAGCGCGAGGAAAGACCGAGCACTCTCGTACGAGCAGTCGCCGGAGGTTTTCGACAGAATTATCAAGGTCAATCTTTACGGCAGTTATTATTTCGCCCGCCAGTGCGCGAGAGTGATGATAGAAAAAGGCAAGGGCGGTAAGATCGTCAATACGACTTCGGTCGTGGGGCTGAACGGACACGTCATGCACACCGAATACGGAGCGTCGAAGGGCGGGGTGCTGAGTATGACCAAGTCTATGGCGAAAGAACTCGGCAAGTTCGGGGTGAACGTAAATGCGGTTTGCCCGGGCATGATTCCCACAGCGAGCGCGACCGGCGGCGATCTTTCATACACGAACTATTTGTGCATGACTCCATCGCCGCACGACATCACGGCGGCGGTCATGTTCCTCGCTTCGGAGGATGCGCGTTTTATCACAGGACACAATCTTGTCGTCGACGGTGGCAGATGCCTCGCGACCCGCGGTACGGAACCGAAGGACTAATTGATAACGAATCGGCAAACGGAACCGTTGCGGCTTCCTCGAGTTACGGCGTAAACGACAGTGCGGTTTCGGTTCCGTCGGAGTCCGTCGCGAGCAACGGCACGGCAAAGATTTCCGAGCGCAAGACCGAGAAAAACGTGCGACAGACAATTGCACAGTGATCATCGTGCTCGCGGACCTGTTCGTAACGACCGTACAATAACGGCGATTATGCGGGTATTTTTCCCACACCGGCAGCCGTTTGTCTTTCAACCAGACTCGGAGCCAAATCAAACTCGTACATCAGGTGGAGACAATCTGCAATTTATCAACGCGGAGCCTGGAAATATAGAGTCTTTTGAAGTCGCGCTCGCAGTCTTCCAAACGTGCAAAAAGTCACCCTCGCGGTGGCTTTTTGCACGTTTTTGAGTTTTTACAGATTGACGGTGACGGAGCCGTCTTCACCCCAGATGAGCAGGTCATGCTCCGCCATGTACTTGTCCCAATCGGCAAAGTAGGCTTCCTTGTTCGGGTAGAGCGGCTCGTAGGTGTCCACCACCTCGCGCGCGAGGCGGGCATCGTCCGAGAGGAGCGCGGCGGCAAGGGAAAGCTGCCCCTCGGCGGAGACGACGCAGGCGTTCTCGACGTCCGCGATGCGGAAGTCGTTGCCGTGGCTGGCACCCGCGGCGCCGCTGATGTAGGGGTGCAGGACGGGCATCAGGCAGGAAAGGTTCCCCATATCGGTCGAACCGCCGCCGAAGTTGTGCGTGATATTCAGGTTCTCCCGCCCGACCAGTTCCGCCATGACGTCGGTCGCGATCTCCTTCAGACGCGGGGCGTTATGCAGAGGGCAGGCGCCCGGATGGTCTGTGACCGTGACCGTCGCACCCATAGCGAGCGCACCGGAGGCGATTGCACGGTTGACCTTGCGGTTCGTGCGGGCGATGGAGGGGAGGCTGTTCCCGCGCACGAGCGTGGAGAGCGCCGCCTCCGCCGGAATCACGCTGACCGAATCCCCGCCGTTTGTCATAATGGGATGGACGCGCACATTTTCCTTGTCCGGGAACGTCTCGCGCAGGGCGTTGATAGCGTTCAGGGTGAGGGTCGCGGCATACAGCGCGTTGATGCCCGCCTGCGGGAAGCTGCCGGCGTGCGCCGCCTTCCCGTGGAAAACAATATCCTTGGAGATGTTGCCGTTGCACCCGTCGTGGATATCCAGTTTGCTGTGCGGATTGGTGCCGGTGTGGAACATATAGGCGAGGTCTACGCCGTCAAAGTAGCCGCGGAAGAGAAACTCGTCTTTCCCGCCGCAGTAGCGGATGGTCCCCGCGCGGCGCAGCTCGTCCCGGAAGTCCAGTTGGATCTCTTCCTCGGCGGGTACCGCCGCGAGACGAATTGAGCCCGAAAGCCCGTCGAGCGCACCCGGCTCCCGGAGCGCGAGCGCGATCCCTACCATGGCGGCGCACTGCGCATGATGCCCGCAGGCGTGTGCACAGCCGTTCACCGCCGCGAAATGGTGCGGCATGGCGAGGGCATCGAGCTCGCAGATGATGAGGAGCCGCGGTCCCGGTCTGCCGGTATCGATGTCGGTATAGAAACCGGGGATATTCCCGGCTTTCGTCAGTGTGTAGCCCGCATCCTCGAAAATCTTCTCGAGGTAGGCACCGGTCTGCCATTCCTTGAACCCTGTTTCCGGGTGCTCCCAGATGTATTTCTCCGCCGCGATGATCGCTTCTCTGTGGCGGGTGACGAGAGCCGCGTATTTGTCGGTATGAAACATGGCGATGCTCCTTTATTATTCCGTTTTGCTCCCCGCCCGGAGAAGAGACTTCCCCGGGCATGAGGGCTTCAATTCACCGCCATTCTATCCGAAACAGCACACAAAGTCAACTGTTTTGCACAAAATTTGCAATAAAAATATTGTTACTTTTGTCCAAAATGATACTTTTATCCGTTCTGATAACAAACCCAAAAGAAGGAAGCGTCGCACACCTTGCCAACAATCATGCGCGCATGTTACAATACAAAGGAAAGAAATTGCGCGTTTTTTCGACAAAGGCGTCGGAGGGGGTACGCACAAATCCCGATGCAGGGCAGGGGGATCACAATGCCGGATATTAAGGTGAAGAATCTGACAGTGACCTATATTGATAAGAAAAAGAACGAGACGGTCGCCATCCGGGGGCTCTCGGCACGGTTTGACGCCGGCACGCTGAACGTCGTCATGGGCTTTTCCGGGTGTGGGAAGACCACGCTGCTCAAAGCAATTGCCGGTTTCTTCGCCTTTGACGGCTATATTTACTTTGACGGCAGGGATGCCGACACGATCCCCACAAGGAAACGCAATCTTGCCTACGTCTCGCAGGATTATGTCCTGTACCCGTCGCTGACGGTTTTCGATAACATCGCCTTTCCCTTAAAGACCGCGCGCCTGAAGCGCGACGAGGTGACGGAGCGGGTCAAGGCGATCGCCGAGACCTTCGGGCTCACCGATTGCCTCACGCGCCTGCCGAAGCATCTCTCGGGCGGTCAGCAGCAACGCGTGGCGATCGCCCGCGCCATGGTGAAGCATCCGAATCTCATTCTTATGGACGAGCCGCTCTCCAACGTGGACACCGAAAGTCGCGAAATGCTCCGCCGCTATATCCGCCATGTGCAGACGTCGGAGGGAGTCACGGTCATCTATGTCACGCACGACTACCGCGAGGCGCTCGAACTCGCCGACAGGATCTACGTCATGGACGAGGGGCAACTGGTCTTTGAGGGGACGCCGGACGAGGTCCGTATGTCCGAGAACGAGACGGTCGCTCTGCTCCGTCAGTAAGGAGGGAACCGCATGAAAGTCAAACGCGCCGCCACCGATTTTACCGCCGACGCTCTGCCCGCGACGAGACCCGCCGTCTTTTGGGATTGCTGGCGTGTCCGTCACCGTTTGCTTTTTGCGCTCGGCGGCATTCTGCTCCTCTTCCTCCTTCCGCTCCTCATCTCGCATCTCTCGCGTGACGTTCTGTGTGCGTCCGTCGCTGTCTCCGATGCCGGAGACGAGGCGGCTCGCGCCGCCGCCGTCGCCAATCTGCGCTTTTGGTTTCGCCTCATCGACATTCCGTGTTGGTTGATCTTCTCCGTGGGGCTCGCCGGTACGGTGCGCGTCGTGCGGCAGCTGGTCTTCGGCGAGGGGGTATTCCTCCGCGAGGACTTCTTCACCGGCGTGCGGCAGAACGGCGGGGCGTATGCGGGGGTATTCCTCTTCACGTCCCTGTGGCTCCTGCTCACCGAATACGCCGGTACGCTCCGGGGGAGCACCGGGGGACTTGCCTATCTGCCGATCATCAGTGGGATTCTGCTCCTTTTGCCCATCGGGCTCCTGCTCCTTGCGGAAGTGGCAGTGTACCGCGCGACCGTCGGAGGGCTCCTCAAGAATGCCATGATCCTGTATTTCCGCACCGTGCCGACGACGCTCGCGGCGACGGCGGCGCTGCTGCTCCCGCTCCTCATCTGTTTCGTTCTGGACATCGCGGGCGCCATGCTCTTCGTCAAATATGTGTTTCTGGTTGCGTATGCCGTCCTGCTTCTGCCCTCGACGGTCATGGGGGAATTCTTATACTGCGCCTACGTCTTTGATAAGCATATCAACCGTAAATACCACCCGGAAGAAGTAGACAAAGGCATTCATCGACGTGAACAATCCAAATAACCTGTTTTTGTGAGAAACCGACAACAAAACTGTCGGTTTCTTTGCTTTTTTGGCGATTTTTCGAAATGAGTATCAAATCTGACAAAAATATCATTATCGACATTTACAAAAAACAGGCGGTTCAATATCATAATTTGTGAAGAATACCTAAAACGGAGGACAGCCGTGAAACTGACGTTTGACGGAGGCCGTTCACAGGGTGACCCGTATGTCATCCGGCACGGCGATACGTATTATATGTACGCGACGGGCGCAAAAGGGGTGCAGCTCTATACCGCCCGGGACAAATACCATTGGCACTACGCCGGTATCTGCTACTCGCTCGAGGGCGAGAAAGAATACTGGGCGCCGGCGGTGCTTTTCTATGAGGGACGCTTCTGGCTCTACTATTCGTCCATGGGCGAGTGGGAGACGGATACCCACCGCCAGCGTATGTGCGTCGCGGTCAGCGACCGCCCGGACGGAGGGTTCGCTTTTGTCGGGGAACTGATCGCACCATTCTCCATCGACGCGCACGTGGTCGAGTCGGGGGGAGATCTCTATATGTACTACTCCACGAACGATTATGAAGCGGAGCGGGCGGGGACGCTGATCGTCGTCGACAAAATGCTCTCGCCCACCAAAATGTGCGGGCATCCGCAAGTGGTGGTGCGCGCGACGCTGGACGAAGAGATCTTCATGCGCGACCGTTTCAGGAAAGGGCAGCATTGGCACACCCTCGAGGGTGCGTTCTACTTCCGTGTCGGTGACGATCATTTCCTCACCTATTCCGGGAACTGCTATCAGAACGAAACCTATTATATCGGGTACGCGGTGGCACACGGGCACACCGACGACCTGACGAAGCTGCACTTCCATAAGTACCCGGACGACAACACCTATTGCCCGCTCGTCGCGAAGAACGACGTCGAAGAGGGGACGGGGCACAACAGCGTGCTCGCCGAGGGTGGGCACCTCTACCTCTTCTACCACGGCAGAGATTACGGCACCCGCGGCACCGCCGCGGACGTGCGGACGGCGCGCGTCTGCGAGATCGCGGAGCGCGACGGGAAACTCGAAGTCGTCAGTCGCTGAAAAACAAAAAATCGGAGGGGGATCCCCCTCCCGCCGGGCAGGGAACCTGCCCGGCGGGAACAAGAAGACAACAACAAAGAGCTGTTAACCGAGGCGGGTCGCCCCCGCAATAACCGAAAAAAGGAGATCAGCCTATGAAAACCAAATGGTGTATGACATTTCTTCTGGCGCTCGTGACCCTGCTGTCCGTTGCGCTCCTTGCCGCCTGCGGCGGGGACAAAACGCCCAAGAAGACTTATTTGTCGATGGAAATTGACGCGTCGGGGGTCGGCGCACTCACGGACGGGGACCTCTTCGACCCGAAAACGCTCCGTGTCACCATGACCGCCGACCGCGGCTCCGACGGTGTTCTCGACCTTGCTGATGCCACCGTCACGGTGGACGGTGCCGCCTATACCGGCTCACCGATCGAGGTGCATGAACCGTCCTGCACGGTGAAAATCGTGTACGAGCAGGGAGAGGGAAAGCAGACGCTCACGGGGGAAGTGACGCTGGATGTCGCGAAAAAGACCGATCCCGCGCCGACGCCGAAGAAAGCGAAAGTCATCATCATGGCAGGGCAGAGCAACATGGTCGGGCACAGCATGGTGGACAGTCTGACGGAGGAACAGCTGGAGAAGTATCAGGCGGGTTTCAAAAATGTGCTGATCTTCAATTCCTGCAATCCGTATAACCCCAAAACCGACAAACGGAATCTGACGACGAACTTCATCCCCGTCAAGACGGGCATGGGCAGAATCCCGGACGATACGACCAACTGGCCGAACTGGTGCTTCGGTCCCGAGCTCGGGCTCGCCGAGTATCTCTCGGAGACCTATCCCGACGAGACATTCTACATCATTAAAGACGCGACGGGCGGCACCACTCTGCACGACAAGTGGTATTCGCCCTCCTCGCTCGCCTATCTCGGGAAGGAAACCCTCGCAGAAAACAGCCTGTATGCTCACCTGCTCACCCGCGTGGACGAAGGCATGGGACTGCTCGGGGAAAGCAACATTGATGCAGAGATCGTCGCCCTCCTCTGGATGCAGGGGGAGAACGACGCGAGTCAGTATACTGCCGATTACGCGACGCTGTGGGCGAACTTCGTCGGCGACCTCACCGCGGATTGGGAGAGCAAAGGCTATGTGACGGAGAACGGGCTTGCCACGATCGACGGCGGCATCAGCGAATATTGGGCAAACTATGAAATTCTCAACGCCGTCAAAGAACTCTGGGCGGCAGAACACTCCAAAGGGTACTATGTGGACGTCCTCGGCGC
Organism: Akkermansia muciniphila; assembly: GCA_963611795.1. Lineage (GTDB taxonomy): Bacteria > Bacillota > Clostridia > Oscillospirales > CAG-272 > UBA1740. Next base: position 19,387 of record CAVDSZ010000019.1, on the reverse strand, counting down.
GGGTCTGACCCGTAAGTCGAGCGATCCCGCCCACCTGGATTCTCCCTCGATGCTCCGCCTCGGGCGGCTCTTCGGAGAGAAACTCTCGCTCGCGATCGCCGACCTCGGGAATGCGGCGACCGTGACACCCGTTACGCTCCGCGGCACGGGCACGGCGGCCGATCCGTATCTCATCGGGTCTTATGCCGAATGGTTGCGCTTGGCGCATACGGCGTTCGTCGACGCAGACGCGCTCACGGGCAAGTACATCAGACTGACGTCCGATATCGGGAGCGCCGATGTGCCGGTGCGCGCATCGCTCGGTGTCACCTCCGCCAAACCCTTTGCCGGCACGATCGACGGCGACGGACACACTATCTATGTGAACCTCCGCAACCGGCAGTATAAGACAGAGGGGCGCGCCATGGGGCTCATCGGCTACGCGAACGGCGCGACGCTCGAGAATCTCACGGTCGCGGGCGACGTGACCCTGACCGTCGGTAACTTCTACGCCGCCGGTTTCATCGGGATGGTGCAGTGGGCGAACGGCGCCGTGACCACCATCAGGAACTGTGTCAATATGGCGACGGTCAACGTGACCGGCGTGTCGAACGCCGGGGGCTTCGTCGGGCGGATGCTCGGCAACCTCACGATTGAGAACTCGGAGAACAAAGGTAATGTGACAACAGCCGGTAACTATGCCGCAGGCATTGTCGGCTACATCAACGTTTCGACCGCCGCGGGCGCCGGTGCGCCCTCCCTCACCGTCATCGGTACGGTGAACTCGGGGAATATTACGGGTCAGACGGGCGTCGGCGGTATCGTCGGTCTGTTCATGACCGGGGCTTCCGGCGGGACGCACGTCCTGACGGATGTCTCGAATACAGGTACCCTCACGGGTAACACGCAGGTCGGCGGCATTATCGGTGTCGTGACGAGCCAGGCGTCGAGCGGCTTCAATATCACGGTCATCTACCTGGAGGCGGGGCTGAAAGACGAAAGCGGTGCGGACATCGTGATCGGCGCGGACGGCAACAAGCGGACGACCGCCGTCACGAAGCGGCTCCCCGCGGACGACCCCGACGGAGGAGATTTCGGAGGATTCATTCCGTTCGTCTGAGAACGGTGGATTGATGGGAAAGGAGAAAATGATGAACGATCGGAAACCTATCTGGACAACGCCGGTGGCGGAGATTCTTGTACTCGACGCGGATGACGTGATCCGCACCTCCGGCACCCAACGCCAAGGAGAAGGTGTCGGTGACAAAACGACCTGGAACGACCTGTTCGGCGACGGTCAATGATCGCCGGAAACTATCAGAACGAAACGAAAGGGTTACTAACATGAAAAAGATTACTTCGCTTATCCTCTGTATCGTTTTGACCGTGGCGGCACTGACCGCGCTCTCGGTGGCTGTGTTCGCCGATGAGGGGGAGACGCCTGCGGTCAGCGATATCACGCACGCCGGGTATCAGAACAAGAACGGCGGCTTCGATATCCGCATCGTCGGTAAGATTGCGAACGAAGCCAACTACCGGGAGGTCGGTTTCGTGTTCTCGAACGGCACGACCTCAAAGGAGTGTGCCGCGAAATACATGTTCAAGACGCTGCTCGCGTCCGACGGGGAAAACACCTACAAGGCGCTGACAGCCGGTGAGGGCGAGTACCTCTTTGCCTATATCATTGAGGGCATTGAAGAAAGCGCCGCTCTGACGCTCAGCGTCAAGCCGTATGCCGTGAATCAAAACAACGAGAAGATCTACGGCGAGGAGAAAACGCTCGTCAAGAAAGCGGGCGGACAGTTCGCACAGGAGACGGTACATACCCACACGCCGATCCACCACGAGGCGACTGCCGCCACCGCGGCAAGCTACGCGACGGCATTCAACACGGAATACTGGTCTTGCGAAGGCTGTTCCAAGCTGTTTAGTGATGCCGCTTGCACGACCGTGGTCGAGGCAGATGCGGTCATGGCACCGGCGCAGAAAGACAATGCGGACTTTGTCAACAGCGAAACGAATCCTTATCTGCTCGCGAACGTAGCAGACTGGGAAGCTTATGCGGAAGCCGTCAACGGCGGTGACAACATGAGCGGCAAATATGTGAAACTGACTGCCGACATCGGCACCGAAGAAGCACCTGTGACGACGGCAATCGGTACATCCTCTAATAACCCGTATTGCGGCAATTTTGACGGCAACGGCAAGGAGGTATATGTGAACTTAAGCAGCACTTCTGCCATCGGTGTGTTTGCTTATTATAAGGGCGGTAGCATCAGCAATCTGACCGTTCGCGGAACTGTCGCATATACAAATACAACAACAACTGATCATTCCACGGTTGGTGGTGTGGTAGGCATGATTCTGCAGGATGCTACGGCAACCATCACAAACTGCAAAAACTATGCGACCATTCAGGCACCCGATGACTGCAGTGCAGGGGGAATCGTCGGGAAGAATAACGGCGGCGTTACCATTTCCGGGTGCACGAATTACGGGAATGTCAATGGTGGAAAGCTTGGCAACAACAACCGCAGTATTGGTGGCATTATCGGGTGGATCAATCAGGTCGATACCAGAATTGAGAATTGCATAAACAACGGTGCGGTCAGCAGTACAGGCAGTACGGCTACGACTGCCGGTACAGGCGGTATTGTTGGTATATCGGGAATGAGTCGTGCCGTGATTGATGGCTGTATCAACAACGGCACGGTCAGCGGTTTCCGCTTTATCGGCGGTGTCATCGGGCGTGTCATCCGGAATGCTACCATAACGAATGTCAGCAATACGGCTGCCGTTAGCGGTACGCGTGATATCGGCGGTATCATCGGCGGCACAGACAATACAAAAACGGCATCCACTTTTAACGAACTGTTGTATGTGACAGGCGCGACAAACAGCGGCGCCGTCACCGGTACCGGTGACTTCATCGGCGGTATTGTCGGATATATCAATAGCACGGGCAACGTGCTGACCGATTGCACCAACACCGGCAACATCACGGGTACAAAGTCCGTCGGCGGTATCATCGGGCTTCTGAACCTGAATGGTAAGTCTGCGACCGTGGACGGTGCAACGGTAGAGAACTGCACCATTTCAGGTACGCAGTCCGTCGGCGGTTGGATCGGCAGGATCGGTGCTAACTCGACCGCAACCTACAAGAACTACACGGCTCCGACCGGTGTGACATACAAACTGAATGGTGCAGAGATGACCGCTACTGCGGACTTTGACACCACCAACCGGACAGACAGTGCCGAAACGACTACGCCGGGTGAGGCGTTCGGTACCTGTGCGGGTACGGCGACCAACGTCACCGAATAAAAAACAAAAAATCAACAACGCCCCCACGCGGATTCGATCCGCGTGGGGGCACTTTTTCGGGGCATGACAAAGAGAGCCACCGCGCCGCGGTGGCTCTCTTTTTTATCTGTTTTGATTGGCTGACGTCTCTTTGGGGCGGTTGCCGTGTGGCGATGCTCGCGTGCGACGTCGCTATACTGCCCGTTGGGGCGGGGCTGTGCGGTGTTGTGACCGGGCACACCCCGGCGCGTCAGCGGTGGTTACGGAAATACTCTTTCGCGTACTCGGTCGGGGAGACGCCCGTCTCGAGTTTGAACATTTTGGAGAATGTGTAGACCGAGGAATACCCCGTCATCTCGGCGATTCTGCCAATCGAGGCATCGTCACCGATGAGCAGTTCCTTCGCCTTTTTGATACGGACGGTACGCAGGTACTTGATAGGCGATTCGCCATATACGCGGGTGAATACCTTGCGGAAATACACCGTCGAGATGCCCGCCATGGCGGCGAGGCTCTCGTTCGTGATGTGTTTATCGAAATAGCGTGTGTGGATGTAGTCGATCACGGGTTCGAGCATATGCCGATAGGAGCTCGGGAGGTAAGTCTCCTTGTGTTCCGCCACCGTGGCTTTGTCGAGAATCTTATAGAACATGGACTTGCATTTGAGCAAATAATTGTCCTTTTTGAGATCCCATAGGTTTGCGACGTTCAGGAGCATCGTGGCAATCTCACGGCTGACGGCGTCGGAGAGGGGGAATTCATAGAAATCGAACGACTCTCCCTCGAGTTCTCCCTCAAATTCGATCGTGATACATTTCCCCTGCTGACCGAGTTGCCACTGGTAACGGGCGTCTTTGGAGATCAGGAGCAGGTGATGCGGGTCGGTGACATAGGTCTTGCCGCCCGCGTAGTAGTACGTCAAGCCCTCGATCTTCAGCGTCAGGGCATAGGTCGAGCGGTCGTTGCGCGTGATGCGCTTCGTCTCGTATCGGTAGATCGTGTTGACGGCGAGTATCCTGTGGAGGATCAGCCTTGAAATCGTTTTAGCATCCATAGTGAGGTTATTATAAAGCATTTTATACAAAAATTCAACCGCTATTTTGATTTTTTAACGCTATTTTGACACGGGTTAAGTATCATAACGGATAAAAATATCATAATGGGCATTTACAGATTTTCAGGCATCCCCCTATAATAAAAATGTCAAACGGGCGCGCCCGCGCGCCTGCACCATTTCGAGAGGACAGAAACATGGCGGAAAACGGAAAACTTCGCATCGGTATCTTCGGCATCGGACACAATCATGCGGCGGCAGCCATCACCGCGCTGAGAGCGCGTGAGGACGTGGAGATCGTCGGACTGTGTGAGCCGGACGACGCGGTGCGGGAAAAACGGCTGCGGGAGAATCCCAATGTCTACGGTGACATCCCTGTGATGAGCGAGGAGCGCCTTCTCGCTTCAGGCATCCGCGCCGCGATGGTCGAAGCCTCCGTCCCCGATCTTGTACCGACGGCGCTCCGCTGTGCGGAAGCCGGGCTCCATATCCACATGGATAAGCCCGCCGGTACCGACCTTTCGCTCTATCGCACATTTCTTGATGTCATGCGGGAGAAACACCTCGTCTTTCAGACCGGGTATATGTACCGCTATAACGCCGGTGTGCGTTACGTTCTGGAGCGCGTCCGCGACGGGGCGCTCGGTCGTATCTACAACATCACGGCGGAGATGTGCACCAAGCACCCCGACTGGTTCGAGCGGCAGCTCATCGGTTACGGCGTCAAGGCGCCGGTCATGTACATCTTCGGCGGGCATCTCATCGACCTCTGTATGCAGGTCAAAGGAGTCCCCGCAGATCTGACCGCTTTCCACACCGAGTCGGGCGACGGAGACATTCATTTTGAAGATACCTCTCTCGCGGTTCTGACCTATCCCGACGGGATCGCGACCGTGCGTGTCTCCTCCTGCGAGGTCAACGGTTGGGGGCTCCGCGAGTTCACGGTCTACGGGGAGCGCGGCACCATTTCGGTAAGCCCCCTGGAATCCCCCATGCACATCCGGGAGACCATGCTTGCCGAGCAGGAGCCGTGGAAAGACCGCTACCACACGGTAGACGTCCCCGAAGTCGGGCGGTACGACGTCATGATGCACGATTTCGTGTACATGGTGGAGGGGAAGATCCCCTACGACGTCGATTTCACCCATGAATACCTGCTACAGAAACTGACCCTCGAGGCGTGCGGTTACACGGCGGAGGAAATGAATGCCAACGCTTCCATCACTGCCCGTGCGTCGGGTGATTGACAAACGAAACGCGAAAAGAGGATAATTGAATTGAAAATAATTGACGGAAAAGGCGTCATGGAAACCGGTGCCGGCGGCAGACACCCTGCCACGCGCGGTGACGAGCCGAGGGACTGACACGGTGACGCATTCCATCCAAACGACACAAGCGGTCACGCCGCAGGCGGGTCAGCCGGACAGCACCGCCGGCACCACCCAAACGGGCGCAGAATCCGCCGGTGGCGGGAACCGCAGAGCCACGCTGACGGCGGTCGGGCTCGGGCTCATCGTCATGCTCCTCTGGGGGTCGCTGTTCCCGTTCGTCAAATACGGGTACAAGGTGTTCGAGATCGACACGTCGTTCTACCCGAACCTAGTCCTTTTCGCCGGGGTGCGGTTCCTCGTGAGCGGTGCGCTGCTCTCGGCATTCTGTCTCGCGACGCGGCGGACGTACCTCCTCCGGCAACCGAAGAAGTGGCTCCCGACCGCCCTCGTCGCCCTGTTCGCCGTGGTACTCCACTATGCCTGCACCTATATTAGCCTCGGACAGATCGACAGCTCCAAGACGGCGCTGCTCAAGCAGTCGGGCGTGCTCGTGTTCGTGTGCTTCTCGTTTCTGTTCTTTCGTGACGACCGATTGACGCCGGGGAAGATCATCGGCGCCGTGTGCGGGGTTGCCTCGGTGCTGGTCATCAATCTGGATTCCTTTAAGATCACGTTCGGTCTCGGGACGGCGCTCGTCATCGGCGCGAGCTTCTGCACCGTGATCTCCAACATCGTCTTTAAGAAGAGTTTTCACGACGTCCCCGCCGTGACCGTCACGGGGTATTCGCAGTTCATGGGCGGTCTGTTCCTGACCGTACTCGGGCTTGCCCTCGGGGGGCGGATCACCTCGTTCGGCTGGCGCGGCGCGCTCGTCATGCTGTATATCGTCGCAGCGACGGTCGTCAGCTACGGGCTGTGGTACTACGTCGTACAGAAATACGCCCTCTCGAAGCTCTTTATCATCAAGATGGCGGAGCCGCTGTTCGCGGCGCTGGTCAGCGTGCTGTTGCCGCTCGGGACGCATCTGACATGGCAGCACGCCGCCGCCTTTGCCCTCGTTGCCGTCGCCGTGTGCGTGAGCAACATACAATTTCCGAAACGAAATAAAACCACGAAAACCGTGTCCGCGGCAAGTAATGCCACGGAAGAAGAAGGAGAAACGAAATGAAAGCCATGCTGATCGATGCCGACAAACGGTTTGTCTGGAGCGACGTCGAGGAACCCGTCCTCACGGACGAGGGCGTCATCGTCGAGATCTATGCCGCCGCGCTGAACCGCGCCGACCTCTTACAGCGACAGGGGACGTATCCGTCACCCGCCGGCTGGCCGCAGTGGCCGGGACTCGAGCTCGCTGGAAGAATCGTCGCGATGGGCAAGACCGCGGAGCGCGAGAGCGGGTATCACATCGGGGACAGCGTCTGCGCCCTCGTGGGCGGCGGCGCGTATGCGGAGCGCATCGCCCTGCCGTACCAACTGCTCCTGCCGGTGCCGAAGGGAATGAGCATGGAGGAAGCCTCTACGCTCCCCGAAGCCTATACGACCAGTTACCTGAACCTCTTCGTCGAGGGGCACCTCACCGCCGGTCAGGTGCTGTACGTTGCCGCCGGGGCGAGCGGGCTCGCCAGCGCGGCGATCCCGATGGGGAAACTCAACGGCGCTTACGTCGTGACGAGCGTACAGACGCGCGCCGCGGCAGAGAAAATCAAAAACCTCGGCGCCGATGAGATCATCATCCAGGAAGAAGAGAGTATCCCCGACGCGTTCGCGAGACTGGAGCGCGAGGGGCACCCGGTGAACGTCTGCATGGACTGCCTCGCAGGCAAAGACCTCGGCGACGCGATGCCTTTCATGGCGGTCGGCGGCTACTGGGTGGTCATCTCGACGCTCGCGGGCATCACGACGGAGATCAAACTCCGCCCGCTCCTGACGCGGGGACTGCACCTCGTCGGCAGTATGCTCCGCCGCCGCTCGAACGACGAAAAGCACGAGTTGCTGACGGCTCTCCGCGACAATATGTGGCACTGGTTCGAGGACGGGACGCTGAAGCCGTCCGTCTATCGCGTACTGGATATTTCCGAAGTGGACGAAGCGCACGGGATCCTGGAACGATACGAGAACACCGGCAAGGTCGTCCTGCGTGTGAAACAACCGTAAGGGAGGCGCTATGAAAAAACATCTGCTATGGATTATGTTCCTCTTGTGTGTCGTCCTGCTCCTCGCGGGGTGCGGTGCGAAATACAGCTGGGACGATGAACGCCTGAACTACAATATCACCGGGGAGACGGTGGAAAACGGGACGCTCTATGTGACGCGCAAGGGCGAAAAGGTCAAGCGCGCCGCCGAGGGCGATATCCTCTACGTCAATCTCGTGCCCGCTACGGGCTATGAGCGCGAGAGCATCACGGTCAACGGTGAGGCGATTGAGGGGTCGCAATTCACGATGCCTGCGGGCGACGTGAAAGTGGCGGCGACCGTCCGCCCCATCGTCAGTCAGATCACCGTGGACACCGCGCTCGTCGGCGGTACCGTCACGGCGGACAAGACAGAAGCCATGTACGGCGAAACCGTTACATTGACCGTCACGCCCGAGACCGATTACGCGCTCATCGAGCGCAGTCTGACCGTGAACGGGGCGGAGATCTATCGCGGACAGGTGACGGAGGCGACGCAGGTCACGTTCCGTATGCCGCCGCATGACGTCCGCATCACCGCCCGCTTCCGGGATACGACCCTGCGGATCACCACGATCAGCGAATACCGCGCGTTCGCTGCCCTCGTCAACGGCGGCACGGACTTCCGCGGTCGCCGCGTCATCATCGACGCGGATATCGGCTCCCCCGAGGCGCCGGTCGACGTCATCGTCGGGAATGCGTCGGATAAGGCGTTCGCAGGTACGATTGAAGGGAACGGTCATACCGTGTATCTCAATCTGACCGGTGTCAAGGGCATCGGGCTCATCGGTTATTCCAACGGCGCAACGGTGAGAGATCTCACGGTCGCGGGGCAGGTCAACCTGACCGCGGGCAATATGTATGCGGGCGGCTTTGTCGGTCTTGTCCAATGGGCGAGCGGCAGGGTCACGACGCTCGAGAGATGCGTCAACGAAGCGACGGTCAACGTGACGGCTTCGTCCAATGCCGGCGGTTTTGTCGGGCGCGCGCTCGGCAGTCTCACGGTCACGGGCTGTGAGAACAGGGGCAACGTGACGACCACGGGCAACTACGCCGCGGGGGTCGTCGGATACGTCCATAACTCCAGCGCCACCGGGGCGGGATCTCCCGCTATCACCGTTACCGATACGGTGAACACGGGCAATATCACGGCAAATACGGGCGTCGGCGGCATTGTCGGACTGTTCCATAAAGGAGCGGCGGGCGCCGTACATCGTCTGACGAACGTCTCGAACACCGGGACCCTTTCGGGTACCTCGCAGGTCGGGGGTATCGTCGGCGTCATCACGAGCCAGGCGACCGACGGCTTCGACATCACAATCACCTACCGTGAAGCGGAGCTGAAAGACGGAAACGGGGAAGACCTCGTCGTGGGCGCTGACAATAACAAGAAAACAACGGTCATCACACACATCACCGATGACGGAAATGTATGAGGAGGGGAAAGATGAAACAGAAACTGCTGGCATTGACCGTCCTCCTCTGTATGCTCCTGCCCCTCGCCCTCACCGGGTGCTCCGGCGGCGATAAACTCGAGTACGTCTCTTACGGTGAGGACATCAAGGAATTTGACACCTCTCTTTTCTACGGGAACGTAGAAACCATGCAGGGCGCCGATCCGTCGCTCATTTGGGTGCCGGAAGCGCTCGATGAGAACGGGCAGGTGAAGGAGGACACCGGGTACTATTACGCGTATATCACGGCGACCTCCACCATCAACGCATGGCGCACGCGGGATATGACCAACTGGCAGTATCTCGGCGCCGTGTTCCGCCCCGACCTCGACACGTTCTGGGCGTACATGAACTTCTGGGCGCCCGCTGTCCATTATGACGCCGAAGACGGTGTGTACTATATGTATTACAGCGCGACCGCGAAGAGTGTTTCGGAATACAAGACGCATTACATCTCGCTCGCCACCTCGACTTCTCCGATGGGGCCGTTCACCGAATGGGGCAGCATCTCGGAGCCGCTCATCGACTTCTCGAAGATGCCGAAAGATCATCCGCTCTATGAAGCGCACGGGGAAGGCACCACCTGGGCGGACGGCTATTTTGCCGCCATCGACGCCGAGCCCTTTGTAGACGTAAACGGTGATATTTATCTGCTCTTCACGCACGATAAGGGCGCGGGGTACTCCTCCAGTTCCACCTATATCATGAAGATGAAAGAATGGTGGGAGCCGGACTACGAGAGCATTACCTGCATCTCCCTCACAGGCTCCTGTGAGGTCGGCGGGACGGAGGTCATGGACGAGGGCACCGTCAACGAGGGGCCGTTCATGCTCTATCACGAAGGGCTTTACTACCTGACGTTCTCCGTCCACACCTACGATGAATCGTCTTATCAGGTGCGGCAGGCGGTCGGCACCTCGCCGATGGGTCCATTTCACAAAATTGCGACCGAGAAGGGCGGCACGGTCATCACGACCGACGGGCTGAACGCTTATACCAACTCTGCCGGGCACCATTCGTTCATCACCGTGGGCGATGAACTCTACATCAGTTACCACACGTTCAAGAATGACAAGTCCATTTCGCAGGCGCGGAAGATCCGCTTCGACAAGGTGTCCTTCGTCACCAATGACGACGGGATCCCCGTCATCTATGCGAACGGCCCCACCGTGACGCTCCAGCCGCTCCCGACCGCCATCAGCGGGTATGAGAACAAGGCGACCTCGGCGCAGGTGACGGCGACAGGGCTCCGCGAGGGCAGTAGCCCTTACTGGCTGAACGACGGTACGCTCAAGATCCACGAGACGCCGAACATCGTCGACGAGACCTACTTTAACGTGGGGAAGAAGGCAAGTACCGTGACGCTATCATGGGAGGACTACATTTCGGCGAAAGCCATCATGGTGTACAACAGCAACCTGTATGACACCTCTTTCACCAAGATCGACAATATCCGCATCTGGTACCGCGTCGGTGACACCGAGGGCGTGTGCGAGACGGGCGAGATCGCTTTCAGCTACGACCAGTATTCGCTGGTGCCGAAACATTATAACTGCATCTTCGCCGGAGCGTCCTGCACGATCCAGTTCGCGGACATGGATATTAAGCAAATCGAAATCACCGTATCGGAATCCCGCGGCGGCGAGGTCTTCGCCATCTCGGAGATCACGGTACTCGGCAAAAAGGAGGGAAGATGATGAAAAAACGGCTTATGCTCCCTCTCATCGCCTGCCTTCTGCTTCTGGCGGCGAGCCTCACCGCCTGCGGCGGCGGTCATACGTTCGCGCCGTACTCCTACACAAACAAGGCGCCGATCCCCGCCGATATCCACGACTTTACGTCGGCGGACGGCATGACGGTAGACGGCGTGCGTGACGCGCAGTACGGCGACGCCGCACAACACCGGCTCTATTACAAGAACAACGTCAACAGCGATATTTACGTCGACGCGTATCTGTACTTCGGTGATGAGGGGATTCACTGCTTCGTGTCCGTCAAGGACAATATCCTCTCGTTCAACGCCAACCGCTCGGTCTACCTCAATTCTTCTGTGGAACTCTTCTTCAACGCGACGCAAACCAAGAGCGGCAAGCAGAAGACCTCGATCGATAACGCCACCTGTCAGTGGCGCATCGACTGCGGCGGGAAGTCCGCGAAGCTCTGCGGCATCGGCGGCAGAAACGCCTACACCGGCTCCTACTTTGACGGTCAGTTCGCCGTCAATCTGAACGGTGAACTCAATTCGCAGGACGCGACGGGCTTCGACGTCGAGACGTTCATTCCGTGGTACGAACTCGGCTTTACCCCGGACGAAAACGGGGACTACGGGGTCACGGAACTCATGTTCAACGTGGCGTACAACCACAAGGACGATCCGTACGGGGCGGAGGACAACACCTCCCGCGCCCGTTCCATGAAGACCTTCAGTTATCAGGCGACCCCCTATACATGGGTGCCGCTCGCGAAGAATGCGGACGGCACGGCGCGGAACCTGACCTCGCCGGACGGTCACTTCTTCGGCACGCTCATCGTCGAGGGCGGTCTGCTCGCCGGGGTGTACGAGCCGACGTACCTTGTCGACCTCACGCAGGATAACAACGAGGGAGGGAACAAGATGTTCATTCGCTCGGATTCTCCCACCGCTTATGCGGTCGTGAAGAACAGCACCTCCTCACACTTCTACTATGAAGCGTATCTCAGCGGCATCTCGGGTGAGCAGAGCAACACGCCAAAAATCGGTATTACGGTGCTGTTCCCCGCCAACCGGATTACGCTCTACATCAAAATGTACGACGGCGCTAATATTGCCGACGGGATATGCGGTGTTGTACAGCGGACGATCACCAACGGCGGCTACAACTGGTCGGAGGCGGCAGACCCCAACGACGACACAATGAACTGGGGCTATTATACCAACGGTGCGTTCCGGGATCCGGACAATCACTTCATCACCGAAGGTGTCAAACTCGCCATCTACCGCGAGGACGACATTCTGTGCTTCTTCGTCAACGACGAGTTGTATTTCGCGAACCGGGCGGCGATTGACGCCGGCTTCACCCCGCTCTGCGAACAGCCCCTGAACCTCCATGACACCGCGAGCCGTGAGATCTTCGGCACGAAAATCGTGGATGACAGCATCGTGGGTGTGTTCTCGTTCGGCGCGAACGCCACTGTCTCGGACTACACGTTCGTGAAAGGCGACGATGCCTCGGCGCGTGTGGCGTCCTACCGCACCTCACAAGGCGATTGATTGAATGTAAATAAAGGAGACAAACACATGAAAAGATTTGTTGCCATCGCTCTCATGCTCGTGATGATGACGGCGCTCCTCGTGCCCCTGCTCAGCGGGTGCAAAAAGCGCGGGAGCGGCGTCGATATCTCGTTCGATGAGGACGGTAATCTGTTGCCGTCCTCCGGCACCACAATCCATGTCACCTCGTACTCCGAGGGGGACGAAGAAAAGCGTTTCTACCAGTTGTGCGATGCTTTCAACGAAAAGTACAAAGAGTACAACATCCGTGCGGTCTATGAGCCGAGTGACTCCAGCGGGTACGAGCAGACGATGAAGACGTCGCTCTCCTCCTCCACCTGTCAGGACGTCCTGCTCGTCTCCGACAGTTACTATAAGCAGTGGGCGACGCTCGGCTATCTCGAGCCCCTCGACGCGTACATCAAGAGCCAGTTCGCCGCGCTCAACTTTGAAAAGGAAGTCGCGGATATGTACGAGGGCGGCGTCGGCAGATATCTCTACGACGTCGTGACGACCACCTCGGACGGCCCGGACGCGCATTACTACGGGCTCCCGAAGGGCACCGGCGCAACCGCTATCTACTACAACAAGACCTACATGAAGAACGCCAACATTAAGGAGATCTCGGTCTACGAGGAAGATATCGACGCGTTCAACGGCGGTGCGGCAGATGCCTACGGCAATACCAAGGCATCGCTCGGCATCAACGGCACCGTACCGAAGAAGGCATTCTTCACCGTCGGCGGTCAGCGCGTGTTCAACAACAAGATCCCGATGAGCTGGCAGGAGTGTTCGGAACTCGCCGCCATTCTTCAGGCGGTCAATGCGGCGGCAGGCTGTAAGTACGGCTTCATTACCAGCTGGTGGTTCAACTACGGCTTCTCGGTGGGCGGCAGCTGCATGCAGTATCTGACGTCCGACGATGCGGGACTGACCGGCGGTTACTACACCTTCACTCTCGCAGACTCGACGGTCAACTACAAAGCCAAAGAGGATATTGCCGTCAACGGTCATACCTATAAGGCGGGCGAGATCGTCTCCTACGAGGATAAGTTCTACATGAGCGACACCCTTGCCGAAAAGTGCGAGGTGCTCCCCTCCCAGCGCGAGGCGTTCGCGGAATACATGAGCCTCGCCGGCAAGGTGGGCAACAGCCACTACCATGCCGACGTCACCTACGGCGGTAAAACCTACACCGGCGTGACGGACGCTTTCTGGTCGGTGATCCCGTATAAACTCGGTGCGACGCCCAAAGAGGCGATCGCCAAGAACGAAGAGCTGCTCCGCAGCCCGAACAACCTCGGAGATCCCGGCAGTGCCGGCGCACTCGCCGCGGCTTCGCACGACTATGTGATCGTGCAGAACAAGGGCATCTCGGTCAACCCGGCGACCCTGAACACGGACGGTCGTTTCACCCAGTTCACGCAGGGTTATACCGCCATGGTCGTTGACGTCCGCGTCAGCGTGGCACAGGCGCGCCTGATCCGTGACTTCGAGTGGGATGTCGCCCCCATGCTCGTGTGGAAGGATTTTGACGACGAGGGCAACACGATCGCCTCCGGCGTCGAGGGCGCACACTCCGGCTCGAACGCGTGGGCGGTGTGGAGCAAATCCACGATCAAAAATGCGGCTTACCTGTTCCTCAAGTTCGCGGCAGGTGAGGATGGGCAGAAGATCCTCGCCGAGGCGGGCACCATTATCCCGAACCAGAAGAGCATCGCGAAAGAGATGATTCAGGAAGATCTCGCGAAGGGGCTTTCTCCCCGTAATATCGAGGTGTTCGAGCGCGGGGCAGAGTACCAGACCCCCGGTGACTGGTGGTTCCTCAAGGACGGCGACTGGATCGACGGCGACGGCTGCTGGGCAAACTACCTCAACCAGACCGTGCGTAACTTCAAGGCGACCATGACGACCTTCTATACCGTGAACGACTATCTCAAGACTTTTGATACGCTGAAAAAATACACGGCAAAAGAGGACTGAGTCCATGACGATCACAAAGAGTAAAAAAGCGAGATCAGACGAACTTTGGGGCACGCTCTTCGCGGGGATCCCGGTGCTTGGGCTCATCATCTTTACCTATATACCGCTCCTCATGGCGGTCGTCATGTCCTTCATGGAGGTGCCGGGGCTCACGCTGCAAGGGGCGAAGTTCTTCCCGCTGAAGCAGATCTTCACGAACTACGTCACGGTCATCAAGGATCAGTATTTCTGGAAGTCCATACTCAATAATATTGTGCTGATGATCGGTCTGCCGATCTCCATCATCCTGTCGATCGCGATTGCGGAACTGCTGACCAAGGGGCTCCGCGGCACCCGTTTCTTCAAGGTGTTGCTCTTTGTCCCGTATGTCTGCTCCGTTACGGCGACGACGTTCATGTGGAACTGGCTGCTCAACTATGACCACGGCGTCATCAACAGCATCCTCGGCAAGAACATCAACTGGTTCGGCCCCGACCTCTTCATCTGGTCGGTCATGATTATGACCATCTGGGCATCCTGCGGCTACCGTATCCTGCTCTTCACGGCGGCGATGACGAACGTCAACAGCTCCCTCAAGGAAGCGGCGGCGGTCGACGGCGCGAACAAGTTCCAGATCTTCGGTCACGTCACGCTCCCGTCCATCACGCCGACGATCTTCTACATTCTCGTCATGGGTACCATCGGCGTTCTGCAGGAATTTACCCGTATTCAGGTGTTGGATTCCACAGGCGCGAAGTGTACGACCGTCGTGTTCTATGTGTATAAGAAGATGCTGGTCGGTACCCCGGACGCGGGCGTCGGCTGTGCCGCGAGTATCATTCTCGCGCTCCTGGTCGCGCTCCTGACCAAACTGCATTTCACGATTTCAAAGAAGTGGGTGAGTTACGATGCAAGCTAACGAAATGACGAAAAAACCGAAAAAGAATCATAAGCATCTCGACAACGCCCTCGTCTACGCGGGTCTCATCGTCGCGTCGCTCCTCGTCGTCCTGCCCTTCGCCATCGTGTTCATGACCTCGTTTATGACGGCAGAGGACGCGACGACCGGCGGCTTCTCGCTCATCGGTCAGAGCGGCATGACGCTTCAGGGGTATAAGGAGTTCTTCAACTATAAGGACTACTATACCGGCGTGCCGCGATTCCTGACGGGTCTTGGCAGTACCATGATCACGTCGCTCCTCCCGACCCTCGCCTCGCTCTTCTGCGCGGCGCTCGCGGCGTTCGCCTTTGCGAAGATCCGTTTCCGCATGAGCAAGGTGTTCTTCAACATTATTCTGTTTACGATGATGATTCCCGGCACGATCCTCATGGTGCCGCACTACCTGATGTATGAATCCTTCGGGTGGATTGATACCTATCTGCCGCTCATCATTCCCGGGCTGTTCGGCGGCGCGAGCATGATCTTTTTCCTCCGCCAGTTCATGTTCGGGATCCCCGACTCGCTGATCGAGGCAGGAAAGGTGGACGGGCTCTCGTGGTTCGGTATCTTTATCCGCGTGGTACTGCCGCTGACGGTGCCGGCGCTCCTCGCGCAGGGGCTCCTCAGCTTCATCGCGCACTACAACGCCTACCTCGGCCCGCGTCTCTATCTCAAGAGCCGCGATCTCGCCACCCTGCAGCTCGTGGTCGCGAACTTCAAGGACGCCGCGAAGTTCAACCACCCCGCCGTCATGGCGTGCTGTATCGTGACGATCCTGCCGATTCTGATTCTCTACACGGTGTTCCAGAAGTACTTTGTCGAGGGCATCGCCACGACGGGTATGAAACTGTAACGGTAAAACAAACAGAGAACGAGCCGCTTCCCAATCGGAAGCGGCTCGTGTATGTTTTTGCTTTGTGAATCGTTATCTGCGGCGGCTCTTGACGATGTTCATGGCGATATAGATGCCGATGAAGAGCAGGATGCTACCCGTGAGAATGGCGTACATGGCGCCGATCGTGACATCTTTGCCGAAGAAGGTGAGGTTGCAGTCTACGCTGTCACGGATGCTTTCCACCACCGCGTCGGGGAAGCCCTGCGACTGCATCTCGGCGAAGACACCGCGCATGGCGTGGTTACGCAGCAGGCTTGTGCCATAGGTGCCGGGGAGGAAGGAGAGGACGTTCCGAAGTCCTTTCCCAAAATTGGAGATTGGCATACACGCCCCGCAGATGAAGCCGTAGCCGGCGCTGACAATCGTGCCGACGGCGGACGCCTGTCCGTCTGTCGAGAGGAAGAAGTTCACGCAGGAGGAGAGGGCAGTGCCGAACATGGTCAGGAGCAGGACGTCGAGGAGCAGGAGGAACACGTCTCCCGCCGTGAAGTACCAACCGACAAACCCCATGTAGATAAGGCAGGCACCGGTCGCCGTGAAGCTGATGATGAGCGTGGAGACAAGCGTCGCGATGTAGTACCCGAGCCCCAGCACACCGAACCGCACGGGGGTGATCGTCAAGATCGTGTATGGCGCCGCCGGTCTTATCCCGAATCATCAGGAGGTTGGAGCAGAATGCCACCGTTACGCAGGTGACGGCGAGGAGGGAAGACATGAGCTGCCCGCCCACACAGCCGTTGATGACGGCGTCGGACACCGTTGCGCCCGCCAAGTTACGTTTTCTCGAATCAACCGCAAGTCCTACACTGACCTTGGCGGCGAGCCGCGAAAAAACAAATAAAAACGGAGAGTTGCTTTCGATCGGAAGTGGCTCTCCGTTTTTCTTTTCCTATTGGTATATAATCCCCTTGCATTTTCCTGTGCTCTATAAACCAATACACTTACTGTTTTCCCTTTCGGAGCCCGTATCGTAGCACAGGGGATCGTCCCCGTCAATGTCGGCGGAGAAAAAACGGGAAATACCTCAACTGAATCAAATCGTTAAGCTCGGTATTCGTACCGGGCTTTTTTTATTTTGCCCGGGTAAACTCCATGATGCCCGGATTGACCAAATAGATGTGCCGATACAACCTACCTCAATGTCACTCTTGCAAAGTGTTTTTTCTCTGCCTCCTTGACGGAGATGCAACGGAGCAATAAACCGTTGAAATTAACCGCACTACATATTATCGGTCACTCATTCCCGATTGCTTTTTATTAAGTCTTTCCACCTCTTTTCTCGCTCCGCCTTGCCTTGGGAGATATGCCTCCCCCCTGTGCTTCTCTAGGGCTGCCGAAAGGCAAAAAGAAAAACATAACAGGAGGAAAGAAAAATGAAATGCAAATCCAAGTACCCCATCCGGATCAAAGAAAGGAGAGAGGTCAAAAGCAATTACCGTTCGTACTTTCTCGACGAGTTCGAGATCTTTGACGGTGAATCGTTTGTAAAGTTCAATCTCATCGACATCAACCATGAGAGAAATGAGATCACAGTAGCCGTCACCCATGAAGGCAGGATCTCTGTCAGTGCCTATCCGCTGATTACGAGAAACGGTAAACTCGCCTTTGAATACGGTCCCGAAGAAACACCCGTATCTGTATCGGATTTTAAGAAAGTGGAGGAGTAAAGAACATGGAAACCACAATCGCTACAAGAGAAGAACAGAAGCAGGAAGCCATCGCACGCATGAAGTATCTGAAACTCTATCCGCAGGTCATCAAAGAATTTGAGAAAGAGGAGCTGGTGAACGACTCCCGAGGCGGGATCCTCTATTGGGTCGAGGGAGAGATGTATGACCTCATGCGGGAATTCGAGAAAAAGCATCATGTCATGGTGTACCACATCATTGAGAACTACACCGACTTCGGACGGTTACTCTCTTTCCTGTATGTATCCGAGAGCAAGGACGAGTGGGAATATGACCGCAACGACCTGACAGAAGGCTATGCACTTGCCTATGTGAAGAACATGGACGACGACATGTGTTCGGAGTTCGGCAGTATCTTTATTGAGAACCGTTATGGCGGACTGGTGCGGACGGCATAAAAAACAGAGGAAAACGAAAGGAGCAAACAAATTATGAGACTCACAAAGACGAATGTCAAAGAAATCAAACGAAACGGCAATTCACTGGATCGGTATGTCTGCGACTATATCCTGGACGAGTGGGACAATTACGACGATAAAACCAACATCTTTGAAGATGTCTTACGATACGGTTGTCAGTCCGGCGTTGTCGGCTCTCTCATTTATTACAGCGATACCGTTGCGTTCTACAAGAAACACAGAGACGAGATCAACGGGATGCTGCAGGAAACCATGTCCGAATACGGGTGTTACGATCCTCCGGCAATCTTCGGAGATCGATGGGACAAGGCGGACCCGTTAGCCATCGACGACTTCAATCAGAACCTCCTCGCATGGTTCGGCTTTGAGGAGACCATGCGGAAGATCGGATACCAATTCGGAATTGACTGAAAGGAGCAAACAACTACAATGGCAGACAGAATTCTTGCACATATTCACTCCCTGCACGGTGAGATGGGAGAAGCCTTTATCTTAAAGAAACGAGAGACCGGTTTTGACTGGAACGGACAGTATATTGCTTACTGCAACAACACCATTTGTACCGCAATTTTCAATCCGTTCGTATGTCAGTTCTATGTAGACGACAAGTACGGCATCATTCCCCCGGATAGATATATTGCAGAAGGCATTACGGAAGAAGATCTGACCTATCTTGCCGAAGCCATAAAAGCCCATGAAAAGATACAAGCATAACCCGTACGGTTACAAGCTCTGTTACCGGGAGCCGGGTGAAATACCGTATCGGCGGTACTTCAAAACATATACCTACCGGCAGGCAATGAAAGCAAAGCAATCGTTTCTGGAACATCCCCCGCGTGACAGAGACAACAATCATCGTGTACTTTCCGCAGTCGAATGGGTCATTATCCCGATCAGGCACTCGGAAATCAAAGACGGTATCTGGCTGGAAGATCCCTTTTGAGGGGTCTTTTTTATTTGCCGTGAAAGAACCATACCAGACCAAAAAAGGAGGGACAAAA
>CAVDSZ010000018.1:0-27525 GCA_963611795.1 Akkermansia muciniphila | reverse complement strand
AAGAGCAAGCGTCTTGGAGCGGAAACGGTATGAAAGCACGCAAAGCGCACGAGAGGACAGACCCACGTCAGTTGGGGTGGTAGAGGCCGCTGGTTCAAGTCCAGTCACTCAGACCAAAATCGAGAAATCCGAACTTATTCTCCATAGGAGATGGGTTCGGATTTTTTGTATTCTTCGACGGCACGGAGCGTTATGTTCGGAATAAGCGGGGTAAGAGTGCAAATGAGCACTCCGACAAAAAATATACTGAACCGATGTCCGGCGAAAGCATACTATCCGATGATAAAAACCCCTTTCGATGGACTCATAGCCTTTAGTGATGCAACAGAATTCTGGGGACTCAATGAAAGCACTTTACGCAAAGCAATCGCCTATCTGTTGAGGTGGTCGGCGGTACGGTTTCCTATCTAAAATGACTGACCCCCTATAAAAATCCCCGCAGTAAAATACTGCGGGGATTTCTTTTCATCATCGGGACCGAAAACGCATCTTACGGTGTCGGGGGTGTCGGCTCGCCGACGAGGTGAACCGGTGTATAGTCATGGTGGGTGGCGGGGAGGAAGCGCGTGAGGAGGTCGGAAACAGCGAGCCGCAGGCTCGACGTATTGATGCACGGGTGGCAGCCGACAAGGTCGGCGGCGAGGACGTCCTCGTCAATCAGGAGCCTGACGTTGTTTTCACGGTCGTTCATCAGCCCCATGACGCTGACGGAGCCGGGCGTCACATCGAGAAACGCCTCCATATAGGATTCCGGCGCGAAGGACAGGCGGGCGCTCCCGATCTGCGCGGAAATCTCCCTGGTCTTAAACTTCTTATTCTCCCGAATCATCAGAAGGTAAAAGTGGGTCTTCTGCTCGTTGGTGAGCAACAGGTTCTTGCAGATGACGGCAGGTGCCAGCACCTCGTCCACCGCGCGGCAAGCCTCCATCGTAAACGCCGCCTCATGGTCGACGCACTCATAGGCGATGCCGAGGCAATCGAGAAAATCATAAACGGCGATTTCTTTCGGGAGCCGCCCCGCGGTATCCGACGGGCGACCCTGTTCCAAATGCAGCATCATTTTTGTCCTCCCCTGCCCCTCCGGGGCATTTTTCTGTTTTTTATCCTAGCACGAACCGCGCGCAAATACAAGCCCGTCCGAGAACGGAATATCGTCGCCTGCGGCACGCGGCATAACAAAATGGGGGAGCGGAACACCGCTCCCCCTGTTTTGCTTGGGTCTGACTGTGACCCCGGGAATTACTTCGAAATGGTGCAAGTGAAGGTCGCGCCGAGAGCACCGGACGTATAAACCGTAATGACAGTATTGCCGTTGACGGTTTTCACTGTCATGTTTTCATTCGCGGACACATTCCAAACGCCGTCAAGTGTGATTGTCAGGCTGGAACGAAGTTGCGTCGGTTCGGAAACCGAAAGGGTATACGTCGCATTACCACCCTCAGTAAGCATCACAGCGCAGGCATTTGCCGCCGTAATCGCGACATCACCGACCGCGAACTTTTGGTTTGCCTCCCAGAACGCGATACCGGTCATGCCGAGTTTCTTCTCACGGACTGCAGAAACGTAAGACGTATTCGAGAGTACCTCGACATCCGGCGCCTCACTGTATGCCTTGACATTTGCCTTCGTCATATCAGGCAGCATGACGTAGGCATAAGATGCATTCGTCGGCTTGGTACCGTGGTTCAGCGTGAAACGAACAAAGCCGTTTTCATTGGTCGCATTTCTCTTCATATCGACCGTCGTCGCTTCGGGGAAATAATAACCGCCGAACTGATTGAAATGCACCCAACTTGCGTTATTGAGCGTTTCCGAAACCGTGTGATTGGCTTCATCGCCGTTCCAATAAATCGCACAACTGCTATTCCCGACATAGCGGTTATCCATGACGGTAAAGACCTCACTGGAAGTCGTCGAGGTAATACCGCTCCCAAGACAAACAATCTCGTTATCAAAGAAGAACCATGCCTTCTTGAGATCGAGGTCTTCCGGTGTACCGTCCTTGTACGACTCCGGCTTTTGATCGGCACCAAAATGCATATATGCCATCGAATACAACGGATTCAAGGCATTGTCGGAAACACCGCCGACGACACTGTAAGCACCGAACGGGTTATTGTCAACGTCATAAACGGCACCGTTACGGTCTTTGTTCGTCGTTGTAACTCCGGGCAGGAGCGTTTTATTCTTGAGCCCTTTGAAGAAGTTGCTGGAATACGTATCCGGTTTGGATTTAGGTACCACATACAGCACGCCGTCGCCCAGACACCAGCCCCAGCCGTTCGAGTTGTTGATGGCCTCGTAACGATAAATACGCGTCGAAGACATCGCGACAAGTGCCGCATAGGTCGCCGTCTTCTGAATGACACGGTCGGATGCAGTCATCATGTAAGCACCGAGCTCCTCGGACGCTGTAATCTGACCTGCTTTATACGCCTTCTGGAAAGCACGGTAATTGGCAATCGCAGGAGGAGACATATACTTCGCTGTCGCATAGTTCGGCTGCGCTTTCATAATCGATGCGAAGAGCGAGTTGATGCGCACCTGATCCGTCTGATTTGCATACGGCAAAATCCGGATAATATACGCCATCCATTTACAGCCGATATCCTTACCGTCATAGCCACCGAGACCGTTACGCCCGAAGCAACCGGCAAATGCATTGCCTTGATACAGCATGGGAGCGTACGAATTGAGGAAGAACGAGAAGAACTGATCGATGTAGGCTTGATCCAGTGCAAGTTCCGTTCCCTGCAAGGAGTAAATAATGGCGGTCATTTCGGAGAGGTAATTCGTACCATAGCTGGTAATGTACGGTGTGTATTTGTGCTGGATAAACGACCCGTCCGGGAAGAAACCGTCCCTGTCCGACGTCATCGCGGAATATTCGAAACACTGGAGTAATTCCTCCATGCATTTCTTCACTCCGTCGATATCTTTCCGCAGAATTGCAGCATAGAGCGCGGTATACCCCGTCCAGGAGCGGTTCGCATATGTGTACTTCGGCACCGGCGTGAAGCGATTCAATGCCTTCAGGCAATTCGCCTTGGTGGTGGCATTCATGTCGTTCTCGATAATCAAAAGCGTCCGGACGAGCGGCAGTGCGGCCCCGATTTCCCAGTTCCACCAGTTACCCGATGCTTTCACCGTGGGATTGTATGCGTACTGATACATCCAGTCAAGCGCGCGGTTGATGGCATCCATATTTTCCTCAGTTCGATAAGAACCGATTGCATATGCTTTTGCCATGGAGTAGATACGCTCAAAGTAATCTCCACAGTACTGTCCGTTCACATCTCCGCTGGATACCGGCGACGACAGATCACTCCAAAGTTTCGTCGTGTTCGTCGTGTCCATAGACTGGATCCACTGCTGTATTTTGTCTTTGCCGGGAATATTCAGGTTGACCAGTGCCGTCGAGTCCGTAATCAGCGTTTCGTCACCGATCAAATCCTTCTTAATATTCTCTTTGACGCCCTCGAGATCCTTTTCCGTGATATCAAGGTTGAGTTTGGAAGGCGTCTTGACCACGCGAACAGAGGTGATATACACAACGGTGCCCGGCTGCAGGTTTTCTTCGTATCCCCAACCGTCGTTCGTCACGCCCGCATAAACAAAACCTTCCGTCTTAGAAGAAAACGCTTTCCCTGTCAATGCGCTATACGGCACCGAGAAAGTCTTCCATTCACCTTCCCAGTCGACTGTCACCGGAATCTGTGCGTACCGGGCAAGCGCGTTGCCGTTTACTTCCGACACGAGCACAATGCCGAATTTGGCACCGGTCGCCTTTTCGCTGTAAATAGAAAACTCAACCGTGTTATATTCCGAGAAGTTGACAGATGTCACAAGGGTCTTGTTGTCCTTGTTGAAACGCGTCCAGCCTTTCGTTCCCAAATCGAATTTGGCAACAGTCTGTCCGTCCTCCGTCTGCTTCTTTTGACCATACGACGACTTTTCAAAATCAAGCAGTACCGCGCTGTCCGCATCAATCGTAATGTCCGCCGGTGCGACAATCGCCGCCGCGCGCACAGCAGCCGCTGCCGCCTCTGTATCTGCCCATTTCGCATACAACGTCATATTGACGTTCTGACTGGTGCGGAAACTCCACATCGGTGCGGAGGAAAAAGATGCGTCGGCATACCATGCAACAAAATATTTACCGCTCTTCGTCGGGGTCGGCAGTTCAATCACACCTTTATCGTTTGTATATGTGAGTGTGTTACCGTCTTCCAGCACACCGCCGTTTGCGTCAAACGTCAGGACACGTTTGGCTCTCTCCCATTTTGCATACAACTGCGTATTCTTGGCACGAGATGCATCCCATTCCGTCAGCTTTTCGCCTAAGAAACTGGGAGAGGTATACCAGCCGAGGAACGCCGTATCACCGGTCGGAGTCGGGAGTTTAATCTTTCCGTCCTCCACGATATACGCAATGCGATCGGCCCCCGTCAGTTTCCCCCCGTTCACATTCAATGTCACCGTGTATGTAATGACACTCCAGTCCGCCCAGAATTCCAGAGGCCCCATGCTGTCGGTCGGAACCGTGCTATAGTAGTCTCCTTCATCGAAATCGGCATTATCACACCAGCCCTGGAAGTTGTATCCCACACGCTCGGGAATGGGCATGGACCACGCCTCTTCCCCCGTTGAGTAGCTCGTGCGGACGTCTTTGGTAAATGTACCGCCGTTCAGATGAAAAGTAATGGTATAATCACCCGGCTCCGCCCAGATTGCGAAGAACTCGAGATCTTCCGATTTATCGGTCGGCACCTTGGTGTACTTAGTGTCCGTCTTGGTGTTCGGCTCGGAAATGTCGTACCAACCGAGGAAGGTCGCATCTTCCTTGGTCGGCGTCGGCAAAGCCTGCGCCTCGTCACCTGTCTGATACTTCTCCGGCACAACCGCGTCCTTCGCGAAAGCACCCCCGTTCAGGTGATAGGTAATGGTGTACGAGACGTTGCTTTTATCTTTGCCGCAGGCAGCAAAAACCGGCACCAGCATTGCCACCAATACCAGCATAACCGTCAGTCGCACGAGAAGAGTCCGTTTGCTTGTCATGTTTGCTCCGTTTCCGTCCCGTTTGAGAGGACAAATATGATTACAATCTTATTTTAGCGTTTTAACAACCGTTTCGCAAGCGTCATATTGACAATTTTGTTTCACCCGAATTGTGAAGTCTGCCATTGCAGGCAAAGCCACCCGGATCGGCACCGGCACAATTCACAATGAATATTGTCGTTTTTCGGCATTTTGCCAATTCGGCTTAGCAAAATATGCAACAAAGAGACAAAATCAACAGACTCTGCCTCCTAAAAAACAAATATTTGAAATGAAGATTTTGTTATTTTTTCACAGGTTGCTCCGATGCTGTCGAATCGGTGCCCGTCGCCACCATATCGACGCCCGAAGCAGGCGCAGAAACATTCGATGCAGGCACAGACGCCACCGCAGAACTCGATATCCGGGTGAATTCCGGAAGTGGCTCCGATGCAGATATCGAAGCGGTCGTCTTGGCGGCACGATGCGTGCGAAGCAGGCGAATCATTGTCACCACCGCCATCAGCAATTCCACGCAGCAGTAGCCGGTCGCGACATAAGCCGCCGCCATGAGATTGAACCAAATCCATAGCCCGTTACAGACAACGGCGCAGATGCGGAGGACATACGGATTCTTTTGCCATACGGCATAGGTGAAGAGAACCGCCGTCACGATCGGAACCAGGTCGGCGGGGGCACGGAAGGCAACGGCGCCGAGAACGACGCTGACCCCGGCAAAGACGAAGCCGACCCAGCGCGGTGCTTCCCTGCCATGAATCAAGAACAGAA
The DNA here is from genome assembly GCA_963611795.1 of Akkermansia muciniphila. Lineage (GTDB taxonomy): Bacteria > Bacillota > Clostridia > Oscillospirales > CAG-272 > UBA1740. The sequence continues at coordinate 21,699 of CAVDSZ010000018.1, read as the reverse complement.
ACACAAACAGATATTTGGCAAAGCAAACGCAGTCATTTACCACACCCGATACCGACGCGAGAAGCGCATACTGAACGCCGTACAGCGCAACGGTCATCATTTGCAGTAGCAGATACAGCGTGCGGCGCCGCGAAAAATAACTCCCGCAGGAGATTGCACAACCGACAAGTCCGAGTGCCTGTGCGGCAAGGAACGCCTGCCGCGTCACCTCGCCCGCCTCCGATCGGAAAATGCCCAGCAACTGTATCATCATCTGTTCTTTTCCTTTCTCATTGTTTTCCCAAAACACGCATTCCGTCCGGGGGATAACGGAGCGATTCCGCCCCCATTTACCATCTGTGTCGCGATTTGATTTTTAAGGCAAATACGGCGCGGAGCCGGGAAATCATGGCTCCGCGCCGTCGTGTGTCAAAACAGACCGACGATTCTTCCGTCCGACGTGACGTCAATCCGCTCCGCGGCGGGCGACTTCGGTAGCCCGGGCATCGTCATGATATCACCGGTGAGCGCGACAATGAATCCCGCTCCTGCCGCCACGCGTACATTGCGTACTGTGACGGTAAACCCTTCCGGCGCGCCGAGACGCTTCGGGTCATCAGAGAAACTGTACTGCGTTTTGGCGATACAGACAGGCAAACGACCGAATCCGAGCGCGGCGAGGCGCAAAAGGTCTGCCAGCGCGGCAGGCGTAAAGGCCGCGTCCGCGCCGCGGTACACCCGCCTCACGATTGCGCGGATTTTGTTTTCCGACGTTTCGTCGTCCGGGTAAGCAAAGGCAAACGTCTCCGGATTCCCGTCGTCGACAAGGCGCATCACCTCGCGGGCAAGTGCCACACCGCCTTCGCCGCCCTTCGCCCATACGTCGGACAACACTGCCTGCACACCGAGCGCACGGCAATGGTCCGTAACGCAGGCGATTTCCGCGTCCGTATCGGTCGGAAAACGGTTGATTGCCACCACGCACGGCAGATGATAGACTTCACGGATATTCTCTGCGTGGCGGAGCAGATTCGGCAGTCCGCGCGTGAGCGCCTCGAGATCCTCCGTGCCGAGTGCGTCTTTGGAAAGTCCCCCATGCATCTTCAGCGCGCGCACCGTCGCCACGAGGACGACCGCATCCGGCACAAGCCCTGCCATGCGGCATTTGATATCGAAGAACTTCTCCGCCCCGAGGTCGGCGCCGAAACCCGCCTCGGTCACGGTATAATCGGCGTAGTGCATCGCACACTTCGTCGCGATGACAGAGTTGCACCCATGCGCGATATTGGCAAAAGGACCGCCGTGCACGAGCGCCGGGGTGCCCTCCAGCGTCTGTACGAGGTTGGGTTCGAGCGCGTCGCGCAGGAGCGCCGTCATGGCTCCCGCCGCTTTGAGGTCACCTGCGGTCACGGGGTCGCCGCCGTAGGTGTAACCGACAATCATGCGGGAGAGCCGTTCTTTCAGGTCGGTCAGCGACGTCGCAAGGCAAAGCACCGCCATGACCTCGGACGCGACCGTAATATCAAAGCCGTCCTCGCGGGGCGTACCGTTGACTTTCCCGCCGAGCCCGTCTACGATAAAGCGCAGTTGCCGGTCGTTCATATCCACGCAGCGTTTCCATGTGATGCGACGGGGATCGATGCCAAGCGCGTTTCCCTGTTGGATATGATTATCCAGCATGGCGGCAAGGAGGTTGTTCGCCGCACCGACGGCATGAAAGTCACCCGTAAAATGAAGATTGATATCCTCCATAGGAACGACCTGCGCGTATCCGCCGCCGGCGGCGCCGCCCTTCATGCCGAACACGGGTCCGAGCGACGGCTCCCGCAGGGCGACCATGGCGTCCTTTCCAATCAGACGAAGTCCGTCGGCAAGACCGATCGTCGTCGTCGTTTTCCCCTCTCCTGCCGGGGTCGGGGTCATCGCGGTCACGAGAATGAGTTTCCCCCGCCCGAGCGGAGCACCGTCCATGGCAGAGAGGCGGATTTTTGCCTTATATCTCCCGTAGGTCTCCAACGCCTCTTCCGGGATATGCGCGGTCCTCGCCACCTCGGTAATAGGGCGCATCTCGCACATCTGTGCAATCTCTATATCTGTTTTCCGTGCCATAGTCGCCCCTCCCGAAATATGCGCGCGTTATGCGCGCGGGATTTTTATTCATGTTACCACTGTGTACGCGCGATGTCAAGCGCAAAGCCCGGTTTTGAGCGGGAGAAAATGCACGCGCGCAACGGAAAGCGCACTTTCCGTTCAATCAGTGCTGTCTTTTATCGAAAGGGAAAAATTCGACAAAGTGCCGGAATATCGGGCGCTTTGCCGGTACAGTTCCCTTTCCGACGTAAAAAAGTGGCGGTGCCGAAGCACCGCCACGCAGGGATATCCGGTCCACGTTGTTTTTACTCAATCCAGTCGGCTGTCACCGTGCCGGTGAGGGTCAGCGTCTCGCCGTCACGCTCCACCGTCAATCGGATCGTATCGCCGACGCGCGCGTTCAGCATCTCGTCGATGATGTGGAAAGTGCGCGTCACCTCGACTTCCTCTCGCTCGCCGACTTGCAGGGAGAGGATTGTATCTCCCTTTTTAAGACCCATGGACTCGCCGGCGCCGCCCGTCGTCACATCTTCAATCTTAACCGTCTCGACAATGGAGGTGAGGAGCGTCGACGTGTCATATTCGAGGTGCGTATCCGTCCCTGTGGGCGTGACACGCAGTACCGCGCGGCGGAACGAACCGTTGTTCGCAATGATATTTCCCGCGACGGCAACCGCCACGTTGGAGGGGATTGCGTAACCGATGTTCTCGATACTGCTCGAAACAATCTTTGCGTTGACAATACCAATCAGTTCGCCTTTGGCGTTATACAGTCCGCCGCCGGAGTTCCCGGAGTTGACCGCCGCATCGACGCGAATCACGCGAAAATTGTTCTTTTGATTCTCATCGTCGATAGCAGTCATCTGTATGGTCTCGGAGTCCACGCTGATAATACCGGCGGTAGCGGAGATACCGGCACCCTCGGGGTTCCCGACGACGAGTGCCGTGCTACCGACCGAAAGAGCGGAGGAATCCGCAATCTTGGCGGCGGTGGCGCCCTTCAGCGCCGAACAGCCCGTCACGCGCAGAACGGCAATATCGTAATCCGCGGAGCCGCCGACATAGGTCGCCTTGACCGCGTCCGTACTGCCACACATGTAAATACTGATATCCTCGCTGATGTGGTCGCTCGCGTTGCTGTCCGCATCATACACAACGTGCTGATTGGTGATAATCAAGGCTTCGCTCGTCTCCCAGTCCAGCGAATAGATGACGCCGGAACCGGCAGAAGCATAGGACTGTTCCTGCTCATACACTTTTCCGAAGATACCGCCCACCTGATAATAGACCGTCTTGGTGAACTGGCAGACGACCTGCACGGTACTGAGGAGCGCCCGGGAAGCCGCCATCTGCGTCACGCCCCCCTCGCTCCCGTCAATCGTCACGTCCCCAATCTTACTCTCGATCACGTTCGTAACGGAAGAACCGATGTTGACGCAACTGCCGTCCGAGTAACAGACAATAATGTTCCCGCCCTCAATCTTGACATTTGTCACGTAGAGTGTACTGCTACTGTCGTTGTTATCCGAACTGCCCGAAAAGGGGAGCAGTGTCCGACTGTCGGTATCACAGGACACAAGTAAACCGCAGAATACGCCCACCAGCAACAGAAGTGCCAACAGGAGAGAGCCTTTTTTCATGTTTTTCATGCAAATATCTCCTTTCGGTATCGATACATTTGTACCTGAAAGATGACATTATTTTAACCGTAAAATTCTGCGATGCCGTTACCATCTTATGAATAAGATGTAAAAATCAAAAAAGGGTGAGCCTTCCGCTCACCCCGGATCTGCTTCCAGCCCCCGCACGAATCCCATCGGATCGGCGGAGCTGATGTCCCCTGCGATTACCCTGCCGCGCCAGACGATTAGGTTGGCATACACACGCCCCTCATAGTCCGGATAGTTGGTAATCTCGTAAGTATAGCGCGTCACTTTTTTCTTACGGTAGCGGGTCAGGTCCAGCCCCTGATCCTTCTGGATTTCATTATAGCCGAGCAAAACGCGGTCAAAGGTCTCCGGCAGAGTGAACCTCTCCTCCTCGACGACCTCCCCGGTCGTTTTCCACCCGAGGTCGGTGAGGAGTTTCAGGCGATCCTCATCCGTCTTGACACGCGAGAAACTGACCGTCTCGACCGTCTCTTCCGGTGGTACAGTAGCAACCCCGGCGTCCGCGATGACCGCGACCCCGAACAAAATAGCGAGTGCAAGACACAGCACCGCGGCAAAGCGGACGGTCTGCGCCCGCACCGTGCAAATAAACATAAACCCTACCCCCACCGGTCAGAAGTAGTACACTCTATGCCACGAAGGCGCGCGATATGCAAAAAGCCGGGCGGTCACCCGCCCGGCTCTCTCCCCGTCCTGTCGGTCAGTTGTTGCAGCAGCAGCACAGGACCACGATGATTGCCAGGATGACAATCCATGTACAATTATCGTCGAACAGGTTACAAAGGCAGTTACCGTTCATATGCTTCCCTCCTACAATTTGCGGCTTTCGCCGTTCAACAGTATCTTATGAGGGAAGCGCATGATGTGTGAAAATCAGGAGTTGAGATCGAAGCCCATGGACTCCATCAGGCGTCGGTTGAATTCCTGCGCCGTGTTATGTCCGAGTTTCTTAAGACGCAGGTTCATCGCGGCGACTTCAATAATAATGGAGAGGTTACGACCCGGGCGCACAGGAATGACAATGGACGGAATCTCGATGCCGAGAATCTCGGTTTTCTGCTCGTCGATACCGAGGCGGTCGTACATTTTCCCTTCCTGCCACGGTTCCATGTTGATAATCAGGCTGATTTTCTCCGTCTCTTTAACGGCACCCATACCGAACAGACGACGCACGTCGACGATGCCGATGCCGCGGAGTTCCACAAAGTGACGAATGAGTTCCGGCGCCTGCCCGATAAGCGACTTTGCCGACACACGCTTAATCTCCACGGCATCATCCGCAATCAGACGGTGCCCGCGCTTGACGAGTTCGATCGCGGTTTCGCTCTTACCGATGCCGCTGTCGCCGAGGAGCAGAATTCCCTCACCGTAAACCTCGACCAAAACCCCGTGATGCGTGATACGCGGCGCCAGTTGCGTATTCAGGAACGCAATCAGGCTCGCCATGAAGTTACTGGTCTTTTCCTGTGTCCGCAGAAGTGGCACCTCATATTTCTTCGCCATTTCCAGCATCGGTTCCGGCGCGTCCAATCCCGTGGAGATTACGACGGCGACCGGTTGATGCGAAAAGAATGCCTCGAGCGTCTCGCGGCGCTCCTCCGATGTCTCGCGCTCGAGATACAGATGTTCCGCTTTGCCGATGATTTCAATGCGCTCCTTTTCAAAGTAATCGTAAAAGCCCGTGAGCGGAAGCCCTGGGCGATTAACTCTCGCGACGGTGATGAGCACCTCTTCGGGGGGACGCACCGCCACAAGCGTTTCCAGCGAAAGTTCGGCAATGACTTTATCCAGCGATACGTTATAGATATCTTCCATAATCGGATTCCTCTCCCGAAAAGCGTTTTTTCTCATTTTAGCACAATCTACAGCAAAAGAAAAGAGATTTATCCGTCGTGCGACGATGTTGTTCACACTTTTTTAACAAACAGATTATACAATATTTCTATCAATTTTCGGGGGCATTCCATGAAACACTGTTTTTGGCGCTCGCTTGCCGCAATTCTGCTTTCGCTCGTCCTTCTGTTTCTGCTCTGTTCCTGCGGGAGCGACGGGTACCGCGAGGTGAAGTCCAAGAGCGCCTGGCGCAAGACGATTCTCACGGTTGGCGGAGAGGACGTCAGTTTTGAACTCCTGCGTTTCTATTTTTTCCGCCACACGGCAGAGATAGACAACGGTGACACGTCCGTCTGGGAAGGCGACGGCGCCGCGGCGCTTGTTGAAGAGGCCCTGCAAAGTGCCGTCCGTGATATCTGTGACCTCTATGCCGTATTTGTCCTTTGCCGAAAATGGAACATTGACCCGGAAGGCGACAGCATTGATGACGTCGTGAACCAGTACGTTAAAATCGACGTGGACGGTGGCTCTCCGGACGGCAACACGACGGTGAGCGGTTTTGGCGGGGATTATGACGCCTACCGCAAGAGCCTCGCGGAAATCCATTCGACCGACACCGTTAACCGCCTGCATTACCGCTACCTCGCCTGCCTTTCCGCGCTATACTCGTATATTGTGGAGAACGGTGCCGAGGGCAAGATTCCTGCCGTGGAAGAGGCTGACCTTCGGTCGTTCCTTGCGAGCGACGATTGCGCGCACGCCAACTACGCGTACATCGGGAAATCTTCCTACCCCGACGCCCACGCCGCGGCGGAGGAACTTTACGGTAAGATGAGAGCAGTCGAGGGCAATCTGGATGCTCTCGCGAACCTTGTCAAAGGGTATCACTTTACAGGCAATCCGTACAGTGGCGAATACTACGCAAAATATGCAACCGACGCGACCGACGAAACGCGGTACAACACAATCTTTTCCCTCTCCGTCGGTGAAGTCAGTCTGCCGGTAGAGACCGAGGACGGCTATTATATCTATTACGGAATGAAAAAAGACGCGAGCGCACTCACGGGAGAGACCGGCGACGCCATCCGTGCCCTCTACCTGGAGGAATCCTATATTTACAGACCCCTTGCCGGGCGGGCGGCGACGCTCGCGACAGAAATCGTGTACAAGCCGGACTACGCGAAACTCACTTACGCAAAACTTTCGGAGGAACCATGAATACCCCTTTTGATGACGATACCGAATCGCTATTCCCCTTCGACCGTATCAAAACTTCCCTGCGCGTCGCGGGCTACTATGCACTCATGCACCAACGTCTGCACGAATCGTTCGGCGACCGTGTGCATTTCACGCCGACAAAGGTATCACCCCACGTCACGGTAACTGCGGGTGAATACGCCCTCTCCTTCACGGCGGCGCTCTCCGCGCGTCTGCTCCTCCTGCTCGGCGGAGCAGAACGCATGAACGTTTCCTTGACATCGGACACCGATGATATTCTGCTGACTTTCATGGGCACCCCGCAGGAACGAGATGCGGTGAACCGTTCATTCTCCGCCTACCAGACGCTTTTCGCCAACGTGTCGGAAAAAGGCGGTTTTATCGGTACCCTCACGGCAGAGGGAGACACTGTGACGGTTACCGTGACGCTCCGCAGGACTGCCGGCTCGCCCGACGCCGTGCATCAGGACTTCGTCTTCCCGGGATGCGACCCGTTCGCGGACGCACTGGCGTACCCCATTTGATTGATGCCACAAGACGCATTGACATAAGAATCAAAATGCACCTTCCAAAGCCCCTTATTCTGTTCGGCTTTGGAAGGTGCATTTTGTCATGGTCATTTTGCTGATGCAAGTTATCTGTTAATATAGATTTTTACACGGTAATTAGGTGCCTTTGCACCATATCTTCTTCTCAGTCTGCTGATATAGTCCTCAGCATCACTCAGAATGCCTTCCTTAGTCGTGCGATAGATGTCGTTGATTTCCTCCGAATCCTTTACGCTACGCTCACCGCTATACACGGTGCGACCGTACACGAAGAAACACACACTATGTTCGGCGTGGTTAATCCTGCATTCCACTCTGAGCGTGACCTTGCTATATCCCACACCAAAACTTTCGTAACCGGTATAGGAGCTTTTAACCCTGTCCATGCAGTCCGCCAAGTCGCTGCGGAAGTCGTCGGGATCAAATGCTTCATCATCGTCAGCACTACCGGAGGATACGCTGGTTTTTGTCGCCGAGGTGCCCGATGCAGTCGAGGTACTGCTACCTGATGAACGAACCGCCGTATCGCGGAACGGTGATGCCTGATAACTCGATGTATAACTTGTCTTTTTGTGAGCAAAATCCCCACCGTCCGTTCCCATGTTGGAAAACGCCGCCCCGGCCTTGATACGCCATATAATCATGACGACAAGGAACAGAAGTGCGAAAAGGGCAAAAGTAAAACCGCTTTTATTCGCCGGCATCGAGCGGAAAAGTGCCGAAAAAATCAAACTGAGCAGGTATCCTCCTGCCATTGACGCAGGAAAGAGGAACGGAATGGCGGCGAGACGGAATCCCTTGGTCGTAGCAATGAGCCAAAGCAGGCATAGCGTCGGCAATACGAACGTTCTTGTGTTCATCAATGCTGTTTCAAACAAGTTCAGATTTGCGCCTTCCTCTGCCTGACTCGACAAGGACAGTGCCAAAGCAAAACACACGGACAATACAGCAACGACATCAAAAACGACGCGCTTTACGACTGCCAAAAAGCCATGATCGGTATTGTTAAAATTGAGCACGTCGCCCAACAGCTGCAAAACAATCGTCGCTATGACGGTAAGAAACAACGTGAGCGAAGATATGTCAACGTAAGCATACCGTTCCCCCATGACCAACCTGGGTAGCAGAATAAACAAAAGATACATAACGATAATAAAAATGAGGGTTGTCACAAAGCGAAGTCCTTTGCTCGAGAGCATCTTCCGCATAAAAAGTCTGTCCTTTCTCATCAAAAAGCATGTAAATTAATATTACCACTCGGCTCCGCCCGTGTCAAGTATACCGGGTTCAACTGCCAATTGTATTCCCTGCCGAACAAGTGACAAGCCGGCAAACGTTTCTTCACAAAAAACGTCAAAAGCAACCATTGTCATGCGCCTTTTCCAAGGACTGTCTCACATAGTTTTTCGCCTCCGAGACACGCTATGTGTGAGACCCGAAAAGGAGCAAAAACCATGAAAAAAAAGCAATTTCTGCGGCTGACAGCCGTTTTACTGACCGTCATTCTCTTCTCGCTCGCCACCCTCACGGTGAGCGCCGACCGAGGACTGCCCGTGTTGCAGGGCGAGGTCAAAGCGAGGATTCCCGAGCTTTTTGAAGTCAAGCAGGAAGCCTCGGTCAATTATCGGAAATATCAGGTCGGCGGCAATCCGTTCGGCGTCCGACTCTTCGGCGGCGGAATTGTCGTCGTGGGGATCTCCGACGGTGACTGCCCCGCCAAGGCAGCGGGCATCGAAAAGCGCGACATCGTGCGATGTGTGGGCGGCACCGAGGTGCAGACGGTCGAAGAGCTGACCGCGGCGATTGAGGCGTCGGGCGGGAAGCCGATCACGCTGACGATCGACCATGGCGGCGAAGAGCGACAAGTCACCCTCACGCCCGTAAAAGACGAAAAGGGACATTACCGCATCGGCATCTGGATTCGCGACAATGCCGCCGGCATCGGAACCATGACCTTTCTCGACCCGGACACGGGCGCGTTCGGAGGGCTGGGACACGGAATCTGCGACGGGAACACGGGCGAACTTCTGCCCCTGACGCGCGGCGCCGTCCTGCCTGCCGAAATTAGCGAAATCGTGCGCGGCGCGGAGGGTACGCCGGGAGAGTTACGGGGAACGCTCGGCGGCGAGAAGGTCGGCACAATCTTAAAAAACACCGACAAGGGTGTGTTCGGCGTCCTTGCGCGCATACCGCAGACCGGGGAAGTTTTGGAGGTCGGAAGCCGCGCAAGTGTGCGCGCCGGTTCGGCGACGCTGCGTTGCAGTCTCGGCGGCGAAGGAATGCACGACTACCGAATTGAGCTCTCGGACATCGCCCGCGACAACTGCGGCGTCAAGTGCTTCGCCATTCATGTGATCGACCCCGCGCTCATCGAAAAGACGGGCGGGATTGTCCAGGGAATGTCGGGCAGCCCCATTATACAGGACGGAAAGCTAATCGGTGCCGTCACGCACGTGCTCATCGGCGACCCGACCCGCGGCTACGGCATCTTCCTCGAGAATATGCTCTCCGAGCTGCCGGACACGCTCTCCTGACGGGGCGCCCGGCGCGTGAACCGACCCATTTCACAAAAGACCGCCTTCGGGCGGTCTTTTGCAGCAGACAGCCGCGCCGAAAGCGCGACGCGACCGGTAAAGAAAAATGAACGAATGATAGCAATGATTGTTGACATTCCGACAAGAGACGCTTATAATGCACTTGATAACAAATCCTATTCTTTTCGGAAAGGCATCGCCATGATCTTTCTCATTTCCCTGCTGGCAATCCTGCAATCGTTCGTCGGCAGTTACACCGTGTACGCAATCTATCAGCGCGTGCAGGCGTCCAAACCGGTGAATGACCCCTATCAGATGCTGCACGGCACGACCTCCAACCCCCCGGAGATTGGTCTGATTATCTTCTGCATCGTACTGCTGATTGGGCTCGGTTTCCTCGTCGCCAAGCTGCGCGGGTTCGACGCATTTCTCGGTCTGGGTATTGCGCTCGAGGTGGTCCTCGCACCGATTGCCGTCGTGCGCCCTATCATCGGATTCATCATGCGTCTCGTTTTCAAGGCAGAGATTGACGTCAGCATGTACAGTTACAGTGAAGCGCTCGATATCGTCATCGGCTATCTCTTCTACGTCAACCTCGACACGGACGGCGAAGTCTCACGGGTGGCGAATTTCTTCACCCAACTGCTCATCTGCCTGCCGGTCATCGCGGGGGCGGGATACTGTGCCTACCGTCTCATCAACGGCGCCGTGACCTCCTGCGCGGACGACAACCCCCTCACCATCTATTTTTGGATGATGGGCTCCACTTTCATGCCCTTCCTCTACTGCAGCATTCGCAAACAGCCGACCGAAGTCATCACGGGCTTTGACCGACATTATAAGTTCAAGAATCGATACACCGGAATCGAAGCCACAACGACCAGCGACGATCTGCTCTATCCGACCTCCGAGGCATCCAGCGCGGGGTGGGAGCAAGTCAGCGGCGGCTATACCAGTGCCTACACCGCCCGTTTCATCTTCACCATTCTCCTCAGCCCTGTCTTGGTATGCACGCAGGCGGTCGGGGTCATCTTTGCCTTCATCAGCATCTTCTGCCCGCACATCTATTCCTGCTACGGCATGGTCGACTTCGACGATGTGCCCGTGCCGTTCCTCCAGCGCATCTTACATTTCTTCTTCTCCTTTGTCATTGTCTGACAAAGAACATAAAAAAGACCGCCCGCGGGCGGTCTTTTTCGTTTCGGTTTCGTATCAGAACGAGCGACGGATACGGTCGATTGCACCCTTTTCGAGCCGGGATACCTGCGCCTGCGAAATGCCGATCTCCTCGGCAATCTCCATTTGCGTTTTACCGAGATAAAAGCGCTCTTTGATGATATGCCGTTCCCGTTCGCCGAGCCGCGCGATTGCCTCTCTCAACGTCATGTTCTCCACCCATGTGTCATCGTTTTCGTTCGGGTCGGAAAGCTGGTCAATGACGTACACGGCGTCGTCGCCGTCGCTGTATACCGCGTCATAGAGCGATACCGGCTCGACAATGGCTTCCATTGCTTCCGCGACGTCCGAAGCGTTCTCCCCGAGGTGGCGGGCGATGACCTCCACCTGCGGCTCCTGCTGTGTCTCCGAGAGGATACGGTCACGCACGCCGAGGGCGCGGTAGGCAAGATCGCGTACCGAACGGCTGACGCGAATCGAGTTGTTATCACGCAGGAAACGGCGCACCTCCCCGATAATCATGGGCACGGCGTAGGTTGAAAATTTGACATCGAGGTCGGTATTGAAATTGTCAATGGCTTTGATAAGCCCGATACAGCCCACCTGAAACAAATCTTCCGGGTTCTCGCGGCGCCCGGAGAAACGCCCGACGATGCTGAGTACCAGCCGCAGATTCCCGACTACGAGTCGGTCTCGTGCATCGGTATCGCCGTCGTGTGCCCGAATCAGGAGTTCGCGTTTTTCCGCGTCCGTCAGACTTGGCAGGGTCGACGTATTGACGCCGCAGATTTCGACTTTTCCACTGTTTTTCATATCCTGCTCCTGTATTTTCTTGTGACAGGAGCAGTATTCACCGGGGCGTCCGCGTTTAATCTGTCCGCCGCTCGGTTTCCGCCATGCAGTTTTTGGGAAGTGTCCGAAAAGACGCGCCGTCAAACAAAAGAAAAGTGACAGGGAGGTGCCGATTTTCTTGGCACCTCCCCGTATTTGGAAGAGAAATTGCTTTTTAAAATGTCGCGGCGTTCACAGCGTGGCGTGGGCACTTTACCCGATGTAATGCGGCGGAATCTCCTTGCCGTTCAGAACGACGCGGTAAGCACGATACCCGGCGGGCACCGTCACCTCAGGCGCGACGGTATCCGGCACCGTGAGGCGAAGAGTAAACACGCCGTCCTGCGTCTCCCACTCGACGCGGACGCACCCCCACTTGGTGTACACGTCGCCCGCGGCGTGTGTCTGCCCGTCCGGGCGTGGGGCGATGTGCAGAATCCGCGGGCTGTCATCACGCAGTTTCACGCCGAGAATCATGGAGGTGAATTCATAGAGCGCGACGGCACCCCACGCGTGGCATTCACTGCGCGAGTAGGCATACGGCATCTCGGGAATCGTCGAGCAATGCTTATCGAGCAGACCGTAATAGTCCTCCATCATATCGCGACCGAGTTCATAGCACCCCGCCGTCTCCAGCGCACGGAACCAAAGATACGAATACGCATACCCGCCGCGGGCGGAAAGAAGGCAGGATTTCTCGAGCGCCGACTTTGCCGCGTCACCGGTGAAAAGCCCGGTGAGCACCGCCCAAATCTGGCTGTGCTGCGACATGGAACGGTGCTCCTCGCTGTCAAAGAGAAGCCCGGTTTTCTTGTCGAGACAAGCGTTTTTCACGCACTCTGTCATCTCGTCGGCACGGAGCAGGTACTCCTCCGCGACCGAGCCTCTACCGAACACGCGCGCGAGGCGTGCCGCCTTTCGCAGGGCATACGCATACATGAGCGAATAGACCGTGATGCCCTCGCCGTGCTTTGTCACCGGTGCCCCCTCGTCGGCGCGCCAGTCGTCCGCCCAGTCGACGAAGTCCCACATATCCGAGGCGGCGATGAGTCCCGCCTCATTTCTGTGGCAGGCAAAATAATCGAGAATCCCGTCAATGACCGGCAGATACTGCCGCACCTCGGCATCGTCCTCCGTGCGAGCCTCGTACATATTGAGCATCAGAATATAGAACAGCGAGAATCCCGGGATATACTGCCGCTTGGAGGACGGCGCACGCGCCTCGGTGAGAAAGCCCGGGCGCCATGTCGTCCCGAAGTCGCGGAGCGCCCGCTTCGCGAGGCGCGTATCCGGCGAAATCATGTAGGTGAACTGCATCTGCGCGTAGGTGTCCATGCAGTACTGAAGTTGCTCATAATAGGGGCAGTCGACATACGTCTCCTGCATACAGCGGCGGAGCGTGCGGAGCGAAATGTCCCACAGCGCGTTATGCCGCGCGTCGCCGAAATCATACCCGCCGCCGGTCTCGAGCGGATAGCCCGTCTCGACGAAGGAGAGCCCGGTCAACTCGGCTCCTCCTTCACAGGTGACTTTCACATAGCGGAAGGTACGGAACCAGAAGGACTCAAATTCGAGCGTGCCGTTGATTGCAAACGTATCGTCGTGCCCGAGGAGGTGCCCGGTCGTATCGGTGCGGTCACCTTTCTCGAACTGCGTATCGTCACCTTTGACAAAGCATTCCCCATAGCGCACGGTCAGGGTGCCCTTCCCCCGTGCCGTGAGACGCACATACGCCGTCGTCAGTTCCCCGGCATCATAGTAGCCGTCGTGGTAGGTAAACTCGCGCGGCACATACAGCATCTGCGGAATGGGGCGCGGCGCCGCATACGACGAAAGAATCTCGCCGAACGGCACGTCGTCTCCCTCCGTCAACACCCCGAGCGGTGCCGTCTCGGCGTCAATCCACGCGAGGACCTCCCCGAAGCCGGGGGTCACGTGCTCGTTCAGCCCGACGAAAAACTGTGGCGTGAACGTGTCGTGGTCTTCCCGCGCGACGCGCCATGTGCGGTCTGTCAGGAGCGGCTTTTCTTCGCCCGCGTCCGTGACCGTACCGTTCAGGTAAAAGTACGCGTCCGCGCCGCGAATGACCGAGAGGAGCGACATATGCCCCGCCTCCATGGCGTCCGAGGACTCCATGGACAGGAGCGTCACGGCAATACGGTTCTCGCCCGGCACGAAGTAACCGGTGAGGTCGAGTTCATCGTAATAGCGGCGGTCCCGTGAGCCTTTGCAGGGTCCGCAAGCGACAAAGCGCCCGTTCACCCACAGTTTGTAGCGCGCGTCCGCTAATACGCGCACGCACGCGGCGCCCGGCGAGGTCAAGGTCAGTTTCTTCTCGAAATAGTAAAGCGATTGGACGCCGCGGCGGGCGTCCGGGTGGCGAATCGGATATCCTGTCATGTACGTTCCTTTCTCACGCCCGAAAGATCAAAGGGCGGTATAAAACTTTCACTTGCGGCTTCCCGCTCCTGCGTGTAAGCGTGTTCAAAGCCGAGTGTCTCCGCATAGCGGACAAGGGCGTCGTATGCCTCCCGCGTGACGCGGCGGTCGAGCGGAGCCGGCATATCCGGCGGCGGGGTGTACTGCTGCATGAGGCTGACCCAGACCGTATCTCGGTAGTGTTTTGCCAGATGCAGGAGCGACAGCTTCGCGTCCGGGAGGTGCCCCGGCAGGAGCAGAATCCGCACGATTGTTCCACGGGTCATCAGCCCGTTCTCATCGAACGTCGCCGCCCCTGTCTGCCGCACCATTTCGGCGAGCGCCGCCCGCGCGACCGCGGGATAGTCCGCCGCGCGAGAGTACGCGGCGGCGGTCGCGGAGCGCGCATAGCGCAGGTCGGTGAGATAAACGTCGATTAGTCCGTCGAGCGCGCGGAGCGTCTCCGTGGATTCGTATCCCGAGGTATTGCAGACAAAGGGGAGCGTAAACCCCGCGTCGCGGGCGCGGCGAATCGCCTTTGCCACGGTGGGCGCGAAATGCGTCGGCGTCACCAGATTGATATTGTGCGCCCCCGCGTCGCGCAGCTCAAAGAAGATTTCCTCGAGTCTTTCGTCGTCCACCGCAAGCCCGTGAGAGCCGTCGGCAATCTCGCGGTTCTGGCAGTACACACAGCCGAGCGGGCACCCGCTGAAAAAAACCGTCCCGCTCCCCGCGGTGCCCGAAATACAAGGCTCCTCCCAGTGGTGGAGCGCTGCACGGGCGAGCACCAAACGGCTCGTCATACGACAGGCGCCGCGCTCGCCGCGCGTCCTGTCAACGCCGCAGGCGCGTGGGCACAAATCGCAAGCTTCGTAGGTCATGTCGTCTCCTCTCCGCGCGCATACAAAAACGCGTTTCCGCGTTTGCCGACGCGTCGGACGGCGCCCGTCACGGTCAGTACCCGCATGGCGCGCGCGCGCGCGGCGGCAGGAATCCCCGTGGCTTTGGCATACGCCGCCGACGTGAACGGCTCCTCGAGCGCCTCGGGAATGAGGCGGGCGTAATCGGCAGGCGTCACAAGGTCGTAGACCGCGACAAGCCCGCGCGGCAACCGCTCGGCGCGCGGGGCACGGCGCTTCTTCTCCCGCCCGTATCCGGTGAGCGTGCGGTATTCCTGCAAATCGGCGAGCAATACTTTGACGTGAAATCGCGGGTGGGTGAGGAACTCTGCCAGATAAAAGAGTTCATAAAGGCAATCCTGCACCTTGCCGCGGATTGGGCTTTTCCTCGGCGGCGTCACGTCGCCCGTCTCGGGGTCGACCCACGACAGGTACTTCTGTCGCGCGACGGGATAAACCACCGTGACGTCGTATGTTTCGAGAAAGACGCGCAATTTTGCAATCAGGCGGTCCATGCGGCGGGTCTGGACTTCATAAATATGCCCATCGGTCAGAACGTCCGCCCGGTAACGCCCGACGCCAATCTCATGCGTCGCGACGTCGGGGCTGAGGAAGCGTTTGAGGGCGGCGTGCAGTCGCCGCTCCCCGAGCGTACCAATCCCGCCCGGGCAGTCGCCGCCGAGGTAGGTCTGCTCTGCCGCCAGGCGAAACGCCTCCGCGGTGCCCGCGTCAATCTCTCCCCACATAGTACCCTCTCTCAAAGACAGCCGCCGCGAAAAGGCGGCGGCTGTGACGGAAAATCAGCGATAAATCAGTTCATCGCGGCGAGGACCGTTCGACACCATGGTAATCGGCGTCTCGAGTTCACGCTCGATGAATTCGATATAAGCACGGCAGTTCGCCGGCAGGTCCTCATACTTCTTAATGCCGCGAATATCGCACTTCCAGCCCGGCAGGACTTTGAAAACGGGCTTGCAGCGCTCCAGCGTCGGCGTGGTCGGGAAATCGCGAATGACCTTGCCGTCCACCTCGTAGCCGACGCAGACGGGGATTTCATCGAGGTAGCCGAGCGCGTCTACGACGGTCAGGCAGACCTGCGTGGCGCCCTGCACCTTGACCCCGTAACGGGAGGCAACGCAGTCGTACCACCCCATGCGGCGCGGTCTGCCGGTCGTGGCGCCGAACTCACCGCCGTCGCCGCCGCGCAGACGGAGTTCCTGCGCCTTCTCCTCATCGAGAATCTCGCTGACGAAAGCGCCGCCGCCGACAGCGGAAGAATAGGCTTTGGTAATGACGATGATGTCTTTAATCTCGTAAGGCGGAAGCCCTGCCCCAATCGCGCCGTAACCGGCGAGGGTCGACGAGGACGTCACCATGGGGTAAATGCCGTGATCCGGATCCTTGAGCGACCCGAGTTGCCCTTCGAGCAAAATGGTCTTGTTCTCTTTCAGCGCCTCCTGCAGGAACGCGAACACGTTACCGACATACGGCTTGATACGGTCGCGCAGTTCCATGAGGTGACGGAAGAGCTCATCGACGTCGAGGGGATCTTTGTGGTAGAGGTTCGTGAGAAGCAGGTTCTTGACCTCCATGACGCGTTTCAGTTTCTTGTACGCGTAATCCTCGTCCATGAGTTCGCAGATCTCGAAACCGATCTTGGAATACTTATCGGAATAGAAAGGCGCGATGCCGGACTTCGTGGAGCCGAACGCCGCCCCTTTCAGCCGCTCTTCCTCATACACGTCGAAGAGGACGTGGTACGGCATAACAATCTGCACACGGTCGGAGACCAGAATGTTCGGTTTCGCGCCTTTCGCCTTGACGGTTTCGAGTTCGTTCAGGAACTTCTCGATATCCAAAGCGACACCGTTCCCGATGATATTGGTGACATTCGGGTAGAATATCCCCGACGGCATTTGATGAAGCGCGGTCTTTCCGTATTCATTGATAATGGTGTGCCCGGCGTTGGAACCGCCCTGGAACCGAATGACGACATCGGACTGTCCCGCGAGGACGTCTGTGATTTTGCCTTTTCCCTCGTCGCCCCAGTTGGCGCCGACGATTGCTCTGACCATATTTTCGTTCCTCCTTGGTGTCTTTTGCACCGTTTCTTTTGAACGGGAATATTGTACCACAGATGCGCCATGATTGCAAGTGTTCGGGTCGTTCTTTTTCGACACAATATGTACATAAAACCGTTATACTTGATTAACAAAATATTGCTATATTGTAGACGAAAGGAGGCTTGGCTATGTGGTATCCGTCCCATTTTATCACGATTCCGCTCGGGTATCTCACAATCTTTCTGCTCGCGTTCCTGAGCCGGAAGTGCTCCCCACGCGCCCGCATTTGGATTGTGCGTGCACTGATGCTCCTCCTTTTCGCCGGCGAAATTGCCAAGCAGGTAATCCTTCGGGATCATTATTCCCCGAACTACCTGCCGTTCCACTACTCCAGCACCTATTATGTATCCTTCGCGCTGTACGCTTTCGGGCGCGGACGCGTCCGCCATTACGGTGCCTGCGCCTCCTATGTCGGCGGGCTGTTTCTGCTCGTTACGATGACGGTCAATCCACACTCCGTCGTCGGTAACACCGCCTACCTCTTCACGCACTATTATCCCGCGCACAGTTATTTCTACCACATGGCGGTGTTGCTCCTGTGGCTCATTATGCTTTTCGGTCATGACTATCAGCTGAAAAAATGGGATTTTCTGCGCTATTGCACATTTCTCGGGGCATGGGCAGCAGTGGCAATCCCCGCCGCTTTCCGCTTCCAGGTCAACTATGCGGGGCTCCTGCGCTCCTTTATCCGCCCGCTCGAGCGGATTCGTCTGCACTATGGGCAGGTGGTCTATCTCCTGCTTTACACCGTCTTTATCCTCCTTGCCGCCGGGCTGGCGTTCGGTCTTTACCGCCTTGCCGTCCGTTTAACGGCTCTCTGCCGGGAAAAGAAGCAGGCGCGAACGCTGGCGGCGGAAGAGTAACTACGGATTTGCCCGTTCGCCTACCCGATAGGAAACTGCCGAAAAATCAAAAACAGCCAAGCGCTGCTTTCCGTGGCGTCTGGCTGTTTTGTTTGCCTTATGCAAACGATCTGTCAATTCATTGATGACACTTATTTTCTGAAAAAGTGGAAGTCGCAGCAATCCCCGCCGTTACCAAGTGTTTCGGTACGCGTGAAACCGATTTTCCTAAGACCGCCGTACGTCACGTCGTCCACGGCACAAAACAGCCGACACAACTCCGCACAACCGTTCTCGACACAAGCCGTATGCCAAAGGCATTTTGTAATCGTGACATCAAAGGATTTTTTATCGTGGCTTTGCGTGCTTTCCTGCAAATCGGTCTTTCGCATAATACGCAGAAAAATTTTGCTGTAAATAGCGTAGAACCCCGGAACAAGTTCCATTTTTGCCGTGGACGCGTGTTTTTTCGCCGCGACTTTTTCCAGCATATATTTTTGCACATTCGCATACACGTCTGCCGCCGGAAATCCCTCGGCGAGCAAGGCTTTATAGAGCGCAATGCGTGGGAGGATTGTCTGCGTCAGCATTTTCATCTGGCTTTCCGACTTGTTTTTTGTGTTTTCAATCAGCGTGCCGAGCACCTTGTCTTGTGCACCGAACAGGGCGTCGCCCCGGTCTTTCCCAAACTCCTCGATAAGAAACGCCCGGATTTGTTTTTGCTGTTTGATTTTCATTGCGAGCCACCTCCGAAAATGCGAATTACCGATACTTGACTCCACAGAAATTATATAATAAAAATACGGTTTTTTCAACCGGTTTCGCAATATTTCGAGCGGGCAGCGGAACGACGCGGTCGAAAAGGCTTTTCTCGCGCCCCGGTAACACCTAAATATGATAAAAAGCACCCGCGGCGCGGGTGCTTTTTATTTCTTCAGCCGATGAGAATTGCATGAAGTCGACGCGCTATCATGCCGTCGGGCATGCCGATTTCTCACGGGTTTATTTCAGTCATGATCGACGCAAAACCCATTGGCGGCGAAACGGTCATAGAGTTCACGTATGACGCGAAGCACGTCGGGGTCAGCGCCCTCCGGCACAAAATCCGACACTTCGGCGCCGAAGAAATGCGCCCATACAAGTGCCACGGCGTAACGACCGTACGGAATGTGCATATGGAATCCGTCTCGGGTATATTCATCACCGAGCGCCGGTCCGTGCGCGCGCAGATAGGCGATAAAGCGCCCCGAAGGAATGATTTCCAGACCGTGCGCGGACGCCGCTGCAGCGGCTGCCTCACGAATGGCGCGTGCCATTTCTGTTTGATTGTTATGGTAACGGTAAAACTGTGCATGCGTGGAGTCCTTGGCGTAAGCCCACGTCTCATGGAACACGATACGTGCTCCGGGGCACAGCGCCCGCACAGCGGTGAGCACTTCGGTCAGATACGGCTCATACGTCTCGGGCAATCCCGAAAAAGGGCTTCCCTGCTGGACGGTCACGACGTCCCACGGCGTCCCTGCCATGATATCGTTTGCCGCGACGTGTTCGGCTTGAAGCGCGCGTCCGTGTTCCTGAAACACATACGCCGAATCGCCTGCTGCGAGATGTGTGGCGTGCGTCTCGAGCGAGCAGCCCGGAATGTGCAAATTCCGGACATACAGTGTAGGCGCGAGATGCTCGAGATAGGCTGTCGCGTCCTCAGAGAAACTGTTGCCGAGTGCTAATATTTTCTTCATAATACCTCCCATGTCCTCTTGACTTTTTCCCTCTCACGGGTAGAATGATAATAAGTCAATGAAGGAGCACTAAATAATGATTCATATTGTATTACATTGCCCGGAAATTCCACAGAACACCGGCAATATCGCACGCACCTGTGCGGCGACGGGAGCAGCATTGCACCTTATTCGCCCACTCGGATTCGCGATTGACGACCGCAAACTAAAACGTGCAGGCCTTGACTATTGGGATAAACTGAACATTACCTATTATGACAACGAGGAGGCGTTTTTTCGGCTCCACGCTGACAAAACCATCTATTGTTTCTCGACGAAAAGTCCAAGAGCCTATACGGAAGTCACCTATCCGGACGATGTCTTTTTAATGTTCGGACGGGAGACCGCAGGGCTCCCCGAGCATATTCTTGCAGAGCGACCCGATACCTGTGTACGAATCCCCATGCGGGAAGGGCTGCGCTCCCTCAATCTGTCGAACAGCGTTGCCGTCGCGGTCTACGAAGTCCTGCGGCAAAGAAATTTTACCGGGCTCCTCTCCGAGGGAACCCCTACGACGTTTTCGTGGGAGGACGTCCGCTGACACGGGGTGACCATACGTCACATATGGTTTTTGTCAGTTGTCCGTAATATCGGTCGGGAGGGTAATGGTCGTTTCACCGACGCCGGTCACTGCCATCGTGATGACGACGGGGTAACGCGCCGTACCGTCCATTTTAACGCCCTTCCCCATGATGGTGCAGGTTCTGTCGGTAATGGCAAGTTCCATGTCGGTCAGCTCCATGTCGAGCGATGCAAACATATCGTAATTCTTCGGCACGAACGCTCCGCGCTGACTGCTCCACTTCCACGCGTCGGGGGTAAGATAGGAAAGGAATTTACCGAAGGTGCTCTCCTCACCGCGCGTCAGTTCCGTATAGTCCGCCTGTGTATATGAGTGAGACGGCACATAGGTATCGCCCGCCTGCTCCCAGACCGTCACCCCGTTGGTACCGAACACCCCATAAGTGACGCCAAGAACGGATTCCTCCGACCACACATCTTTCGTGGCGGAAAGCACATAATACAACGCCAAGCGGTCGGTGCTCTCCCGCCCCTCGATCATATAGGTGAAAGTGAAATTATCGGTGGCGGCAAGAATCTCCCGCATTTCCCCAATGGCATCTTTCTTCCCACAGGCACCGAGGAACAGAGCGGTCAGAAGTATGACGACGACAAGCAACCACGACAGAAAATGTGCATTTCTTTTCATTTCGTTTTCCTTTGGACGGCTCCCGCGACGACGTATCTCCGCACACGGACGAAAGGCTGCCGTCTCTGCGGGGCATCAGATGGAGTGTGCGGGCGGTAAATCCTTATTATTGTAGCATGACAACTTCGGAAAAGCAATTCCGCCTTGTAACGAAAAATGCCCGCGGTATTTGTATAAAACGGCGGAAAAGTTTGCTTTTCAAAAAATCTTGCAAAAACGAAAACTCCCCCTTGACAAACCCCGCCGCGTTCTGTATAATAAAATGCGTCCACGCGAGAGTGGCGAAACTGGCAGACGCGCACGTTTGAGGGGCGTGTGGTTTATCCATACGGGTTCAAGTCCCGTCTCTCGCACCAAACAAGAATAAAACGAACCCGAGAGAAAATCTTGAGTTCGTTTTGTTTTTTACAAGAGATTATTTTGGACTAAAAATCAAACTATAAATACATTACAGCCTTCAACCGAGTGTTATAAACGCTCGGTTTTTCTATGCCGTTTTGCCGTCCGATTTATCGCCTTTCGTCTGCGTTTGTAGCACAGTGAAAAGCG
>CAVDSZ010000017.1:0-40868 GCA_963611795.1 Akkermansia muciniphila | reverse complement strand
GTCGCCTCCGTGGCGGTCTTGCCCCACTTCTCCATGAGTGCCGTCCCGCCCCACAGGTACGACTTCGTTGCCGGGGTGAATAGTATCGGTTGCTTTTCCATACTTTCTCCTTTGCTCCTATCACGTCGATAATCCCGCCGACGTCGCACCCGAGAAAACGGGTCACACCGCGCGGTGGCACGGGAAACCCGTTTGTCAAGGCTTGGCAATCTTACCGAACGACGTCGGTCTTGGGAACGTTCTCGGTAATCAACTGAATGAAATCGTCTGCTGTCACAATGACCACATCGTCATCAAGCAACTCCACCAGTTTCACCACATCCTGATAACTCATCGACCACGGATGCAGGTTAATGGCGGTATAGCCCTCGATTGTCGTCGGATCCTTCGCATAGCCGTTGATGCGCTCCGCCATCGCCTCGACGTTGGCGTTCCACAGCGTCTCGCGGATCGCGACGAAGGGCTTACCGTTCGACCAGTAGACCGAACCGTTACCCGCGACGTACTTGTCGCCGTAGCAGTAGATCGCGCCCTTCAGCTCGGGAATCTGCGCGTAAGCCTCCACGACCTTGGCACTGTAACCCGAGTCGAGAATCTGCACGACAGAGAGGTCCGTGCGCCGCAGATAGGCGCTGAGCCCCTGCGTGAAGCCCTTGAGATCGGGATAAATCTGCGGATACATATACCCCTGCCCGGAGACCGAGCAGACGAAATAGTCTTTGGCGCCCGCGTTCCGTTTCAGGTAGCCGAGGACGTTCGGTCCGAGGTCGGAAAGGGAAGGCTGTACGCTCCATCCCATGGGGAAATCTCCGCGCTCCGCCCCGAAATACTTGCTATTGAATGGGAACGTGTTATACCACGTCTGCACATTGTCGCCGTCGCTCATCATAATGCAGACGTAGTGCTTGCCCGCCTCAGCGCGGATCCCGGTGGTCTTGGCACTCTGCGTGAAATCCACCCCGCCGAACGCCGCGCGGCAGGCGAACACCGACATATTGAAGCAGTGGTCGCTCGGAATGGTGAACTGCCCGTACTGCGAAGAGACTGTCACGTGTTCCGCCTCTTCGTTCGGACCCCAGCCGAATACGGGCGAGTTCTCTTCGACCCATCCCTGTACCTGACCGCGGAACATCATGTCCTCCGTCTCCTGCCCGGCGCGGTAGAAGAAGAAATAGCGGCAGGCAATGCCGTAATCGCGCAAGCGGATATTCCCCGCCGACTGCTGGACAAGACCCGTGTTGCTCAGTTTGTCTTTGTACGCCGCAAAGCACGCTTTTTCCGTCATTTGAGACGCGTCGACACCGAGCGTCAATCCCCATTCCTCCGCCTTTTCGCGCAGGGTGACATCGATCGGCAGATAATCGAGCGCGCCGGCAATCGTGCAGGCGCTGTTGATGCTCTCGGCGAGTCCCTGCCAGTCGTACAGCACATACTTGTTGCCGTAGTCGCGGACAAAGCCCTCAACCATTTCGCGCAGGGTGATGTCCTCGGCGGTAAAGCCGTAGTTCTCGATCATGTCGTCGAGCCATGTGGCGTAGGCGTCGTTCGAGTAACGGTAATACTTCGCGCCTGTGCGGGCGTAAATGCCCTGAATCGCCTCCGCCAGCACCGTTTCCTCATTCGTGAGCGTCTCCGTCCGATTATAGACGTACAGGTGCTTATCGGGGTTCATAACCAGTTCCTGATAGTAGGAAAAATCGTCGGCATAGCCGAACTTCTCCGGCTCTGCGGGGGTGGGCGTATCGTCCGGCGGGGTCACATCGTCCTCTCGGCAGGCGGTAAGCATACCCGTGAGCGTCAAAAGCAGCATGACAAACGCCATGCTCATAGCGATGATTTTTTTCATATCCTTTTACTTTCTCCGAAATGACCCCGGAGGCGGGCGCGTCGCCGCGCCCGCTGCCCCGGGGCATCAGTATTTAGTCCGCTTTGGTCGTGAAGTAGTGCAGTTTGCACGCTTCGCCGACGCCGTTGTTACGGCCGCCGTCACGTGCCTCGAACACAACGGTCACTTCCTGACCGCTGAAGTCGATATCGGGATACGTTTCGCTGAGGTTGACCGATATGGTCGTGTTGCCCTTGCTGTCCCGCGCGCTCTGCCAGTCGTACAGCACGATGTACTGACCGTCGACGTACAGCGAAATCTTGAGGTACGCGCCGGTGTCGTTATCGCTCGTCACACGGAACGAAAGCGTAATCTTGTCGCTCTCGGGCAGGACATAATGTTTCGCCATCCACATATTCGTGTTGCCGTTACGCTTCTCGTCACCGCCGCCGTCGGAGCAGTCAATCTGCAACGAGTTCGCGGGTGAGAGGTTCTCACGGTCGATGACATCCCACCAGTAGTACTGGCTGGTCTTATACTGCTCGCCGAGCATCCAGTCCTCGGTCGAGGAGGTAAACTGGTTGTCGTACCGATTGACCGTCGTCAGATCGACCGCCGGATCAACGGTTCTGTCCTTGAACGTCACTTGGTCGAGACGAATCCCTGCCCCGCCCTCACGCACATTAATCTCCAACGTGCAGGTCTTGCCGCGGTAATCGGCGAAATACTGCGCAATCGGGAATGCGAAGCACTGCCAGCCGTCGCCGTTCACAATCTGCGTCTCCGTCCCGGAAACGCCGCGGAGCGTCACGTTCTTCATCACGGTCTTGCGGACGCCGTCCACCGTCATAATGACGTCGAAGGTCGCCGTCGTCGCGGGATTCTCCGCGTCGCAACGCGCATTGAAGCTCAGCCAATAGTCGGCGATGTCCGGCAGGGTGAACTGCGCCTTGGTGCCGGTCGAGCCCGCCGCAATGGAAATATTGCCCTTGTACATAGCGCCGACGTTGGAGCAGGCGCGATCGCTGCTGTTATAGGTCACGCCGCTGCCAGTCCAGTCCTCCGCCCACAGCAGGAAGTCGTTGAAGAGCGGGTCGACGGGAATCAGCGAGGGATTCTGCCGCAGGTAGTCCTCGGAGATGCTGATACCGTTGCGCTCCGGCACCTGGAAGGAGGTCGTGCTGGACTTATCGGTGACGTTATCGGTCATCATCGTGACCAGTCTGTCCACGCTGACGACTTCCACATTGTCATTCAGCATACCGACAATGGTGCGGATATCCGCGTAGGAATGGCTCCATGGGTGGACATTGACAATGGTATATGCGTCAATGGTCGTGATGTCGGTGGAATAGGTGTTGATACGCGCCGCGATGTACGCCGGGGTCGTCTCCCACAGGCTGTCGCGCGGCTGGATAAACGGCTTGCCGTTCACCCACATGACACCGCCCGGGTTCGTACCGAAATACTTGTTGCCGTCGTAAACGATACCGCCCTTGACGCTCTCGCATCCGGCATAGCCGGCGAGGACGTTCGCGACGTCGTTCTGGCTGTTACCGCCGATGACCGTCGCAACGGACAGCCCGGCTTTCTTCATGTACACATCGAGTTTGCTGCAGAAGTCCGCGAAATACTCGCCGTTCTTCTGCGCCGCATAGTTGCCCGCGTTGATATACCCCTGCCCGGAGACCGGTGCGCAGAAGTAGTCGTATGCGTTCGCCTGGTTGCCGTACACGTTCGCCAGTACCAGAGGCATCAGGTCGGCGAGCGAGGGGGTGATCGACCACGTGACCGGGAACGTATCGTTCTCACGCCCTGCGGCGTTCATATAGTTGGTCGCGAAAGCGGCGGTATTCTGCCAGTAGGTCGCGTTATCGCCGTCGGAGACGACGAACGCCACATAGTGCTTACCGGATTCCGCCGGCTTCTCGTAGTCCTTATTGGGCTGGCTGAACGTCTGCCCCGCGAAAGCGTCCGCCGCGAGGAAGGTCAGGTTACAGGTATAGTCGGTCGGAATGATGAACTGTCCGTACTGAGAGAAGAACGCCACGTCTCTGTCCTCGGAATAGGTGTAACCGAAGATCGGGCAGTTCGGCTCGAGGAAACTGTGGAGTGTCTTCTTGAAGCTCGTACCGACGATTGATGTCTCATCATAGTAGATGTGGAAGAACTTATTGCAGATACCGTAGTCTTTGATGAACTTGTTCGTGCCCTCGGAAGAGGTATAGTTCTGGTGGACGAGACCCGCGGTGGAGAGTTCGCTCATGACATTGTTGAACAGCCACTTGTAGGTCAACGCTGCACTGTTCACATTGAACTTCTCGACGAGCCCCATTTCCTTATAGGTATCGACATCATCCTCGCATACGGGCAAGAAACCGGTAATCCCGCACAGGGTCGCCGCGATATTGACCGAGACGTCGCCCGCCTTATAGACGATGTAACCGGGCGTGCTGTATCCGGCGCCCGTCGTCTCGGTGTAGGCGGTGACGCCCACCACGTTGTTGTAGCTGTCGAGCGCGATTTCGGAGCCCCAGGTACCGTCCGCGACATTGGCACTCCACGTGTCAATGTACATCTGCACTGCCTGCTCGAGCGAAATTGCCTCATACGTCACGCCGTAGTTTTCTTTTGCCTGTTTGAGATAGAACATATCCACGTTCGTGCCGTTCGTCATATAGTGGCTGTCGACGTAGAACGTGACGTTCTTTCTCGCGAAAAGCCCCTGCAATGCCTGGCAAAGGAAGAGCTGGTCGCCGTCGTAGTTGTAGCCGTCGGCGGTGCTGTTCAAGAGATACACTTTCTTGTCCTCGGTAAGCTTAGTGTTCCCGAAATACGAGAACGTCTCCGAGGTAATCGGCATATCGGCGCCGCACTTATCGCACTTGCCGTCGCCGTCGCTGTCCACGTGTACGGTGCAGGTCGTCGGGGTTGTCGCCACATCGGCGCCGCACTTGTCGCACTTACCGTCACCGTCCTTGTCCACATGGTCGGTGCAGGTGTCGTCCGTCTTGCCCGGGTCCGGCGTCGGCACAGCGTCTTTGCAGGCGCTGAGCGTGCAGGCGAACATCAGGACAAAGCACAGGAGCATCGTCAGGAGTCTTACTCGTGTCTGTCTTTTCATGGGATTCTCCTTCCATGGTGGGGCGGTTATTTAAGACCACCCACGTTGTTTTGTTCCAAAAAGTAACGCTGGAAAATAATATACATAATGATAATCGGCAGCGTAATCAGAATCATACCCGCCGAGCGGACGAACCCGTCCGCATAGTTCCCGAGTGCGGGATAGAACTTGTACATGATGAGCTGGAGCGTCTCGACCGTACTGCCGCTCGACTGCATGACCATCGGCCAGAGGTACTCGTTCCACGTGCTGACGAAAGTCAGAATCACGTAGGTGATGAGGACCGGCTTGGACATCGGGACAACGATGAGGAAAATCTTGCGGAGCTCACCGCACCCGTCGAGTTCCCCGCTTTCCAGGACCGACTGCGGAATGTTCGCCATGTACTGTTTGATGAGGAAAATACCGAACACATTGACGATACCGGGCAGGATCAGACCCCATATGGAGTAATTCAGACCCATATTCATCACCAGAATATAGTTCGGAATCATCAGTACCTCGCCCGGCACCATCATGGTGCAGAGCAGCAGATTGCTCACAATCTTTTTCCCCCGGAACTGCATCTTGGCGAGTACATACCCGACGACGATGGCAATGAGGAGACTGATTGCGGTGAACATGACCGAGTGGAAGAGCGTGTTACCGAGTGCGCGCCAGAAGCCGCTGACTTCCAGGGCGGTCGCATAGTTTTTGAGCGTTCCGTTCACCGGCCAAACGTACAGCACGTCGCTGTCCGGAATGAGATCCGGACTCTGGAGCGAATCGACCAGTTTGAGCCAGAACGGAAACAGTTGGCAAAAAGCGATGAGGGAGAGAATCAGAATGCAGATTACCTGGAATGTAATCTCTTTCCGTCTCGCGGACTTGACTTTCTTTACCTTCTCCGCGCTCATCGGCGCGGCGACGGGCGCCTCTTCCCTCTCGGCGGGCGCCGCGGTCGTTTCCGGCATCGCCGTCTCCCAGACCTCGGTCGCGGCGGCGCCCCCGGCAGGGAGACAGATACATTTCTTTAAGAAGTTACTCAATGGTATCCACCTCCGACCCGGAGATTTTACGCTGTACGAGCGTAAATGCGAGAATAATCAGGAACAGAATGGTCGCATACGCGCAGGAACGCCCGAACAGCCCGTCCTCAAATGCCGTATTGTAAATATACAGCATGGACGAATTGGTGCCGTAGCCGCCGTTCGTGATAAGCTGCATGGGTCCGAGAATCTTGAACCCGTCGATGATCGACAGGAGCAGATTCAGAATCAATGCGTTTTTCATCAGCGGCAGCGTCACGTGGAAAAATATCTTCACGTGACTGTCGGTGTCCAGCGTCGCCGCTTCCTTATACGTATTCGGAATGGCAATGATGGAGGAGTAGTAAATCAGCATCTTGGTGCAGAAACCGAAGAAGAACGGCATAATCATCAGGGAGATGAGGGCGTACTTTTCGTCCGTCAGCCATTGAATCGGTTCGTGCCCGAATGCCATAATCAGTTTGTTCGCAAGGCTGTTGCTGCCGGAGTCGAACACCAGCTTCGTCACGTCGGAGCCGACGACGCCGGAGACCAGAGACGGCCAGAACAGCAGCGCGAGGAAAAAGCGTTTCCCGCGTTTGAGCGAGTGGATAAGAAACGCGCACAGGAGCCCCATGAGATTGTTCCCGAGGGTCATCACCAGCGTCCAACGAATCGTCACGCTGAGACTGCTCCAAAATTCTTTGTCGAACTTTTTCCAGCCGAAGCCGAAAATGCGCTTGTAGTTGTCGAGGGTAAATTTGATTTCCGCCCCCGTTGCCAGTTTATTGAGCGAAACGTTCGTGAAACTGAAAAACAGAGCGGTAAAGAACGCGACGACAAAGAACAGTGTCCACCACGCGAGCGGGAAGCCAAGCAGTGAATAGGCTTTCAACTCGTTCTGAAGCTTATGTTTCTTCCGAGTTTTGGTGCCCGAGACTTCCGCACCCTCCATTATTCGTCCTCCAGGTCCTCAAGTTTCTCGGTCAGAGCCGCCTGCAGAGAGTAGATGTAATCCACCTCACGCGTGCCGTTGAGGAGCCCGGTCGTGTATTCCGCCACGAGCTTCTGAATCGAGGGCCATGCGGCGGAGCCGGGGCGGGCGACCGCGTGCGTAAGCTGGTTGACGAAGACCGTCCATTCGGGCGTCTTGTAGAACTCGTCCTCAATCGCGGCTTTGGTCGTCGGCATGAGGTTCTGCACCGTGTTGTGCGCGAGCTGTACTTCGGTGTCGGTCGTGACATACTTGATGAAGTCCGCCGCCAGTGCCTGTTTATTGCTCTTCTTCGTAATGACGAGCGAATAGAGCCCCAGCGTCGAGGAAATATCGCCGCCGTTCTCGAAAGGCATCACCTGCGAGTAACCGTAGTCGATATCGTCGCTTGCGGCATCAATACGGGAGTAGTCGGTCAGCTTCCAGGGGCCAATTTCGATGAAAGCCACTTTTCCTGTCTCAAACTTGCTCTCGCTGAAAGTCGTCGTCGTGTAACCGTGATCCGCGAGATACTTGATTTTCGTCGCGGCGTTGATATTCGCCTCCGTCGCGAGGGTCATCTCGGTGAGATCCGCGTTCATCAGCGTACCGCCGCTGCGTGCGGAATACGCGAGGAAGAACATCGCACCCATCGACTCATTGCCCGAGCCGGCGGGAATCGTCGTCAGATAGAGTTTGTCGTTACCGGTCAGATTGTGCGCCTGATTGTAGGCTTCAATCTGCTCGCCGAGGGCGATGAACTCGTTCCAGTTTTTCGGCAGATCATCGTCCGTGAATTCTTTCCCTGTCACCTCGGAAAGCAAGGCTTTGTTATAGACCCGCGCCAGAATGTTGGAGCTCATCGGCAACGCATACAGTTGGTCGCCGGAGAGGTTCGGGGTCCAGAGAGAATCAATATAGTTGTCTTTCAGGTCGTTGAGACCGAGCTCCGTCAGGTTGGCGATCAACCCGTCGAACGCAAGACGCTGGACAAATACATGGTCTACGTAGGCAACATCCGGGAAATTCTTCCCCATCAGCGCCATCGTATAGCTTGCGTAGAAATCGCTGGTACTCTGAAATTCGATATTGATGGTAACGCCTGGATGATCCGCTTCATACTTGGCTTTTGCATTGTTGATTGCAGCTTCCGTCGTGGAGGAACCACCCGGCCACCAGACAGTGATAGAGCCGCTCAGATCCCCCTTGCCACCCGTTCCGCCGCCGTCACCGTTCCCGCCGACGCGGCAGCCCACGAGCGTGACAAGAGCCGTCATCACGATCATGACAGCCATAAGAAGTGCTGTAATTCTGTGTTTCATTTGCTGTTCCTCCAAAGGGTTGAGTCAAGAAATTAGGGAATGTAGCCGCCGCGCCGATGGCGGCGGCTACATTCGCGGGTTGCGTGATTATTCGGCAGCCTTGCCCGTCATCTCAATATAGGTGATGACGCAATGCGTTGCCGCATTCTCGAGGGTAATGGAAATCGTGATTTCCTGCCCCGCGTAAGCGGAGAGGTCATAGGTGAAGGACTGCTGCGCGTCGGTGTCCACATGGACGGTGTCGCCGTCGACGCCGATCGCGCGAATGACGATAGGCTCGCCGTCACCGATTTTCACGGTCACTTTGATATCCGGGTAGGTTTCACCGTCGCGGTGGAACACACGTGCCTTGAAGGTGAACTGGCTGTTGTAGCCGGCACCGATGACGAAGGTGTTGGAGATCGCGGAGCCGGTGCCCTTAATATCGTAGCCTTCACCGACGCCTGCGTCCCAGTCACCCGTCAGCGTCCACGGGTCGAGTTGCTCGTCGAGCAGATCTGCCTTGTTCTCCCAGAGTCTTGCGGACGTGCCGGTGAACGCGATCTTCTGCACGACAGCGTGCGTCCCCTGCGTGATGCCGATCTCGATTGTGACGGTCTGCCCGACGTATGCCGAGAGGTCATAGCTGCAGTACTGGGTCGCGTCGGTATCGACATAGAACCAGTCCTCGGTCTGTCCGATGCCGCGGATGACGGTACCGTTGACTTTCACCACGAACTTCGGATAGGTCTCACCGTCGCGGTGGAACACACGTGCGCCGAAGGTCAAAATGTAGGCGTTGTTCTTAATCTTGCGGTTGCTCAGTTTGAGAGCGGACCAGTCGCCGCCGCCCATACGGAGGTCGGCACCCTCGCCGACGCCTGCATCATAATCGCCGACGATCTCCCAGAGGATTCCCTGTACGCCGTTGAGGATCTCCGACTTACCCTCCCACTGGTTGACCTCAATCTCGTCGGCGGTCACGGTGAGTGTGTAGGTCGCGGTAATATTGGCGTTCTCTGCGGATTTCGCAATAATGTAGTAGGTGCCTGCCGCGGTCCCCTCCGCGATTGTCACGACGCCCGTGTTCGGGTCGACCGTCACGCCGAGGTTCGCGCTCTCGTCCTTGATGTAGAACAGGATTTTATCATTGGTGGCGTTGCTCGGGGAAACAGTGGCAACGAGCGTGAAGCTCTGACCCGGTTTGTAGGTACCGGAGGATTTGACGAGGTTGACACCGGTGACACCGACCTGCCCCTCAAACTTCATCACTTTAACCTGCAGCTCGGCGTTGTTGTCGAGCTCGGTCACGCGATGTTCGATGACCATGGCGCCGGTCTGCCCCTTGATAGATTCCGGCAGAACGAGTTTCTGGGTCGTCTCGTTAATCGGACCGGAGAAGCCCTGCCAGCCGTTCGTGAGAACGGTCACAGTGCCGTCCTCGGAGACGAAGAGGACGCGGTACTGACCGTGTACCTTATCGTTGTTGCTCAGTTTGATATTGAAGGTCACGGCACCGGTGGGGATTGTCAGTTTCGCCCACATGAGCGATGCCGCCTCGAGCAAAGACCCGCCGGAGTTCGCGCCGACATTGTTTTCGAGGCAGATGCCGTACGGGCGATCAGCCGCCCCCATGTAGAAGATTTTCTGGTTGT
Organism: Akkermansia muciniphila; assembly: GCA_963611795.1. Lineage (GTDB taxonomy): Bacteria > Bacillota > Clostridia > Oscillospirales > CAG-272 > UBA1740. Next base: position 30,983 of record CAVDSZ010000017.1, on the reverse strand, counting down.
TGTCGGCACCCGTCTGACCGCGCTCCTGGTTGGTCTGGAGCATGACCAGATGCCAGTCATCATAGCGCGCGTCCTGTGCCGGGAGTGCATGGTCGGTATCGAGGTCCCAGGAATCCAGGGTGGACGCCGTTGTGTTCTGATACTCTTCCATGAGGATACCGGGATACAGCGTGTCTTTGACAACGACCTTGATTTTGATAGCGACGTCCGGCTCGGTGTAGGAAGCCACCGTCACGATGGTCTCGCCCGCTTTCAGGGCGGTCCATGTACCGTTCACATCGACACGGATGACGGTATCGTCGGTGTAGCTGATGACGATTGCGGGATTGGTCGCGTCATCGGGTGCCACCGCAATCGCGAAGTTGTGCAGGTTCGGCCAGTAGGTCAGGTTGCGCGGTGCCTGTTTGCCACCGAAAATCTGACCGTTCAGGAGTTCGTCTCTGCGGCCGAGCTGCGTACCGCTCATATCCCATTTGGTACCGAGAGCGGTCACGAAAACATAATTGTAGGTATCTTCATCGGAGTCCGCCAGTTTCCCGGAGGTGATTCCGGTCACGGCATTGTACGTCTCGACGACGACGGAGAGATACACGCTGACACCGCTGCCGTCGTTCGCGAGACCGCGGACAATCGCGGAGGTCGCGGTAGCAGAGGCTTCGATCGTCAGGCGCGTACCGTTATCGGTAAAGGTAAGACCTGTGTTGTCCGCCGCAGTGAACACGCCGTCCGCGACAGTCCCCGCCGCCCAGGCGAAGGTCTTGTCGGTCGCGCCGTTCGGTCTGACAGCGTAAGAAAGCTGCAACTGGTTACCCTGTGCCACACGCACGGTGAAGGGGTTCTCAATGGAACCGTCACCCTCTTCATCATCGGTGGAGACCGTGATGCCCGTCACGGGTGTCTTGGCAGGCTGATCCGGATTGTCGGGAGTGTCGGGGTTGTCCGGATTATCCGGATTGTCCGGCGTATTCGTTTTTTCGATCTTTGCGCCGCAACGGTCACAAATACCGTCGTTGTTCGCGTCCGTGTGTTCGGTGCAGGGCGTCGTGTCCTCATCGTCGCAGGCGACGAAGAAGCAGAGCGTCAAGCAAAGACACAGACAGAGGAGAATGACCAGTGCTCTTTTTTTCATGGGATCCATCCTTTCTTTTTTGTGTATGCGTATGCGATTGTGTGTTTTTTTGGGCACATGCCCGATTCATCTGTTTATCGTTTGTGAGCGCCATCACCGGTGCCGGGGCGATTCCGGTGGGCGGCAGGCGGCTTTACCGGGAAATGTATTGCCTTCGCCGCACGACCCGGTGACTTAATAAGGCGCAGCGGCTTTATATGTACCGTAACGACTTTACCAGGAGGGCGTGGCAGTCTCACGCGTGCCGCTCCCCCGCCCCCACCTTTTGCGGCGATTGGCACGCGCCTGCTCTGCGGATTGCGACCTGCTTTCGGCGGATTTCGGAAAACCGTTTTTCTGAATGGTCTAAAAATGACCCCGTCTACCGCGGAAAACGGTCAGCCTTTTCGATGAGCCAGCATAGAAGACGGAGTGGTTCTTTCCCTATCGGTCACGCAATGCCGAATAGCGATGCATACCTCGATAGAAAAACGGTTTTTTGTTGTTCAATTTATTATAACGCACGAAAACGTCAGTTGTCAATACCTTTATTTTGACATTTTCGACAAAAAAACTTTTATAAATTTGTTTGCCTTTCCTTTTTGGCGGTGCAGAGCCACCCCTTCGCCCGCTCGTATCTTTAATCTGCACGCCGGCAGAATGCGCGTGTGTTCTATATATAAGGTAGTCAACCACTTTGGGGCGTCAAGCAGTGGCGCGTCCCCTCTCGGCTCCCGCGCGCCCACTCCGACAGCACACCGTAAAAAATACCGCCCCGGCGAAAATCTCCGGGGCGGTATGACAAGGACAAAACTGCGTATCAGGGTGTGGCTCAGCCCCGGTTCACGGAAGAATCGAAGTGAATTTTACTGGCGATTAGCGAGGCCTCCGCCGCCGGCATTTCTCCGTCGCCCGCCCCCTCCAACTGTCGGATAAGGCACTTTGCAGCCATTTTGGCAAGACGGGCGTAGTCTTGGCTCGCGTAGGCGAGGTTCGGCGTCGCCTTCTCGTTCTTTTCACCGCCGAGGGCAAAAACACCCACATCACGTCCGATTTCCAGACCCGCCGCTTCCGCGGCGGCATACACGCCCTCGGCGAGACGGGTGTTCGCCGTGAGGAAAGCAACGTTTTTCCGAATCAGACCATCGGCGAAATGCTTGCCTTCGTCCGCGCTACTCCCCCGTGCAAACATGACGTCTCCGTCGCGAACCGGTAAAGCGCGTTCTTCTTTCGCCGCATGGAACGCGGCGGTACGTTCCTGCGAGATTGACAGATGTTCGTCACTGTTGAGCAGATAAATATGTTCGTAGCCGTTGACGGCTAGGATATTCACGGCGTCATGAATCAGCTTCACGTTGTCGATGTCGACGTAACTCAGATGTGCATGATCCCCCGGTTTACCGATACTCACATAGGGGGTGGCATTATTTTCAATCTGTAAAATACGGTGGTCTTGAATCAGCGGCGCGCTGACAATGGCACCGTCAATCGGGGATCGCCCCTTGGTAAGCGCGTTTTTTCGTCTGCCCGACTCCAAATTATAATAGATGAGAAGATTGTAGCCGTGCTTGGATACGTATTTCAGGGAGGATTCGATGAGTTCCGTATAGTACGCATGGTAAGTGCCGCCCTTGCTCTCCTCAAGGAACAGACCGATGATGTTCGTGCGATGTCCGTACAGACCCGACGCGTAGAAATTCGGGCTGAAGTTCATCTCCTCACAAATCTGCAAAATCCGCTGTTTCAGCGGCTCGCTGACGAATTTTTTCCCGGTGAGCGCATTGGATACGGTGGATTTGGCGACGCCCGCCTTCTCCGCAATATCACTGATCGTTACCATGTTGTTCTCTCCTTTTCGCACGGCACGGTGCGGTCAGATTACGGCTCCTCCCCGTCGAACAGAGGAAGCAGAGGGAGGATTTTCCAAAAGCTTCATGCCTGTATTATATACAAATTGAAAAGTCTTGTAAAGTATTATTTTCATTACGTCTCGGGGCAGGCGTTTTGATGCGGAATATTCCGGCGCACCCCCTCGAGGAAGTCCCGGACGGAGACAATCTCCACATGGTCGGCGAGGTGCGAAACCAACGCGTCAAGTTCCGCGATGTTCGTCGTCCACGGGTGGACGTTCAGGACGGTGTAGCCGTCGATAGAGTCCGGCTTTACCGGAAACGCGTTGATGCGCTCGGCATAACTCTCCACCCATTCGGGAGTCACCATCTCCGGTCGGTTGGAGGGGTGCCAGAGCGATAGGCGGACGGAAACGAACGGCTTCCCGTTCGAGGAGAAGAATACCCGCCCCCGCCCCGATTCATACCGATCGGGGTCAAGCTCCCAGATGCCGCCACCGATGCCGTCGTACTTCGCAAATTCGTCAAGCCGCGCCGTCACCTCGGTCGTATCCTCGGTGGTCGCGAGGTTGTCGAGCATACACATATAGGTAAGATCTGCCGATGCCATTGCTTCCGCCGTCAGCTCCGCGTAACGCGGCAGATGCTCGCGCGGGTAGGTCATCGTATTGTTATACCCCACGCCGGAGACGCCCGTGATGAAGTAATCATGCTCCGCCTGCCCGTAAATATAGCGCAGCACCTCGGGGCAGAGATGCGCCATAGCAGGGGCAATCGTCCAGTTCATCGGGTAGCCGTGCGCCGAACGCATACGCTGACCGTAGTGGCTCGTCGTCGAAAAATCGCGCTCTAGCCACTGAACGTTGTCACCGTCCGATACGACAATGGTCAGATAATGCTTCCCCGGGGTGAGGGGCTTCGGCGGGTCCGCCTTCTGCTTCACGCACACCGCTTGGTCGGTGCCGAAATAACTGTGATTGCACGACCAGTCCATGGGGATTACATAGTTTCCGTACTCGGAAATACTGCGGACAAAACCGATTTCGTCCGTCGTCCAGCCATATACGGGGATATTGCGCTCCGCCCACGTCAGCACCTCCCGACGGAACGCCAAATCCTCTTCCGTCTCGTCGGTGAAAAAGGTCAGATACCCCCGCGCAATGGCAAAATCGCGCAACTGCAAGTGATAATCGTCCCCGACGACCACCTGATGCACGAGCCCGCGACGGTCAAGTTTATCGCGGTAACGGTAGAAGATTTGCCGTTGCCGCTCGGCATTCGTCCCGCGAATCTCCGCCGCGTCGAACACCACCCGCCCGCCGGGCAGGAGCCCCAGGAGCCCCCGCGGCACGCCGAGCAGATTCTCCTCCGCGCAGACCGTGGCGGCGAGATTGACGGACACGTCGTCCGCTCCGAGGTCAAAGACCGCGAGCCCGTCAAACTCTCCGGCGAAACGAGCGATTGCGTCCTCAAGCGTCAAAAACTCGATTTCATCCTTTATATAAGAAAGATAGTTGTCAATGTCCAGTAGCAGTCGACGGCTCACACGGTTGACGCCGCCCTGTAAAAAGATTGCCAGCGCAAACGCCTCTCGGCTCATTTCCCCTGCCTTGATTGCGTACACCATGGTTATGTCCTCCAATAAGAAAACCGTTTTTTTGTTTATTATAGCATATTTCGACGGATTTTGCACTAATAATCTAAAATTTTTTTAGATTTTTTCGATTTTTTGTTTACAAACACAAAAAGCCGTGATATGATTAAGAAAAACGGTTTTTTCATGATACCGAAAATGAAATCCAAAAAAGGAGATTGCCTTATGAAACGTCGTATTGTACACTTGATTAGCGGCACACACTGGGATCGGGAGTGGCGACACACCGCCGAGCAGAGCAAGCTGCGACTCGCCGATCTGATGGACAATATTATTCATCTTCTTGAGACGAAACCCCAGTATTCCTACTTCTGCGTGGACGGCGGTACGATTGTCCTCGAGGACTACTTCACCATTCGCCCGGAGAACCGTGACCGCGTCAAGAAACTGATTGCGGACAAACGGCTGTTCGTCGTCAACTGGTACACCCTGCCCGAGACGAACACCGTCGCCCCCGAAGCACTCATCCGTAACCTCCTGCTCGGACACCAGATGGCAGATGCCCTCGGCGGCGGCATGAAGTCGGGTTACACGGCGACCTCCTACGGTCAGCCCTCTCAGTTACCGCAGCTGTACCGCGGATTCGGCATCGAGAACGCAATCTTCTACCGCGGCACGAACAAGCACGTCCTGACGCCCCTCTTCGACTGGTCGGCACCGGACGGCAGTACCATCACCACCCTGCGTACTTTCGACGAAGTGACGCGGACGAACTGGTTCTTCTATGTCCACGGTCCCGCCGTCCTCGGCAAGGGGCTCAAAGACCTGACCTATACTTACGATGCCTCGCAGCTTCCTGCGCACATGGCGGATATGCAGTCCTATGAAAAGGCATTCACGCTCCTGCACGAGGACTTCGACTATATCCATGATCCCAAGGTCCAAAAAGAGGCGCTCGACCACCTGCTCGCGCAGGCGGAGCCGTACAAAATCGGCGACCATATCCTCGCGCTCAACATGGAGGACAACGACGAGCCGTATCGCTACCTGCCCGAGCTCATCGCCGACATGAACAAGCTGTACCCGGATGTGGAGATTGTACAGGACAGCATGGACGATTACATGGCTGCCATCTCCTCCGTCCCCGGCTACGAGCGCGCACACCACACGGGCGAGCTCCGCTACACGACGATGGAGTATAACAACTTCAACGCCCTGCTCGGCGCGACGCACTCCTCGCGGATTAAAATCAAACTTTACAACGACGATGTGGAGAACAACCTCATCAACCTCTGCGAGCCGCTCTCCACGTATGCCGCGCTCTACGGCAAGGAATATCCGCGCACGAACATCAAGCGCGCGTGGAAGTATCTGCTCAAGAACCATGCGCACGACAGTATCTGCGGCGCCGCCGTCGACCGTGCGCATGAAGATATGATGTACAACTTCTCCCTCGCCAAGACGGTGGCGGAGGAGTGCACCAACCGCAGCGTCATCAGCCTCACCGGCAACATCGGCTCCCTCGGCGTCTACCGTCAGAGCGACTATACGCTCACGCTCTTCAACACCCTCCCCTACGAGCGGGAAGAGGTGGTGGAGCTCGTCGTCGATACGCCCAAGGAAGTTAAGGGCGCCGGTGGTGACATCGGTGTCGGCGGCGCCGCCGTCCTCGGCGACTTCTTCGACATCATCGACCAGAACGGCAACAAGATTGAATATGTGGAGCTCAGCCGCGACGACATCGCAATCGGCGTCGAGCGCGAACTGGATACCAAAGCAATCAAGTTCAACGCGAACCGCAAGCGCCTGCTCGTCAAAGCGCGGGTGCCGCAGAACGGTTATGTCACGTACGCCGTGCGCATGAGAGAGCCTGAGTTTGCCTACCACCCGGAGATTATGCCCGACCGTGCACTCATCGCCCGCGACGGCGGCACGCTCGAGAACCGCTATCTCAAGGTCACTCTGCACCCGAACGGTACCTTCGATATGCTCGATAAAGAGACCGGGCGGACGATGAAGAACCTGCACTTCTTCACCGACAGCGGCGAGGTCGGCTCCGCGCACATCTCGAATGTGCCGAAGCGCAATGCAATTTACACCTCGCTCGGCGCGAGCGCCCGTATCACGATGCTGGAGAGCAACACCCTGCGCGGCAAATTCCGCATTGAACTCTCGATGCTCCTGCCCGCAGCGGCGACCGTGGAGGGTGACGACCGCACCCGTGAGATGCGCGAGCTCCCGATTACGACCACGCTGACACTCGAAAAAGACGCGCGGTATTTGAAGATTCACACCAAACTGACCAACGAAATCCGTGACCACAAGCTCACGGTCAACTTCCCGACCGGCGTCGCGGGGGCGAACTTCGCCGACGTCGAGAGCGCATGGGACGTTGCCTCGCGCACCATTCGCTGGCGCGACCACAAGGACAACGCCGAGGGCTTCTTCCCGTTCCAGCCCATGCAGAACTTCGTAGACATCTCGGACGGCAAGATCGGCACCGCTATTATGACCCGCGGCCTGCGCGAGTACGAGGTCGAGGACGACAGCGAGCGGACGGTCAAAATCACGCTCATCCGCACCCAGCGCGCCTACATGACGGCGAACTCCAAGATGAACGTCGAAGAGCTCGATAAATACACCGGACAGCACAGCTTCGGCACGCTCGAATATGATTACGCGATTTACCCGCACACCGGCAACTGGCAGAGCGCAGAGGTGCTGAACACCGCCTACGCCTTCAAAGTGCCGATCAAGGCGGCACAGGGCGTCCCGCACGAGGGGTCGCTGCCCGTCGAGGCAAGCTTCATCACCGTCTCGCCTGAAAAACAGGTGCTGACCTCTGCCCTGAAACTCGCGGAGAACGGTCAGGATTTCGTCCTGCGTGTCTGGAACACCACCGGCGAGGCTCTCCCGCTTGAGATTAAGACGATTCTCCCGATTGCAGGTGTCGATCGCGTGCGCCTCGACGAGACGCAGCCGGAGCCCATCGCCCTCGAGAACGGTACTTTCGGTCTGACGCTCGCACCGCATAAGATTGAGACCTTCCTGCTGAAGAAAAGCAACTGATTGGCAAAGGAAGTATAACAATGGCAACCTATCACATTCCCGATCTCGGGGACTTTGACGAAACGAGCGGACTTGTCCCGCGCACGGTGTGCAGCGACGGACATTTCCGCGTCGGCGAGGACGGCGTCACGGGCATTTATGCCACGGGTGACGGCAAGGTGGAGTTCATCGCGTTCCGCAATCACACTCTTGCCTACGTCCTCTCCGCGATGAATTACCCCGCCTATTACCCGGTCAAGCCCGTGACCCCGAAAGGTCCTATCCGCGCGGTCCTCATGGACCTCGACGGCACCAGTGTCAAGAGTGAATCTTTCTGGATTTGGATTATCGAACAGACGACGGCGTCCCTGCTCGACGACATGAGTTTCCACCTCTCCGAAGTGGATTTGCCGTTTGTCTCGGGGCACTCGGTCTCCGAGCACCTGCAATACTGCATCGACAGATATTGCCCCGGTGCCTCGCTCGAGAGAGCGCGTGAGTTTTACTTCGAACACACTCACCGCGAGATGCACGAGATCATGGAAGGTCGCGGCAAAGCCGGCGCCTTCACGCCGAGCGAGCACCTGAAAGAATTCCTGCTCGCGCTCAAAGCCATGGGTGTCAAGATCGGGCTCGTCACGAGCGGACTTTACGAAAAGGCGTGGCCGGAGATTAAGTCCGCCTTTGATACCCTCGGTATGGGCGACCCCAAGGACTTCTATGACTGCTCTATCTCAGCGGGTTTCCCGCTCCGCCGCGGCGAGGTCGGCACCCTCGGCGAGCTGTCGCCGAAACCACACCCCTGGCTGTACGCCGAGGCGGCGACCGTCGGACTCGGCGTGCCGGAATCCGACCGCTGCCATGTCGTCGGCATCGAGGACAGCGGCGCCGGTGTCTGCTCCATTCGCCTCGCGGGCTTCCCTGTCATCGGTTTCGCCGGCGGCAACATTGAGAAATCGGGCACCAAAGCCCTCTGCGACCGCTACTGCAACGGCTTCGACGAAGTCCTCGCTGTCATTCGCGAGTGGAACGCCGAAGGCGACCACGCCTGATCCCGGCTGTCAGGTTTTCAAACCCACAATAATCGCAAAAATCCACCCGCTCTGCGGGTGGATTTTTCATAGCAGTGCACTTTTCATAAAAGCGCATTTTTCAACAAGGAGACAGAGCAACCGCAGGTTACCGGGAACCCGGCGACCTGCGGTTTTGTTTTGCGGAGAGCGCTTTTTTCGGGGAAGCGCTCTCCTCCGTCTGATTACTGTGCGGAGATGCGAATCGCGGACAGGTCGAAATTGCCCTCGGACGCTTCCGTCAGCACAATGCGGATTGTATTGGAGCCTGCGACGAGATGAACCGTCGCATTGCTGCTGTAACCGTACTGATCACGGCTGCTACCGGCGGCGACCGTTATCGTACCGGTGGCGGTGTCGGCACCGTTCAGATAGATCTCCACTACCTTTCCCGCCGCCATATTGGCAGCGTACAGGAGCGAGAGGTCGTAGTCGCCTTCTGCGGCAACATCCACGGTAATCTCGACAGACGAGCCCGCACGGTCGAAGTCGACAAACTTTCCGCCATACTGGGAGTTGCAGTCATGTAATGTCCCGGATGCCGCCTGTATCTGCGAAGGCAGTTGTACAGAGTCCGTCGCGGGAGATGTCAGATACGCCTCATAGATATGGGCAATAAAACTGCTTGTGTCGGAATTGTTACGGGTCGAAATCCTGATCTCGTTGTTTCCCGCCTGCAAGGTCACGCGAACGGCATTGGTGTTGGCGGTTGTACCCCAGCCATCCGTCGGGACGATGCGCAGATATTCGGTGACGGGCGTTCCGTTCACGGTAATAACATACTCTGCGCACTGGTAACTGCCCCAGGAAATGTCCCGTGCATACTTTAAGAAAATGCTGTATTCACCTGCGGTTTCGGCGGTGAAGTGAACCGTGACGGAACCGTTTGCCTGTCCCCAGTCGATCTTACTCCCGTCCCAGGAGATGACATCGAACGTCCCCTCACTGATACCGAGCGGCGTCACTGTCACGGTCACATTCTCGATTTTAGACCAACTCACATGAATCGTAGTATCGGCATTGATCGCAGTCTCAAAGTCAAACGGAACCGTCATTCCCGCATCTGTCCAGAATGCCAGTTGATAGCCGGGGTTAGCAGTATATTCCAGCGTGTCCTTGTCCACTTTACCGCCGTGCAGAACAGAGACACTCTCCACCTGCGGGGTGCCTGCAAACGTGACGATATGGCGGCTTGCGTAATGCGCTGTCAGCGTCATCGCACCCGTCACCGGGTCGGCAAAATTCCACGCCGCCTCCCCGAGATACCATCCGGCGAAAGAACCCGTTTCGGAAACCGGCTGTACGGGCGGAACGAGGCAATTCCCTATCGTCACGGAAGCGGGTCGCATTGTCTGTCCATTCGCGGGATCAAACGTGACAAGCACTTTTGCTCCCTGATTCTCCGATTTGGCAACGACCGCATACATCACTTTGAGGAACGCGGTCTCGTCAATCTTCACGCCCTCGGGGATGCAGAACGACACCGTGTTTTCCCCCGCTGTGAGATACACGCTGACAGAGGTCTGCCGACGGAATGTATTTTCACGCGAACCTTGGTCGGCAAGTTGCGAAATCCACAGCGTTTCGTAAGTATCCGTGCCGTTGAGAGATACCCAAAGCGGCATCGCCCCCGCCGAAGTCGGTCTCGCCGCATACAGGAACAAATCATAGTTCCCGCTCTCCCGCACCGTCATGCGGAAGGTCAGAGTCTGCGCGGCATCCGTCAGAAGATAGGCATTATCCGTATACGGCGCTTCGGTCGTGATGTCTTCACGGTAGAGGGTCGCCCCGCTGTTTCCCTTCGGCAGGTAAGTGTCATGCGGATACACGTTCAGCACATAGACACCCTTGATTTTTTCCACCGCATCCACTTTGTCCTGCACGAGCGTGGTGTCCACCGTGACACGCACGGTGTTCGCCCCCGCACGGAGAGGCACCCGGATGACATTGCTGTTCAGCGCGTCACTCCAACTACCGGTTGGCGCCAGTATTAGGTGATCCTCCAGCGCTACGCCGTTGACTTCCACACGGAAATAGGCGTGTTTCGCATTGTTCCATTCCTTGGCGGCTGCCATATACAGACCGTAATCGCCGGGTACCTCTGCCGTATAGGTAAACTGCATACTGATCTCTGACAGATCGGACACGTCGTTCATCCCGTCGATCCAGTTACCGTCATAACGCACACCGGTATAGGTGCCGGCAGCGAGATCCAAAGGCGTTTCATCGGTCACGGCAAGATCGAGTTCCCGCCAATGAGCCATGAGCGTGAGCCCCTCCGGAACCGGGTCATCAAAATTCCATGCTTTGCCGTCCGCGGTATACCAACCGTCAAAAGCATAGCCGTTTCTGACGGGTGCATCGGGTGCCGCAATGGAAGCCCCGGTCTCATACTTCACGGGGTAAACATCCGTCCCGCCGCAGGAGTCGAAAAGAACCGAAGAACGCTGATCTTCCCATTTCGCATAGAGATCGATGTTTGCCAGTACGATGTCGGATGCAAAATTCCACGGGGTCGTCAGCGTGTCCTCGCGATACCAGCCCGCAAAGCCGTAGTCCTTCCGTGTCGGGGCGGTCGGTTGCATGACCGTTTTCCCGTCAGTGACCGTCTGTGTCGTATCTGCCTCTCCGTTATTCGGGTGGAACGTCACCGTCCAGGTCACAGGCGCCGGCGTAGGATCGGTATTGTCTATAACCGGGGGCGTATCTTTATCACACGAGACGAAGAGAAGCATGAGAAAAGCCAGAAGCAACGCTACAATCGATGATATCTTTTTCATGGGAAATCCTCCTATCCATGTTTTTTATTTGGAATGAGTTCTCTTGCGTTTGACGATGACGACAGTCAGTGTCGCTCCCGCCAGAATCACTGCGGCACCGACAGAAAGCCCGATGATTAGTGCGATAGGCGCACCGTTCTTCTCTTCCCCGGGTGGATCCGTCGGGGTTGGCGACACCGCAAAATCACGCTGAACAGGTGCGCCGTTTACGGTGATTCGATCCGTCGTCACTTGACCGTTCGTGTCGGTAAAGCGAAGAATATAGTCCCCATTCTCGACATCAACGCCATAAGTGCCGTCCGCGGCGACCTCAAGTTCCCGGATCTGTCTGCCGTCCGCCGAGTAAAGAGCCACGGTGACGCCTGTTCCGACCGTCCCGGAAATGCGGTATTGCGGCACGGTTTCCGGCTCCGTGCCTTCCAAAGACACGTTGTAGACATGGACAATCTCACCGGAGCCGCGTTCATGGTCATCCTGTTCCACATAAACATAGAACAGTTTCCCGGCGTAGTCTGTCAGATCCATTTCTATGACGCCGAAGTCCTCATCGCTCGTAAGTTGCCACGGCGATGCCAGATTGTCCATACCGTCGCAGACCACGACCACCCGCAGATTCGTCGCGGCATTGGAGGGGGAGCGGAACCGGACACTGAGCCGGTATTCGAGCCCTTTCTCCAGTTTGAATGCACGGTACATCCACGAGTTCCGCAAGCCGTCACGATTCCCGAGATCACTCCCGTCGAGGATGACCGTCATGGTGCCGGACACATTATCAAGTCTCGCCTTATCATATTCTTTCCCGGAGGTACCGAACTGCCAGCCGTCCGCTCCGTCCTCGAAGTTGCTGTGATAGGAATCGGTCTCCGGCACGGTCACGATCAAACGGTACGATTTCTCAATCGTGAGGCTCCGCGCCGTGATGGTCGTCTCGCCACACAGATGGAAGGTCACGATACCGTCGCTGTCCACCGTTGCCACCGACGGATTGGAGGAGGAGTACCGCAGCGCCTCCGCGAGCTTACCCTCGTCCACCGAAACAGGGTTACGGAACGTCTCTTCCGTGAAGAATTTCGTCACGACATCGCGCTCAAAGCGGATCTCGGTCGGATACTCTTCGTTACGGTAGCCGCGCAGGAAGCGGAAATCCGTATAATTGAAGAGGAACGTAGAGGTAGGGCAAAAGACGAAACATACATCCTGCATACCCGAAATCGGCGTCTCCAGTTCCATATCCGCTTCAAACAGCTGATAATCATTCCAACCGCCGTTCGGCGTGAACTCCAGCGTCCCGAGCAGTTGCCCAGAAACACCTCCCAGGCGCACCTGCAGAGTACCGCCCCGTGATACATCGGAATTCGGCGCAGACGCGTATATCTGGAAAGTCAGGCGATTCATCGGCTCCGAGCCGAAGTCAATATCCCGATAGAGCGCATAGGTGTTTTTCTCGGTATATGCCATGTGGTCGCCCTCTACCTGCGCCGTCGTCGCGCTGTAATCCAATCCGCGCATCCAGTCAAACGCCACCATCGGCGGATACATACGCTCTTTTACGACCAGACCCATCTGCTGTGTGGTCGACCACCAGATGAAGCGCAGTACATCGTCCTCTCCGTCGGATACATCACCATGATACCGGATCTGTATCGGGTAGAACACCCCTGCCTGCAGGTCGACTGTGACAATGAACAACTTGCATCCCGGGGTCGGACTGAACTGCTGCGACTCAATATCCTCGATATTTTCGGAGTAAGAAGTTACGCGTTCGCCGTTCAGATAGACTTCCGGCACATTCCCGGTGTACTCGAACACCAACTGGTATTTCTGCCCATAGCGCGGCAAAATACGACCTGTCAACGTCAGCGTGTAGGCATCCTCCACTCCGGCATCAGGCAGCTGTGTCGCGTTGAAACGGTAGTTGACGCTCTCGGCGGAGAAAGTGTTCAGCACCCGGCTTTCGTCTCCCTCTCCGACCGTCACCGTACCGAGAAGCCCCGTGCCGTCCGCGATTTTTTCAGGTTCCGGCGTCACATAGCGCTTAACAGGCTTCAGGAGTTTTTCCCTTGCGGTACCTGCAAAATCGGACAGATATGCGGACAGATCCAATACCGCGCCCTCCGAAACCGTGAAAGCCTCCCCGAGCGTGATAGTTTTCGCATCGGCGGTTGCCTTACCGGCAGGGGCAGCGACCACCTGCCGGAATGTCGCGGGCGTCTCTCCTGCCTCATAGAATGTCTTGATAACGGAATATGTAAAGACACCGTCGTTCGGGCGATAATCGACCGTCGCCCAGAATTTCGGATAATACAGAGTCACTTTCAGACTCTCGCCGAGTCCGACGTCATTGGACGCGATGGCGGTGGGGCCGAGTGTCAGGGTTCCTGTCGTGAGGTCAATTGCCGATCCGGCGAGGACATCTCCGATGAAATAACTGACTGGTGCGGTCATATAAGTTGAATACCCGGGATTCCAGAGGTTCTGTGTCCACATATAACCCTGTCGCAGTTCCACCAGCATGGTGTGCTGCAGAATCTCCAGCCCGTCCTCGACATACCCTGCCTGAATGGCTGCCATGCCACCATAACTGTCCAGATAGAACGGCCAGCAACGCGAGCCGCTGTTGTCCATGTCCTGCTCCGTGCGTATATTGTAGACCTTCGGCGCAAAATAATCGTTGCTCTTCTGTACCGAGGAGCGCAGGAAGACTCCCATATGCTGTACGAACTGCTCAAACGGCACAATGTCGCCGAGGCCGCTGTATCGGCTCATGAATTCTCCCGCCATAGCGCCGGAGAACATTACCTCGGAGCGCACGTTCCCCGACTGACCGTCGGATGTCAGAAATTCATTGTCGCTGCCGAACGCGTAGAACGGGCCCCAGGCAGAACCGTCGTAACTGACATACAGTTTGTCCACATCATTCCATGTCAGGGCATAAGATGCCTCATAGGATGCCTGTCTCGTCGTATCCCCCATATGGGCTGCCCACATTGCGGCGATATCCAGCATATTGAGATATACCGTACCCGAGAAGATCAGAATCTCCGGGTGCTTGTAGTCATCGTAAGTCGTGTTGTAATTGGGAATATAGGTGCCTGCGGCACATTTGGTCGCGATGAACGCCATAGACGTGTTCATCACGTCATAGTATTCCCTAACATAGGTGTCATCTCCGGTCTGGCGATAGTAGTTCCACATCTGCACCATCCACGCACCGGTATTGTCTGTCATGGAACCGGCAGGCGTAGGATTCACCCGATTGTTCGGGTCAAAATCCGACATACCGTGATAATAATGCAGGTCGAAATGCTGGATTTCCCCGTTACCGCCCGTGACATTGGCAAACTGTCGGTTCTCGTTCAGGTTCAGTTCCGGGAACAACTTCTCGTAGAACGGATGGGAACTCATCTTCTGATCCATGGTACCGCCGTAGCCGCCCATCTCCCCTTCCAGCGTCGAGAAGTTGCCGCGCTTGTTCAGGACGCCGTTTGAATACAGTGTATAGCCGCTGTTAATCAATTTGAACATCAGCCAGTCCGGCATACTGCTGTCCAGAATAGGACGCTGCCACTCATCAATCCCCTCACGGATATTGTCCCGGTTGGAGAGTGCGTAAGAAGTCATTTCCTCAATGGTGGAAAAACTGTTGTGATAATACTTATTGTACTCACACCCCTCCACATGGTGGATCGTTTCGAGCGTCTCGTCACTCACCTCAGGCATAAACCAGGAGACGGCGAAACGCACGGTTTTACGTTCGCCCGCCGCGACAGTCGTCCGCACCGACACGGCGCTTGCCTGCGAGGTGGAGGTGGGGTTACCGCCCGCAGCCGAAAGAGCAGTCTCTCCTTCGTCATACGCTGAGAGGCTCCCGCCGGATACAAAGCCCGCAAGGGCATTTGCATTATTTACGTCGAAGCTTTTCAGAATGCTGACTTCACTGCCGTCTCCCGCCTCAGCGAGTAGCATAAAACTGTTATTATAGTTTTGGAAGGTCATTTTATTCGGCAGGATTGGATCCTTCGCATACTGCATAACACCGGTATAAGTCGTGCCCCCCGCGCTGATGGTAACACCCTTGGCATAAGTCGCAGGCGTGCGCATATAGTACCACTCCGCAGATTCGCCGTCAAGGTTACTCGGATTGGCAGCATCGGTGTCACGCAGACCGCGACCGATGAGATCCGCCCATGTGATAACGGCACTCATCTGCTTATCCGCACTACCGTCATTGACCAGTTCCACCTCGTAGAACACGACCGGCAAAGAGGAATCCTTGATGTCCTGGGCGACTACGCCGGAATACGCAAAGAAACCCATGTCGGCAACACCGTTCCGACTGTTTTCAAAGTCCAGTTTGACTGTCGGCCAAAGTCCGGTATAGTAACTGTCACCATAACCGCCCATACCGTAACGTGTCTCGGAATCCCGTTGCAGGCGCACGGCATTGGTGCCGTCGTAAACGCCGACAAGCATACCCGAGGGCGAATTGACAAAAGATTTATGAATATTGTTGATGCACATACGGGTTACGAACCCGGCAGGGTCGATTTCATAATACCCGCCGCCGGTCGCACCCAGCGCAACGCCGGAGACACCAGACACCAGATTCTTGATTCTCATGTATTCGATCTCCTCGTCGTTGCTGTCGATCGCGGAATTGGCACGTACTCTCTCGCTCCCGACCGGAATCCAAACGGACACGACCATGGCGATTGCGCAGAATACCAGGAGTAATCGCTCTCCGAATAATCTCTTACCTTCCATTTTCATATGTTATCTCCTAAACATGTTCGATTTCAACAAAAAAGTGTGAAATCGTATCTTACATTTAGTATAAAACGACCGCACTTGCATTTTCAAGAAAAAAGTTGTATGATAGTAGACAAAAGTTAAGGTGGTGATTGAATGCTTTACGAACTCACTCACAGCAACCGCGTCTATCAAATAAAACTGGAATCACAGACGAATCTGACATTCGGCACCCATATGCATACTGCTTTTGAGTTGATACTGGTAACGGAGGGCGACTTGATTTGCACCATGGCTGGCAGGGATTACCGTGTCGGCGCCGGACAGGCGATCCTGATTCCGCCGAACCGTCTGCACTCGTTTACGACCGAACATTACTCAAAAGACTGGCTTTTGATTTTTTCCACAGATTTTGTCGCCTCTTTTTACCGTACCATTAAAGATATGACTTTCGCGGATCCCGTGTTCCCCTGTACGGAGGGAATCCTCAGCGAATTTGATTGGCATGATCAACTCTTTTTGCAGAAAGCGCTCCTGTACCATATTTGCGGCATTGCTTATCAGCATAGTGGCCTTGTACCTCTGCAAGGCCGCAATGAACTCCTGATTCAAAATATTGCTCTTTATGTGCAGGATCATTATTCGGAGGAACTCACGCTGGAGAGTCTTTCAAAAGCACTCGGCTATCACTCCTGTTATCTTTCCGGGTTCATCAATCAGAACTTCGGTATGAACTTCCGTACACTCGTCAACCGCTATCGTATCTCCGCCGCGGAGGATCTCCTGCAAAACAGCGATGCCACCATATCGGAGATTGCGGTAGCAAGCGGCTTTGCCACCATCCGCAGTTTCAACCGCGCCTTTGAAAAGATTCGAGGCATATGTCCGCGCGATTCCCGTCGGGAGACGCGTTCGGCGGACGCCGAAACGTCCTGACGCCGGTGCCTGTTCCATCGGTATTTCAACAATGCCCCCCTGCTACCTTCCCCCTTGTCCGTGGCGGAACACGTGTATCAAACACGTCCTTTTTCATAAAAGGATTCTGCACGGAGAAAAACAAAAACAGAGAGTCCCTTCCCGGGCGGGGAAGGGACTCTCTGTTTTTGCCTGGTGTTCTCCCTCACCGTTCCGCCAAAGTCCGTGTAGAATCGGCGACAGGTTCGGGAAAACGCAATTTGGTGGACCCGAGGGGAGTTGCTCTTGCATTTTTGCGAGGTCATCAATCTCTTTATGTCGCGGCTGCCTCGCAAAATGCTTCGGTCACCGCTAAAACACCCCACCGGGGTGTTTCTTAACGCTGCGTTCAACTCCCCTCTCTCGCAGATCGTCAAAAATGGAAAAGCCACCGCAAGGGTGGCTTTTCCATTTTTGGTGGACCCGAGATTGAACTCCCACGGGGGCGCTTTGTAACTTGGGTTATAGGGAATTTTGACTGTTTTTTGACTGTCCGAGGGCGGTTTCGAGCATTTTTGTGGCGTTGTCAATCGCTTTCTGACGGAGATCGGTGTAGGTGTCCATGGTGGTGGAATACTGTCGATGTCCGAGCAGTCCTTGCATACTCTTGATCGGTACTCCTGCTTCGAAGCCGATAGAGGCGAAGCTGTGGCGGAGTTGGTGCGAGGTGCAGCTGATGCCGGTCTTTGACTTATAGTCATTCCATAGATCACCGTACTGGTGGAGTGACAGCGGCTGATCACCTGTCAGGGAGATCACATAATGCTCGGGGAGGCGGTCGGGCTGCTGCAAAAGCAGGTCACGCAGCGGTGCAAGGAGTGGCACGGTCCGCTTCCCTGCCTCTGTCTTTGGCGTTTTGATGAACGGCGTGTTGTTGTCGAATGCAACGGATTTTGTGACGGAAATGGTGCTGTGCTCGAAATCAATGTCGCGCCATTGTAGAGCGAGAATCTCGCCTTTTCGCATCCCAGTGTACAGTGCAATCGAGGGATATATCCATATATGTCCGGAGCGTTTGATGATTTCTTCGTCATCGGTGCTTGCGCTGGTGCGTTTTTTGCGTGCCAGTCCTTTTGGCACTTTGACGGCGGTACACGGATTGACGGAGATATAGTTTTCCACGACGCCGTAGTCGAGGATCAGATTGACGACCAGTCGGTAGTTAGAAACGGTCTTGAACGCGTACCCCTGCCCTGCAATACCGTCCAGATAGCGCACGATGTCCTTTGGCACGATCTCACGCGCTCGTTTGTTCTTGAAATATGCCTTGGCTCGGAGATAGCCGCGCTTGTAACTGTCAACCGTTTGCACAGCGAGATGATCGGCGTGTTTTGCCCACCAAAGGTCGGCAAGGCGGGTGAAAGTGATGCCTTCTTCAATGCCGGCGGTGTATTCAAGGATCTTCTGATTAACTTCCCGGGCACTTTTACCGTAAAAGTTGATTTTCTTGCCGGTGCGTTTGTCGGTGATTTGTTTGAGGTATCTGCCGTCGGCGCGTTTTTTCATGGTGCCTCCTTTCCGGTTGACAATAAAAGTATGATACGTTACAATGTGTGTGCCGTGCGGAGTATGCCGTTCGGCAAGATCGATCCTTTGAAGTGAGGAGGGAGAACGATGTATATTAAAGACGGGATAGCGTATGCCGGAACGGAAACGGTGGCTTTGAAGGTGAGCGGAATCCGCCCACTGCCGGGGTACCGTTTGTGGGTGCGTTTCAATACGGGAGAGGCAAAGACGTTTGACTTCAGCGGACTACTGGATACACCGGCGTTTGCTCCGCTCCGTGACGAGGGACTCTTCCGAGAGGTGTATATTGATTACGGCACACCGGTCTGGAACGACGGTGAAATAGATATAGCCCCGGAATATTTGTACGAAAACGGCATCAGCGCATAATTTTTGACAGATAACCGCCCCAGTCCGGGGCGGTTTTTTATTCGGGAGTGTATTCTAGTAAAATTCGCCCGATTACGCTTTCAATGTCTTTTAAGTCATCGGGAGTTGTCCCGACTACTCTTGCTTTGTGCGCATTGAATATTCTTTCTTTGTATTTTTTCATTTCGGCATATTGCGGATCTGTTTTCGGTATTCCCCAGTGTTCTATGTATAGATTTAGCTCAGGCAAGTAAAAATCCGGGTGAAGGTCTGCGATTGTTCCGTCGTCTTTCTTGTATGGAAACGGTTTTTCGTATTCGCATTTTATGTTTCGTCGATAGAGTTCATCAAATATGATTTTTTCTTGTGTGCTTCGTACATACATGCCATTTGCACACTTGTATTGTTTGTTGCCGTACTCGTCCATTATTTCTGCATTACGGCATTTTGATATGATTACAGTTATTCGTTTGTCGTGGTATTTTGCATAGCAACTCCGGCAGAAGTGCTGTCCCTCGCTGTCACTTTGACATAATAGGCATTTAAGACTTGCGTTTGCTTCGTTGTTTTCTTCATGCGTCGTTTTGGAGCAATTAGGACATTTTTCTTTTGTCAGGTGCCAAGTACCACATTCGGGGCATTTAATGACTTCTCCCGCCGCTTTCATTTGGAGGTGTTCTCTGCATAGTGGGTACATTCCGCTCGGTCGATTACAAATAACGCAAGTTTTTCCCATGGTCTGTCTCCTTTTTATCGTATTCTTGAAAGAAAATGCGTTGCTTTTCCGATAATGCGTATTGTTTCTAGTTCTTCCCCGGTGTAAATCAATGTTCGGAAAGTGGGGTTTTCTGCACGGAGTTGTAATTCACCATTTAAGAAGTGTACACGTTTTAACGTTGCTTCACCGTCAATGAGAACGGCTGCTATTTCTCCGTTGTGTACTTCGATATCCTGTTTGATGAATACGATGTCGCCGTCAAAGATTCTTGCTCCGATCATGCTATCACCTTTGCATCGCAGACAGAAATCGGCGTCTAAATCCTCGTCGACTTTTATATAGCCCTCAATGTTTTCTTCTGCTGTTATAGGTTCACCACAGGCTATGTCCCCCACCAAGGGGACTTTTTTTGTTTTTGGGAGCGGCATTAGGTTTTCTAAACCTTGTGCATCTATTAGATAATTGACAGTAGTATGCAACGCATCGGCGAGAAGTTTGAGGATTTCTGTATCAGGCATTGTTCGGTTTTTCTCATAACTGTATATGGCAGATTGTGAAAGACCGATCATCTTTCCTAGTTGCTCCTGCGTCAATTTTTGTTTTGTACGTAGGCTTTTTATCTTTTCTCCGATCATGATAAACTCCTTTCTTATGTTTATTATTGCAAAATGTCGTAAAAAAAGCAATTTACTTTGTTAATTACGACAAATTATCGTATTTTGTATTGACATTAACGACATTTTGTCGTATTGTAATGCTAGTGATAGTTAATAGTGTCGTATTAGCGCACAGAAGGAGGAGCCCATGTTATTCACGATGCGAGTGCCGCTAGATTGTCTACCGGCGAAAACGCGAGCGATGCTGTATGAAGTGAAACGGATATACGGTTTCGCGGATCTGGCAGACGTACTCCGTTGGCTATTGGAGCCGGATCTGACCGGCACGGTGACGGACGAGGTTGGTCGGCGGGTAAAAGTCGCGCGGAAACGTCAGGCATGTCAGTTGCTCGATCATCCGGACAGCGAGTGCTGACCGGTTTCGAGGGTGCCTTGTTCAGAGCATAAGCAAAAAGAAAACGCCCGGCATTACCGGGCGTATGAGACCAGACGAACCGGTCACTTCTTTCTGTGGTGGATAGCATAGTGTTCCGAGCGAGTTACGATTTTCAGGTTTCCTTCGGTTATCGGTTTTATTTCCGTTAATGTGATGCACGATTTCGTCGTGGGTTAAGGGTCTGCCGACCTTTTTGCTTGCGACTAGTCTGTGTTCGGGAATATAACCGTTTTTCCGGGCCCCCGGGGTGCCCGGGCTGTAAACCTGCACATACCCTTCGTGGGTCTTGTATGACGGGTGTTCTTCGGGCTTTTTTGCTTTCTTATGTATTCTGAACATGGCATTTCCTCCTTTCTTTGAAATTGCACATATTATACCATTTTTCGCAAATTTTGTAAATGGAGAACATTCTACGAGGGAGGAAAAGCCTGATGCTAGTCACGTTGCATTTATGTACCGACTGCCTGTCGGGGGAGACGTTGTCGCAACTGCGTGAGATCAAAAGCATTTACGGTTTTGCGTGTAATGCGGACGTGCTCCGTTGGATGTTGGAGCCGAAAATCGTCAAGACAGTCACGAAGGAGATGCGGAAGAAGATCAAGTATGCACGAGCATACGAGGTCGTCCGCCGACGTGAGGGACCATCTATTGACGATGACGAATAACCGGGCGGCAGGTGTCGCCGTACAAAAAAGGAGTGTCGCCCAAAGCGCACAGAAGGAGTGTCGTATGAACGCACAAGAGAAAAAGCCCGGCACGGAGCCGGGCAGTCAAGATGAACAGCATTTTTATTTCCAGGTGGACATAGACCGGGCCCTGATCGATGAGACCACGATGAATAATCTCAGGATCATGCGTGCGGCGTGGCAGCATCCGACAATCGAGGACGCGGCGGGATACTGTATCACGTGTGCCGGTTATACGGAGACGGGTGAGATGCTTGCCAAGGTCCTCTTCGACTTTGCATGGATGGAAAGCCGCACGGCGCGGGAAATGTTACGCGGGCGTGGTCCGAAATTTTCCCGGGCTCCGAAAATCGCCGGACAAGTCATGACGGTGTCGGTCATGCTCGACCGGGATCAGATCAATGCGGAAACGATGGAAAACCTCCGTACGATCTGCGAGGCACGGGGCTTTGAGACCCCGGAGATTGCGGCGACGTATTGCTGTTCGGGTACCGGCTACGAGTACGCGGAACGGACATTTGCAAGTATGCTCTCTTATATGTCTGCATCTGACGTTATACATGCGGAGAGATATCTTGACAGTCTGGCATCAAAAGAGGCTTAAGCCTAGGGCTTTTGCACATTTATCACAATATTGCCATCCTTTGGTGGCATAGCTATGCGGAATACGTTTGCCGCATCTTTTGCAAAGCGGGCGATCATCTTGGGCGTGAAAACAGTCAATGCACAATCTTTTGTAACCGTCGTCCTCAAATTCGCGTCCGCAACCGGGGCATTTTTTAATCACAGTTATACTCTTCTTTCGTTTTTTCACATTTTACCGCTTTGTGCGGGAAAAGTCAAATAAAGGAGTGTCGTATGAACGCACAAGAGAAAAAGCCCGGCACGGAGCCGGGCACAAAGGGACGGTTGATAGACGCCATCAATGAATATGACAATCTCGCACGTGAGGTCGCCGAGATTCTGGCGGAGGAAATCAGAACCGCGCAGAGGCGGGATGTGCCGACGATCCGGCTTGTAGATGAGATGGCAAACCTCGTGATTTTGAAAACAGATCCTGTTTTCGAGGCACTGCTGGATCCGATGAAAACCGATGTGATTCCTGAAAACGCCGTAAAACTTGAAAGACTGTTGGTTGAGTTAGCCGGTCTGGTACTTGATGAGAAAAAACGGTCTGCATATTATCGTGTGCCGTTACTGCCGTTTATTGAGAAGATGCAGGATGTTGTGCTTGATAAAATGCCGTCGCAACAGGCGAAAATATGGCGGCTTGTAAGTGAAAACACTCATTCTTCGGAGGAAAAGATCCGGATTTGCTTTCCTTTTTGAGCATACATGTTTATGAATTTTCGGGTTATGGCTTCATTAAATTTCCCACGCGTCAAGAAATGGAAATGTGCATCGCACAGGATCTCTCCTGTGTTCAGACATTTGGTTGTGCAACCGGGGAATTGACATTGTGGCAGGGCTTTTTGGTAGCATACAAGGCATTCTCCCTCACTCAACAATAACCTGAGGGGTGCCGGTTTGCCGCAACGCTTGCAGATTACAGTCTGTTCTTCCATGGTGGTTGTCCTTTCTAACAGTATTACAACATTTTACCGCAGGGTGCGGGAAAAGTCAAATAAAGGAGTGTCGTATGAACGCACATGAGAAAAAGCCCGGCACGGAGCCGGGCACAAAGGAACGGTTGATAGCCGCTATCAATGAATATGACAATCTCGCTAGTGAGGTCGCCGGGATTCTGATAGAGGAAATCAAGGCCGTGCAGAGGCGGGATGTGCCGGCGATCCGGCTCGTAGGTGAGATGGTGCAGATCGTGTTTTTGGACATGACATCTGCTTATGAATCGTTAAAAGCCCTTTTGGAAAGTGACGACATGAGTAAGCGCATCGAAATGGGGCACCTGATTGAAACATTGGATTGTTTGTTTGGTCGCTTGTTTGCCTATGTACATGACGAAGAAGTGCGGTCGACTTCTTATAACGTGCCGATGCTGCCGTTTGTGCAAAAGATTCGGAGTTTGTTATTTGAGGATATGACTTTCAAATTCGGAGACATTCTGCGAGCATGGCGTGCGTTTGCTTATTCCCAGGATTGAAAGACCTCGCACATAAGAAACATGACGAAGAACAGGAGTAAAACAAATGAGTTACATATACAGCGTCGATACGACGCGAACAGAGTACGAAACGCTCGGCGACCTTGCCCTGCGAATCGGAACGGATTTCCCGCAGCTGAAGCGTGCGGCTTTGGAAAGCATCAAGGAATATCTGTGGAACCTGTCGCCGGGCGATATTTTTGAGCATAAGGATCTCGGCATCAGCGTGTACGCGAGGTGCTGATATGGAGAAGGTGGGATACAGAGAGCAACTGGAACTGTTGCTCAAATACTTCCCGGGCAGGGCGGCGATTACGGTGACGGAGGTCGCCGAAATTCTCGGGACGCGTCCGGAGACAGTGTATCAGGCGATCCGGCGGGTGAAAGATCCGCTGCCGTCGCGAAAGATACTCGGCAAAGTGCTGGTCCCTGTGACGGGGCTGGCACGCTGGATGGTATAAACGATAAACAGAAAAGGAGCAGGAGCAGGAAATGAGACAGGCAAAGAAGCAGGCAGAGCCTGAACAGACCGTCATCCGTGCGCCGATCGTTGACATGACGGGCGCGACGGTGCGGTGGAACAGCAACGACGTGATGCCGCGCGGAACGGTCGGTAAGGTACTGGAGCAACGCGTGCCGATGCGTAACTGGATTGTCCTTTACGTCGATTTCGGCGAATACGGCGAGCATTACGTGTCCGCGAAGAATGTGGTGATCGTATGAGTATCGTAGTGCAACTGCGGCAGGATCCGCATTTTCTCCGTCGCTCGACGGCGGCAAAGATTCTCCACGATGCCCGATACGACGATAACGGTCAATGCGGCTATGTGCGCGTGACGGAATACCTGTACGGGTGTGACCGCATCAAACAGGTGATGCACAACGGCGAGACGGTGCGTGTCGTTAAGACGCGTATTGCACCGAGGAGACGGGTATGACGATAAAACAGTTTTACAGTGTGCCGGTCGGCACTTGCGTCCGATGCGGTCCGTTCGGCACGGGCGTGGTCGCCAAGCGCGAAATGGTGGATACGTTTCTCCGGCGCTTCGACGGCAAAATCGGCTTGAAGTTGGTTGAGCCGGGGGTGTATCAGTTTACAAATCCTTATAAGCCGGTCCTCTTAATGACTGTGCGTATGAGAGACGGTCGCGAAGAATACTTTGCAGAAACGAATCCGCGGGTTATCGCAAAAATGCAGATTCTGACCGGCGCGGAAGCGGAGCGGTTCTTTCGGGGACAGACAAGCAAGCAGATGTCGCTATTTGTTTGAGTTGTTCACAATTTAGACATATCGGCAACCGGTTGCCGATATGAACAAAATATTAACAGAACAGGAGCAGGAACAGGAATGAGCAATTACTATGAGGCGGCAAAGAACCGTCTGAAGCAGGAATACAACGATCTGAAAAGCACAGACAGATATATCAACGCGGTGAAGCTGCCAGTGTTGCAGTCGCTTATCAAGTTCTGCGAGCAGGACGATGAGTTCGCCCAGGCGGTGGCGGAGCCGGGTAGCAAGTCGTTTGCCGCATGCCTGGCGGCGGTCGTCAAGGGGTGCGGTAACGTCCTGTCGGACGTCGAGGCATATCGCCGCGCGGCATCGTATTACTTCGACGGCGCCTATGTCGAAATGCAGATGGTGATCCACGTGAATCCGCATGATGTCGAGAGCACAACGCACGTCATTAAGACGGAGACGAAAGTCATCAGTCTCTTGGACCTGCTGTGAGGTGTCGCTATGGCAGAACATGATGAATTGCCGGAGATCCCTGCCGAGTGGATGGCGGAGGCGAAACGCCGCTTTCCCGCTTATCTGGTGTTCACCCGTGAAAAGGCGGGGGACGTGACTTATTGTTGCACCCGTTGCGATGGTGAGGGCGCCGTCCGCAGAGTGGCAAGGACGCAGACCCCGGCGGACCGGCAGATGCTCGCGCTCCTGCACAATGAAACGACTGTATGTCCCCTTTGCGGTGAGGAGGTCACGGCAAAGAATGCTCGCATGATGCAGAGCGGCGAAAAGGTGAAAATGAGCATACCGTTTGCGTTTTTCTTCCGTCTGTCTCCGGAGCGGCTGATTGTCCGTGTGCTGTGGGTGCATCACCTGTGGGGCATGAATGTACGGCATTTTTACTGGCAAACATACGATCCCGCATTTTATGTGCTTGCTCCTCGCGTCGGGCGGTGCTTTATCAGATCCTTTTATAACGGTTTTAGTGATTATACGCGCGTTTCTGATGTCCCGGATGGTACCTTTTTCATCGGCGATACGGATCTCCGCGATACGTTTCTCAAATACAATTCTTATGACCTGTATCGGGCAGAAACACACGATTCTTGTTACATACGGTACCTGTGCTATTATGCGCGATATCCGCTGATTGAGCAGCTGGTCAAGGCGGGGTATTCTGATTTTGTGCAGGACTTGATTGTTAATAACAACCCTAACAAATCCGTGATTGACTTTACGGCACCGTCGATCAAGGCGGCGTTCCGGAAGGTGCGAATCGAGGATCTTCGGCGGCGCAAGACAGCCGGCTTCTATGACTCCTGCCGTTTGATGCGTCAAGTCGCGCGTTTTCGGCGCTACGGCTCCAAAGCGTTTGATAAGGCTGCTTTTTACTTGTGTCACACTTACACTTTTGGTGTTCGCAAGAATGCGGATGCGATTCATCGCTTGACTGGCGTGGATTATGAGCGTATGTACGCTTACCTGTGCGGTCAGATGCAGGACACTCTGATTACAACGAGATACCGGACTTATTACGATTATATCGACCAGGCACAGAAAATCGATGTTTTTTCGAAAGACACCGGCTTCTTGTTCCCGCGGGACCTTGTGAGGGCACACGACCGGATTGCCGGGTTGTATAACGCGAAGCTGGAAGCGGAGCGGCTTGAAAAGATTAAGGAACTGCTTGCCAAGAGCGCGAATTTGACCGCACGGCTGTGCGATGCGTATTGCTACGAGGACGAGCATTATACAGTGGTGGTGCCGCGGACGCCGGATGACATCATTCACGAAGGCAAAGCACTCCGGCATTGTGTCGGTGGTTATGCGCAGCGGCACTTTGAGGGGGCTGTGGTGATTGTGTTCATCCGCCGTAAAGAGTCGGTCAGTACGCCGTATTTTACGGTTGAACTTAACCCGAGAAGCGGCAGTATCGTGCAGATCCACGGCTTGCGTAACTGCAATCCGGACTCCGACCTGCAGGCGTTTGTGGACGCATGGCAAAAAGAAGTACACGAGCGGCGCAAAAAGAAACATACGAAGGAGAAGAAAACAGCATGAACGAAGTGGCAATGACCGAAACGATCCGCCTCGCGGCCGAGATCAACCTCATCAAACAGGATACCGCCCGGCGGATTCTCGAGGCGTCGGTGGAGATCGGCAGGCGACTGACGGAGGCAAAAGAAAAAGTACCTGCCGGTGAGTGGACAAACTGGCTGGAGCAGTCGGTGTCTTATTCCGAGCGAACGGCACGAAACCTTATGAAGCTGTACCGTGAGTACGGAGACGATACGGTCAAACAACTGTTTGATGACAATCAACTGGCAATCCTGGGCAACCTGGAACCTCGCAAAGCACTCGCGCTGGCTGCCCTGCCGGTGCCGGAGCGGAAGGAATACATAGAAACGCACGATATTTCCGCCGAGAGCGCACGGGAGGTGGAAAAAGCCGTTAAGGCGATGAAGGAAGCGGAGGCGGCACGGCTGCGGGCGGAGGCGGATCTTTCGGCGGAACGTGAGATTTCGCTCCGCAACAAACAGGCGGTTGCGGATCTTGAAGAACGGCTGAAAGCGGCGCAGGAGCAAGCGGCGGCGGATCCGGAAGCAATCCGTGCCGAGGTTGAAAAACGATACGCCGGAGAACTGAAAAAGACGTCCAAGGCGGCGCGTGACGATCGCAAGAGCCGCGAGGAAGCGGAAAAGGCACTTGCCGAGGCGAAGGAGCAGCTCTCGAAAATGCAGGCGGACGCGGAGGGCGTGCGCGAGGCAGTCGAGGACGAATACCGGACGAAGATGGAGGAGCAGGCAAAGGCGCTCGAAAAGAAGTATCACGCGATGCAGGCGGTGTCTTTGCAACGGTTCTCAATCCTTTTTGAGTTGCTCCAGCGTCAGCTGTCTGAGTGCGTGACGCTGTTTGGGCAGGTGCGTGTGGACGTCCCGGAAAAGGCGGATTTGTTAGCGAGCGCATATAACAACGTGCTGGAGACGCATCTGCTCGGAGGTGGTGAAAATGGCAAGCAGGACGCATGAAGTCAAGTGCCTGCATGAGTTTTTCACTGCGGTGATTGAAAAGCGCAAGACCTTTGAGGTTCGGAAGAATGACCGTAACTATGCCGAGGGCGACGGATTGTTGCTCGTGGAAACATGGAAGAACGGTAAAGTAACCGGTCGGGCGGCATTCTGCCAGATCTCTTATGTGCTCCCTGGTGGAGCATACGGTATTGCTCCGGAATATTGCGTGCTCGGCATCAAACTCTGGCACCTGAACCGGGTGGAGATCACGCACGTCGAATCGGACTGACGAGTCGCTGAAAATTGCGACGAAACACAGGTGAAAGCCTGTGTCTCCGAGTGCACGACGGAAAATAAAAATACGGGGGCGCCCTTACGCGGAGAGGAATGAATAACAATGGCAACGAAACAGGTACAGGAACAGGAAATGATGAACGAACAGGTGCAGGAACAGGCACAGGCTACGGAGCGTGAAGTGGAAGTAATCGATCGCGGCGTAGAACTGCCGCTGACGATCGAGCTCGTCAAGAGCAAGGACGGACGTGTGTATCACAATTTCAAAATCAAACTTGCCGTTTTCGGCCGTGAAATCGTTGTGGATATGCGTCCGAAGGCAGATGACCGCAACGCGTATGCGCTGGCAGATGCAATCTGCGATATTATCGGCGGTCGCGTCGCTCCTCTGCGTTGCATGGAGAATGTGATGAAGGATTCCAGCGGTAAGAACATGAAGTACATGACGTATCTGCTGGTCGCCGAGGATCCCGACAGCGGCATGGAGCTGAGTGTGGCTTTGAGACCGCAGGGCGACTCCTCCAAGCGACTGCTTGAGTCTTGCTACAAGCAGCAAATCCGCAAGCGGGAGACGGCGGAGCAGTTCTGACGCATGGGGCGGCAAACCCGCCCCGTATCCCCCTGCCTGTGGCGGAGAAAGGAGGTAGCCTTTGAACGGGGCAAAAGGAAAACAGCAGACCTATTCCCGCGCGGAAAAACGTGCGTACTATATCGGGATCGGAGCAGGAGGCTCCGATGAGAGAACAGCCCGGGAGTATGTGCGGAATTTGTGCGGGGGCGATGCCGCAGTGATGGCGTCGTTTGAGCGAGGAATCCATGCCGGACGGACCGAGAAGCCGTCAGCGGCACCGGCGGCGAAGTCGTTTGATACAAGTGACTTTTATGCCGCGGCAATTCGCAGATCCTACGGGAAGTAAATCAATATTATGCCGGCGGGCAGAAAACGCAGAAGGAGAAGAAATGGCAAAACAAAAGACCTATTCTGCTGCAGAAAAACGGGCTTTTAAAGCCGGTATGGCGCGTCAGTATAACAACGATCACCCGCTTTATTCGTATGCGGGTACTGTTGAATATACCCGCTATGATGAGCGCGGTCGGAAGGACGGCGATCCCCATTACGGGAGCACTGTACTTTTCAGGTCGGAGGAGGAAGCGAAAAAGTATGTCGCGGAGCATAATCGTCGGGCTTCACTTGGCAATGAACTCGTTATGCAGGCGGTTAAGGCGAAGAAGGTGGATGTTTACGATTCGGCGCATTGCACTACGGAGCGTGCGATGTATAAGCGTATCCAGCCTACCCGGAAGGCACCGGGGCCTATGACTACTTATCGTACTCTTGCAACACCGACGAAGAAAAAATAAGGAGGAAAACATGGCGAATATCAAACCGAAAAGCAATAAGAAGGCGCAGACGCCTTATGTCAATTATCAGACCTTGTGGAAGGGGGTCGGCGGAGGCCTCTCCAATCCCGGCGAGAGCCGTGTCTGTAAGGTCGGCAAGCATCGGATACTTGTTTCCCGTGCCCAGCGTCTGAATTACTACGGTAATCCGGTACATACCGCGTCTGTAATCCGTCCGGATGGGACCACTGGTCGCGCGTATCGTACCACCGGCAGTGCAACGCTCGCTTGCGAACAGGCCCTTAAATCTGAGGGCATTCAGGTGCGCCGCCGCACGGCACCGCGCCGCAAGTAACGAAAATACCCCCCGGGCAACCGGGGGCAAGCGTGAAAAGAAGGAGGGACACGATTGCCGAAAAAAACAAGAAAAGCTGGCTGGGCAGATACTACTGCATATCCGCACAAAAACCATCCGGCGCATTATCGTAGATGTTCAAAAAACCGTGATGCAATTGATTATTTGACGTTTACACATTCGTCGCGTGTGGATCTCGGTAAGAAACAGGTAGACACGATCCCCTTGTCGGAGTCCATCAGCAAAGCGGAAAGAACGCGTAACCGTGCCGGAGCGGATAAGAAACGCAGTTATGTGTATCCGCGTGTGTTCCATGGCAAACGATCAGCTCTCGGTAAGGAATCCGATAAGTATGAGCCGACGGAAGAGGATGCACAGACGATTGACGCGTTGTTCGCTACCCTTGAACATGAAAATGTGCCTGATTACGGAGGCAAAGGAAAGCTTGCCGCTCCCCGCAAAAAGAAAAAAGACCCCGGAAATGGGGTCAAGACGGTGCCGCAGAGCAGCGATGCTCTCCTTTCGCGGGGCCAGGCGAGACATCCGAAATACGGACATCGGCGGTCATCACCGTCTAACAGTAGTATATCCAAAAAAACCAGTTTGTCAATACCTAAAACTAAGAAAAGGAGTAAAAAGAAATGAATTGCAAGAGCCAAAGGGTCGCATCCCGGCGCCGGAAGATCCGTTATCTTGTCACAAAAAAATAGCAACGAGTTATTGACTCGTTGCTGTTGCAGAGAATCTGTCCGTGGGTATGATCAAGTACTGCGGCATAACGTGAAACGCTGCTACGCAGTTTGATTTTGCCGAAATGCCCCACTCACCGCACATATAGGCGGCATAAGTGTTTGATGATGCCCTATTACAAGCAAAATCCACTGTTTCATATTATACTGTGAAATTTGGATTTGTCAACGGTATATGAAATAAAAAAGACCCCGGTAATGGGGTCGAGACGGTGCCGCAGAGCAAGTATGCTCCTAAGTGGCGGGACCAGGTACGAAGTTCAAGAAATGAACGACAACGATCAACACCGTCTAACAGTAGTATATCCAAAAAAACCAATTTGTCAATACCTAAAACTAAGAAAAGGAGTAAAAAGAAATGAAGCAATTATGTGCAGCCCTGGTAATCGTCCTGCTAATCGCCGGAATCGTAATCGGCG
>CAVDSZ010000016.1:0-42278 GCA_963611795.1 Akkermansia muciniphila | reverse complement strand
CCGAAGGTTTCGGCGAGATTGCGCTCCTGTCGCTTGCCACGGGTACCGAAGTGGTAGACGAGCAGGATGTTATGTATCAGATCATCGGTGCTACGGTATATCCCGATAGCGCCCCGGATAAGTCTACGATTTGGGAGGTGTACTGGCTCGATAATCAGACCGGCGACGAGGACGCTAACGTGACGGACTACGTGACCGTCATGGCATGCATTGGCGACCAGCCTTACACGGCACAGCCCGGCTCTAACTATTGCAAGGTGACTTGCAAACAGCCTTTTATGGGCAGCGCAGTCGGCGTCCGTGTCACGACTGTTGATGGCGGTTATACCGCGGAGTGCAAAGTAACCTATGACGGCAATCCGACGTATCTCGGCTTCCACCAAGTGCTCGCGGACGGCAATACGCAGTTTGTGGATCAGCAGCTGACGCTGTTCACTGGCACTACATACACTTTCAAACTGGCGGTGGATAACGTGTACCATGCTGTCGGTGATAAGTTCGGCACTTATGAGATCGTTACATTCTCGTCCGATGATACCGTGACGGTAGAAGACGGTCCGTATATCAACGGAGAGTGGATTGGCGGCGGCGCCACCAATACGGTGAAAGTCACCGATCTTACGAAGTGGGAGTCGAACCTCGGCGCTACTTATAAGATCAACGAAAACGGTGAACTCGTGGTGAAGTTCAACAAAACGATGGCGGCGTATGAATACTATAACGGATCCAAAAAGCAATTGACAAAGTATGTTTCCGGTAACCCGACGTTTTACATTATCGTCCGCGATACGGTGTCGGGCGTAGAAAACCGCCTGAACTTCACTTTGGAAAGTGCGGTTAGCTCTGTGTCGCTTAGCGATAGTGCCCTTGCATTTTGACGGGAGGTAACCTATGGCGAAGAGAATACTGTATGCAGTCTTTGCCGTCCTCCTGCTTGTCGCTATCCTGTTCGGCGTGTGTTACTTTGTCGGATGGCGCGCGAATCGCGCCGACCGTAAACTCGAGGTGAGGTATGACGGCAAGGTGGTGGACAACCTGACGGGTCTTGCCGCATCGGTGGCGGAGCCGCTCACTTTTGCAGTCCATGGCAACGATTACACGGTCAGGATTATTCCGGCTAAGGATGTCAGTCTGACATATACCGTTGGCGGTGAGACGCACGATTTTGCGGACGCAGGAGATCTGACTGCCGGATTTGTCATCAATGCTACGTCAAGCGATGAGGTGACAGTGACCCCGCGCGGATCTCTGCGGACGATTCTGTCGGTTGTTCATGATGTCGATGTAACGGTGCCGGACGACGCCGACATGGATCAGGATCTTTTCACGGTGGTGTTTGAGCAGGACGGCAAAGATTTCAGCGCGAGCTTCGGGCTTTACTTTTATTCCGTCGACGGCGTGACGCTCCCCGAAAGGCTGGTGTTCTGATGAAAAAAATGCTCGTGGTTTTACTGGCTGTTTTAATGGTTCTGCCTCTGTCGGTTATTCCGGCAGAGGCAAAAGCCGTCGGAGGCAGTCTGAAAGCATTCGAGGGGCAGGATATTTTAACCGATCTGACGGGCGCGAAAATAGGAGATACGCCGTTTTCGATTGACAATTATCCGTACCGCGCCGGAGCAACGGCTGATGATATGCAGTTACTGACACTCTTTGAGTATGGTTATTGTGATTGCAAGTCAACTGACAGCCGCTACGAGGACTATGCTTTGTTTCTGTACATTTACAATCCGGGGAACGTGCCTGTATCGAAAAACGATTTAAGACACGCCGCAACATTAGCTATTTGCTCGGATAGTAAGTACGAAAAGTACAATCTTAGGCTTTTGTCTTTTGCGGGTGACGGGACACACGATCGCTTGCTGTTAAAGTTCAAGGTTGAGATATCTGCTATCGCATTAAGAGAGTTGATCGGGACCGGCGAAAAGCGTGTTTATAAACTTTCCGAGATCGAGGTTTATGCCGGCGGTACGAACGCCACGGCAGCGCGCGGCGGTACATACGCTTATACCGGCTACATGTCCGGGTATGGTGATACCATGCTGGAAGCTGACGTGACGGATATGGAGACGTTGTCTCTTGATCTTGAGCATTGTGTTTGGCGTTCAGATCATTCACCGAAGGGGGCGGCATATAAGACGCAACTTGATAGCGTATATTTTGCAATTCCGAACAGCGTGTTTGCAAAGTACGGTAACAAGATCGCGCGTATCAAATATCACGCCTACCAGTATGAAACCGGTTATATTGCGGTATTCCGGGATGATGAAAACGGTGGAAAGGCATATGATCTGTTCAAGCCTTATGAGGGCGAGCAGATCACTAACGATATTCGTGAGATTCCAACGCTTTGCGATAACCGCGATTTTCAGTTTGATACGACGTTTTGCTATAACAATCGTTATAACAACATCCTGGACAGATGGTTTGTCAGCCATTCGACGATCTGGGCTAATAAACTGTCGTATGTGCTGAAAATGCCGGCATCCACGAATCCGAACTCCATCATCGAAACGGATATTCAACAGCGGTTAACGAGTGACTGGAACGCTTATAATTCTGGGGAGAAACAGTCGTTTTTCCTTGATAATAAGGCGGACCATGAAGTAATTTCCGAAATCGGTGATGAGCCGTGGACGATTGACGTTGAAGGATCGGCGAACTGGCTGCAAAAATTGTTTTTGTCCGGTGCTTATAAAAGCCAACCGGATGACATAAAGGACATTCAGCCGATTCGGATTGTAGAATCTGCGGATTTCGATGATTTTGAGAAAACGTTGTATGTAGACGCACATTACAAGAACGATCTGCTTTCTGCTTACAATGCTGCGGAAAGAAACGATGAGTCGCTGGTTCTGTTTCATTTTGGCTCGTCCGACTATTTTGCGATTGAAGTGGAATGCAATTCCTATCTGTCGGACGGCTCGGAGGTTCATGTGTACGGAGAGCCCGGATTCGTTGCCAATGAAACGGTTTACATGGACTTTGACGTGATTGATATTACGTTTGAAAAGGACGGCGTATATACGGTTCTGCCGTGTGTTGCCAATCCGATTCACGTCATAGCCGATCTCGAGACCCCGGAAGCTGACGGGCTTTCTGATGCGATGAAAAAGTGGATCGTCATAATGATTGCGATCATTCTGATTGCAGTCGTGCTGTTCCTTTGCCCGCCGCTGCTCCCGATTCTTGTTAAGGTCGTTGTCCTGCCGTTCCGGTTGCTTTGGTGGCTCATCAAGGCGTTTGGCAGGGGCATATCGGCATTGATACAGAGCATCAAAGACCGAAAGAAGTAACAATAAGCCGCCCGGGGTAACTCGGGCGGTGAAATTAAAAGGAGGCATTATGCCGAAACAGAAACGTACATATACAAAACAGCAAATTGCAATTATACGGCGAAAAAAGATGGAAATCGGCAAATTGAGTGCCAATAGTACACAAAGTAAGTCGTCGCATGTTTATATAAACGAATATCCTCATTTTCGGAATTATAAGAAGTCGAAACACCCGGCATTGATTTTGGAATTGACAAAGCATAATAAAACGGACGAGGCTGTGTATGCATATCGCGATGTTACACATTCAAAAGTAAAGTCGTATGATGAAATTGTCCCGAATCCGGATCCGTCTGATTCAAAGCCTATGCGTATTAACAGCAGGGTTCGCTTTGATGTTCCGGAGAATTTTAGTGATAAGCCTTTGCCGTGGAAGTATCCGAAAAAATAGAGGAGGCAGATTGCCTCCTCATGTGAGCGAACGTCTAGATTGATGTCATCGCACGACTTTTTGTTCCTTGTGGAACTCACGCTTGCATATATTATATGTTATTTGTACTTAAAAGTCAAGGGGAAAAAAGTGATAACGATTGTTTTTGGCAAGCCCGGCATGGGCAAAACGGCGTACCTGACTGCGGACGCGGTGGAATACATGCGATCCTCGAGGGAACAGCATGAATTGCTTCGGAGTTGTCGCGATCAGGTTGCTGCTCTTAATGCATCCAATCCGATTCACGTCATAGCCGATCTCGAGACCCCGGAAGCTGACGGGCTTTCTGATGCGATGAAAAAGTGGATCGTCATAATGATTGCGATCATTCTGATTGCAGTCGTGCTGTTCCTTTGCCCGCCGCTGCTCCCGATTCTTGTTAAGGTCGTTGTCCTGCCGTTCCGGTTGCTTTGGTGGCTCATCAAGGCGTTTGGCAGGGGCATATCGGCATTGATACAGAGCATCAAAGACCGAAAGAAGTAACAAAAAGCCGCCCGGGGTAACTCGGGCGGTGAATTAAAACAAGGAGGTTTCATGGCGAAGCAAAAACGTACATATACGTCACAGCAGATTGCGATTATTCGGCGAAAGCAAGCGGAACAACATAGGCAACATAAGCCTGAACGGGCTCCTGCTAACCCGGGGCGTTTGCCAGACGGTCGGGTGCCACATGGGCGAACGCTCTCGACACGTGATGGTTATCTTCCGGGCGGAAAGAAAACGGGATCCGATAAGAAACGTCCGGTTGTTGTAATTGAATCCAAGGAAAACGGGAATCTGGCTGTTGTGCCGTTGTCGTCAAGAGATGGTGCGAATCGTACTCGCCTGCCGCATTATCAGCAAGGGCAGTCGTATTTCAAACACTATGTGGAGATTGAGGACGATGAAGGTAAGCCGATACGGATAAATGAAAAATTCCGTGAGAATCATCCTTCAATGGACATTTCTTCGAGAGATGTCAAGAAAATACGATTTTATGTTTTTAAGCGTTCTGTTCCGATGCAAAGCAATAACAATAAAATGCGTAAATTCCATGGAAAATAAAAAAGTCCCCGAGACTGACCGCTCGGGGCACTGCCGATATATTTTATCGGCTGGTGTAAGGTATTTCAGCCTTACCTGCATTCTACCCTTGGGGTAGTGGTGTCTCGACATAACACTGTGTGCATGGCTTCGAGATCGGTGCTATGGTATCACAATTCAGCGTTCTTGTCAACACTTATTCGGAGGAAGAAATGATAACGATTGTCTTTGGCAAGCCCGGCATGGGCAAAACGGCATACCTGACCGCGGACGCGGTGGAATACATGCGATCCTCGAGGGAACAGCATGAATTGCTTCGGAGTTGTCGCGATCAGGTTGCTGCTCTTAATGCATCCGGTGCCGGGTTTGAATTGCCTGCAAATGCACCCGTGTATAGCAATTATCCGATTACTGTTACCCGTGGCACTCTGCCACCGGTAAGCAGTTATTACATAGACGGGTTTCGCCTCGGCTTTCCGAATGATGATTTGCGTACACTTTCCGTTTTTCCCGGCGCGCGAATCTATCTGTCGGAGGCGCAGCGATATTATAACAGCCGTCGCTCCAAAGATTTGCCCGACTGGGTGAGCCGCTTCTACGAGGAACATCGGCATTTTGGTTTGGAGATTTATCTTGACGTTCAGCGTCCGGGCCTGATTGACGCAAATATCCGTGAGATTTGCGGGAGTCTGGTGGAGATCGTCGGGCTGGAACATAAAACAGATTCTGCCGGCAGGATACAGTCCTCGGTTTTTCATCTGCGACGATTTGAGGACTGGAAGTTTGCCGACCGATACATTACGTCCGGCGAAAAGTGCTATACCGAGGAAAAGAAAATATTCACCGGCAACGTCTTTTCACATTACCAGAGCCGCAGTTATTACAATCAGTTTGTTCCCGGTGCGAATGAGGAGTTTGCGCTTCTGACGCATGCCGATATTGCAGGACGGGATGCCGTCGAAGATGCCGAACGCGCACGGGATTTCTATCCGCAGTCTGCTCCCGACGGGTTTTACGGCAGACAAAGATCCAAGGACAAGCCGATTCGAGTACAGAGTCGGACCGAAGGAGGTGATACGATTGTTCCGCGATCTGAATAATCATTATTTTGAGTTGTTTTCCGATCTTGACGCATGCAGCTCCGTTTTACCGCCCGAGCAATATAAAACTATGGCAACCGCGCTCAAGCGCGCGTATGACCGCGATCTGGAGGTTGTGCTGGGTCAAAAAGAATTGGAGACAGCACAAAGCACTTTTGAATTGCGTTACCGGCTCCGGCATTATGTGCCGAGACGGTATTTGTTCGGTTGGAACCGCGCAGCACGCGCTATGAAAAAAGAGTGCCTGCGGCTGTTCCGGGAGTATCTGGCGGATCTCGAAAGACGTGGAGACCCTCCGGAAGATTCCGCTCGGGAATCCGATTCTGTTTCCGGTGAGCCTGTGTCCGGGCTCCCTGTCCCTACTGAAAAGGCAAATCTGCCTTTGTGATATATGCCTCCTTGTGAGGCATTGCTCCCCTTGTGGGAGCTCATTCTACCACTACGGTGGACTTTACTTGTAAATATCGAAATACGGTTGCAGATGCCGCGTAGCGGCGTCTGTGACCGTCGTACTCTCAATTATTCTTGGAGAAATAACAATGCAAGACTATGTAGAATTTGAGTCCCCGATTATTTACGGACCGGGACCGTGCACCGAATATGCGGCGCTGTACATGAAGATTTATCATGACGGGGCGCACCACGTCGGCACATTGTTACTTCCATCACATAAACGTACAAGCTGGCGGACAAAACACGATTCGGACGCAGACCGTCTGTACCGCGATTTTTATCGTGCGTCTATGCAGGCGCAGAAGGAGTGCAGAACGCGCTATCAATTGGATACCGCCCGCCTGCAGGCAAAGGCCGACGCTCTTCGCTCGCTTGAAAAAACGTTCCCGGAAGATAAAGAGGCAATCAGAGAAAAGATCGACGATATGCACGAACGTATGAAGGCTTCGATTGCCGCACGGAAAAAACGATTTCGTCGCAAAGCGTTTCTCAATGAGTGGTCCTATTTTGTGACGGTGACATATGATTCGACGCTTTATGCGTCGGAAGATGAGTTCCGCCGTTCGGTCGACAAACTGTTTTCTAATTTGCACACACGTAACGGTTGGCGCTACATGGGCGTGTGGGAGCAAGGCGAATTGAATGAGCGCTTGCATTTTCACTGCCTTCTGTATGTGCCGGAGGGCGAGATGATCGGTGCGATTTATAATCGCAGCGACTATGCCCATAAAACGCATGGGATTCGTGTCACCCATTGTAACACTTTCTTTGAACGTCGTTTCGGCAGAAACGATTTTGAGCCGTTGATGCGTGAAGAATTGAACAATTCTATTTCATACATACTCAAATACCTGGAGAAGTCCGGTGAACGCATCCGGTATAGCCGAGGGATCCCCTCGGAGATCTGCATACCTGTACGGTCGGTGGATGTGGTGGATCAATATACCGATTTCGTACCGAAATTTATTCTGTTTGACGACGTGGTTGGGCAGAGCGATGTATATAAGGCAAAGCCGTCTGACGTTAAGGCTGCACGCGCACAAGTCCAGCATAAGTATTATTTTGACATATTGGCGTCTCGCACGCCGGTAATCGGTAAGACATATTACGTCGATCCTGTAGAAAAGCTCGCATAAGCGAGTAAAAAGTGAATATTTGCGCCAGAGCCGAGGCTTTGGGGCTTTTTCTGCGTACAGAAACATTCAGAGAATAGCAAAAACGCGCCCGCAGGGGGGCCGCAACGGCTTGCCGGGGGTGCCCGCGACGCGTTTTTGCGGGCAAAGACAGAGCGACAACAGCTCGACGGGGGCGCGCCGCAAGCGGCGCGCCCCCGCTCGTATTTCAAGGTGTTGTCTAATGCTCAACGGAAAGCACAAACAATGTAAACCCCCGAAACTTATTAACACATTATTCATAAACAAAGGAGAAAAGTAACACTATGTCGAAAAAAAGTAGATTAAGGAAACAAAAGCGCTCCAAACATCAGCCCATGAAATTTATCTCGTCGAACGGGGGGAGCGCATACGCTTTTCCCTATCTTAAACGAGGTACTCCGTTGAGACAAATACGCGCAGCGGAGCAGGATAAACTTGCGGAACAGGAAGCCCTTGCGTTTGAACTTGGCGCTTTTGATGATGAGATTGAAGCGGAACACCGCGCACTTGATGAACACTTGCTCACCCCGTCCACCTCTATGGACTTTTGGGTCAGCGCTCTGGATACCCCGGAGGACGTTGTCGCCCGTGTCAACCAATTCCCGGAGCTCCTCCGGCAAGAACTTATACATGATATGCTTGAACCGACGTCCATGTCTGAAAAGACAGATCCTCGTGTACGCGCTATTGCCGGCGCCGCGCTCTGGCTGCTCCTTTACAAAGATGACCCCATTTGCACGCCGACGGGAAGAGCGCGCAGAGGACGCCCGCGAAAATGCACCGAAGCCCCGGAGGACGCGCCGAAGCGCGCCCGCCTCGATCTGACGATTACCCCGGAGGACGAAGAACGATGGCAAGAGTGAACACGGAACAGCTCGGCGCGGAACTTTCGGAAGTCCGACAGACGCTCGAAAAACTCACTTCCGCGCTTTCTGTAACTCACTCATACACTTTTTACGAATGGCTTGACGAATGGCTTAAATTTAAGGCGCAGAAACTCGCAAAAAAATCTATTTCCGATCTCCGCGGCGTCTGCAATCATTATTTACGCGCACAAATTCCCGACAAACCGCTTGTCGAGGTCACCGCTCCGGAATTACAGGCGACTATGACAGGAGCCCCGAAGTTTGTACAGGAAACTATTTTCCGCGTTGTACACGGTGCATTTTCCCGTGCCTTTGCTCTCGGCTATATCCGCGCCGACATCTCCGTCAACGTCAAGCGCGTGACCGTGAAACGGTACACCGGGCGGGCGTTGACGACGGAGGAGGTGCGCACCCTTTTCACCGTATGCGACCGCCACCGCGTCGGGCATTTGCTCCGCTTTGTCCTCTATACCGGTTGCCGTGCCGGGGAAGCTCTCGCTGTCCGCTGGTCTGATATTGACTTCATCGCCGAAACAATCCGCATTCCCGGCACGAAGTCGGCGACTTCCGACCGCACAATTCCGTTTTTCGGTGAGATCCGTTCCATTCTCGAAAAGATCCCCCGCGACGGTGACCGCGTTTTTCCCTATACCCGGCAAGTGTTCAACGATCAGATGCCCCTTGTCCGGCGCGACTGCGGCTTTTATTTCCGTATTCACGACTTACGGCATACCTTTGCCACGCACTGCATGGAGTGCGGTATCTCGCTCGCGACACTTTCGAAGTGGCTCGGGCATACCTCCGTCGCGGTCACCTGCGCCGTCTATCTCCACATGGGGAAACAGTGGCAAGACGAGGAGACACGCAAATTCCGTAACTACACCGAATAACGGACGATCCCCGGACTGCTCCGGGGATCTTTTTCACGTTTGCGGTCAGACGTCTGACGGAGGGCGCGACGGTGTGGCGATACTCCCAACCGGGGAATGAGCTGTGCCGACACGCCAGGAGCCGGACGAATGGGCGCAAACATACCCCCGCGAGGATTCGCACAGGCGCAAAAGGAGCACCCGGAGCCGGACGAACGCGGACGGCACGGAGTACCGGGAGCGGCACGGACGGAAAAACGGGAGCCATAGCCCGCGCGTTGCCTACACGTTTTTGGTGCGGTAGCGGTTTGTGCCGGTGCGGCTCCTCGCGCTGCTTCTCTTTTCAATAAATGCCGGTGAGCCCGCCCGTTTACATTCAGTTCATAACGGACAACGTTGCCCATTATGTCCAAACTATGAATAACATTCACATTCTATTCATAACCGCCGCCGGCGGCGGTTATGTCTAAACCGTGAACAATCGTTCACACTCTATTCATATCGGCAACCGGTTGCCGATATGTCCAAACCATGAACACC
Source organism: Akkermansia muciniphila (assembly GCA_963611795.1). GTDB lineage: Bacteria > Bacillota > Clostridia > Oscillospirales > CAG-272 > UBA1740. Next base: position 32,511 of record CAVDSZ010000016.1, on the reverse strand, counting down.
GTTAAACTTTTAACTATTGTTCGCCCTGGCGTGCCCACGGTGCGCCGGGCTTTCTGTTTCTGTTCCGGCTCTCTCCCTCATTTCAGGGGGCGGGGGTCATCTATGAGCCCCGCGAGGTAGTCTAAAGATACGTTATAGTACTGGGCGAGAGTTATAAAGTGATGCATTGGCAATTCTTGTTGTCCGTTTTCGTATTTAAGGTACTGCCCTCTTACTGTGCCTAAAATTTCCGCTATGTCTCCTTGCGTTTTGTCGTTATCAATGCGTAAATCTTTCAATCTTCGGTAAAAATGCATTGTTTTGTTGCCCCCTTTTTGTGCATTGAGTAGATTTTAACATATCACCGATAAGTTACACTTGAAAAGTCACCGATAAGTGACTATAATTCGTTATGATGTCACCGATAAGTTATATACGAGCGAAATACGAGCGTCGGAGAGGAGACAAAGGCGACAGACGCGCCCGCTCAAAAATCAAACAAGGAGAAAAGAAAAAATGTATTACGCAAGGCGAAAAAGAATCCGGGAACAGGATCTCGAGCTTATGGACGCCGACGATCACGACGGCGTTCAGGATATTCTTTGCCCCTGCTGCGGCACGCTTGCCGCTCGTGTCGATCGCTTTTTTGACGGCACCGGCACGATCGAGGTGCGCTGTTGGTACTGCATGGGCATTGTCTCGGAGGACTTCGGAGAGACTTACCCCGTTATTAAAGGCTTTACCGCCGATTGAACAATAGCACAAAATCGTTATTCAGTCAAAACACAAAATTACATATCAGAGAGGAACAGGAACAGGAATGGAAGCACTTGAATTTAGTGACAGAATTATTACAACAGAAACGCAGGCGAAAACCGTACTTCGTGACGTGCTCACGGATATGAATGAATTGCTCTGCACGTTGTCTTTGATGATGGACTTACCGGCAACGGAGGGGGCGACACCCTCCAAGTCGTTGGTGATCCTTCATCAGGAAATGCAATTCACCGTAAATACAATTACGCAGCTCCTTAATGAGGAATTGAATTTACTTTCCCGCGTCGCCGACTTTTACGACTGACACCCCGCACTGTCAACCGAAAAGCGCGCGTCGGTATCGTCTCCGACCAAAGCTGCATCGGCGCCGAGACGATAGCTGCCCCTTGCACTTTGCAAGTTCGCCGGGAGGGGTCGCAACGCCCGCGGCGTCGCCCGCCGCGGAATCCCCGCAGGGGACGCGTTGCATTGAATAGGGGAACCGCGGACGGAGGTTCCCCTCGTTTCTCCCCCCCCGTCAACCTTTCCCGGTTGACTTTTTTTCTATGCCGCCCCTGTGTGGCATTGGCTCCCACCGTGGAGCACTTTACAAAAACCGAAAAAAGAGGTATATAGAACATGAAAACCATTATTAAGGCAGACGTACAGGCAGTAACCGATACCGGGCTCCCGTTCACTTTGCACCGCACCCGTGCGGGAACATGGGAAGCAAAAATAACCGTTAAAACCTCCACCGGTGCCCCGCTGACATATTTTTATAGTGCCTCCACCTTGGAGGGCTTGCAGGCTTTTATTGACGGTGTGGAACACACTACACAAACCATTGAGCAGGAGAACACAGAAGAACAGCCGGAGGATATTCCGCCTTTTGGCTCTCCTCTTTCGCCCCATTACATAAGGGGCTAAAAATCCCCCGTATTCGTTGAACTTTCAAGCCCTCATATTTTCACATGAAAATACAGAACGTTTCACACGCGCGAAAAAATAGGCACACGCGCACGGCAAGGGCTTGCCCCGCGTGCGCGTGCCGTATGGACAACACCTTGTGACGCGCGCGCGTAGCGCGCGCGTCCTCGTATAATCGAGCTGTTGTCTAATGCTCAAACAAATTCCCCGTTCCTTTCCTTGGGTCTTCTTTGCCGTATATTCTGACTGATTTTTGACTGTCAAAAGCACGCTAAAATACGCTAAAATACGCTAAACGGCGAGACGCCCGAAATACAAAAAGCCCCTAGAATACTAGGCGAAGTGTCTAGTTTTCTAGGGGTTTTCACATGGTGGACCCGAGGGGAATTGAACCCCTGTCCGAAAATCCGTTGGGTAGGCTTTCTTCGTGGGCAGTCTGTTATGGAGTTCTCCCGGGCGGGGCGCAAACAGACACGCGACACCGCGACGGCAGCCCTTTTCTGGATGACCGGTTCAAGGACGAAACACCGATGCACCTTCCCTGCTGACTTGACGCACGCGGCGAGCCGCAGGACTCTCGCCGGGTACGGGTGGCATTACGCCACAGCGCTGCTGTTAGGCAGCCAGAGCGACTTTTTTATCGTCTGCGTTTAATTTTAGGTTGGACAGTTTATCGGGATTATCCGGCCCGCCACGCTTACCTAGCCTCAGAACCCCCGTCGAAACCATTACGGGCCCAAAGGACAAAATCCTAATCCTCTTCGTACCGACGCGATTTCGTGGCTCTGTCGATGTCACGGGCGGCGTCGCGCGCGGCGGCGGACTCCCGCTTATCATAGAGTTTTTTGCCCCGGCAAAGCCCGAGTTCCACTTTGACGCGTCCACGGGTGAAGTACAGTGAGAGCGGCACCAAGGCGAAGCCGTCGCGCTGCACCGACGCCCAGAGTTTCAGTATCTCCCGTTTGTGCAGGAGTAACCGACGCTGACGCAGAGGATCATGATTAAAAATATTACCCTTTTCGTACGGGCTGATGTGCATTCCCTGTATGTAGATTTGCATATCCCGCGAAAAGGTCGCGTACGAATCTTTCAGGTTCACCGCCCCGGCGCGCAGACTCTTCACTTCAGTACCTTTGAGTTCGATTCCGCACTCATAGGTATCCATGACGAAGTACTCGTGCCGCGCCTTACGGTTCTCCGCAATACGCTTGACGCCGCTCGACGTGGGCATAGTGTCCCCTCCTTTCCGATACGGTCTCTGTATTATACGCGAATCCCGACAAAATGTCAAGAGAAATGTGTAAATAATTCGTTACAAAAATAACTTTTTCAGCCATTCCAGCACCTTGAACCGTACCTGATACTTTCCGCCGCCGTTCTCAGTCAGCAGTCCCCACTCCGCATCCGTGAGCGATTCTCCCTCCGATGCGGTATCAAGGCAGAGTGGCGGATACAAGACGCACCACCAGTTATGCCCCGCCGCTTCCCCAATGCGTATGCGGAGCGAGAGGTATCGCCCTGCGGGGAGCGAGAACGTCTCATAGTCGCGCGTCGGGTACTCCTCCTCCGTCAGTGTTACGGTGACCGGCTTGTCGCACCCCGCCGCGCGCAGGGTTTGCTCCGCGAGAGTCTGCATCCCGGGGAGCATCTCCCGCGCCGCCTCTGCGGCGCTGTCGCGGTCGGGATACGATGTCAAGGCGGAGCCGTAAACACTTAGCATCGCGTCGCGCACCGTCAGTTTCAGCGCCTGATCCTCATCCGCATCACTCGCGGCAATGATATGCAGGCGAATGACGTCTGTATAAATCTCTTCCTCCCCTCTCACAGGCAGGGCAGCAAGCAGAATCGTCACCGCCAAAAGGCACAGAATGCAGACCGTCGTATGTTTCAGAGATTTCGATTTCATAAGAGCCTCCTCGGTATGTTTGTCCGAGGATTCCCCGCCAACCCGTTTTTTATACATATCGACAGCGAAAAACTTGCATTTCCCCGTATGGCGTGCTATACTGACTCCGGTGAGTTCGAGACCTTCCTCACCTAAAACAAAACTAAAGGAGACTATACCCTATGGAAACCGAGAACCCGAATCAAAGCGAAAGCCCCACCCCGCAAACCTCTCCCTCCCCGGCAGACACCGCCGACACATCTCCCGCACAGAAGCCTGCATCGAAAACCGCCCCCCTCACGAAAAGGCGCCGCGCCGCCCTCTATATCACGCAAGGCGCCGTCATTGCCGCGCTCTACGTGGTACTGACGGAACTTGCGACGCTTGCCGGACTGTCCAGCGGAGCAATCCAATTCCGTATCTCCGAGGCGCTGTGCGTCCTCCCTGCGTTCACCCCGGCGGCAATCCCCGGGTTGTTCATCGGGTGTCTCATTTCCAATCTGCTCGCGGGCGGCATTCCGCTGGATATTATTTTCGGCGCCGTCGCGACACTGATCGGTGCCGTCGGTGCTTACCTGCTCCGTCATTGCCGCTGGCTCACGCCGCTCCCGACGGTCATCGCCAATGTCCTGATTGTCCCCCCGATTCTCAAATATGCCTATGGTGTTCCGTATGCCATCGGCACGCACTCGGCACTCCCGTTCTTCATGCTGACGGTCGGCATCGGAGAGGTTGTATGTGCCTATATTCTGGGCATCGCGTTGTACTCTGCCCTTTTCCCGCACCGTAACAAACTGTTTACGGCTGCCTCTCTGTAACTTTTTATCGTCTTCATTACCCGGGAAATTTCCCAGAAGGAGTTTTTTATGGCTTGTATTTATCCCCGGTTCCCCGGCGGGCTCTCCCGCACCTTGACCATGAGTTATGACGACGGCGTCGAGACTGACCGCCGCCTGATTGACCTCATGAAAAAGCATGGTCTGAAAGGCACCTTTAATATCAATGCGGGTGCCTTCGCCCCCGAAGGTACGGTCTACCCGGCCGGTACCGTCCACCGCAGAATGTCAAAATCGGACTGTCTCGCTCTTTATCGTGACAGTGGTATGGAGGTCGCCCTGCACGGTTACAGGCACGCGTGGCTCACCTATTTGCCGAAAACCGAGATGCTGGAAGAGATTGCGCGCGACCGGCGCGAACTGGAAACGCTGTTCGGTACTCTGGTGCGCGGTGGTGCCTACGCCTTCGGCGCTTATAACGATACCGCCATCGAAACGCTTCGTTCCAGCGGAATCGTCTATTGCCGCACCTGCAACTGCACCCACAAATTCGGTCTACCGGAGAACTGGCTGGCTCTCACCCCCACTTGTCATCATGACGATCCGGCTCTCTTTGATCTCGCCGACAGCTTCCTCTCTGCGCCTGTTTTCGGTCGCCCCCTGCTCTTTTACGTCTGGGGTCATTCCTATGAGTTTGACGGAAAGAACAACTGGCAACGCATTGAGGAATTTGCGGAAAAAATAGGGAACCGCGAGGACGTTTGGTACGCTACGAATATCGAGATATATGACTACTTTGATGCCTATTACCGACTCCAATTCTCCCTAAACGGCACCATTGTCCATAACCCAACGGCTACGACCGTCTGGTTCTGCCGCGAGGGCAAAAACTATTCTGTCGCCCCCGGCGAGACGCTGACGCTGACCGATTAACAACATCGGATTCCAAACAAACGAGCGCTCCTCCGACCACCCGTCGGAGGAGCGCATTTTTATTTTGGCAAAGGCGAATCAAATCTTCGCGCGGTATCTGATGGCGACGACGCCGTTTTCAATCACGGTCTGCGGCGCGAACATCGGATATGCTTCGCACAGGCGCTGCCATTCGGAAAGCCCGGTCATCGCCTCGGTAAAGCGGAGCATCACCGTCTCCTCTACCGCGTCGAACGCGGTGAAATCCACACCGGCAGCAGCAGAGGCACGATCGGTGAGAAGTTCACCTCTATTGTAGCAAAGCAATCACCGCTTGGCAAGGGGGGTGCTGTCAAACGGCATTTTTCCTTACTGCAAAAAAGACGGCGGCGGCTTGCCGCTTTCCTCTTGACGAAAAACGGCAAGCAAGTTACAATAAAAATGGTTCCGAGCACCCGCGCCCACGCGGAAAAGGCAGCAGAAAAAGCAGAGCGGAGCCGAGCAAACCGGGCGCCCCGCCGTCGCGATTCATGGGAAGCAAATTGTTTTCACGCACACGCGTCGAATCCGACGCATATCCTACATCATCATAGCAAAGGAGCAGAGCGATGAACGTATTGATTATCAACGGCAGTCCTCACAAGGAGGGCAATACCGCCACGGCGCTTGGCGAAATGGAAAAAGTCTTTGCGCGCGAGAGAGTGGAAATTACCCGCGTCGACATCGGCAAAGAATGTATCCGCGGCTGCATTGCCTGTTACAGTTGTTATAAGACCGGGAAATGTGTCTTTGACGATGACGTCAACCGGATTGCTCCGCTCTTTGAGGCGTGCGACGGACTTGTCGTTGCGAGCCCGGTGTATTACGCGTCCGCGAATGCGACGCTCGTCGCCTGCCTCGACCGCCTGTTTTACAGTACACACTTTGACAAGCGCATGAAAGTCGGAGCGGCGGTCGCGGCAGCACGACGAGGCGGCTTAACGTCCACCTTTGACGAGCTGAATAAATACTTCACCATTTCCGGCATGCCGGTTGCCTCCGGTCAATACTGGAACGGGATTCACGGCAGAAAGCCGGGCGAGGCGGCAGAGGATTTTGAAGGGCTTCAAATGATGCGGGCGCTCGCGGAGAACATGGTCTTTCTCATGCGGAGCATTGCCCTCGGGCGCGAGAAGTACGGTCTCCCCGTGCCGGAGAAGCGCGTATCGACCAACTTTATCCGCTGAGTGGCAACCGCCTTCGGCACGCACCTTATGTGAAAGAAGAATCTCACCATGAGCAAATACGATGCCCTGTGAGCTTGGATCCGGCAAAACGGCAGCAATCGTTTTTCACTGACCTTTGCCGAAATCGGGACGATTGCAGGCGTCCCCCTCGACCACTCCTTCCTGCAGTACAAACGAGAACTCGAAAGCGACGGCTATCGCGTCGAAAAAATATCCATGAAAGCCGAAACCGTCACCTTTTGCCGGACGGTTTAAGTGACGATATTCCCATAGATACCACTGCGTCGTTTCTGCCGTCACGATTCGCGGGCGCACAAACGACGCGGATTTACATTTGAAAACGGAGGGTGCCTTATGAAAAGGCGCCCTCCGTTTTAGGGTTTTGGGCTTATACGGCAAGCCCGGGAAATCACCTTATGATGCCGGGAACCGGTATCAATCCGCGTGAATCAGGTCGCTCGTGACATCAAAGACCAGACGGAAACCGAGTCCGGTGAGCGTCTGCCCTGAAAGGGTCTGATAGGTCGCTTCGTCAATCTCGTCGAGGAGGATTTCTCCTGCCGCTTCACGCTCGGTGTTCAGCGAACGGATATGCGCGTTGACCGTCTCACGCGGCTCCAGTGTCACGATGAGCCAGTAGTCACGGCAGTTCACGGTCGGGTCGCCGTTCCTCTGAGCGCTGACAACACCCGGCAGGACGGAGGAAAACACCTCGGTGGCACTTCCCGTCCCTGCATCTGCAAGATAGACCTTCCGGCTGTTTTCATAGTCCAGCCGATAGTCTCCCTCTCCGTCAGGACGCAGAATCTCCACCGCCCGCACGGATAGCGCGCGGAGCAACGCCCCGCCGGAACTGTCGGTCGCATCGTTCGCGTCCATCTCGAGGTGAATGAGGTTATCTGCGTCGCTGTTGTTCTCAATAGCAAACTTGAACGTATAGGCGCTCCCCGGCAAAAACGCCGGCATTTCCATCTTTATTCTCACCTCTGTCGGGATTGCGTCCGCACTTTGGGCATAATCCGACACGGGGTCAACGAAATCATAAAGTTCCGTGTAGTATTTCATCGCGACGGACGACGGGGCGAGATCCGGCACGCCGTTGAGGTTGCCGTCGTTTGCACGATACAGCGTGACAAGCGAATTAATCTCCAGAAGTTCCAGGGTCATATCCGTCCTGTCGCTGCGCGTGAACCACGCAACCGTCGCGGGCACACATATGACGATAAGCAGGGTCAGGGAGAGAATCAGGTACAAAAGCCGTTTCTTCATGCGCCGCCTCCTGCCGTCTCATCTTCCGCCAGCGTGAGCGAGCCGATGCGAAGTTGCTTTTTCGAGAGCATATTGGTGGTGGTGCCGTGCAGAGCATAATACTGCGTACCGGCATCCGGATCCCCGAGGTGTATGCCGATGCCGAACGTGCAACTGATGACGCCGTTCTCGGGGCTGGCAACACCCGTGACGACGGTGAACGGGTCTGCCGTGAGAACGGACGTCCCCGTCGTAGTGTCGTAGGTCGCGAAATACTGTCCGCTCTCCGTCCCCTCCGTATAGGTGGGGGTCGTGCCGGACGCCGACATGGCGAGGAGCCGTGCCCGGAAAATGCCGAGCAGACTGTAAGTGCCGGGTGTATTGCCCTCGCCATCGGCAATCGTAAAGCGCCCGTTCGTGTCATCGAAATCCGAGAGGGAGAGGCGATAGGCAATCGGCGCATCTCCCGTCACGCGGAAACGCACCGTTACGCGCAGTTCCTCCCCGGGGAACAGCCCGGTCAGGCGGAGGGGCACCCGTGCGCCATCGCCGTCAAGTACATAATAATAGGTTTCGCCGTCAATCGTGCCCGCCTCATCGCCGCCGCCCGACGCGTCCTTCGTGATTTCCCGGTACACGCCGTCACTCCCGCGCAGGTACTGCAAGGGGTTATAGGTGATTTCGCCGACACTCGGCACCACCGTGATGGTATCCTCCAAGCAGAGGCGGTCGTTCCTGGTACCGACCTGCATTCCCGAGGTTTCCGCCCGCTTGTTGGAGGCGAACCAGGCAAGCGACGGGTCACGAATCAGGAGCCATGCGAACAGCACGGAAATGCACAGAACCGCCACGGCGACGGTGATGATTAGTTGTCCCAGCAGTTGTTTGCGCTCCTGCGGTTGCGGTGTCTGCATCACAAAACTCCTTTCTCTTTTTTATTGAGTGGTGTGCGGCAAGGTCAAAGGTACGTCACTGCAAAACGGAGTACCATCTGATAGCGTCCGCCGCCCGACGCGGTTGCCGTATAGGTCAGGGAGAATACCGTGTCGCTGACGCGGGCAAACGCCAGTGTGACGCCCGTGAGCGTGCAGTTGTAATCGCCGTTGGTAATCTCGGTCGCGGAAATGCCGTAATCAGCCGGGCTGACGCTTAAGTCGGCATATACGTTTTCGATATCCACGCCCGCGGGGAGCGTGTTCTGGTATTCCAGGTTGCGCAGGGCAAGATAGACCTGCGACGAAGAGCGGCTGTCGGCAAACAGTGTGGGCGTATCCGTCCCACCGCCGGAATACACACGGATACCGACATTTTGGAGTGCCTGATAGGTGTCATAGTTGGACAGTCCGGCGGAGCCGTAGAACACGTTATCGGCGCTTGCCGTCACGCCCGATACCGGCACATTGCCACTCAGATACAGGTCGGTCATCGACGTGGCGACCTCCGTGCAGAAGGTTTCCAGCCACGCAAAGATATAAATGCGGTTGCCGCCGAGGCGCAGGGTCGTCAGATTGGAGAGGGCGGAGCCGTCCGCATACCATGCCTCGAACGGGTTCTCGTCCGTGGTGGTCAGCACAATACCGCAAGAAGTGAGGTTGAGCGTCAGGAGCGAGCGCATGGAGGCAATCTCGCGAATCACGCCCTCCGAGACGGTGGCGCCGGTGAGATCCACATACTGCGTGCCGGTCATGTACCGGATACCGGTGAAGTCCGTCACCGCGCGCAGATAGGTGTCCCCACTGTTCGGGAAATCGAGTGACACATTGCGGGTCAGCCAGTCCGTGCGAATCAATGCCCCGTCGACACTTGTGATGGCGTCGCCGGAAGTGCGGAAACTGTTGTAAAGCCAGATAAAGAAGTTTTCGTCCGCAATCTCCGTCCCATGGTGAAGTACGCCGGGAATCGTGAAATCGCTGAAACTGTCATAGGTCGTAAAGCCGTCCGCCGCATATGCCATCTTGTACTGGTAGACCAGCCGCACCTGCGTGTTGGTCGCCGGAATGGCGGCAGTGTCCAGTGTGATGCGGTAACGAGCCTTGCCGCTCAAAGCATTGGTACGCCAGGCACTCTCGGACGTCAGCACCTCGGCAAGCGAGGCGGCAAAGGAAAGAATCGGATAGGTGTTCGACGTGCCGTCATCGTCCGTGACCGTCACGGTCTCAATGATACCCTCGAGAGACGTCTCGTTCCCGTCTGCGTCCACCAGCGTCAGCCCGAGGATTGAGCGCAGGGTTTCCATCGTGGCAGTGTCCGCGCCGTCCACGGTGAATGCGTAGCAGTACACCGGCAGATCGCGTTGGAAATTGAACGGCAGGTAGAACGAAGAGAGCGTATAGCCGCCCGTCTCGTCGGCGACCGTGCGGTTCAGCACCGAATAGTACGGCAGGAAGCGACTAAGCCCTGTGCCGCCGCGCAGACGGCAGTCGATTGGAAGCTGCAGGGTCACATCGGAGGTCGCCCCCCCGTAAGTGACGCGCAATTCGACATTGAGGTACACTCTGCCGGCGTCCTCCTCCGGCTTCCCTGTCGCGACGGACAGCCGCTGCCACAGGGAATCCCCTTCGTCGGCGATGGTATAGTATTCCGCCCCGGTATTGCCGTACACGACCGAATAACGAATGCTCTCGACCCCAGGATAGGCAACGGCATAAGCACCGCCGTTATAGGTGTTGTAGTACGCCATACCATAGAGCGGAAGATAGCCGGAAAACGCGTCGGCACTGTCGGGGCCGGAGTACGCATAGGAGCCGTCTCCGTTCGCCGAGACGCTGATTTCCGCGCCGTACCACTTTTTGAGCAGGTCGTTCGCGACGGTCACGGCACTCCGTACCGTCACCGTGTTGTCACTGGTCATCGTATAGCGGTCGGTTCCGAGAGACGTGCCGGTCAGAGAGGTCACCGTGACCTCGAGAATCTCGGTATCGGTGGTGGGAATAAAGAGAACCGTATCCTCGGTGGGCGCGGTCGCCTGGTTCTCTCTCGGGAACGTGGAGGCTCCCTCCACGGTGTACCCGGCATAGGACACCTTCACCAGCGGCAGAGCGGCAAACCGCGCCGGCAGGTAGATATCCCGGTTCAGAACATATTTATTTACCGTCATCGTTTCGTCGCCGTCCGTGACGGTTCCGACATAGAACCGTCCGAGATAACGCGCGACCATCTCCGCAGCGACGGTCGCCTGTGCCGTGGCGGTGGAGATGTCCGGCGCATGGAGGTCGAAGGAACAGGTGTAGGCGGTACCGTCGACCGTCAGGGTCGCCGTCAGCGTCTCATCCCCCGTGCCGGTCAGGCGCCCGGACGAATCCAGTACCCCCGCCGCCGTCGCATAGGAAACGGTCGCTCCCGCATAGCCGAGATAATGCCGCGGGAGATCGACATCGCCGAACAGATACGCGCAAGGGGCGGTGCCATGCGTCGTGCAGGTGGCTTTGGCAACCTGCCAAAAGAGCGATGCCGTAAAGTCGGTCGGCGCATTCTCCGGCGCGGTCGCAGGTGATGTCAGCATCGTGACGTCGTCCGCGAGCACCGACGCCACCATACCAAAGAAATGATAGGCGAGATACGCAGGGGACGCGGTGACAATCCGCAGGTAAGTGTCGGCGTCCGCCGTCGTAAAGGTGCCGTCGTCGGACAGCGTACCGACCGTCATGCCGTCGAAGAGGATTGCCGCATTGGGCGTTTCCGCCGTGACGGCGCCCGCGCCGCTCTCGGAGAGAATCACCCTGCCCCCCGCCATGACAAAGGCACCGTGATAAGTGTGGCGGAAAGAAAGCGTGTGTCCACCCGTCAGGAGGTCATGACCGTCGAGATCCAGATTGACGTCCGCCGTGACCGTGAGATCCGTCTCCATGAGGATATCCGCCGCAAAGCGCAGGGTGATGCGGGAGGCGGAGGTCACCGGGGCGACGGCGGCGCCGTCGTTATACGCCGATGCCTGCGAGGCGCGGAACAACTCCTCAAAGGTGGAAACCGTCACAACATTGCCGTCCGGCGTAATCGTCAGTCCCGGCTCGCTTGTGCGAGACCAAGTGAAGTACGCAAGCGTTCCGATTGTGGTGCCGAGCAACAGCACGGCGGCGATGATGAGCGCGATGATAATGCCTTTTCGTTTCATGGTTTCCTCCTTTCCCGGATTTCCGATTTATGTCGTTGTTGCGGGGTAAAATCAGCCGATGACCGTGACCTCGAACACGCGTTCGTATGACACCCCGTCGATGATGACGGTCGCCGTCACCTCGATTGTCTCGGTGCCGCCGGTGCCGGAATAGTCGTTGCCGGTCGTGATATAGAGCCTGCCGTTCTTGATGCGGTAGTACGCGGACGATCCCGTCGTCCCGGCGGGATTCAGGAGCGACGAGGTACTCCCGTCCGAGCCGAGGAGCGGCGACGCCGCGCCGAACGTCTTGAGATAGTAGAAGCCGTTTTCATCGAACGTCATGGTGTAAAACCGATTGACGCCGTAGAAATACGTATCGCTCTCGGAATCGTCGAGATAGTAGATGCCGCCCGTCGTCGTCGCGGAAAGCGGCCTCAGAATGAACTCGCTCGGGGCAAGCACCTCGCAGATGCGCGTGCCGCCGTCGGCATCGTCGTACGCGAGTGCCGTATGGGTTTCGTCTGCCCACACGATGCGGTAAACGCACCCCTGCCGGTAGTTGCCGTAAGTTCCGCTGTAATCGTCGCCGTTATAGAACACATACATACCGAGGTAGTTCCCGCGTTTCCCGGGAGCAGTCTCCAGTATCCCGTTGGCGGCGGAGAGAATGGACGCCATGGTTGCGGGGGCGGTGACGGGATCCGGATACATGGTGTTCCCGCGGCTGATCTCCCAGAAAACTTCATAGGAGGTATCCCCCGCAAGCAGAACGTGGAGCAACTGCATATACTGGCTGTCGATCTGCACGAGTTCTTTCAGGTACGAAAGAAGCACCGAGGAAGAGAGCGCGGCGGTGTAGCGTACGCCGGTAGCCGTCCCGCCGTTCGCCGACATCCCGCTGTCCGGCGTATAGAGGAGCGTCATGGCATGATCGTTCGCGATGATATTCAGCGTGAAGTCCTTGTAGCGATCTGCCTGCCCGATGCCCGTGAGGTCGAGATAGGTCAGGTGTTTGTAGTCCATGTTTAGGAGTGCCCCGACGTTGGTAATGCCGAAGTTCATACCGAGGTCGAGATAGGTCAGCGACTCGAACCGCTCCATGTCCGTCAGGTCGAAAGTTACGTGCCCCTGCGCGCAGTTCCGCAGAACCAGCGTCGTGAGTTGCGACGCGAAAGAGGCGGACTTCAGACGGGAGAAGAAGGTCGAGAGCGCGTCCGTCGAGAGAAATGCCGGGAGCAGTGCCGTAACCGTGTCGCCGGAGGTCTCGGTCGCCCCGACGATGTACAGTTCCGTCAGATTCCCGAAGTGGGTGAGCGCGGCAAGAGAACCGTCGAGCGTCGATACATACGGATACAGCACGCCATCGACCTGCACCGCCTCACAGGAAAAGTCCTTCGGATAGCCGAGCGACGCATAGAGGCTCGCGACAAGGACGTTGGCGGCGCTTTCGCTGAGGTAAGTCGGCACCACGCTGTACGCGGTCAGTGCGCTGACGAATCCGCTGAGCGTTCCCGCGTTCTGCCAGAACGCCTGGAGGACGACCTCCTCGCGGTCGGTCAGGTACTCGGTGTTGTCCTCATTGAAGTAACCGGACTGCAGCGAATTGGTGCCGGTCTTTTGAAAATAGTAGGACGCGCCGGACACAGTCGTGTAGGTGTAGTTGTAGCGTAATGCACCGCCGTTCGGGGGGTTCCCGATGGGGTAACTGGAATCCCAGAACGCACTGGTCGGAAAATTTTGCTCGTTCAGCGCCCAGCGCATAAGTTCCGTGTACTTGAAATAGGTATTCGCATCGGTGGTCAGCGCCTTGACCGCGGCGTCAAACGAAACGCCGTCGGTAATCACTCTGCCGGGGGCGGTGGTGGAAACCGCAGCAATCAGCGTGTTCCAGGTCGTCTCGTCGGCGCCGGGAACATAGAGATAATAGGCTTTCAGCGCCGCGAGTTCGTCCGGGGTCAGGTAGACCCGCCCGTCGGCACGCAGACCGAGCGACCCCGCCAGCGCCTCGGGCCCCTCGTAGACCAGTACCATCGAAGTGGCGCCGTTCAGTATGAAGTCCACAAACACCCGGCTGTCGTCCGTCTGCTCCGTCACGCGGACATAGATACCTCCGACCGAACGGTAAAGGTCGAACGGCCCCGTCACGTCAGGCGGCAGTTTGTGTACATCGGCGACGGTATTGCCGTTACCGGCGGTGTAGGTGGTTCTCGATGTCGACGACCAGCGGAGTCTCGAACTGCTCTGCCGATAAATGTAATAGGTCGTACTCCCGCCCGTATAGACGAGATTGCTGTTCGTGTATCGCATCACGGCGGCGCTGCCACGCGACGTTGTCAGGCTCGGGGTCGTATAGTTCCCGCTCGGAATCGCCAGATAGCGACCGGTCGCCGGTGCATACAGGTAATAATCGGTCGAACCGTCTACATCACCGGGCGCGACCCCGACCGTCAGATCGGACGTCGCCGCCTCGATTTTATCCAGATCCGCGGCGGTCAGAAGGGCGAAATAGCCGCTATTGTTCAGCGTGTACTGCTGTCCCAGCGTGCCGTTATTATCGTAAAGGTAGGTGGCGCTGGTACCGCCGTTGTAGCCGAACGCCATACAGCGATACGTAATGGTATAGGAGGACGCGCCGGAAGTTTGATAATACACCCAGTTACCGGCGGTGCTGTCGTAACAGACGAAACTGCCGTTATTCTCCTGTGCATCGGGCGCGACCGTCGTCACGACCGTACCGGACGGCAAAACCGTCTGGGTCGTACCGTTCCGGTAGCGGAGCGGATAGACTGCATTATCGGCGAACAGACGGTACATCGGCAGCGCCGTGTTGCCCGTCGCCCATGCAAAGACGCGAAGGAAATCGTAAATGCGTTCCTCGGAGGACGAGGTATCGGTATCGGACGCTCCCACATAGAAACGGAGTGAATCGAGTTTGTCGCCGTAGGCGATTGTCAGGTTTTCTCCCTGGTATTCCCCGTCGAACCAGTTGCCCGCGGCGCCGTTGCAACGCTCCACATCGAGGCGCAGAATATACGGCATCGTGTGGTTGACGACGGTCGTGCCGCTGACCTCAAACGCTTCGGAGGCGTTCACGCGCTCCGCCGCCGGGAGGTAGCGGAACATCTGATACTGAACCGAACTGAACACGCTGTAATCCGAAAAACCGGCACTGTCCGGCAGAATCACGGCAGGAACGGTCAGATACAGGGTTTTCGTCGACTTGACGAGCGGCTTATAGGTGTAGCGCACTGTCACGTCAATGGCGCCCGCCGTCTCGACGGCGGTGGCTTTGCTCATGTCGACGGTGAAATCATACCGCCCGGTCACGGGGAGCAGGTAGAGCCCCGTCCCGTCGATGACCTCTTCGCTCTCCGGGTCGGGCGTGACGCCCGCTTCGGTCGCGCTGACGTAGTAGTAGCCGCCGTCCGTCGTGACCTTGACATACTCGCCGCTGCCGGTCACCACGTTGTCGTAGCCCTCATCGTCGTCGAGGACGGTGTAAGCCTGGCATTCCTTGCCGCGATAGGTCAGTGTCAGCGGTACGGCGGTCGCGGTGAAAAGCCCGCCGGTCGCCGATGTGTCAAAGGAAATGGAGTATTTCCCCGCGCTGATACTGGAAGCGGAAATGCTATACACCGAGGTCAGCGAGAAATCGCCGCTCTGGCGCGCCATGCCGTTTTCCATACGGCTGCGGATCAGGTTCTTGTAAATATCAATCTCGGCAATTTTCCCGTCGATAAAATCGAACACGCCGTCGAGAAGTTGCTCGTAGTTACCGGTCTCAATAATAATATTGATGACACCGTCATAGACCTCATCGTCGCCCTCAAAAGTCGCCGAAACGTTCACCTGTGCAAACGTGCTGAACACCGGCGTATTGAGGAGCACCGCCTGCTCCCCTGCCGCGTTCGTGTAGACGGAAACATAGTTATAGGTCGCGTCCTGCGAGTATGTGAGCCCCGAGAGCCCGATGTTCTGATACCCCCCCCAGGTGAAGCGGGTAGTCGTCAGCGAGGTATCGGGAGAAATATAGGCGTTTTCATATTGATAGGCACTGCCCGTCACGGTGTTCGGCAGGAACTGATGCGACTTCACGAAGTCGTCGCTCGCCGTGTCGGCGTCGCCCATCCAGACATCCTTGAGCGTCAGGGGGCTGAGCGCGGCGAGGAAGTTACTGAAGCGCATGGCATTATCAATACTGGAGACCGTAAACCGATAGGTGAGCGTGTAGACGGTCTCATTGATGCGCACACGGGCATAAAGCGTCACCGCTTCCCCGTCCGTGACCGTATCCCGGATAGTACCGTCGTCGGACATGGCATCCGGCGCGCCGGATGACCAGGTGATCGTCACGCCGAGCGAGGAGATGCGCGTGGGGAGGAACAGATCGCTGGTAATGCTCTCGCCAAGCCCGGAGAGCGCCTCCAGGTGGGCAAGTGCCCCCGCGCGAAGCGCGGCAAGGACCGATTCCCCGTCCGCACCGAATACGCGGAAAGAAAGTACGGTGTCTCCGACCGTGAGACTTGCCGGCTGTGTCGCCGCAAGGTCGGCGGGCGCCGTCAGCACGCCGTCCGCAAAGGAACAACCCGTCGCTGCGATGTCCGCCACCGACAGATAGTAGGAGAGCGAGCCGAACGGCTGTGCCGTCGTGCCGGAGGCAAGCCCCTCGCCGAGAATCTCGTCAAACCGTTCCGCAAGGAGTGCGGCGGCGCGTGCCTCGTCGCAGGTCTTCACCGAGGCGAGCGCGGCATAGACCGGAGAGACGGCGGTGCCGTCCGTCGCCGTCAGTTCGCGGATGTTCAGCGCGGCGGTCTCTCCCGCAAGCCGTATTTCGCCGTTCGGTGTTCCGACCCCCGCCGCAAACGGTGTCGAAGAGGTGATTGTCGTTTCTCCGGCGGCAACGGTCAGGACATGACCGCCGAGGTCAAGGGTTTTCGCACGCAGGTCGATGATGCAGTCGTTTTGCAGCGTGATGTCCGACGCCAGCGTCAGGTTCCCCGCGAGAATCACCGTCGGGGTGAGAAGCGAGCCGTCGTCGCTGCGCAGGAGGCCCGAGTTGATGTCGGCGACGGCGGTGACGAAATCGTCACTGTCAGTGACGAAAAAGAAGGAACGGGCATCGGCATTCTCGGCGTAATCGGTAATACCGAGTTTCACGGATATCCCGGAGAAAGCCTCCGCGTCACTGTGCAGGACGAAAGAGAGCGTATGTGTATCGGTGCCGCCGCCGGGAACGAATGCAAGGGCGTCAATCACTCCCTCCCCCTGCTCGGTGAGGTGTGCGAGCGTATCGACGAACACGCCGTCGCGATAGACGAGGACAGCACTCTTCACGGCAGCGACCGTCTCGGCGGAGAGGCTGCCGGACGCACCCGTCACGGATTTGACAGAAACGGTGTGCCGGTGGGTGAGATGCGTTTCGGTATCGTTTTTGAGTGTAACGGTGAAAGCGGCGCTGTCTCCCGGGGCGCGGAGTACGAACGCGGCACTGTCGGCAGTGACCGCCTGACCGCTCACAAGTTCCG
The DNA here is from genome assembly GCA_963611795.1 of Akkermansia muciniphila. Lineage (GTDB taxonomy): Bacteria > Bacillota > Clostridia > Oscillospirales > CAG-272 > UBA1740. The sequence continues at coordinate 15,184 of CAVDSZ010000016.1, read as the reverse complement.
TCACCGTCATCGTGAGGTCATTGCCGGGGTCGGAGACACCGGCATCACCGCGACCGCGCACGAGAGAGCAGAAAAGGACGACGGCGGCGGCGGTCAGCGACGAGGCGAGGAGAATCGCCGCGGCGACGATGACGATGAGCGAAGTACGACCCAAGCGCTTTTTCTGCCCGCCACGGTGGGATACACATTCACTGTCATATCGTTTTTTCATCGACCGCTGTCTCCTTTCTTCGTACAAGTCGGCATCGCAAAATAAAAAGCCGGTTGCAACCGAAATTGCAACTGGCTGACTTACGATAAAGAAAGTCCCTTTAGTTTTGCGTCACGGCCTCACGACCGCTTTGCCTTTTATTCTAAAGTATTTATAGCACTTTCCGCTCCCGTTGTCAAGGTTTCCCGACGCGAAAAATATGTCCTGCAAGTAAATTTCATCCCCGGCATGATGCGATAAAGATCATATATAAATTATAAAAGGTAGAATTTTTATTTTTGCTATTGTCATCGTCCGATGCGCTCCGATTCAAATTGTGATAAAATGTTTACTTTTTTTAATTGACATTATCGTAGGTGTTTGTTATAATAACCATCGTTTGTAATGACTGATTTATGGCCGCTTTTTTGTGCAGTTATGACAATCTGCACGATGCGTGCGTGTCATGAGCAGAAAGGTGGTTTGTGATGCTGACATCCAATGACAGACAAATAAAACGGCGCGCCGATGTTTTCATCACTTTTTTTGCGACGCTCGTAGCCGTCCTGTTGACAATACTGTTTTCGGCGCGGGAGGGGAACGCACCTGTCCCCGCCTCTTCGGGGGCTTCTCACACGGCCGGCGCGTGGGCATCTATCGGAGCCATCACGGTTGCCGCATTCTCCTTTTCGGTGGCGGTATTCTCGGTTTTCTATGCCTGTTTCCGACTGAGGAGCCGGCATCAGCAAGCGGAAATCAAGCCGCTCCTGACACCGGTGGAGGCACTGATTGCCGTCCTGATCCTGCTCTGGTGCCTTTCGGTGTTCGGCCTGCTCGAATGGTTCGGGGTCAGTGCCGACACGGAACAGATTCTCGCCCGGCTGACGCTCCCGCTGATTGCCATGGGTCTGTTCTCGACGACGACCCCGGCGACGACATCTGTCGGGAAGCGGATTCACGCCACTTTTTTCGGTATCACCCTGGTGCATTTCCTGATACAAACGATTCTTGCGTTTGCCGCGCCCACATCGACCCGTGCGGCGGCGATTCTCGGCGGGATTGTGTATGCTTTGCTGTCCGTCGGCATTCTTGTGACGCTCCTCTGCTTTACCAAATATGTCATTGCGGAAACGCCGCGGCATAACCTTGCCGTTTTCGCCGGAATCAGTCTCGCTCTTTCACTGGCAATGCCCTTCGCGCCGCTCTCGGTTCTGCGCCATTTCCTGTGCGCGTATTTCGGCGCAATCCTCCTCTGCGGTACGGCCTATAAGACGAGGATTATCGGTCACGAGAGCGTCATGCTCCGCCACGCGCAGGACTATCGCTACCGCGCCTACCACGACAGTCTGACCGGGTGCCGTAATCGCACCGCCTACGCACATGACATCGAGAAGCTCGAAAACGCGACCCCTGCCCCGCGCTCTGTCGGAATTCTGTATTTCGACGTCAACGGGCTGAAACGCTGTAACGACGACGAGGGGCACGACGCGGGCGACCGCCTGATTGTCTCCGTGGCGAACGCCCTGTGCAATCTCTGTGGCAGAACACATATTTACCGTGTCGGCGGCGACGAGTTTATCGGTCTGTTCACCGACGTGGGAGAAACGGAACTCGCGCATATCATCGTCGCATTGCACGGAACCGACAAATGCAACAATGCGCTTTCCCGCATTGCCGTCGGCTTTGCGTGGAGCAATGAATGTCCCGTCCGGCATCTCAGCGACCTGCAGAGGGCGGCAGAAAAAGAAATGTACATCGACAAGCGCCGCTTTACTCCCAAGGAGTCGACCGCAGCAGGTGACGACGCCTGCCCGTAAGCCGTGCGCGCACGGCTTACGAATCCCGTATTCCCACGTTTGGCGGGAAAAAGTAAATTTTTATTGCAGGACTTGACAAAGCCGGTTGTATTTGCTAGACTATATGCGTAGTACGCTTGAAGCGATACGATAATTGAATCATGGGCAAAGCCGTCGAAAGACGGTGACGCAAAGCTAAAGGGGCTTCAACCGATTTGTTAAGTCAGCCAGTTGCAAAAAAGACTTTCTTTTTGCAACCGGCTTATTTTTTTGGCAAGGAGGTGTTCCCGGAATGTACGAAGAAGAAGTTGCCCGCGTGTTGTCTGCCGGGATTCCGCCGATTGACTTTCAGGTAGCGACGATTCGACGTTGTGACACGAATGAGCCGCGCGGCTACATCACGCGCGCCGTCATCAACAGCCTTGACCTCGGCACACTCACCCCCGCGGATTATTTACCGGTCACCGATACCGATGCCATCGGGCTCGCCCTCACGGCACGTATGATTCAAAAGAGCCTTTCCCTCCTCGACGGCGCAGAAAAGCCGACCGCCCCGGTGGTTGTCCATGTGCCGCTCGCCCTTTTGCGGGAGCGTGCGCCGGAGGCGTGGCTGTCCCCGATTCTCGCACAGCACAAAATACAGAAACCCGAGACGCTCTGCCTTTGTTTCGATGCACCCCTGCTCCTCGAATTCGGCGCCGACGCGCATGACGCGCTTCTGCACCTGAAGCGGTCGGGAGTTTCGATTGCGGTCAAAGGCTGCGGCGCGGACAGAATTCCGCTCGCCCCCCTCATGCGTCTGCCGGTGGACTACGCGTTTCTCTCGCCGGAGGTGACCGCACTTGCCGACGACCGTGTACACAGTGACGTCCTCACAGGGCTGGTCGGTTACCTGCACGCCATGAGACAGAAAGTCATCGCCGAGGACGTCTCCTCGGACGGGCAGTTGCGTGCGCTCGAACGTCTGGAATGCTTCGGCTACCTGCCGTCCGAATCCTTCGCCGCTCACAGCGGCCGGGGATTTCTCTTCGGGGCACCGACCGGGATAGGGGGGGCCGACCTTGGCTGATAAAGAAGGGCGCACCCTGCGCCGGGCGGCAAAAGAAGTCAAGCGTTACCGCGTGATGATGAAAGTGGTTCCGATTCTGCTCGCGGTACTCGCGCTTTTGCTGGTTCTCATTTATATCGTCACCTCTTTTTACAACAAATACGGCAGTTTCACTGTAACGGTCAGTAAATACGACTTCTCGAAATACTCGCTGTCGCTCTGCGAGACGCCGGACTTTCGGCGACCGAGTTCCCGCCTGAACGCGGGAGCGGCGGAGAACGTGACCAACATCAGCGGCGCCACGCTCCCTGCCGACATCGACCAGATTAACGGTCAGCACAACGGCGAAAATTATGTTGCCTACACATTCTACTGCCGGAACGCAGGCTCCGCGACGGTGGATATCTCCTATCGACTCTACCTCGCGAACATGACGCAGGGAATCGAGAAAGCGATCCGCGTCCGCCTGTACGTCGACGGTACGCCCGTCACCTATGCGCGCACTGCCTCGGACGGCAGCGGACCGGAGCCGGATACGGTCGAGTTTCTGTCTGCGACGACGGTGACGGAGGAGACCGTGCAGAATTTTGCCCCCGAAGATACCATTCGGTTCACCGTGGTCATCTGGATTGAGGGCGACGATCCCGACTGCCTCGACAGCGTGATTGGCGGCGAGATTAAGGTCGACATGGCGATTTCCATCGCCACGATTGGCGAATAACCCGTACCCCGCAGGCAAGGTGCCTGTCAAAATACAATCAATTATTTTTTAAGGAGTAAAAAACAATGAAAAGACTCATTCTTACCCTGGGACTTCTGTTAGTCTCCGCCGCCCTTCTCGGCACCTCCACCTTCGCATGGTTCTCCATGAACAAGGACGTGGATATCACCGGCATGAAAGTCAAAGCAACCACCCCGGCATACATCTACATCAGTTCGAACTCCGATATGAGCGGCAGAAGCAACTCCGTCGCCGCTCCCTCGGACGTGACGACCGTTGTCCCCACCTCGACCGTGGATCTCGCCAACTGGTTCGTCGGCACCGCCGCGAACGCAGACGCATCGACGATCAACGGCATCGGCTATGTCGCCAAAACCTCCGAAACCGTCAATGTGGCACAGACGTACTATGTACAGTCTCCGAACAACGCCGTGCAGAACCTGAAGGTCGAGAATATTACGATCTCTTACACCGATGATACCGCCAGTGCCATCAATCCCGCTCTGCGCATTGCTGTTAAGAGCGGTGATGTGACCCTCTTCTTTGCTCCTCTCAGCACTGCAAACGCCGGCACTGCCGTGAAAGCAGCCGGCACCGGCGCCGACAAGACGGACTCCATCACCTTTGTCAAGATCGGCAGCACCGATACCTCCGTTGCCAAGACCACCAACGTCACCTACAACACCAAGGCGGAGGGCAACGGCAACAGCAGCGTCATCATCGCCAATATGGCAGCCGACACCATCTACACCGTGCAGGTGTTCGTGTTCTTCGACGGTGAAGATGCAGCCTGCACCTCGAACAACGCCGTAACGCTCAATACACTCAGCGTAACCATCGGCTTCCAGGCTGACTGATTCGTCATCTGACCGCCGTCACATAAGGCAAGCGCGTTGCCTGCCGCCCTTGTTCGGGCGGCAGGCGGCACGCCGTATTTGTCGCGGAAGCGGACAAACAACCCTAGGGGTTTTATACATTGTGATTTTGCTGCTTATTTTTTCGTGAGAATTCCGATCGGTAAGCCAAACAGTTCTCCCGGAATGTGCTATGAATACTCCCCGAAATGTGCTATAATAAATTATATTTATTTTTTAAACGCGCGCACGCGAGCGCTGAAACGCCGGTACGGCTCCGGCGGTCGGGGTATGCATCCGAACGCCGACCCCGACTCGCATAATCCGACAGCGCCGCATTTCTCTCCCCTGCCCCGTATGCGGGGCGTCACACTACCTTGCCCGCCGGGCAAACAGGAGGACATCTTATGAACAAGGCTATCGGCAGGATTGCACTCAACGTTCTGCTTTGGTGCTTCGTCGCATTCGCGCTGCTGACGACCATTCTCGCCATTTCGGCGAATTCCGGTGCCGACGGTGTTCCGTCCGTCGGCGGGAAGGTCTTTCTCTCGGTCGAGTCCGACTCGATGGCACCCACTTTCAAAAAGGGCGATTTGCTCTTTGCCAAAAAACTGAATGAAGAAACCAAACGAACCCTGAAAGTCGGCGACGTCATCACCTACCGGGTGGATCTCGACGGCGACGGCATGGAAGAACTGAACACCCACCGTATCGTGGAGGTACTCCTTTCGGCAGATGGTTCTGTCGAGGGGTACGTGACGAAGGGCGACAACAATACGACCAACCCCGAGAACGACGCACCGGTCAAATGGCAGTTCGTCATCTGCCGCTGGGGCAACAAGGGAACCGAGGGCGGCAAAGACGGTGCCAAAATCGGCGGGCTCGGCGGATTTTTCGCGACGCTCCAGAAGCCGGTCGGATTCCTGCTCATCATCGTCCTGCCTCTGCTCCTCTTCTTCGTCTGGGAGTTGGTGCGTTTTATCCGCACCGTTCTCGCGGTGAAGAACCGCGGTAAACGGCAGATTACGGCGGAGGAAGAAGCCCTTATCCGTGAGCGTGCTGTCGCGGAATATCTCGCACAGCAGAGAGCAAACGAAGCGGGTGCGAATCCCCCTACGTCGACCGACGCCGACGATACGGTCAACGGCGACGGAGCAGATACCACCCCAAAAGCCTGAGAAAAACGGCGTCTCCTCGCCGTGCAACAAACCTGAGAACAGACCGCCGCCCAAAAAACGGCGCCCGCCGGGATACCGGGCAAGGGGCACCCCGGCGGCATTATATACCAACGACCGCTCCTATTCACCATACCGGGGCGATTGGAAAGGAGACATGTATGGACGGCTTTTTGAGTTGGTTTTTTGACTTTATGACCACCATGCTGGGTGGCGTATGGAGAGCAATCTCCAACTTTTTCGTGGGGCTTTTCCAGATTATCAATTTCCCCGTATACATCAGCCAGTTAAAGCGCTATGCCCCCGGCTTCGGCGTGCTCGACTGGATTCTGACAATCCTGGCAATCATTCTGACCTACGCCTTCTGGGCGGGGGTCGTGTTCCTCATCGTTCTGCTCGTGCGGAAATATGTACGCTTCCGCCGCTCCCTCGTCGGAAACGAGGATCTCTTGGAGGAAATTGCGGATTTACACCGCGACGTCATGCGTCTGACGCGTGAAAAGGAACATATCCTCGCGCTCCAGGCGGGCAGAGGCGCTCTCGATCAGATTCGCCTGACGGAACTCGCGGAGCGCGCGGCGGAGACCGAGGCACAAGGTAACGCGGCAGAGGGCGGCAACGCGCCGGAGGGAAAAAACGGGACGGCAGAACTGCCGGCCACCTACCGTTTCTCTCGGCTCACTGCCGTCGACGAGCGGTACCGGCATTATACTCCGCCGGTCTATGACGACTCCATGTCCCTCTCGGAAATCTGCGACGATTTGCGTAATTATGCGGCATCGGCGGCACACCTCTACTATGAGATTAAAACAATCCGCCTAATGTTCGCGGGGCTCGCCTCGACCAAACTGATTCTGCTCCAGGGTATCTCCGGTACGGGTAAAACTTCCCTGCCGTATGTTATGGGCAAATATTTCTTAAACGATGCCACTATCGCGTCGGTACAGCCGTCCTGGCGTGACCGCACCGAGTTGTTCGGCTACTTCAATGAATTCACGAAGAAGTTCAACGAAACGGACGTCCTGCGTCGGATTTACGAATCCTCCTATAACGACGAAATCAATATCATCGTGCTCGATGAAATGAACATTGCCCGTGTCGAATATTATTTTGCGGAAATGCTCTCCATTCTCGAAATGCCCAACCCCGCCGAGTGGAAGATTGAATTGGTCCCCTCCGCGTGGCCGGGTGACCCCGCCCACCTGAAGGACGGTATGCTGCAGATTCCGCAGAACATTTGGTATATCGGTACGGCAAACAACGACGACTCGACCTTCGCCGTGTCGGATAAGGTGTATGACCGCGCCCAGGTCATCAACCTGGACTATAAGGGCGTGGCGTTCGACGCGCCCGCCACCGACGCCAAACACATTCGCTATTCCTATGTGGAAGACCTGTTCCGCCGTGCAATCGCCGAGCACCCCGTAGCCAAAGAGACGCTCGAGAAAGTGGCGCGGCTGGACATTTATGTCATCGAGAAATTCCGCGTTGCGTTCGGTAACCGTATTATGAAGCAGTTGGCGGCTTTCCTGCCCGTATACGTTGCCGCCGGCGGTACGGAACTCGAGGGGCTCGACTATCTGCTCGCGACCAAGGTGTTCCGTAAATTCGATGCCCTGAACCTCTCCCTGATTCGTGATGAGATTAAGGGGCTGATTGCTTTCCTTGATAACCTGTTCGGCAAGGGGACGATGAAGGAATGCATCACCTATCTCGGGCGACTGCAAAAAATGTACTGATTCCCCGTGACGGGGGAAACGGAGAGGAGGTGACGGTATGTCACAGACCGAAGAGGAAAAGACGGCAGAGGAGCAGGAAGCCTGCCTTACGGCACTCACAGACGGTAACAGACAACTGACGATGTCCCGTCGTTACCTCCTGCGGGCGCTGGACGAGACCTGGATTCGGGCGGTGGAAGAGACGCTACCCGTCCTCGACACGGTCATCCGCAATCCCCAGCGCCAGTTACGCGAAAAAGAAAAGGTGCTTCCGATTGAATTCTCGCGGAATATCACCAGCCGCTCGGTGCGTCACCTCACCCAGCATACCAACCTGATTGCCAAGGTAGAGGGCGACGTCATCACGCCGAGCAAGATTCTGAACGTGTACAGCGACGAGACGGTCAAGACCTACGAAAACAAGTTTGTCAACACGCTCCTTCTGCGTCTTTACACCTTCGTGTATCAGCGGTGCGACACCGTACTGGAGCGCGGTCTGGACGCCACCGTCACCACCCTGCAGTTCAGCGACGACTTCTCGGTCGGTGACACGCACGGCAGGGTGCATCTGACGCTGGAATACGAGGAAAAACCGACGGACGGTCTCGCAATGCGGACGGACGCGCGCTACACCGATCTCTGGCGGCGCGCACAGCATATCCGCTCCGTCACCGGTGCCTATCAGCACTCCGATTTTGTGCGGTCGATGGGGCAGAACTATGTCCGCCCGCCGATTATCCGCACGAACGCGATTCTCAAAAACAAAGATCTGCGTCAATGTCTCGCCCTCTGGGAATTTCTCGAGGGTTATGAAAACGCCGGCTATACGCTCCTCATTGATCGGCAGGCAGGTACCCTGCCGGGCGGGGCGGAAGCCGCTATGATGGAGGGTATTTCCGCCCTCTATACAAAGTTCCTCTCCGATATGCGGGCAGCAACGTTCGCCGAGGCGGAGGAGACCGTCACCGAATCACCGACAACAGTGCCGGCGGAACAGACGCGCGAGAGCGCGACCGCCCCGGATGAGACCCTTCGGGAGCGGATTCTGCGCGAGGTGCAAATTGCCCTCGCGGCAGACGAACAATACCGCCCCGCCGAGGAAACACCGACGTCGGAGCGCGAAGAAACGCTCTTCGGCAGATTCCGTTTCCGCTGGTCGTTCCTCGCCCGTCTCTCGCAGGCGAGCGATACCACGCGTGGCTATTATGCCACCGTCAAAGAGGCACTTCTCTCCTATCGGAAGATTGGTGCGCGGATGAGTTGGAATTACGAGACCTTTACATACGGACGTCGGCGTTGCGCGCGCATTGCCGTCCACGGCAAGACGCTGTTCCTCTATCTCGCACTACCGCCTGCCGACTATGACCGCAACCGTTACCACTTCACGGACGCGTCGGAGGTCGCGGCGTACCGCGACGTTCCCTTGCGGCTCCCCATTCGCAGTGCCCGGGCGCTGAAATATGCCCTGGAACTGATAGAAGAGGTCATGCGCCGCGTCGGTACAACGCTCCTCCCCGAAGAAAAACGACGTCACGGCGGATTCCTGCCCCCGTTCCGCACGCTGCGTGAGTTGATTGCCGATCGCCTCGTCCGCCCGCTGACGGGTGCCGCCGCGGCGGAGACCGAATCCGGCGAGGACGCCCGCGAAGAGGCAATGACGCAAGAGACGGAAACCCCGGGGACGGCGGATGCGACGGACGGCGAAACCGTTCCGACACCCGTTGAAAAGGGTGACGACGAAACGGAAGAAAGAACCCCCGACGGGCGCCCTGCCCCGACGCGGTCGCCTTACCGTTATTCCTTTGCGGCGCGCCTTGCGCTCGGCGACGAGACAATGCGGGCGCGCTACACCGCCCTCGCCGAAGCGCTCACCTCCTACGCCGGAGTACGACGCCGCGCGACGTGGCACTATGATGCCTTCTATTACGGGCGCGGCACCTGCGCACGCATCGGCGTGCGGGGCAAGACCGTATCCGTCTATCTGGCGCTTGCGCCGGAGAACTACCAACAGAGCAAATACCACTTCTCCGACGTATCGTCGGTTTCGCTCTATCGCGGAACGCCCATGCAGCTCCGCGTGCGCAGCGATCGCGCCCTGCGCCTTGCCTGCGAGTTAATCCGCGATATGTTGGAGGGCATGGGGGCAAAGCCTGCCGCCTCGGACAAACGGCGGACGCGTCCGCTGGACGTGACGCCCGGGACGCGTGAAGAACTGCTCGCCGCCGGACTCATTCGTTTCGACGGCGATGCCGCAGCGCCGGAAAACGCAGCCGGCACAGAACCGGTGCTCCCGGAGACGACGGCGGATACCGCCGCAACGGCACCCGTCGCAGAAACACCCCCTGCCACCGATATGGTGGCACCTCCCTCACCGTTATTTGAAACCGCGGGAGAAACCATGACCGAAAAAACCAATGCACCGGAAACGGCGCAACCTGCCGACACCGTATCCGCTCCGACAGCGGAAGAGGAAAGAAAGGCGGAAGAAGAAACGACCGCGGGCAAAGAAACGCCTGCGGCGCCTGATTCCGCCTTCCCGGAACCGGCACTCCCCGAAGCCGTCGAGTGCTCCGCAGTCATCGGGTCACAAACGCCGGTCACGGCACCGGAGGGCACAAAGGCACCGGAGACACCGACCGAAAAGCGCGGTTTCTTCCGCCGCCTGTTCTCCCGGCGCCGCCGCGGAAACGGAAAACGGGGGTTATGAGCCGATGAAAAAACGCATGAAAACGCGTATCGGCACGGTGCTGACGATTCTCTGCCTGGTGATTCTGGTTTTTGCCGTCATTCTGATTGCCCGCAACGCCCGTGGTGAGGTGACCTTCCTCTTCGGGAAGTCGCTCATCTGGGTCAGGACCGCGAGTATGGAACCGGGGATTGAGGCGGGCAGTTATATTCTGGTGGAGCGTGTGCGGACAGAGGACATCGAAGTCGGGGATATTATCACGTTCCGCTCCGATGACCCTGCCATTCAGGGACAACTCAATACCCACCGCGTGACCGAGATACTGGACGGCGGTACGTCTTTCCGTACCAAAGGAGACAACAACCCTGCCACGGACGGTTACCCCGTACCGGCGGATCATGTCGTCGCCCGGTATGTCCGGAACCTCACCGGCCTGACGGGGATTGGACGCGCTGTATTCGCCCGTAATATTTTCCCCACGATTCTCCTGATTCTCTCTGCCGCGGTATTTGTGTGCGTGGTCATTGAGATTGTCCGCAAGCTGCATACAAAAGCAGACGGCTCCCGTCGGGACGCGGCGCACGAAGAAGAAATCGAGCGCCGGATACAGGCGGAGATTGAACGCCTGAAACGTGAAAACGCCGGAGAAAACACAGAAGAGCCGGAAACGCAGGATTTCCCCGCAAGCGATTCTACGCCCCAAAAACAATAAAGGAGAGCACCCATGTTCCGTAAAATCAAACTGAAAAAACAAATTCGCGCCTGCATTCGTGAAATGAACCTCCTGGAACAGCGCCGTTCACGCTCCCAGGCGATGTTGGTATCTGCCATTCTGACCGGCACGACTCCTGCGGACAACGACGTGGACTACTTCAACCGTTATACCGCCCAGATTAACGAAACCCGTGACCGCCTCCATCAACTGTACCAGGAATATGAAACACTCTGATCACGCAGAAAGGCGGGCGTGACCCGATGAAATCGTTTCTGAAAAAGCACAGCCGCGATGCGGCGATGACCGTCGTCGTCATTCTGTGCGTGATTCTGTTCGGCATGACGATTCTCATGTTCAACCGGTATCAGACTGTCCTCGACGAGCAGGTCGATCTCTGCCTTGTCGCGCGCCGAACCGAGTTGCAGGGGGCAATGGACGATACCGTAATCGCCTATGAGGCGATTGCGCAGGCGACAACCGAGCACGTCGCTTCCCTCCGCGACCCGGCGGAGGTCGGCGCGGCACTCAACGGACTTTTGTCAGAAGAGCCCTATCGGAGCGCCGTGCAGGGCATCCGCTACTGGCTCGGCGGCGTCGAATATGCCGACGGTGCTCCGTATGAGAACGAACTTTCCGTCATCCGCGAGTTATACAGCCGCGGAGCGGCAGGCCATACGGGCGTCGTGCGGAACCCGGAACTGAACATGAGCGCTATCGTGTTTTACGCTCCGACGGAAGCCGACCGACCGGAGGGCGCCGTCGAGGGAGTGGCGATTATCTGCTCGACCGTCGGCATCAGCGATTTCTGCAAGCAGTACGACGAGAACGTGTTCCGCGATGCGCAATACTTCGCGCTCTGCGACGGAGAGGGCAATATTCTGCTGCCGATTCGCAATCTGCTGGATCGCGTCGGCCCCTACGAGAACCTGCCGGACGCCGTACAAACGCTCTCAGGCGACAGCAAAGCGGAGGAACAGTTGCGGCAGCTCCTCGGCGGTGCCGTCTCCGGCACTGTACGGGCACACTTCGGCGGGAGCGCCTATGCGGTATCCGTTTCGGCGTGCAGCGGCGGCGGGCTCTATCTTGTCGGCATCTATCACGCGGAGGATTTGTATGTCGAGGGGTATCAGTATATCCAGATGATTCTGACCGTCGTCACAATCCTGCTCGCCCTGTTCGTCGTTCTGTTCGTCTCGACCCGTTTCATGCGGCGTTTGTACCGGAACAGAATTTCCGCGCTCGGTATGACCGACCCGGTGCTGAACTGCCCGACCAAAGCGTGCCTTGCGCGCGATATGCGCGCGACTTTGCCGAAACACCCCGGCAGTCGCTTTGCCGTGGTCTCCTGTGCCGTCCTTCACTTCGACTATATCGAGAGTACGCGTGGCGGCGATTACTGCGAGAGTCTTTTGTCGTTTATCAGTTACGCCTGCAAGATGATGCTCACTGTCGCCGAGCAGTATGCCTATAACGAAAAAGGCGAGTTTTATCTGTGCCTGCATTACCGCACGAAATCGGCGCTCATCAATCGCCTGCGCGGGTTGAACGCCCTGCTCGCAAACCGTGCCGTCCACGACGGTGCCGAGGAGACGGACAATCTGTCGTTGGAGTTCGGGATTGTGCTGCTGGAGGGCGCAGAGGGCGAAACACCCGAGAAACTCTTCGAGAAAGCCTCGCGGGCTCGTACCGGCGCGCCGGGGAGCGAATTCGGGGAGGCATACCGTTTCTATACCAAGACGTTCCTCTACAAGTACATGATGGAAGCCAACATGAATCTGACGATGGAGAGCGGTATGGAAAACGGTGAATTCGTCGTGTTCTATCAGCCGAAGATGAGCCTACATACTGGGCGGCTGGACAGTGCGGAGGCACTTGTCCGCTGGTATGATCCGGCGTCCAATACCTACCGTTCCCCCTCGACTTTTATTCCGTTCTTTGAGATGAACGGATTCATCAACCGCCTGGACCGCTATATTTACGAACAGGTGCTGAAGATGCTGGGTGAGCGAATCCGCGAGGGGCGCCCCATTGTTCCCGTCTCCGTGAACATCTCGCGCGTTACCCTGCAAAAGCCGGATTTCATCGAGTTTTACGTAGGACTGAAAAACCAGTATAAGATACGTGACGGCTACATTACCTTGGAGATTACGGAAAGCGTCGCCTATGACAACTATGAAAACATGGCTCTGATCGTCGAGCGCCTGCGGCGCAACGGCTTTCTCTGCTCTGTTGATGACTTCGGCACCGGCTATTCCTCCTACCATCTGCTCAAAACACTTCGGATGGATGAGATCAAGCTCGACGGGTCGCTCCTGCGCGCCGGGCTCTCGCCCGACAGAGACAAAACCGTGCTGAAACACATTGTTTCGCTGACGGAGAACCTGCACATGAAGATCGTGCAGGAGGGTGTGGAAACGCAGGAACAGGTCGATATGCTCAAAGCCCTGTCTTTCGACGTCATACAGGGATATTACTATTCGAAACCCCTTTCCCCCACCGATTACTGTGTGTTTCTCGATAGCCACGAGAACGAAACATTCTCCTGAGAGCGTCCCTGCCCCCGACTGCGGTACAAATGTTTCACGCATCAGGTGAAAAACGGGCGACATACACGGGCCAACGACCGGGTATGCTGTCGCCCGAGGCTCCCCTGTCGGGCTTGCTCAGCTCCGGGAAAGCCGTCCCCCACGCCAACAACACAAAAATGCAGCGCCGCTCCCGATAGGAAAGCGGCGCTGCGTTCCTTTTTAGATAATTGTCAGCGTTTCGGTTCTGTTCTTTTCACCCTGCCTGATGTTGGCTGTCAAAATCGCAACTAGACCGTGAAGTGAATACATTGCCCATTCGCGCCGCCTCCCACGGTGGATTCCCGCTCTAACGGCGGATTCCCGCTCCAACGGTGCGAAGGCGTTCTCCTCCTCCATATGCCATAAAGAACCGCCCCCGGGAAGTCTCCCGGGGGCGGTTCTTTGGTGGTGGACTTTTTGCTCGTCAACTCGAACATGCAAGATTACCGGGCTCCGCGTTGACAAATTACAGATTGTCTCCACACGATGTGCGGGTTTGGTTTGGCTCCGGGTTTGGTTGGAAAACAAATGGCGACCAGTACGGGGAAAGTACCCGCATGGTCGCCGTTGTTGTATGATCAGAATTTCGCCTCAACCTGTATGCTCTGTTCTGCGTTTGATTCCTTTCTTGTGAATGGGAAATCACTCTCATACACGGTGATGTTTCGCGTTTCGTTTTCGGCATCGCCGGTTTTTGTGTGTTCGAACAGTATCTCCATCCGGTCGTTATAGAGGACGATCTTTTTAATCAGCAATTGAATGAGTTGTCGCCCGGACAGCTTCAGTACCGTTGCAAAGAAGGAGAGAATGCTCTGCTCTGTGAGTCGACAGTCTTTTTGATGTTTCTCTTTTTCAATTTTGGCTCTTATGTCCGTCCGTCGTATCTCCAGGTCTTTCAACCGTTGATTGGTACTCTCGGTGATGATGCCGGCTTCCAAAGCCTGTAACATGTTTTCAATAGCGGTGTTGACTTTGTCCAATTTTTTCGTCAGGTGGTTAAGCAGCGTCATGTCCTGACATTCTGTTTGATAACTGGCGAGAATTTTCTCGGCATATCCAATCTGCAATTGCCGATCGGCAAACATTTGCTCGATGACCGACATCACCAAGTGCTCTATTAGATCTTTGCGGACGGTTTCCTTTTGACAGGGCTGCCGTCGCTTGCGAGAACTGCACTTGTAATAATAGCAGGGCTTGCCGCATTGAGAGGTTCCGCTCTCCCCGTTAATGGGGCGCCCGCAATAACCGCAGATCAGTTTCCCACGAAGAATGTAATCCGCGGTTGTCGGCGCACGACCGCTGGTGCTACCGGCTATGATTCTCTGTACACGTTCAAACAGTTCGGGTTCAATAATGGTCGGGTAGGTTTTATCAAACACCTCGCCGTGTGCATGATAAACTCCTGTATAGCGTTCGTTCCGGAGCATTCGGTATAAGGTATTGAAAACGAATGGCTTTCCTTTGTAGGTAACTCCTCGGTTGTTCAATTCGTTTTTGATTTCCAAGGCAGACAACCCGGTAGCATATCGCTCAAAAACCCAACGAACGATCGGCGCCGTATCGTTGTTGATCAGCATTTTCTTGTTTTCTACACGATAACCATACAATACAGGACCTCCGCAGACATTGCCTTTTAGTCGGGTTTCACGCATCCCCCGACTGACCTTTTGTGCAAGCTCTGCCGAATAGTATTCCGCCATGCCTTCAAGGAGCG
>CAVDSZ010000015.1:0-42714 GCA_963611795.1 Akkermansia muciniphila | reverse complement strand
AATACGGATCTCTTCCGTATGCAGATTGATCAACTCATCAGTGTCATCGGTGAGTACAAGATTTGCGTCTTCTTCAACTGTGATGTCTGTGATATCCGAGAGAACATCCACATTGAAGAGCCGACAATCGAAGTGGTCGATTTGAAAACACGAGGATGCAGAACTACCCGTTACTACTACTATGAGTAAGTAACGGGTAGCCTTTTTTCATTTAGGCATTCTGTCTGGCGGCGATAATCTTCTCCGTGATATTGCCCGGTACCTCGTCATACCGTGTCAAATCATAGGAGAACACACCGCGGCCCTGCGTCATTGCACGAAGTGCAATCACATAATCCAGCATTTCGGATTGCGGCACATCTGCGACAACCGTCTGGCTTCCGTCACCGGGTTCGATGCCGCTGACTCTGCCGCGGCGTTTATTGAGATCCCCCATGACATCACCGACATAATCGTCGGGGACGGTCACGCGCAATGTACCGACGGGTTCGAGGAGTACCGGTTTTGCTTGTGCCATACCGGCCTTGTAGGCAAGCGAAGCGGCAATCTTGAACGAAAGTTCATCGGAATCGACATCGTGATAGGAACCGTCATACAAATCCGCCGCGAGCTGTACCATCGGATAACCTGCAAGCACGCCTTCCTTCATTGCATCCTGTAATCCTTTTTCCACCGCCGGATAAAAATTCTTTGGCACGGCACCGCCGACGACGGAAACCGTGAAGGTCAGTCCGTCTTCGTCTCCATGGAAGAAGCGCATTTTGACATGCCCATACTGTCCGCGTCCGCCGGACTGCTTTTTATGTTTCCCTTCTACATCGGCGTGTCCGCGAATCGTCTCACGGTAAGCAATGCGCGGCTCGGTGAGATCGACGGAAACACCAAAACGACTTTTCAGCTTGGCAAGCGTTACATCGAGGTGCATATCACCGAGCCCGGAAATCGTCAGCTGCCCCGTTTCGGCATTGTTCTTGTAACGCAGTGTATAGTCCTCTTCCAAAAGACGTGTGATGCCCTGTGAAATTTTATCCTCATCTCCCTTTGCTTTGGGAACAATACCGCGGGTATAATACGGCACCGGAAACTGAATGGGATAGAAACGAATATCCTTTGCACGTCCGGTGAGCGTATCATTCGTATTGGTGGCGGTCAATTTTGCCGTCATTCCGATATCCCCGCAGGCGAGTGTCTCGACTTGCGTCTGGGTTTTCCCGCGCATGACATAAATGTGGCCGAGTTTCTCCTGCGTCCCGTTGGTTGTATTACGCAAAGCGGTATCGCGGGAAACCTCCCCCTCCATGACTCGGAAGAATGTCATTTTGCCGATGAAAGGATCTGCCACCGTCTTAAAGACGAACAGAGACGGAGACGTGTTGTCCTTGATGATCGGAAGATGCCCGATTGTGCCGTCAGCGTTCAGAATGCGTTCAGCACCGCGCGCGGTAGGACGCGGGAAAGAGTCGGCGATTGTGTCAAGGAATGTTTTTATGCCCCACAGCTTCGTCGCGGCACCACAGAATACCGGCACGATTTCGCCATGGATAATGCCCATGTGAATGGCTTCAACCGCCTCTTCACGAGTAATCTCTTCTCCTTCGAAATATTTATTCATGAGCTCCTCGCTCGTTTGAGCGATGGATTCAAACAACATATTGCGGAATTCTTCAATATAATCGTGGAACTTCTCAGGTATTTCACTTGCCTGATACTCGCCGGTCTTGCCGTCAAACATGTACATTTTCTGCTCAACCAGGTTGGCAAATCCAATGACCTCGCCCTCGTCGATAATCGGAATCTGCAACGGGCAGACTTCCACACCGAAGGAATCGCGCAGAGCATCATAAACGCGACGGAATCTTGCCTCGTTATCATCGAAACGGTTGATAAAAAACGCGGTCGGCAAATGAGCCTCTTTTGCCTTCTTCCACGCAAGTTCGGTCCCGACCTGTATTCCGCTCTTCCCGTCCACCAGAATGACGGCGGCATCGGCGACGCGAATGCACTGACGGACTTCTCCCTCAAAGTCGAAATAACCGGGCGTATCCAATATGTTGATTTTTACATCATTCCACATGACAGGAGCGACCGCTGCCTGCAACGAAAATCCCCGTCGAGCCTCCTCGGGATCATAGTCGGAAACCGTGTTACCTGCGGCAACTGTTCCGAGCCGATCCGTCGTTTTCGTAATATACAGCATTGCCTCGGTGAGGGAGGTCTTCCCGCTCCCGCTATGCCCCAGCAAGACGATATTCCGGATTTGTTTGGTCTGAATCGTTCCCATGTCTGTCTCCTTTGCGATTTGAGAATCCGTGGGCACACCACGAATCTTCTTAACTTAATTATATCGGGAAAAGCAGGACTTTTCAACGGTCATTTTCATCTTTTTGAATGAACAATGTAGAAATAAAAACGCGCGAGTTGTTACAAATGCACAACTCGCGCGGCGTTTTTAAGCATTCTTAGGTTTCAAATAGGAAATAGCTTCATAGATTCCACCAATCCCGACGACACGAACACCCTCCGGCATTTCCAGTGTATGCGG
Organism: Akkermansia muciniphila; assembly: GCA_963611795.1. GTDB lineage: Bacteria > Bacillota > Clostridia > Oscillospirales > CAG-272 > UBA1740. Next base: position 40,172 of record CAVDSZ010000015.1, on the reverse strand, counting down.
CAAATTCCGTTTCGGTACCAAAATGGTACGAAAACCGAGTCTGATGCATTCTTTGACGCGCAATTCCGCGTTGGAAATCCCCCGGATTTCACCTCCGAGACCGATTTCTCCCATGGCGACCAGTTTATCCGGGACCAACCGGTCGGTGAGACCGGAGACAAGTGCCATGGCGACCGGCAGATCCGCCCCCGGCTCGTCGGGGCGCAATCCCCCGGCAGTATTCAAATATACATCATTCTGTGAGAATCGCAGGCCTAACCTTTTTTCCAATACCGCCAGCAATAGACACATACGGTTATAGTCAAAACCGTCTGCCGCACGCTTGGGGGCGGGATATACGGTCGGTGAGACCAACGACTGAATCTCAGCGACCAACGGACGGCTCCCTTCCATGATACAGCACGCGCAGCTTCCGCTCGTATCCGGAGTATGCTCTGCCATCATCATTTCGGAGGGATTCGGGATTTCGCGAAGTCCACGGTCAGTCATATCAAACACGCCGATTTCATTCGTGGATCCAAACCTGTTCTTCATCGCCCGAATAATACGAAAGGCCTGCGTCCGATCGCCCTCAAAGTACAACACTGCGTCCACCATGTGTTCCAGTACTTTCGGACCCGAAATGCCACCTTCCTTGTTGACGTGACCGACAAGAAATACCGCTGTGCCTTTCGTCTTACAGTATCGAATCAGCGCCATCGCAGATTCACGCACTTGTGTGATACTCCCCGCAGCGGTCGTAGACTTGTCCGTACTCATCGTCTGAATCGAGTCGATAATCATGACGTCAGGATGCACTGTATCCGCCTCGGCGAGTATTGCGTCTATATTGGTCTCCGTCAAAAGCCAAAGTTCACTCGACGACATACCAAGCCGATTGTACCGCAATTTCAGTTGCCCGCGAGATTCCTCACCCGAAACATAGAGTACACGGCGCGAACCGCAAAGGGCGCCGCAGATTTGTAGCAGCAATGTGGATTTACCGATACCCGGTTCGCCGGAAAGGAGAACGACCGATCCTTCCACGATGCCGCCTCCCAGTACGCGGTCCAACTCCCCCATACCGGTGGAATACCGCATATACTCCGGGAGCGTCAGTTCTTCAAAACGCATTGCGGGCGTTTTGGCACGTGCGGGAAGTGTCTGAAGCCCGGGGGTTGGAGGCGCGACGCTCTCCTCTTCAAACGTATTCCATGCACCGCAATCAGGGCACTTCCCCAGCCATTTGGGGCTGACAGCACCGCAAGCGGCACAGACATACTGTATTTTGGGTGTTTTCATGTGTTCCTCACTATGTTTCCTGTATATATTCCATTATAGCACCGAAAATGACAAAAGACAATTCCTTTTGATACGCCGTGCTTTCAAGGCGAGCGCATTCTTCCGGATTGGTAAGGAAACCGCATTCAATCAGTACCGTCGGATTTTCCGCGCGATCGAGAAGGTAAATGGAGCCCGTGCTGGCTTTGACTTTTCTGTGATTATCGGGTTGCAATCGCTCCGTCACATTTTTCTGAATCTTTTCCGCAAGGTCTTTTGCGCCGCTCTGACCCGGCGAATACCAGACCTGAAGTCCCTGCGATGAAGGCGACGGAAAACTGTTCATATGAATACTGACGGCAATCGCCCCGGGAGTCGCGGAAGCAATCGCCAGGCGGCTAGATAAATCCGTCAATTTCTTGTGTCCTTTTTCGACGGTTGCCGGATCATAAAGCAATGCGTCACTCGTCCTTGTTTCAATCACTTCACATCCGGCACTCCTGAGTTCTGCCGATAAATATGTAGCAATTTTGTAGTTTAAATCCTTCTCAAAGATACCAGATACACCGACTGCCCCGCAGTCCTCACCCCCATGTCCCGCATCGATGACGATTGTCGGTGAAGGCTCTGTCGCTGTATGGACACCCGCGGTTACGGCCACGAGATTTTCCCTCAGAGACAAGTGATAGAATAACGCCATACAGGACAGAAGCGAAAGCACTCCTACCGCGAAATGCTTCATCCAGATTTTCATTCCGATTCGCATAAAAAACTCCATACACTTTTTTCAAAGTATATGGAGTGTTATCATTTTCTATGATTTCGACTCGCACGTCAATGGTCTGATGTCGGCGGTTTTTTGAAAAAAATCTTTTTTTCTTTGAGTCCGAGAATATAAGAACCCCATGCCACCAAAATTGCCGGCAAAACGGATACAGAATATGCAAGCCAAACAAAAAAGTAATCAAGCGTTCCCGCTGCGTTCGGAATGATAGCGCCGATGATGCCGTCATACATCGACTGAAGGAAATACATAAACAGTTGCGTAATGCCGAAAAGTCCGATGAAGAAACTGTTCTGCACCACCGCGTGACCGAAAATCCAGCCGAGGAACATCAGAAACAATACAAGAAAATTCGGAGTCTGCGCGAGCAACATTAATTTAAGCCCCAAGTGACGATCCCCCGACATGGAGCCGGAGTCAATCTTCACCTTGTGCTTCCCGCCCATTTCCACAAGCGTCGCATAAAGAATATACAGATAAAACAACGTCGAAAAAATGCTCACCACAAGTGTCAGCCAGTCAAATCCACCATCTGCCCGCATTCTTGCCGCGGTCGTCAGAACGACCCCGAACACAGCCAAGGCGAACTGGTTCAGCACCAAGCGTACGATATCGTAGGAGTTTTTCTTTAAGAATTGCATGTACTTTCCTCAAAACATTAGTGTCATTATTTTACCCTGTCCCCTGTCATATTGCAAGTTCAAGAAATAAATGTTAACATTTTGTCCACGAACGTTGCCGAAAATATGCTAAAATTATTATACAAAATTTTAAGACGAGGGATTGCCAATGGCGGTCGAACGGTTAAAAAAAGAAGAGCTTGCTGCTTTCCCCGAGATTGCGTTGGAATTCCAGCGCACGATGTCGGGTGTTTACGGGCGCAGTAATATGACAGTGTTTGAATATATGCTGGATTTGCGCCTGTTTCTACGGTATCTCGCCGCGAAAGACAAGGGGCTTGATCCCGCTTTTGACGATATTTCGGAAGTGGTTTTTTCGGGAATAGACGAAGCTCGGCTCCGCGAAGTCACCTCCAGGGACATTATTGCCTACCTGTATTATTTGACGCAGACCAAGCATAACTCCCCGGTCACACGGAATCGAAAACTATCCTGCCTGCGTTCTTTTTTCAAGTTTCTGAAACGCACCGGACGAATCGAGACCAACCCGACCGAGCAGATTGAAGGTCCGAAAAAAAGGGCTACTCTGCCGAAATTTCTTTCACTAGATCAGAGTATTGATCTCTTGCAGATCGTCAACGGATCCACATCGAAATCAAAGAAACGGGACTATGCAATCCTGACACTCTTTCTGAACTGCGGTATGCGTCTTTCGGAGCTGACGGGAATCAATCTGACAGACATTGCGCAGGACTTCTCTTCTATGCGCGTCCTCGGCAAAGGCAACAAAGAACGCATTGTATACTTGAACGATGCCTGTCGCACGGCGCTCATGGAATACCTGCGTGAAAGATTAGACGGAACGCCGGAAAAAATGCGGCAGAAAGCTCTCTTTCTAAGTTCCCGTAATGAGCAGATTAGCAACAAGACCGTTCAGTGGATGGTCTATAAATACCTGGATGCCGCCGGTCTCCACACCCCTGGCATGTCCGTCCATAAACTTCGTCATACCGCGGCAACCCTGATGTACCAGACCGGGCAGGTCGACGTCCGAGTCCTGAAAGAGATTCTCGGTCACGAACAACTCAATACGACACAGATTTATACGCACGTCACCAATCAAAATATGGCGGATGCCATTAATCATAATCCACTCTCGGAGATCGGCACCGCGGACGCGGGAACGCCGCCGAAGAAAGGTTAACTGTCATGGCAAAAGCATACACCATCGAAAACATTGAAGACTGGTATGGTCTTGTCAGTGCCGGAGAGCAGATTCTGCTCAACGGTGTCATCTACACAGCGCGTGACGCGGCACACAAGCGTATTTTTTCCGCTCTTGAAAATGGCGCGCCACTTCCCTTTCCCCTCGCCCGCACCGCCATTTACTATGCCGGTCCAACGCCTGCTAAAAACGGCTATCCAATCGGTTCCTGCGGTCCCACTACCTCCTGCCGCATGGATCCGTATATGGAACGGCTGACCGCTTTAGGGCTCCGATGCACCATTGGCAAAGGCGACCGTTCCCCGGACGTTTATCGTTCTCTGCGCGAGCACGGCGGTATTTATCTATGTGCGATTGGCGGTGCCGGAGCACTTGCTGCCCGTTCCGTCATCTCAATGGATATCATTGCGTATGAAGACCTTGGCTGTGAATCCGTCAAGCAACTGACCGTGCGCGATTTCCCCCTGTTTGTCGGCATCGACGCGCACGGCAATTCTATCTTCGGAGACAAAGCAGAATGACAATCGGTGAAAAAATAAAAGAACGGCGCACCAGCGCCGGATTGACACAGGCAGAACTTGCGTCCGATCAGTTGACACGCAACATGATCTGTGCCATCGAGAGCGGCAAAGCCTCTCCTTCTCTCAAAACACTAATATATCTTTCTAAACGTCTCGGAGTCTCCATTCGGTATTTTACAGAGCCACAGCGCACTTTGCGTGAAGAACTGCACGACAGCCTCTACCCGCGTATCAGAGACAGCCTCATGAACGGACAGTATGAAGAAGTCGTTACACTTTCGGAAAAGATTCCTGAGGTACAGAATGACGCGATACTGGCGCCCCTGCTCGCCATGGTACACCTGACGCTTGCAGAACAGTGCGCTGCGGGTGGATCCGTGCATTACGCAAAATCACACCTGGAACAGGTATCCTATTACCGTGAGCATACCGCATGGGACACCTCGCATATCGGCGCCCGATCCATACTGTGTGATGCGCTCGTCAGCGATCCTCTGACACCCAAATATGCGTTGGACACCGGGCGCTATTCAACCGATGCCGCCATTGCGACGGATGCCGAATTATATCATTATATTACCGATGATTGGAATTATTCCTATACCACGCGCGTCTATGCTCTACATACAGAAGCAAAACGACTCATGAAAGAATACCGCTTTACCGATGCCATTGCCCGTATGGAAGACGCCATTGAAAACAAGCAATCCCAAGAGATTAGTATCCTTGTTCTTTACCGTATCTATGCGGATATGGAAATCTGTTACCGGGAACGTAAGGACTACGAAAACGCCTATCGCTACGCCACCAAAAAGAATGTCCTTCTGACCTCATTTCATTCGTAATCGCACTGATACGTCCTGTGTAGCGACAGGGCGTATTTTTTTATGAGAATCGCAGAAATCTTTATTGACCCGCGCAAAAACTTGTGCTAATATAGTATTTGGTGAAAAATCGGATTAAATCATCACAATCAATAGGAAAGGAGCCGATTTTTTCGGAATCGGAATGATTAGCCTATGAAAAAGAAAACGACCGTTTCCCCCTTCCCCTCGGCAGAAGAACTGCGTAATCAGCGCATTGCGGAGGGGTCTACACCCGCGCGCGCCGCACTGAACGCGCTCTTTGATGAAAGCACCTTTGTGGAGCTCGGCGCTTATACCAAGCGCTCCTACCATGACGGCGCGTTGCTGGGTAAAGACGCGGAATTCGAGGGTGTTATCACCGGTTACGGTGCCGTTAACGGGCAATTGGTTTTTGCCTTTGCTCAAGACGAGACCCGTATGAAAGGTGCTATTGACGCCCGCCACGCAGACAAAATCGAAGTGCTTTACGACCTTGCTCTTAAAAAAGGCGCCCCCGTCGTCGGTATGTTTGCCTCTGCTGGCGCCGACATTTATGAGGGTGTTACCGCTATGGCGGCCTACGGGCGCATTTTGAAAACCGTCACGGAAGCATCTGATGAAATTTTGCAGATTGCCTATGTGCGTGGGCTCTGCATCGGAACCGCCGCCGCGATTGCTTCTGCATTCGATTTTGTTGTTGCAAAAGCAGATGCCCCCTTCTACGTGACGTCCGCGGAACTCGGCGGTCACAGCGCGGAGGCCGGTGAATGGTGCTTTAAGGGCGATGAGAATGTTTCGCTTGGTTACATACGTTCTTTGCTTGACTTCATTCCGGATAACACGGTAGAGCATGAGACCGCCGATGACCTCAATCGTCTGCTCCCTGAACTACCTGTCTCCGAAGACATTCGCGCCTCTCTTACCGCTATTGTTGACGACAGTGCCCTGATTGAAGTGTACGCCGACTACGGTACACCGATCGTCACCGCTTTTTCTTCCGTCGGTGGAATCAAATGCGGCGTCGTTGCCGGTAACTACACAGAGGATCACGGCAGGATTACACGTGACGCCGCTTACAAGACGGCGGAGTTTCTCGACATCTGCGATTCCTTCGGTCTTCCTGTCGTTACGTTGGTGAACTCCGACGGATTGGCGGCGGACATTCCGATGGACGCTGTCCGTGCGCTCGCGTTCGCTTATGCACAACTCGGCGTCCCCGGTGTGACCGTCATTCTTGATCATGCCGTTGGTGCCGCCTTTACATTGCTCGGCTCCAAGAGTCTTGGTAGCGAACTCGTCTATGCACTTCCCACCTCTGAAATCGGTGCGATGACCGCAGGTGCTTCCGTTGCTTTCGCATGGAATCAAGACATTACCGAGACCGTCACTCGTGAAAAACTCGAGGAAAGCTGGCGCACGGAGGAATCCTCTCCCGTAGCCGCCGCATCTCTCGGCGAAGTGGACGATCTCATCGATCCGGCTGAAATCCGCACCCGTGTCGCTTCTGCCCTCCTGATGCTGACTTGCTGATAAGGAGGAACACAATGTTTTTTGCCCTGTTTTCCTACACATCGCGCTTTGGTGATGACGGCGGTTATCAAACCATCGGCGATGTGTTTAAGAACGGTGGTTCTTATGCCATCGTCGGACTTCTCACGGTATTTGCCGTCCTCGCCATTATTTGGGGCGTCCTCGAACTTTTCCACTTCATCAGCCATGGTAAGGCAAAGAAAAAGAGCAAGCCCGTTGCTCCGGCGATAACGGTCGCACCCGCGAGTGAACCGGAACCGGTTGCCTCCGCACCGCTCCCCCAAACCAATGATGAAGAGATCGTCGCGGTCATTGCCGTAGCAATCGCCGCCGCGCAAAGCGAAAATCCTATCGGCTCCTTCCGAGTCGTATCATTTAAGAGAAAGTAAGGTATTGATTTTATGAAAAAATATCAGATCACTGTCAACGGTAATGTTTACGAAGTCGAAGTAGAAGAGGTTTCCGCAGGTGCGGCGACCGCTCCTGTTGCCACTCCGGTTCCGGCGCCTATAGCAGCGCCGAAAGCGGCTCCTGCCGCCTCCAAAGCTACCGCTCCCGCCGCCGGCTCCAAACCGGTCACTTCCCCGATGCCCGGTACGATTCTCGAGGTCAAGGTGAATGCCGGTCAGACCGTGAAGCGCGGTGAAACCCTATTTATCTTGGAAGCTATGAAGATGGAGAACGAGATTCCCGCCCCTGAAGACGGCGTTGTTGCTTCCGTCGATACCACCAAGGGCGCGTCGGTCGCGACCGGTGCCGTACTTGCTACGCTGAAGTAAGGAGTCACTACCTATGCTCGAAGCGATTAGAACCTTTCTTGAAAAGACAGGAATCGCTCAACTATTCTCTACCAACGATTGGTGGAAAACGCTCATCATGTATGTCATCATCGGCGCGCTTTTCTACCTGGCGATTGTAAAGAAATTTGAGCCTCTCCTGCTTCTGCCGATTGCATTCGGTATGCTCCTCGCCAACCTGCCCGGAGCGGAACTGATGCATATGGACTTTTTCTTTGACGAGTACTATGTTTCCAAGGGAATCATTGAAGCCGGACAGCATGTTCCGCTTTCCACCATTGTTCACGAGGTCATGGATCACGGCGGACTCGTTGATATTCTGTATCTGGGGGTTAAACTCGGGATTTACCCGTCCTTGATTTTCCTCGGCATCGGCGCGATGACCGACTTTACCCCTCTGATTGCCGATCCGAAGAGCCTGATGCTCGGCGCCGCGGCGCAGCTCGGTGTTTTCGTCGCGTTCTTCGGCGCACTCTTCTACTTCTCCCCGGCGGAATCCGCCGCAATCGGTATCATCGGCGGCGCCGACGGTCCGACGGCAATTCTTGTCACGAAGATCCTTGCGCCCTCCCTGCTCGGTGCAATCGCTATTGCCGCTTACAGCTACATGGCGCTCATTCCGATGATTCAGCCGCCAATCATGCGTCTCCTAACCACTAAGAAGGAACGCGCAATCAAAATGACGAATCTGCGTCCCGTTTCCACGGTGCAAAAAGTCATATTCCCGATTCTTGTAACGCTTGTCGTTGTGCTGATTGTACCGGACGCAGCTCCGCTCGTCGGTTTCCTCATGCTCGGCAACCTCTTCAATGTCTCGGGCGTAACGGACCGCCTCTCCAAAACGGCACAAAATGAACTCATCAACATTGTCACGATTTTCCTCGGGGTGTCGGTCGGCGCGACCGCCTCTGCGGAAAACTTCCTGAAGCCCAGTACCCTGCTCATTCTCGGGCTTGGTCTTCTCGCCTTCTGTATTTCTACAGTCGGCGGCGTTCTCGGCGGTAAATTTATGTGCTGGGTCACACATGGAAAGATTAATCCCCTTATCGGTGCAGCCGGCGTCTCGGCAGTTCCTATGGCGGCACGTGTCGCGCAGGATGTCGGCAAGAAAGAGGATCCCACCAACTTCCTCCTGATGCATGCGATGGGTCCGAATGTGGCGGGCGTTATCGGCTCCGCCGTTGCCGCAGGATTCTTACTCAGTTGTTTTGCCTGATAGCAAGAAAGGAACGATATGTCAAAAGTATTGATTACCGAAACCGTCCTGCGTGACGCGCATCAATCGCTTGCCGCGACCCGTATGACGACGGAAGAAATGCTCCCTATCCTCGAAGATCTCGATAAAGTCGGCTATAACGCTCTGGAAGCATGGGGGGGCGCCACCTTTGATGCCTGCCTCCGCTTCCTCCACGAAGATCCGTGGGAACGTCTGCGCACCATTCGCAGTCATGTCAAAAACACGAAACTGCAGATGTTATTCCGCGGACAGAACATCCTCGGCTATCGTCATTATGCCGACGACATCGTGGAATACTTCGTACAAAAATCCATTGCAAACGGTATTGACATCATTCGTATTTTCGATGCACTGAATGATGCACGGAATCTGGAAACTGCCATTCGCGCTACCATTAAAGAGGGCGGTCACGTCCAGGCTGCCATTTCCTACACCACATCCCCCTATCACTCCAACGAGAAGTTCGCCGAATACGCCAAGCAGCTCGAAGAGATGGGCGCCAACTCTATCTGCATCAAGGACATGGCGGGGTTGCTCAGCCCGTATAACGCATACGACCTTGTGAAGATTCTGAAAGAGACCGTCAAGATTCCAATCGAGCTTCATACGCACTATACGAGCGGTCTCGGCTCAATGACTGTCCTGAAAGCCATCGAGGCAGGTGTCGATATTGTCGACACGGCGATTTCCCCGTTGGCGATGGGTACCTCTCAGCCGCCGACGGAATCCATTGTCGCGACCCTCGCCGGCACGCAGTACGATACCGGTCTAGATCTCAAACAACTGGATAAGGTTTGCCGTTATTTCACCGGTATTCGTGAAAAGTATCTGGCGAACGGTCTGATTGATCCGAAGGTGCTCTCCGTCAATGTCAATGCCCTCATGTATCAGGTACCGGGCGGTATGCTCTCTAACCTCATTTCCCAGTTGAAACTCGCCGGCAAGTCCGATAAGCTGCAGGAAGTCCTTGAGGAAGTGCCGCGCGTCCGTGCAGACGCCGGGTATCCCCCCCTTGTAACGCCTTCCTCGCAGATTGTCGGCACGCAGGCAGTCAACAATGTTCTCTTCGCGGAGAACGGCAGATACTCCCGCGTCACCAAAGAATTCCGCGGACTGATTCGCGGTGAGTACGGCAGATGCCCGGCGCCAATCGACCCCGAGTTCCGTCGTAAGATTATCGGTGACGCTACGCCGATTGACCACCGCCCTGCCGACGATATTGCTCCCGAATTTGACACCCTGCGCGCAAAAGTTGCCCCCTACGCCGAACAGGAAGAAGATCTTCTTTCTCTTGCTCTGTTCGAACAGGTCGCCATCAAATTCTTTGAAGAGCGCAAGCGCAAAAAATTCGGCATTGACCAAAACGGCGATGCCGCACTCGGTGTTCACACTATTTAATCATGATTCCAATCGCAGAAACCGCCTGCCGGATATTCGGCAGGCGGTTTCTCATTGGATTTTTGATTTTGCGATTTGTCTCGCTTCGGCACAAAGTTATCAGGCACCGGCAGGGGGATTGCTCCCCTGATTGCGATAAGGATCGGTGCGGATGAGTTCGTCACGCGCACGGGCAGCCGCTTCCGCCGCCGCCTTTTCATTGGCTTCGCGTGTCGCACGTTCCTTCTCTTCCTTCATGGCCTCCAGCTGTTCCATTGTGGCGTTATCATCCATAATGGCACAGAAGAGCTCGGCGTCCATGACCTCATATTTCAGGAGGTAAGCGGCAATCGCATGCAGTTTATCAATGTTTGCGCGCAGAAGTGTTTCTGCCTGCTCATACGCGTGGTCAATGATTTTCTTGATTTCGCGGTCAATCTTTGCCGCGGTTTCCTCAGAATAGTTTTTATCGTTATTGAAATCGCGTCCAAGGAATACTTCGTCATCGGAATGTTCGCCCACGAGGCACACGGTACCGAGTTCATCGCTCATGCCGTAGACCGTCACCATCTTGCGTGCAATCTTGGTGGCTTGTTTAATATCCTGTGACGCTCCGCCCGTATAGTCATCGAAAATGAGTTTTTCGGCAATACGACCACCAAGCGTCATGGCAATCTGCCCTTCCAGCACTTTCTTGTATTCACTGTACTGATCAACCTGTGGCGGCGTCAATGTATAGCCGAGCGCGCCCTTGGAAGAAGGAACAATGGAAATACGGGTGACGGGGTCGAGACCGGGAATCAAGTGCGCCAGAACGGCATGCCCCGCTTCGTGATAAGCGGTGTTCTTACGGTCGCGCTCTGTCATGACACGATTCTTTTTCTCCGTACCGACAAGGACTTTCAGCGTAGCCTCGTCAATTTCCTGCATACCGATAAGCGATTTACCACGGCGTGCCGCGAGTAGAGCCGCCTCATTCAGAAGGTTGGCAAGATCTGCGCCCGTAAAGCCGACAGTCGTCTGCGCCACTTTATGCAAATCCACATCGCCACCAAGCGTTTTTTTTCGCGAGTGTACCTTCAAAATGTCTTCTCTGCCCTGCAGATCGGGGTAGTTGACCGTTACCTGGCGATCGAAACGACCGGGTCGAAGGAGCGCAGGATCGAGAATGTCGGGACGGTTGGTTGCCGCCATGACGATGACACCCTCATGATTGCCGAAACCGTCCATCTCGACGAGCAACTGGTTGAGCGTCTGTTCGCGTTCATCATGTCCGCCGCCGAGACCGGCGCCACGGTGACGACCTACGGCATCAATTTCGTCAATGAAGATAATCGATGCGGGATTCTTGCGTGCGGTCTCAAAAAGGTCACGCACACGAGATGCGCCGACACCGACGTACATTTCCACGAAGTCGGAGCCGGAAATGGAATAGAACGGAACGCCCGCTTCACCGGCAACCGCTTTTGCAAGCAGAGTTTTACCGGTACCGGGAGGGCCTACAAGCAGCACACCGCGCGGGATACGCGCACCGAGTTTTGTAAATTTTGCAGGATTACGCAGGAATTCAACGACTTCCTGCAACTCTTCTTTCTCTTCATCGGCACCCGCCACATCGGAAAAACGAACCGGATTCTTTTCATTCGAACCGAGTTTCACTTTGGCGCGGGAAAATCCGCCGATGCGACCGCCCTTCCCGGACGCCTGCCCAATCATAAAGATATAGAAGAAAATAATGACCACAATCAGGATAATGTACGGGAGATAGGTAAGGAACCACGAGGTTTCTTTCGGCTCCGCGTAATTATACTCAACCAACACCTTATCGTCGCCGGTCTTAGCATAGTTTTCTTTTGCCAGTGCGTTAATCTCTTCTAGTTGGAAGTCATACGAGAATTTATACGAAATGGTTTTCGTCTCCGTCGCCCACGTGTCCGTATCCGCATTTTTCGGATAGTAGGTAATGCTAATTTTCGCGTTACTGTCGACTTCAAACTTTGTCACTTTGTTCTGCTCGAAAGCCTCGACCAAATCTCCGTAGGCAATCGTCTCCGGCTTTTTGCCGATATCGGTTAGGAGCATGGCACCGAACACGAATACCAAGATCAAAAGCAGGAAAAATATGATGTTTTTGACATTTACCTTCATGAATGATGGAACCGTAACCTTTCCTTAAAAATGCAATGAACTTATTTATTCTGATATACTTCCGGTTTTAGTACGCCGATAAAGGGCAAAGCACGGAACCGTTCATCGTAGTCCAGCCCGTAGCCGACCACAAATTCATCGGGTATGATTTTGCCCACAAAATCCGCGTTATAGTCAACCACGCGACGACTCGGCTTGTCAAGCAAAGTACAGGTCTTTACGCTCCTTGCTCCCTTGAGTTTCAGGTAGTCAACCAGGTACGAAAGAGTTCTTCCACTGTCGATGATGTCTTCGATAATCAAGATATCGCAGTCGCTGATGTCCTTTCTCTGAATGTCGAGATGGATATTGATATTTCCCGAAGAAACCGTATCGCCCCCATAAGAGGAAACCTTCATAAAATCAATCTCCACCGGGATACGAATCTTCTTCATCAGGTCGCCCATAAAAACGACCGACCCTTTCAGAATGGCGAGAAGCAACAGTCGCTTCCCTTCATACGCTTTGTCGATTTCTCCGGCAATGCGCGAAACAATGCGTTGCAGTTCGTCCTCAGATATGAGTTTTCTCGAAATCTCCTTAATCACTTGTCGTCCTCCTGCGTACCGAAATACGCGTAAATTTGTTGTTGTTCCGATGCTTTTGCGTCCTCCCGCACTCCGAACCCGGGAATCCAAAGGATTCCTTTCTCGTCACAAACGAGCGGCAACTTACGCCGCACGTCCATCGGGAGTTTCGCGTTGCAAAACAGTTTCTTCACCTTGCGCGTCATGCCACCGTAGCGATAGGCGTCGCCGGGGAGACGGGAACGTATATACAAATTATTTATGATTGTATCAGTAGAAAAAGAAACTGATATCACAGAATTGTAAATTTTCATCTCCGGCACGCATCTGATATCCAGTGGTACATTGGACAGCACCAGTAAAGATGATCGCCCGGTAAGAAAATTGACGCCCGCGTGCAATGTCTGTTCCGGCATCGGTGCCGGCGTCTCTTTCGCACAAATAAATAATGCGTCTCCGTCCACCTGTGCCTGTATACCGCATGGCAAGTCAATCAAAGCGTGTGCGGAATCTCCGCGGACAATACGCTCGATGCTCTCGACCTGTTCAGCGGTCAGCGCATCGGAGCTTATTTGCACTTTTTCATATAAAATACGAATCACGCGCGTAGATACCGCAGGGTGAAGTTCCCGCATGCGGTACCGCAATTCTCCCGGCGGTGTTTCCCGCAAGCACTTCCGCGCTTCCCCCTCTAGGAAATCGGAATCCTGCCTGAGAGTCTTTGCCATCTCCCCGATGCGCGTCACAGCGCCGGAGTGTAGAACCTCCAGCCGCGGAATGACCTCCGCACGGATATAATTCCGCGTATATGAGGGATCCTTATTGGTAGAATCCTCGACATGGGGCAGCCCGAGTTCATCAAGCGCCGCTCGCACCGTCTCCGGCAAAACAGTCAGAATCGGGCGGATAATCCCCTCGCGCATGGGAGGAATGCCGGAAAGCCCCGTCAGTCCGGTGCCGCGAGCCATGTGGAAGATGACCGTCTCCGCATTATCGCCGGCAGTGTGCGCCGTGGCAATGAGAGCGTGCTCTTGCTGTTGCAGTCGCATAAATACCTCGTAACGGAGGATACGTGCCGCCGTCTCGAGACTGATATGTTTTTCACGCGCATATGCCCGGGCATCTACTCTTTCCAAATAAAACGAAATTCCTCGTGTTAAGCAGAAATCTTGACAGAAGGTTTCGTCCCGCGCAGCCTCCTCGCCGCGGATACCGTGGTTGACGTGCAGAGCACTAACGGTGAGACCATACCGATTCCGCAAGGTGTGCAGTGCCCAAAGAAGAGATATGGAATCCGCGCCACCGGAAAAAGCACAGACGATATGTGTGTCACGGATATCATATGTACGGAGATATTGCGCCGTTGCCGCAAGTAGGCTTTCAGACGGTAGGCGGTTCATCGTTAGAAAGCGAAATAAACTTCGTATATTGGGCGAGCCATGCCATCTTGATATTCCCGACCGCCCCGTGACGGTTCTTTGCGATGAGGATATCCGCCGTGTTGGGACCACCTCCCTGCGATTCCTTCGCGTCATTGTCGTAGTAATCGCTGCGGTATAGGAAAAGTACCATATCTGCGTCCTGCTCGATAGAGCCGGATTCACGCAGGTCACTTAACTGCGGACGCTTGTCCGTACGCCCTTCCGTCCCACGGGACAACTGCGCACAACAGAGCACCGGAACGCCGAGGGACTTCGCCATCACTTTGAGGCTTCGCGTAATCGCCGAGACTTCTTGTACACGGCTTTCCGTTTTGGTGCCGGACTGCATCAAACCGAGATAGTCAATGACGATTAGACCAAGGTCTTTCACTCTGCGGAGTTTCGCTTTCATCTGCGTTGGATTGATATCTGTCGAATCATCAATCAGAATGGAGGTGCGCGATAGCGTAGCCGCAGCGTCCGCAAGACGCGTCCACTCATCGTTGTTAATATCGCCGACACGCAACTTACGACTGTCGACCATCGCTTCGCTTGCCATCATACGGTTAACAAGCTGTTCCGCCGACATTTCAAGCGAGAAAATGCAAACAGTCTTCCCGGAAGATTTCGCGACATTGGCGGCGACATTCAGGGCGAACGCCGTTTTCCCCATACCGGGGCGCGCGCCGACCAAGACAAAGTCACCCTTGCCGAGTTCCATGACATACTGGTCTACGGGTCCGAAGCCGGTTTTAACACCGGCATCTGCTTTTTCGTGATTGGTGGCGTCCACATACCCTTGATACACACCGGCGACAACATCACGTATATGGCGGAACTCTTTTGTTGTTCGGTTCTGGGCAATCTCAAAGAACTTCTGTTCCGCACTGTCGACGATTTCAGGAACTTCCCCCTCTTCCGCATATGCCATACCGGAAACGTCGTCGCAGGCATTAATCAGGCGTCTAAGCAGCAATTTGTCATGAACAATCTTTGCGTAATCCTTAACATTGGAAGCGGAAGGAACCATTTCCGCCAGTTGTGCTACGTATTGAATACCGGAATTCTCGTCACGCACACCACGCTCGACCAGTGCGTTAACCAGCGTAACCGGGTCGATATCCCGGTTAGCGGCGTACATCTCCATGAGCGTTTCATACATGAGTTGATGCTCTTCGACATAGAAGTCATCGGCTGTGATGGTGCTGCCGATTGCCTCAATGCTTCCCGTCGGATCGATGAGTACCGAGCCCAGGACGCATTGTTCTGCCTCCATGGAGAAAGGCAGACGGCGCATTGTCTCTCCCGCCATTATGCTTGCACCGTCACGCGGCAGGTCGCACTAATGTCTTCGTACAGTTTAACAGGGACAAGATAGGTTCCGTAGGCTTTGATTGCCGCATCGAGGACAATCTTACGCTTATCAACTCGAATTCCGTGCTGGGACGCGAGTTTCTCCGCAATATCCTTTGCCGTAATAGCACCGTAAAGGCGCCCGTCCTTGCCGGATTCCGCCGTGAGAATCACTTCGCAGGCGTTAAGTTTTTCTGCCGTAGCACGTGCCTCTTTTCGTTCTTCTTCAATGCGGTACTGCTGAGATTCCGCCTTACCGCGCAGATCGTTCTGCGCTTTGGCGTCGGCGGGAATGGCCTTTTTCTGCGGGAACAGGAAATTACGGGCGTATCCGTCGGACACATCAATAATCTGATCCTTCTTCCCCTGCCCCTTCACATCGACGAGTAATACTACTTTCATTTGAGTCGCCTCACTTGTTGTTCTTTTTCTTGTATTCGAGTATGCTTTGTTTCAGTTGTTCTTTCACGGTCTCAACGGTCTCACCTTCCACCTGCGCGCCGGCAATATCGTAATGTCCGCCGCCGTGGAAGTCTTCCAAAATCAACTGCACATTGATATTCCCGTTAGATCTGCCCGAAATATAAACCGTATTCCGTATTAGAACGAGTGCAAATGTCGCTTCCACGTTTTTGATTGACAGCATCTTGTCGGCGACTTTCGCCGCCACCACGCGGAAGCCTGCATCCGTATCGGTATCGCAGGTGGCGATAGCGATGTTGGCATCGAAGATTTCGACAGAGGAGAGCATTCGGGACTCTTTCGTAATATCGTCAATGTCCATACGGAACATATCGGAAGATGCTACCGTGCTTGCGCCCTGCCCTCGCAGGTACTGCGCCACGGCGAAGGTACGCGTTCCCGTGTTTCTGGAGAACTGCTTAGTATCCAAAAGAATACCGGACAAGAGCAGCTCCGCCTCCTCCGGTGTCATCTGCAACATATTGATGCCGTATTCAAGCAGTTCGGAAACCAACTCCGACGCGGAAGATGCCGTTGGTTCGATATAAGTAATCTTAACGGTTTCCGGCAACTCCTCTTTTTTGATATGGTGGTCAATGACTGCAATGCACTTTGCCTTATGAGCAACCTCGGGCGCTTCCACGAAGTCAAAGTTATTCACATCGGTAATGATGAGCAACGTGTTGTTCTTCAGTTTTTCCAGCCCCTCTTTTGCGCTGATAAATACATCTTTCAAATGAGGGATGCGGGATGCCATTTCAAAGCAAGGCGCCAGGTTTTTGTCATTTTTGTCACAGATAATATGGAAAGTGACTCCATTGACAAACGCAAGCCGTGCCATGCCCACGCAGGAAGCAAACGAGTCAAAGTCCGCATTTTTGTGTCCCATAATGAGGACGCTCCCTGCTCTGCCAATCAGCGAAACCAGTTGAGACGAGACAACGCGCGCCTTAACATTGGAACGTTTATAAACAGCCTTTGTCTTGCCGCCGAAGAACTCGATGCCATCTTCTCTTTTCAAAACGACTTGGTCGCCGCCACGCTGGAGAGCAAGGTCAAGGGCAGATTGGGCGCTACGCTCCCGCTCGGCAAGCGTGCCGGGAAGATTGGAAACCCCCATCGAAACCGTAATGGAAATGCCGTCGCCGACACGGGTCGTACGAATTTTATCCAGAATGGCAAAACGATTCTTGATGCAATCGTCGAGGCGCGCGGTGTCGAACACAACGATATACTTGTCGTTGTCATAAGATTTGATAATGCCGTTCATCGAAGACACCCAGCGCTTGATTTTGTCGTCGACTTCCCCGATTGCGTCACGGAAACGGTCGTTGACGTATTGCATGATCTCATCCACGCTGTCGATGACGATATACGCTACGGCCGCCCGTTCATCGTGACATTCCTTTTCCAGTTTCAGTAGTTCCGTGTAGTCCTGTAAAACATAGAACGTGTAGTCTTTATCTTCAGAGGATGCAGGAATCGCCTGGCAATTGAAAATATGCCCCGCCAGTTCCAGATAATCTTTCCCTTCACGGAACGGAATCTTACCACCCTGTTTCACGACTTCAGTTTTCCCCTCCTGCTCGTGAATAAGGGCTGTTACGGCATCATTGTGCCAGAATAGGACTCCCTTATCATCACAGGCGATTACTGGCACCACCATGGCATTCATGATTTTACCGACCGTCGAGGAAAGAAGTTTTGTCAATGTGTAATCCAGTACTGCTCTGTTGCGTCTGCGATGTACCAGCCACCATATTAGGAGAAATAATCCATAAAAAACAGAGCCGGAAAGAAGCGGAAACCAAACGTTTTGCTCCATCACCTTGCACTTGGCGAGTATGACCATCGCGATAGCGGGTAACAGAATCGCCAAAAAAGCAAAAATAATGCCAAGAAGCAAATCCTGCTTGGTAGCGAATCGCCTAAGCGCCGCTTGTCGTTTGTCCTTTTTCATAAATCTACTCTGCCCTGCGGCAAACCTCCCAACGCGTCCGTGCGGACACAAAAGAATATAAATAATATATATAAGTATAGCACAAGGCCCCTGAAATGTAAAGTCGTGTACCCATAAATTTTCTGTAAACGAGTTCCGGTAAAAATCCTTGCAAAACACGCATTTTACGTGTAAAATAATACGAAAAGGAGGTGGCAACGTGTTAAAACTGTCCGATTCTGTCCGCACCATCAAAGGCGTCGGCGATGCCCGCGCCGCAGCGCTTGCAAAATTGAACATCAATACCGTCCGCGATCTCCTCTATGATTTTCCGAGAGCTTACGAAAACCGTGGACATATCCGCGCACTTTCCGAGGGAACGGACGGGACAAAATCCGCCTTTCTCCTAACCATAGGAACCATTCCGAAAACAGTCCGTCTGCGCGGCAGAATGACACTGACGAAATTCAAGGCATTTGACGATAGCGGCACCGTTGAAGTCGTTTACTACAATCAGGAGTATGTACGACAGATATTCTCTCCGGGCGATACCGTTCGCTTTTGGGGGAAACTCAATTATGCGAAGACGTGGACGCTCTCTTCACCGGAATATGAGCTCGTCACGGAAAACAAACCTCTGCCCGATTTTATTTCCACATATTCTCTATCTTCCGGTGTCAACCGAAAAATGCTCGAAGGTCTGATTTCGACAGCGCTGACTGCAAGCATTCCCGACTTTCTCCCAGAAGAGATTCGGCTCAAATATCGTTTCCCGACGCTGTCACGCGCTTTGCGCGCCGTACACCGGCCGGAGTCGCACGAAGAACTGAATGCGGGCATCCGGCGCCTCATTTTTGATGAACTATTCTGCATGTCGGTGGCAATTGCCTCCAATCGCCATATAGATGACCGACCGACCGACGCACCATGCATGCCGGTCGATATGACCCCTTTTTACGAAAAACTTCCCTACCGTCTCACCGGAGCACAGGAGCGCTCC
Source organism: Akkermansia muciniphila (assembly GCA_963611795.1). Taxonomy (GTDB): domain Bacteria; phylum Bacillota; class Clostridia; order Oscillospirales; family CAG-272; genus UBA1740. The sequence goes on along the minus strand of CAVDSZ010000015.1, from coordinate 21,087 downwards.
ATCCGCGAGTTTGGCACCGACATGACCGGAAACGGCGCTCATGGTCCTGCTGCCATGCACCGAATCCTCATCGGTGATGTCGGGAGTGGCAAAACCGTCTGCGCGATGGCTGCTATCTATCTCGCGGCAAAAAACGGTTATCAGACAGCATTGATGGCACCGACCGAGATTCTTGCCACACAGCATTTCCACGATATGCAGCCGTTCTTTGCCTCCCTCGGAATCAGCGTTGCGCTTTTGACGGGATCCACCCCTGCAAAAGAAAAACGTGTCCTCTGTCAAAGAATTTTGAGTTCAGCCGTTGACTGTCAATTGGTGATTGGAACGCACGCTCTGCTCGAAGATAACGTTCGGTTTTGCAATCTCGGCTTGACAATCACCGATGAACAGCATCGCTTTGGCATTCGGCAAAGAAGCGCTCTTGACGAGAAATCGGGCCATGGACACCTCCTTGTGATGAGTGCAACACCGATTCCCCGTACGCTGGCTCTGGCGCTGTATGGCGACCTTGATATCTCCCGACTCGACGAAATGCCTGTCGGTCGTATCCCAATCGAAACCTTCGTTGTCAATGAAAGTTACCGCGCCCGACTCAACGGCTTTATTGCTAAACTGGTGCACGAGGGAGGGCAGGTCTATATTGTCTGCCCTGCCATTGAGACGGTAGATGCCGACGCCGAGGGAGAGGTTCCCCTCGATATGTCGCTTTTCTCCCCCTCTGCTTCCCCGCTCAAAGATGTGATTTCCTACGCAGAGCAACTTCGAAACAACGTTTTTCCCGACCTAACCGTAGGGCTTCTGCACGGGAAAATGAAGAGCGCGGAAAAAGAAGCCATTATGAACAGTTTCTCTGTAGGCGACATTGACATTCTCGTCTCAACGACGGTCATAGAAGTCGGCGTCAACGTACCGAATGCCTGTCTCATGGTGATTGAGAACGCAGACAGGTTCGGCCTCTCACAGTTGCATCAGCTGCGAGGACGTGTCGGTCGCGGCAAACTCAAATCCTATTGTATTCTCGTCTCCGACAGTTCCGCAGATACGGCACGGCGCCGTCTCTCCGTCATGGCTTCCACAACCAATGGTTTTGAAATCGCGGAACGGGATCTGGCACTTCGCGGTCCCGGCGACTTCTTTTCCGGCGCCTGCGACAGCGAACTGCGGCAAAGCGGCGGTATCCGTCTACGGCTCGCAAAATGTTGTGATGACGCCGAACTGATGAATGCTGCCTTTTCGGAAGCCTCCACACTGGTGGAAAAAGACCCGCATCTTTCTATGTCGGAGCATACGGCACTCGCCACGGAACTTACCTACTATTTTGATACCACGGAAAACGAAGTGTCATAAAAATGACGCATTTTGAAAGGAACGGATATGGAACACCAGCCTCTCGCCGATAAACTGCGTCCGCAGACCCTCGATGAAATTGTCGGTCAGGAACATTTATGCGGTGAAAAAGGAGTCCTGCACCGAATGCTCGCGGCAGGCAGAGTTTCCAATATGATTTTTTGCGGTCCTCCCGGTGTCGGAAAAACGACCGTTGCCCGTATCGTCGCAAAATGTTCAGGTCTGGCATTTCATCAGTTGAACGCCACGACTGCTTCCCTATCTGACGTCAAGGATATCGCCAATGCGGCCGGAAACGTATTCGGCGCAAACGGCATTCTGCTGTATCTGGACGAGATACAGTATTTCAACAAAAAACAACAGCAATCTTTGCTTTCCTACATGGAAGACGGACGCATTATCCTCGTTGCCTCCACCACCGAAAATCCCTATCTCTACATTTACAGTGCCATTCTGTCCCGCTCCTCTGTCTTTGAGTTCAAGCCGGTCACACCGACTGCCATTGTTCCCGCGCTCCGCCGCGCACTTGAAAAACTCAATTTGGAAATGCACACGGAGAAGAGCGCCAAGGATGAAGTCCTCCTCTCTATCGCCAATGTCTGCGGCGGTGATGTACGCAGAGGAATTGGGATTCTGGAAAATGCTTATTACGTTGCTTCGGACGAAATTTGCGAAGAGGACACGCGCTCCCTGCTTCCTTCCTACAATGGTACATTTGATAAATCAGGCGATGTGCATTATGATTTGATGTCCTGCCTGCAAAAATCCATACGCGGCTCCGACCCGGACGCTGCCCTGTTTTATCTTGCAAAAATGCTTGCCGGCGGTGATCTTTTATCTCCCTGTCGCCGCTTACAGGTCATTGCGAGCGAAGATATCGGCGCCGCCTATCCGCTTGCTGCTGTCATCACTCGTGCCTGCGTAGAGAGCGCCAAAGACCTGGGACTCCCCGAAGCAGCTATCCCGCTGGCGAATGCCGTTGTAATGCTGGCGACCGCGCCAAAATCCAACTCTGCAGATGCCGGTTATAACGCCGCAGCGCAGGATGTGGCGGCAGGGCGTGGACTCGACCTTCCAAAGCACATGCGTGGCCCCGCATTCGACGGTTATCTCTATCCCCACAATTATCCGCACAGTTATGTAGAGCAACAGTACCTACCGACAGACCTGCTGGGCACCCATTATTACCGTTTTGGAGATAACAAGACCGAACAACTGGCTAAACAGTATTACGAGATGATTCGCAGAAGCGGAGATATCAAGCAATGAATCTGTTTGACCGGAGGCCTCTGGCACTGGCTTCTGTATGCTTTCTCTTTTTCTCCGTCGTCCTTGTCTGTCTCTCGGGAGCTCTGAAATTCGTTTTACTGATTTCCGCAGCAATTGCCGCTCTTATATGTTTTTTCTTAATCTGCAAACATCATCGTCGTGCACGCATCGGTCTGTTTATTTGTCTTTTATTGATTCTATCTGCCGGTACATCGCTTTTCGCAATCGACCGCCATTTCCGTACCGCCTCTCGTTACGACGGGCAATCCGTACCGACAGAAGCAGAAATTGTTGAAGTTATTTATAACCGAGACCGATTCGGCATTTACAGAATCAGAACACGCAAACTGGATGGACAGCGCGCATCTGTGACCCTCACCTGCTCCCTATCCTGCGAAGAGCTACTTGGCGTCGGTGACACCTTTTCCGCAACGCTCAATATTACGGTGACTTCCAACAAAAGTCGCCTGTCAGTTTTATCCGAAATCGGGCAAAACAGTTTTGGTGAAGCAGATGCCGAGCAGGTCGTACATACAGGACAGCGCAACACCCCTCGCGCGCTTGCGGCACGTCTCAATCAAAAACTTTGCACTGTCCTCTCGTCCCGTTATGATAGCGATGCGGCGGCATTGCTTTCTGCGATGCTACTCGGCAACCGCTCATCTCTATCCTCTGCGACGACCTATCAGTTTCGACGAGCAGGCGTTTCGCATCTGCTGGCGCTTTCCGGTATGCATATCTCCGTTTTGGCTTTCGCTGTTACGCGTCTTACCACTCTGTTCCCACTTTCCAAGCGTACAAGAAGCCTGTTGCTTCTCTTGTTCCTCGCCCTCTTTTCCATTCTCACGGGCTTGTCAGCCTCCATTTTGCGCGCAGCTATTATGACGGCTTTTGTACAGTGCGCCGGTCTGCTACGCCGTGATAATGACCCCTTTACATCTTTACCGTTCGCGGCGGCACTTATCATCTGCGTGAACGGTACCGCCGTTTTGGACATTGGTCTGTGGCTGTCCGTGTTTGCCACGCTCGGCATTCTTCTTGTATCGACTTTTACAAAATCTCTTACGCAAAAGAAGAACCCCGTGGTACGCAGTGCGATACGCATTTTAATCCTCCCGATACTGTTTTCTCTCGCGGCGACTTTGCTAACACTCCCACTTACCGCATTTGTTTTCGGGCAATTCTCTGTCATCGGGATTCCTGCAAATCTTGTATTCCCACCGCTAATGACACTTTTCCTCTACCTTTCACTACTCTCGATTCCCCTGCCGTTCCTGCGGGGACTTGTCAATGTGGCGGCGACAGGGTACCTTCGCCTGCTTTCCCTCTTTGCCTCTCGCCCCTCGGCACTTCTCCCGTTCGGTCAGATAGCCGTACGAGTTCTACTCATTGCCGCAGCTCTGCTTATCTTCGTTTGGCTCTCCTTTCGCTGGAAACACCCGCGTGGCTTTTTCATACCGCTCGCGGCGTGTTTTCTGGCAATCACTTCCGTAACCGTCGCCGAGCAAATCCGAATTGCCAACGATACGTCCTTTACCTACATCACCCCGACGGTAGAATCAGAAGAAGAGTATCTTTTATTGCATGACGGCGGCAAAACCGTGCTTTGCGACATCAGCCCCGGCACCGGGCGAGGATTTCGCGATTGTTTGCCACCCACGCTGAATGCCCTGGGTGAAAATTACATTGATCTGTTATATTTCTCTCACTACCACGATGAATTTACCGCTATACTGCCGTATCTCTCAGGGAAATATCTGGTTCATTCCGTCGTTGCACCGATTCCTCGTACCACCTACGAGGAGCGGCTTTGGAATGCGCTCTCCCACTGCTGTGAGGCTCTCGGAATCGACCTGTACCGAGAAGATGCCTCACGACGAAGCACTGTCGGTCACATCGTTATCGAAAGTCTGCCGCGAACCGCCGCAGGCGATGCCGACGATGAGGCAGAAACCGCCCTATATTTGTCACTCGGGAATGAGGGCATTGTTTACACCTCCGCCGATTACACAGATACAAATGAATACAAAGAGCTTTTTGCCCCGTTACACAATCGTGTAGACCTCATCATTCTCGGAAAACACGGACGCTCAAAAAGCAGTGAGATTGCACCGCGCTATCCGCTCGACGCCCGTATCACAACCGTGCTTGTCTGCGATCCTGCTCGCGGCATTCTGGTTGAACCGGGAGACGAAAAGCGCCTGACAAACATACGTTTTTTCAAAGCACCGCTTTACTTCCGATATCCGTCATAAACCTTTGCATACAAAAAGTGTACCAGAGACGATTTTACCAAAAAACAACAAGGTGGTGACTCTCACGGAGTCACCACCTTGTTTGTATCTAAGACACGTTACCGATAAACGAAAAGACAAATCTTGTTACACATTGAAGCGGAAGAGCACCACATCGCCGTCCTGCATCACATAGTCTTTCCCCTCACTACGGTAAAGACCCTTTTCTTTCGCCTGCGCGATACCCCCTTCGCGGGTAAGATCATCGAACGACACGATTTCCGCACGGATAAATCCGCGCTCAAAGTCACTGTGAATTTTCCCCGCCGCCTGCGGCGCCTTTGTACCACGCCGTATCGTCCATGCGCGCACTTCCTGCGGTCCTGCCGTCAGGAAACTAATCAGTCCCAGCAAAGCGTAACTCTCATGGATCAACTGATCAAGTCCACTCTCCTTAATGCCCCAATCTTCGAGGAACATCTGTTTTTCTTCCGGCTCCATTCCGGAAAGCTCCGCTTCCACCTCAGCGCACACGGCAATCAATCCCGCGTGCTCCTCTTTGACGAGAGCGGCGAGGTTTTGATAATGCGGATTATCTCGGTATGAACCCGACACCTCGTTCTCTGCGACATTTGCTACATAAATAATCGGTTTTAGAGTCAAAAGGCGCGAGTCGGCAATCATCGCAGCTTCCTCCTCCGACATCTCGACCGTCCGTGCCGTCTTTCCATTCGACAGCGCTTCATAAAGGCGCTCAAGGAGTTCCTGCTCCGGCAAAAGCGACTTATCGTTCTTGGAGTATTTCTTCACCTTTTCAAGTCGCCGCTCGACAATCTCAAGGTCGGAGAAAATCAATTCTAGATTGATCGTCTCCACATCACGTACCGGATTGACCGAGCCGTCTACGTGAATAATATCGCCGTCCTCAAAACAGCGGACAACGTGCACGATTGCATCGACCTCACGAATATGGGACAGAAACTTATTCCCCAGACCTTCCCCCTTGGAAGCCCCGCGAACAAGTCCGGCAATATCAACAAATTTGATAAAAGCGGGGGTGTATTTCTCGGGGTGATACATTTCCGCGAGCACATCCAGTCGCTTGTCGGGGACCGTTACAATCCCCACATTCGGCTCAATCGTACAGAATGGATAGTTTGCGGACTGTGCCCCCGCATTTGTGAGTGCGTTAAACAGTGTGGACTTCCCTACATTCGGGAGCCCGACAATACCGAGTTCCATGTAAATCCTCTTCTTTTGCCAAAAGGCATATTTCATTTATCAACTGATGTGTATATCCTACCATATTCACGTCACAAAATCCAGTTATTTTCAAAAATAACATATTTTCACTGTTTACACTTTGTACTTGATTTTTATTTTACACCCGGATATAATGAACATTGTAGAAAATTAATCAATTTTAACATTTGGAGGTATCTATGAGTCAATCCAAACTTCTGGCCGTTGACGATGACCCCAACATTTGCGAACTCCTGCGTCTGTATTTTGAAAAGGAAGGATATCAAGTCAAAACCGCATCTGACGGATTTGAAGGTGTTTCCCTTTTCAAAAATTTCGATCCCGACCTGGTCCTCCTCGACATTATGATGCCCCGTAAAGACGGCTGGCAAGTCTGCCGTGAAATCCGAGAGATCTCCGCAAAGCCGATTATCATGATTACGGCAAAAAATGAAACATTTGATAAAGTGCTCGGGCTTGAACTGGGTGCCGATGATTTTATCGTCAAGCCGTTTGACATGAAGGAACTCTCTGCCCGCGTCAAAGCTGTTCTGCGACGCTATAATGCATACAGCAAAACGGAAGATGATGAAGTCGTTCGCTTCGATCAAATTGAAATCAGTCTGCAAAAATACGAACTGAAACTTCGTGGAAAAGCCATTGACGTACCACCGAAAGAACTGGAATTGCTTTACTTCCTTGCCCGTAACTGCAATCGTGTTTTTACACGCGATCAACTGCTGGACAAGGTGTGGGGATACGACTATCTTGGCGACTCGAGAACCATTGACGTACACGTAAAACGCCTGCGTGAAAAACTCGACGGCGTATCCGATAAGTGGGCGCTCAAGACCGTTTGGGGCGTCGGATATAAATTTGAAGTCTTTTCTTGAAAATATGCTCATTCAAAAAGGAGCCGCTCTGCGCGGCTCCTTTTTATTCTCCAAATGATACTTACTTTTTACGATGCTCGTCGAGAATACGGCGGATTCTCTTTGACTGATCAAGCAAGACGCTAATCGTCTGATCATGGTTCAGTGTATCAATGATATAAGCAACATACTTGCACATATTAACTTCCGCATACCATTCACGCTGCAGAAGTTCCGGCGTGCGGTATACAAGATTGGTCGTGAAGATACGCGTGATCTTTCCTTCTTTATAGGCGGCATCCATCCCTTCCAGCCCGTTGCAGAACAGACCGAACGTCGCAAACACGAAGATGCGCTTAGCCCCCTTCTCTTTCAGTTGTTCAGCGACATCAATCACGGATTCGCCGGACGAAATCATATCATCGACAATGATGACATCCTTGCCTTCTACCGTGCGACCAAGGTACTCGTGGGCTTCAATCGGGTTCTTGCCGTTAACAATCACCGAATAGTTACGGCGCTTATAGAACATCCCGAGGTCAATTCCCATCATGGAGGAGTAATACATACATTTGGACATCCCGCCCTCATCAGGCGAAATAATCATCATTTTTTCGGGGTCAATTTCGATATCCGGGTATTCGCGAATCATTGCCTTAATCATCTGATAGCTGGAGCGGCAATTATCGAACCCGTGGAGCGGAATTGCATTTTGCACACGGGGGTCATGTGCGTCAAATGTAATCAGATTTGTGACACCGAGACTCACCAGTTCCTGAAGGGCCATTGCACAGTCGAGCGATTCTCTTGCGGAGCGCTTATGCTGTCTTCCCTCATAGAGCATCGGCATAATGACGGAAATACGCCGTGCTTTACCGCCGATAGCACCGATGATGCGTTTAAGATCCTGATAATGCTCATCGGGACTCATGGGCACCGTCATGCCATACATGGAATACGTAACACCGTGATTGAAAACATCACAAATAATATATACATCTTTGCCACGCAAAGAGTTTTTGATAATGCCCTTGCCTTCGCCGCTGCCGAATCTCGGGCAAGCAGTCTCCGCGATAAATGAGCGCTCGTTATCGTGGTTTCTCCACTCTTTGAGATAGCTGTCTACCTGCGCGGTAAAATCCTCCGCGCCTCGCATACTGATGACACTCAGGTCTCCGAACGTCTGTTCCGTCATGTTTCTCCCCCAACCTGCGTATGGGATTCGCCAAACTCCCCCATAATTCGCAAAAAATTTACATATCTATTATAGGACAATTCCGTTTGCAAGTCAATGGTCTACACACTTAAAAATATTGTTTAGTCATGTTTATTATTTTTTGCATTTCGCAGGTACATTTTTCTTCAATTTGCATAAAATAGCGTGAATGCACTAGCGAAAGGAGCCTTTTATGGAGCCTATGTTACGACCCGCAACCGCGGTCGGATATCTTTTGGTCGAGGTTAAAACAGCAGACGGGGCGTTGCCGGTCTCGGGAGCGCAAGTCACCGTCACGTCACAACCCGGAGAAGGAAATGTTCGCATCACCGTTGAGACCGATGAATCCGGCAGGACCGAGCGCCTTGTTTTACCCACCGCATCGAGAAACATGAATCAGTCGTCCGACAATCCGCAATCCTTTATCTCTTATCATGTGAGTGTCATTGCCGACGGCTACTATCCGTTTGAAGCCTCACCGGTTCCCGTGTTTGTAGGTGCTACAACTCTGCAACCAGCTATTCTGATTGGAAACGCCGCTTACAACAGCGACAGCGTTTTTCCCCGAGGAAACATATCTATCGACGAAACGCCCGAAGAAGGCACTCCGCTTTCGGACTGAGGTGATATCATGCCGACACTAACACCGGTCATACCGCAGAACATCACCGTTCACTTGGGAGCTCCCGGGAGCAATGCCCAGAACGTCACCGTTCCTTTTGCGGATTACATCAAAAATGTTGCATCAAGCGAAATCTATCCGACATGGCCCGATGCTGCTATCCGCGCCAACATCTATGCCCAGATTTCTTACGCACTCAACCGTGTCTATACGCAGTATTACCTCTCACGCGGTTACGATTTCGACATTACGAATGATATCAGCCGGGACCAATCTTTTGTTTATGAAAGAGATATCTTCGAAAACATATCCCAGATCGTCGACGAAATTTTCAACAGTTATGTACGACGTGTCGGCACCGTCGAGCCGCTTTTCACCGCCTACTGCGACGGCGATGAGGTAACTTGCAGCGGTCTCTCGCAATGGGGAACCGTAACCCTCGCCAATCAGGGATTAACACCTTTCGAAATTCTCCAGTATTACTACGGTCAGGATATCGAGATTGTATCGGGCGTGGAGGTTGCCGGCTCTCTTGCTTCGGCGCCCCCCGTCCCTCTCTCGCTCGGTACCTCCGGCAATGAAGTCCTACTACTTCAGCGACGCCTCAACCGTATTGCCACCAACTATCCCGCCATACCTAAAATTTATCCGATTGACGGTTTTTTCGGTCGCTCCACAGAAGAAGCGGTCAAAGAGTTCCAAAGAGTTTTCAACCTGACCCCCGACGGCATTGTGGGAAATGCAACGTGGTATAAGGTTCAGCAAATCTACAACAATGTCAAACGGCTCAGTGACCTAAACTCGGAGGGGCTCACCTTCGGAGAAATCTCTCTCGAATTCCCGGAAACACTTCAGCGAGGATCGACCGGGGTTGGAGTACAGACTGTGCAGTACCTGCTTCGCTATATTGCCGGATTTATCGGCACGGTGCAAAGTGTCACTGTCGACGGGGATTACGGTGCCTCTACGGAGGCAGCCGTGCGCTCCTTTCAACGAACTTACGGACTCCCCGAAGACGGTATCGTCGGGCTTGTCACCTACAATACCATGTACAATGTCTATCTCGGGCTTGTCAATTCGCTTGATCTGACCTATCGGGAAGGTGTGGTCGTTCCCTTCCCCGGCGTGACACTGCGCGAGGGCTCCGAGGGAGATGACGTGCGACTGCTGCAAAACTACCTCAATTATGTAGCAAGAACCTACACGAGTATTCCGACCATTCCCGTCACGGGGTATTTCGGTCCTCAAACCTCCGAAGCGGTCAGAGCGTTTAAAGAAACTTTTTCCCTGCCGGGGGATCCCGATATTGTTTCCGCCGTTACATGGAATTATCTTACGATGATTTATGAGGACCTATATACCGGGCATACCGCAACAGAAGGACAGTACCCCGGAAGAGACATCGGAGGGAACGTATGAGACGCTATCGCATTGACAACGAAACGGAACCGGTGCGGGAGATACAGACCTATCTTCTGGAAATGGCATACGCCGATGATAGGATTCCCAAAGTCACAATCGACGGACACTACGGTGATACCACGCGCGACGCTGTCAAAGCATTCCAACGCACCGAAGGAATGGACGAAACGGGCATCGTTGATTTTGAGACATGGGTACTGCTCCATAGTCGGCATTCGACAGCACAGACAGCGAGGACAGAAACCTCCGCATTTCCGTTTACGTCGGATTTTGATTTGCACCTGGGCGAAACAGGTCTTGCCGTCATTGTTTTGCAGGCGCTACTCGCGGAATTTGCCTCCATCTATCCGAATGTCGTGCGTCCTGCCATTACGGGGCAGTTCGGACTGACAACGGCAGATGCTGTGCGCTCCGTCCAAAGAAACTATGGTCTCCGCGCGGATGGCACTGTTTCTGTCGGGTTATGGAACCGCATGACCCGTGACTACGAATCCAAAAGAAAAGTTGAGGAGGCAGGCGGAAACGCCCTCTGAAACAAGCGCCTAATCGATGGAACCACGGAAGAAGTCCATCTTGAACGGAAGTCGGATGTCCAATGGCACCGGCTTCCGTTTCCTTGCATAAAAGCGGGAAAATCGGGGAATGATTCTATACCTTTTAAGAAAAGAGCAGATACATGGCTGACAAATTCACCGAACGGGCGCAGAACGCCCTCAACCACTCTCTCCGTATTGCCGGGGATCTCGGACACACCTATATTGGCTCCGAGCATTTGCTGATAGGTCTTATGTCCGAAGGAGAATGTGCCGCCGCGAAAATGCTCAAAGCACGTGGGCTCACCGTACGGCAGGTACGCGCTGCCATCATCGAAAGTGCGGGGAGTGGGGTACCGGTTGCCCTGTCACCTACCGACATGACGCCAAAATGTAAAAAGATTATCGAAAGTGCCTATCATGCCGCGCGCCAAACACCCGTTGGTTATATCGGGACAGAGCACCTGCTGTATGCCATTTTGGAAGAAAAGGACTGTGTTGGCTTCAAACTGCTTGCCTCCCTCGGCGTTAACACGCAGGAGATTAAGAGTGATCTTTTGGCATTCCTCGGCGGCGGCAAACGAACGCAGGAGCGCCAGGCGAGCAAGGGTGCTGAAAACAACAGCGCCCTCCTGACATACGGACGGGATTTAACGGAACTTGCGGAAAACGGCAAACTGGATCCCATCGTCGGACGTGAGCGTGAAATCGGCAGAGTCATTCAGATACTTTCGCGCCGCACCAAAAACAACCCCTGCCTTATCGGTGAACCGGGGGTTGGAAAGACCGCTGTGGTCGAAGGGTTGGCCGAGAATATCGCAACGGGAGACGTGCCGGATGTTCTGAAAGGTAAACGCATCGTCTCGCTCGACCTGACTGCCATGATTGCCGGCGCAAAATACCGTGGCGAGTTTGAAGAACGCCTGAAAAATGTTCTGGAAGAACTGCGGCGCGACGGTGGAATCATTCTGTTTATCGACGAATTGCACGCGATTGTCGGCGCAGGTGCCGCAGAAGGGGCGGTCGATGCCGCCAATATCCTAAAGCCTTCGCTTGCCCGCGGTGAAATTCAGATGATTGGCGCAACCACCATCGCAGAATACCGAAAGCACATCGAAAAAGATGCGGCGCTCGAACGCCGCTTTCAGCCTGTTTCAGTCAGTGAACCGGGAGAGGAAGAGGCATATCGCATCCTCGTCGGTCTGCGGGATCGATACGAAGCACATCACAAACTGAAAATCACGGACGATGCCCTGCACGCCGCCGTTCGGCTCTCCGTCCGCTATCTGCCCGACCGGTTCCTGCCCGATAAAGCCATTGATCTCATGGACGAAGCGGCGGCAAAAGTCAGAATCGAAGCATCGACGACATCCCCCGAACTGCACGCCATAGAGGAGCGCCTCCGCACCGTCGCGCGCGACAAAGAGGAGGCTGTCTGTGCACAGGACTTTGAACGCGCGGCAAAACTACGCGACGAAGAAAACGCCCTCACCCGCACACTAGAAGAAAAGCGGAACAGTAACCGTCCACGCACAGCAGAAGAGCCGGAACGTGTCACCGGAGCGGATGTCGCCGACGTCTTAACAGAGTGGACGGGAATCCCCGTCAAAAAAGTCACAGACGATGAAGAAAACAGACTGCGGAATCTGGAAAGAACGCTGTCCGCACGCATCGTCGGGCAGAATGCCGCCGTCTCTGCCGTTGCGAAGGCTGTTCGGCGCGGTAGGCTCGGCATCAAAGACCCGACGCGACCAATCGGAACGTTTCTTTTCATCGGTCCGACCGGCGTCGGCAAAACGGAACTTTCACGCGTACTCTCCGAAGAACTTTACGGGCAGAAAGATGCGCTCATTCGCGTCAATATGAGCGAATACCAGGAGAGTTTCAGCTCTTCAAAAATCATCGGTTCCCCACCCGGCTATGTCGGTTACGACGAAGGCGGGCAACTCACGGAACAGGTACGCAAAAAGCCCTATTCCGTCGTGCTGTTCGATGAAATTGAAAAGGCACACCCCGATATCTTCAATTTGCTGCTTCAGATTATGGATGACGGCTGTCTCACCGATGCACAAGGACGACGGGTCGACTTCCGAAATACCGTCGTTATCATGACCTCCAACCTCGGCACCAAAAGCATCTTCGGGCGCACGCCGCTTGGTTTTTCCGGCAGTGCTAGCGAAACAGAAAAAAACGAGCAAACAGGAAAACGCGTGGAAGAAGAGTTGAAAAACGTATTCCGCCCGGAATTTCTGAACCGTCTGGACGATATCATTCTCTTCCGCCCTCTGGCACGGGATGAACTCCGCAAAATCACAGAAGCACTTCTTGAAAAATCACTTGAGCGCCTGCGCGGAGCGGGTATTACCGTGCGTGCAGACCCCAGTGCCGTCGAGTATCTGCTCGAAAAGGGATACAATGAACAGTACGGAGCGCGCCCCCTCCGTCGCGCCGTCACCAAATATGTGGAGGACGCTGTCACCGAGAAACTGCTTGCCGGCGATTTTGCCCCCGGCGACTCTATCCGTCTGTATCAGGAGGACGGCACATTGCACATTGCAAAAAACGAAACTGCGCCGGCTTAAAGTACAGTAATCGTAAACCTCGGAATCACCGCGTCACCCATTTTCGTCCGTGTCGTAAAACCTGCATATAGAAAAAAGCACTTGCTTCTGCAAGTGCTTTTTCATGGGGAGGGTGATGGGAGTCGAACCCACGACCTTCAGAGCCACAATCTGACGCGCTAACCAACTGTGCTACACCCTCCGTGTAAATGGCGTACCTTGGGGGACTCGAACCCTCGACCTACTGCTTAGAAGGCAGTTGCTCTATCCTGCTGAGCTAAAGGTACATCAGCCGCAACGGATAACATTATAGCAAGCCTACGCATTTTTGTCAAGAGGGGCACGCCCATATTTTTATCGTATTTCGATTATTCCACCGATGTGACGACGACTTTTACCCCTTCGACAGCAAGCACTGTAACGGTCGCCCCGACGGCGTACACATCATCGACATACACAGGGCGCGCCGCCCAACCTTCTCCGTCAATGGTCACGAGTCCGGTACCGGCATCAGGATCTACTTCCTCCGCCACGATTCCTGTTTTGCCGGCAAGGTCGTTCGGCGTTTCGGCGACATCATTCCCGAACTTTGGACGACGCAGCAGGCAATATACGATGAAGGCTACCAGCACCGCAAGCAAGGCACCGCAAGCAATATAAAACCAAGGCGAATCCGTCGGAACAGCCAAAGCAAACTGATTAAAAAGCATAAAATGCACCTCCGCTGGGGTAAAGAACAAAATTTATTGTAGCATAGTTCCGTCACAATGTAAAGCCACATAGAAAAAATTCACATTTTCGCAGGTTTTGTCCGATAAAACGGGATACGCAAAAATTTTCTTGACAAAGAATTCTTTATCTTGTAGAATATAGATGTTTGTGAGGGCTACACCCCGTTCATTGCATTATCTTGCCCGCGCAACAGTCATGTGGAGGATATTATGTTCGAAAAGATCAAGCAGTTACTTGTCGATGAACTCAGCGTCAATCCCGACGACGTTACCTTGGAAGCGGAGCTTGTCAGCGACCTTGGGATTAACTCGATTGAACTCGCCGAGATCGTCATGGAGTGCGAGACTCAGTTCAACATCACGATTGATGATGAAGATTTGCATACTTTCGTGACCGTCGGCGATGTTGTCAATTACTTAGAGCGCGTGACCGCCGAGTAATCATGAGACGCCAAAACCTCCCGGACAGTTCCGGGAGGTTTTCCTTATATAAAGCGATGTTTACGATTGCCTAAGCTACGTTGGCACCACATTAAAGGCATATCATCACATACGTGTCTTTGCCCGTGCCCCAATCTTCGTCTTTCTCTTTGGCAAGAGGATAACGGTCAATGAGATATCGACTCGCGTCGTCCTCTTCATTGAAATTCTCACTGCAAATAAAGAAGTTGATCCTTCCCTGCCGTTTCAGGCGACGGAGAAACGCACGTACCGGCTCTTTTATGGTCCCGTGTGATTCCGTCTGTTCATTTCCGTGCCACGCTTTGATGACTTTTCCGTTCCTCGCGCGGACGGAGGCAATGACGAATTCAAGATATTTAATGGCACTCTTAGGCTGCGGATTGCCCGATTCCAGATTAATCTGATAGAGCGGCTCCATGTTTTCTCCTCATCATCGGCGACACGCCTTGCCACCGTACTGTCATATGCTAATTATAACGTTTCTCGCATCGGTTGTAAATACCTATCCGGAGGTTTCACCGTGACTTCTCTTTTAATCAAATTCTTTGTGCGCGACTGTGATAACACCGCAAATCCGCGTGTTCGGGCACGTTACGGCAGTTTCGCCGGGACGGTAGGAATCGTCCTGAACCTCTTACTTTTCGGCGCGAAATTGCTGATTGGACTTCTCTTCTCTTCCATAGCCGTCACCGCAGACGCTTTCAATAACTTGTCCGACGCAGGCTCTTCCATTGTCTCACTGATTTCCTTCCGCATCAGTGCCAAACCCGCAGATCGCGCACACCCTTTCGGTCATGCGCGAATAGAATATGTAGCCAGCCTCATTGTCTCATTTCTCGTCATGCTAATCGGTGTGCAGCTGTTCCGCGAATCCGTCGATGCGATTCGCGTCCCCGTTATGGCGGAATTCGATCTGATCGTAGGGCTCGTATTGGCAGGAGCAATTCTTGCAAAGCTATGGCTATTTTTCTTCTACCGAAAAATAGCCAAAAGGATTGATTCCAGCGTACTTCGCGCTTCAGCGTTCGATTCGCTTTCCGACACAGTAACGACGCTGGTTGTTTTGATTTCCACCGTTCTTGTACGTATTACGGGATTCCGGCGACTGGACGGAATCGCCGGGCTTGCCGTTGCGCTTTTCATCTTCATCGGCGGTATCAAAATCCTGCGGGAAAACGTCAATTCAATTCTCGGCGAAGCGCCGTCCGATACTCTCATCGACAACATCAAAACCATTGTTCGTGAATACCCGGAAGCGATTGGCATCCATGATTTAATCGTCCACAATTACGGACCGGGTCATACCATGGTGTCCTTACACGTAGAAGTGGATTGCCGCCGTGATCTCATATCTCTTCACGACGTTATTGACCGAATCGAGCGTCAACTGAGAGAACAACTGTCCGTCGAATGTACGATTCACATGGACCCCATTTTAATCGGTGATCCGATGATAGAGCGCTTGCGGGAGCAGGTCACGGAAGAAGCGCGTCTCCTGCAACCAAACATCTCCGTTCACGATTTCCGTGTTGTGCACGGAACCACGCACACGAACCTTATTTTCGACATGGCTGTTCCCTTTGAGGTAAAAGAAAGCGACGCCGAACTGACAAGAAAAATTACAGATGCCATTCACGAACACATGGGCACCACTTATCACGCCGTCGTGACCATTGATCGCGACTGACAGCGCCCCCGGTATCGTTAGGATACCGGGGGCGTTCGTTTCCCGTATCACAGCTCAACTCTGTTTTTCACTTCGCCGCGGAGAAATGCTCGTATGTTTTCCGCAATCACAGATACGCAGCGGGTACGTGCTTCGACGGATCCCCATGCCATGTGCGGTGTCAAGCACGCACCGTGGCATCCATACAGCCGCGTAATCGGGTGCCCGGCAGTCAATGGCTCAGCACTATATACATCGCACCCATAAAGAATCCGACCGTCGAGTACGGCATCGGCGACCGCATCTTCATCTACGACCGCTCCGCGGGCGACATTGATGAGGACCGCCCCCGGCTTCATCGTCATCAACTCTTCTCGTCCGATTAGCCCGCGTGTCTCCTCGGAGAGGGGCACGTGCAAGGATACAATGTCACTCTCCCGCAAAAGTTCCGCAAGGCTCCGACAGTCAACTCCGGGCTTTGGGGAGCGACTGCATGCCATTACATGACAGCCGAATACCGATGCTACTGCCCCGACACGAGCACCGATGTGACCATAGCCGACGATCCCCCACGTTTTGCCGGCAAGCTCATGGAATGCCGGTGTAATCAAATTGCACATATTGCTCTTTTCGTATGCCCCGGATACCACAAACCCCGTATAGGCAGGCATATGTGTCAGGAGTGCTAACGCGATTGAAAACGTGACCTGTGTGACACTCTCCGTCGAATAACCGACTACATTACAGACACCGATGCCACGCGAACGAGCATAAGCAATATCAATGTTATCAAATCCGGTCGCCGCAACGCAGATCAACCGAAGTTCCCCTGCCCCCGCAAGGTTCTCCCGCGTTAGCCGTACCTTATTTGTCACAATGATATCCGCATCTTCCACACGGGCGGCGACCTCCCCCGGCGCGGTTGCCGCATAGGGGCGGAATTCTCCCAAAACCGCGAACGGCGCCATGGAAATATCATCACCCATTGAAGCGACATCCAAAAACACGATTTTCATTAACGTTTCCTCATAAAAAGACCGCAGAGCATCGTTATCTCTGCGGTCTTTCATTTTGCTTAATTACTCCTCTTCGGGTTCGTCGCAACCGTCGCAGGATTCGCAGTCTCCGTCGCAATCAATTACGCAGGAAAACTTCTCACCGCAAGCGGGGCAAACCACTTCTTCCGGATCGATTGAATCGTCAAAGCAGACCGTTTCGCCGCAGGCAGGGCAGGTGGCTTCATAGAAATCAGCCTCGCCCTCGTCGTCATCTTCGTCTTCCTCTTCTTCGTCATCGTCACCCCAAAGATCAGACTCTACATCGCCGAGATCCTCGTCGAGTTCCTCTGCGTATTCACGAAGGCTGTTGGTCTCCTCGCGCAAATCGGTCACTTCCGCAGACAAATCGGAGAGAAGATCCAGAACCTTCCCCATGACTTTACCGACCGGGGTCGTCTCATCCAGATTCAGCCCCTCGGCGAGACCCTTAATGTAAGCCGCCTTTTCGCTAATCGTCATCACAAAACTCCTTTATGCTCTTTCGAGATAGGAACCGCCCTCGCGGGTATCAATACGAATCATATCGCCTTCGTCAATGAAGAGCGGCACTTTAATCTCCGCGCCGGTCTCCACAACTGCGCGCTTGGTCACATTGGTAGCCGTGTTCCCTTTCACACCGGGTTCGCACTCAATGACCTTCAGCGTCACAAACGTAGGAGGCTCCACCGCAATGACTTTTCCATTCCAAGTCGAAATCTTGCACATGGTCTCTTCCTTCACAAAGCGGAAATTATCACCGAGAGCAGACTTCGGCAGCGGCTCCTGATCGTAGGTCTCCATGTCCATGAAGTAGTAGAGATCACCGTCGTTGTACACGTACTGCATTTCTTTACGCTCGATAAACGCCTGCTCAAACTTCGCCGTCGGGTTGAAAGACGTCTCCGTCACCGATCCGGTGATAACGTTCTTCATCTTGGTACGGACGAACGCGGCACCCTTACCGGGCTTCACGTGCTGGAACTCGACGACCTGCATCAAAGCTCCGTCATAATCGAAGGTCACGCCATTTCTGAATTCGCCTGCTGTAATCTGCGGCATATTTCACCTACTGTGCAGCGGAACTGTAAATTTGTTTGAGAGAACACCCCGGACGAACCGCTGCGTACCCCGGTCTCTCAGAACGGCATAAAAAGCCGTTTTATACGGATATATTTTACAACATCAGCGAAAATATTGCAATAGTAAACACAAATTTTTTCTTCTTTTCTGCCGACTCTGATTAAATTTCAATTAATTCCTTCGGACTGTGCGTAAAATCGTAACTCCCGTCCTCAGTCACGAGAAGCATGTCTTCAATACGGCACCCATACAGACCGTTCACATAGATGCCCGGCTCGGATGTGACGACGTTCCCTGCCTGCAATGTTCTGCCGCCAGCACGGGAAGAAAGGCGGGGTTCCTCGTGAATATAGAGCCCGACGCCGTGACCGAGAGAATGACCGAAACAACCGTGATACCCCGCGTTTTCGATAAGGTTCCGCGCAGCAGCATCCGTCTCTGCGCAATCCGCCCCGGCGCGTATAGCGTCAATTCCCGCCTTCTGCGCCGCAAGAACCGTTTCGTACAGACGGCGCATCTCAGCGTCTGCCCGACCAATGACGACCGTGCGCGTCATGTCCGAGCAATACCCCTGATACTTGGCACCGAAGTCCATCGTCAGAAAACCACGGTGCAGTTTTTCCATGCGCGGGTGCCCGTGCGGGAGCGCACTCGCATCTCCGGAAACGGCAATGGTGTCAAACGCGAATCCGTCTGCACCGAGTTTCCGCATCCGGTACTCCAATTCCAGCGCAACATCAATCTCCGTCATGTTCGGCGTCAGGTATTTGAGGAGTTCGGCAAAAGCACCGTCCGTAATGTCCTGTGCTTTCTGCATCAGTGTGACTTCCTCCGGCGTTTTTACCTGCCGCATCGTCTCGATCATCCCCCCAACGGGAACAAATGTGAGAGCACCGAAACGTTCTTTATAGGAGTCGAACTCTGCGACGGTCATAGTCCGGTTTTCGTAGCCGATTGTCTTGACGCCGTTCTTTTCCAGTACGTCAGTGATGAAGGCGGTGCGTACCTGCGGGCAGACCACAGTGAAAGCGGGATCCGCGTGTTTCTTTGCTTCTTCCTCATAGCGGAAATCCGTCAGCATATAGGCTTCCTTTTCGGTGATGACCAAGAGTCCATCGGTGAACGGGTACTCGAGCAGATACCGCTGATTCAGTTCATCGGTCACAAAAATCGCGTCCATGCCCTGCTCACGCATCGCAGCGCGTAATTCACTCAGTTTCATTGTTTCAACACTCCTTCATAACAGTTTTTCATAGCAAGCGCGTCATATGCCTGCGTGCCTGCAGATTCACAGATAATCGTAGGGGTCAGCCCGTCATGCACAAGTGCCTCCATCAGCGGCTCGTATGCAGGTCCGTACACTTCGTCATCAAACGTCAGATGACGTTTCTCTCCGGCATCCGTCCATTCAATCTTGGAAAAATGGCAGTGCAGATTCTTTGCCACCTCAGCGCCGAGCACCTCGCCGATGCGGTCAAATACGCGACGATAATCGTCCGACGTCGTAAACACGCCGCCGCAATCGCGGGCATTTAGGTGCCCGAAATCGACGACCGGAACAAGTCTCGTGTCTGCGCGGCACAGTGTAATGACCTCCTCCAAAGTGCCGAGTTGGTTCTTCTTCCCCATGGTTTCAATCCCGATTTTCACATGGGGATAGCCGACTGCGGAAAGCGTCTTATCCAACGTATCGGCGGAGAGCCGCATGGCTTCTTCACGCGTAATTTTGGCGCAGGAGCCACAGTGCACAACGATTGTGTCCGCTCCCAACAAATCTGCCGCCCAAAGACTTTTGTCTATATAGGAAATGCTCTTCAGCCGTGTTTCCGAATCCGTTCCGGACAGCGAGATGAAATAAGGGGCGTGCAAAGACATATGAATCCCCGCAAGAGTCGCCGCCTGACCAATCCCCCGAAGAACCCCCTCACCGACACTCACACCGCGCCCCGCCTCATACTCATAGGCAGTCAGTCCAATGGAACGAACCCATGCCGGGGCGTCCTTGGTCGCTTTGGCGCCGGAGGCATAAAACGCCTCGCAGTTCCCGCCGGGACCGAAATAAGGTTCTGTTCTCTCACTCATCGGTTGCATTCCTTCTCTTCCGTTTATGATAGCGTCGGAGAATCGGGCGCTCCAAAAGTCTTTTCAGACGGGTGCCCGGATCTCTTTTGTCCTTGATTGGCGGAAGTGCAATCGTGCGTATGCCGACGCGCCTGCCCGCCCATGTATCCGTGAACAACTGGTCGCCCATGATTGCCGTCTCGTCCGCGACGGCACCAAGTTCCGCCATGGCAGCTCTCATAAAACGACGCAACGGTTTTTTTGCTTTCGGATACATCGGAATACCGATTTTTTCATTGAACAGCGATACCCGCGCGTGTTCATTATTGGAGACAAAAGCCATTTTAATTCCCGCTTCACGCATAGCGGAAAACCACGCAAGATTTTCGCTGTCCGGCTCCGGCTGTTCATAAGGGGCGATCGTATTATCTATGTCCAACAATAAATAGCGAATGTTCCGTTTTTCGAGAAACGCCGGTGTTACATCGCGATAGGTTGCGACGTACTCATCCGGGGCAAAATATCGACACATAATGCTCTCCTTTTACGCGTAATATTCTATCACGCTTCCCGTGGTAAATCAAGTTTTTTTATTTTTTGCAATCAATCTATTGACAAATAAAAGACGATGGTCTATAATAATCAAGGTCTTGAGGAAATACTTGTGCGGGTGTAGTTCAATGGTAGAATTCCAGCCTTCCAAGCTGGCCGCGTGGGTTCGATTCCCATCAC
>CAVDSZ010000014.1:32561-43816 GCA_963611795.1 Akkermansia muciniphila | reverse complement strand
AGCCGGTTCAGCTCTTCTTCAAGCTTCGCGATATCCGCTGCGCTCGTCCCGCTTCCAGACGAGGAGCTGTTCTGTGAACCGAGAATGTTCAGCTCGTCGAAAGAGAGCTGATAGAGCTTCTTGACGCTCTTCGCGGCGTCCTCTGCGGAATCCGCAATACCTTCGTTGCCTTCGATTATTGAATCCGCGTAGTCGAATTCCGGCAGTTCGAACCCGGCGAGGGCTGCGAAAGCCGAGACAATGCGCTGCCCGACTTTGACGAGCGCGATCATGTACGGGAGGACTTTCTGCACCATCGGCAGGAAGAGTTCACCGATTGCACGTCCGAGAAGCGTCAGCTGCGCTTTGAGGATTCTGAACTGGTTCGCGGGCTGCTCGAGCGTTCTCGCCATGTCGCCCATAGCCGATTTTGACTGTCTCAGCAGCGAGATCGTGCGGAGCATTGCCTTTTCGGACTGGTTCATGGCGTCGACGTTCGCGGTGATGCCGAGTTCGGTCGCGAGGAGTTTGAGATTCGCGACGGAGAGGTCTTTTCCTAATTGTCTGCCATTATACCCCCGCTTTCGCGGTACTTTAACACTGCTCAGGGCAGTGGGAGTAGACCATATCACATACCGTAGAACGGTATCATAGCACTTCGATTTAAGGGATTTTCACCCGCGCCGGAATTTCACCGTCGCCCTACTCCTGTTGCGGAATTTCACCGCCGAGGGATGGTCGTTAGACTACCTTGTTTTCAAGATAGCACAGGATTTACTTGTCTGAATATTTGAAGTGGTAGCCACTCACAGCCCACCCATGTTTAAGCGACATTTGGATTTTGGGCTTCGTGTTGGCGCATGGTTCTTCGGGAAGGAATAATTTTGATGCTTCATATATCGATTTGTACTCGATACCAGTTTCGATACAAACGTGTCAAGCGTCCGTATCCAGTAAGTTTCGCGCTCGCAGAGTTTCGCGTTGAGTTCCTGTTTCGTGCCCGCTTCGATGCGTTCTATGACCGAGTATCCGGCGAGAACATTGTCCCATCCATACTTCCGTATCGCTCGTGCGAACGGCGTTTCCTTGTGAAGCTTGAATGCTTCAAATTTGTGCTTTGCTTGCCGTTTTCTCTCGAGTGCAAGAGTTTTTCCGACATAAAGCTTGTTTCCGATTTTGTACTGGTAAATTATTCCTTGCATATTCAGATTTAGTGGTTCCCTGTCAGCATATCTCCTATGCGCCATTTCCTGCGCATCCTATCGTGAGATACACACCCCGCATTTGCGGGTTCACTATGTTGTTCGAGACGCGTTTTCGCGTCAAGCCGCCAGATAATTAACGGGTTCTATCTCGCCGACCAGAGCCGAACGCACTTTGTTCAGCGATTCGTCGACTTTGAGGTTGTAAAGAGACGATATATCATAAGTCAGCTGCGTCAGCGCTTTCGACATGGTATATGCCGTACCGCTCGCCGTGCCGAATGACTTCGACATATCCATGAAGGTTGCTTGCATCTTCATGAATTCTGCCGGGTCGATTCCGTAGCTGTCACCGACGATTTCGGCGTATTCCTGCGCTTTCTCGGCGAGCTCTTTGTCACCCATCGCAACGTAGAAGAGGTTCAGGGCTTCGATGTATTCGTTGGCGGATTCTATCGCGGTTTTGAGTTTTACAAGCCCGGATTTGATGGTTGCAATCGAGAAAAGCTGTTTTGCAAAGTTTGTCAGCCCTGACGAGCCTTTTTTACTGCCCTTTGATATGGTCTCAAAGAATTTCTGCCACGTCGGTTCGGCTTTTTTCACACTCTTGGTCGATTCTTCGTTGTTTTTAATGAAGGTCTGAATTCTCTGTGGAAACGTCGAGAACCCGCGCGCGATTTTGTCCATCTCGGTCGCAAGTGGGCTCATTGCGGCGGAGAGCCGTTCAATGGTCGCCGTGAAGCGATCCATGTCGACCGTGTCGAGGCTCTTCGAGAGTTCGGGGAGCTTTGAGAGCTGATTTATAAATGTGTTGAGCTGCGCCTTGCCGAGCTCCGCGAGGGGCTTAACGGCGGCGGACAGCTCGTTCAGTTTCGTGAAATCTGAACCGTTCAGCCCGCTTGCCGCTTTGCCGAGGGCGTTTATCTGGTTCGCGACGGAGGATGACACCTTCACGTCTGCCATTTGCTTTATCGCGTTCGCGAAATCCGAAACCCCGGTCGCTGCTCCTGCAAGGGCGTTGAACTGACTTATAGCACTGTTCAGATTCAGCCCTGCGACGCTCTTTTGCAGCTTCTTAAGCCCGGATGCGAGGCTCGAGAGGTCTTTCGACGCCCGCCCGGTGCTTTCCTCTATCGCGACTGATAAACTGTCGATTTGCACTTCGTTATCTGCCATTTATTTCACCTCCTCCGAACTTTTCCTTTAATTTTCTTTCTTTGTCGTGGTATTCCTGCATGAGGATCAATCTCCGTGCGTATTCTTCGGGTGAGATTGCGGCCGCTTTTTCCTCTTCGCTTCTTAGATCGTACGGACGATCCGGGAACTTTCCGTTCTTCGAGAAGCATGCGCCGATGGCGTCCCGGACGTAGATGCCGGTCATGTATGCGTGAAAGTTCATCCGATCGCGTTCTTCACGCTGGTTCTTTTCGAATATATCGAGAAAAGGCTTCATGCGGCGCGGATTGAGCCGCCAGAATGTGGTTAGGTCAAGCCCGATCCTGTAAGCCGCAGGAAGCCAGTTTTCGTATACCGTTTCGGCGGCGTTCGGAATCAGGCGTTCTTTGCCTGTTTCTTCTCCGCCGTCTTCGCCTTCGCGATCATCGCTTTGAAAAAAGCGCTGTCGTCACACGCCTTCATGAATGCCGTCGAGAGGTCAGAGAGGTCGCCGCCTCCTACGATGTGGGATTCGATTTCCCGCCCCGCCTCCTCGGCGTCGATGCCCGCGCAGTACGCGAGATAGGCTCTGAGCGCCGCGAGGGGCTTCGTGCCGAATGAGTAGATGTCGCCGCCGAGATCGTTGAGTTCGATCGTGGCGTTGAAATCGATGGGTTTTGCCGTTATTTCCTTGCCGTTGATGATCATGGTTATCTCCTTTGTTTATCAGCCGCCGATAGTGGGCTTCGTTGCAAGGCCGGTGACCTTGTTTACGGTGATGGTTCCGGACACCTGGAAAGCCGAGTTCGAGGTGACCTCGGGGAATCTGAGCATCGAGGGGGAACCGGAATAGTAGAAGCTCTTTTCGTAGTTCGGGATGACCTGGGTGAACCAGAGCGTTTTGCCCGCTGCCGCCGCAGTTGCCATAGCCTCTCTCATGGTCTCCCACGCGTCGATGAAATCGCTTGCCCAGTTGCCGGTGACGTCGACGCTGCCGGTGTCGGACAGACCCTGCTCGTAGCGCTTGAACGCGGTCTCGGAGACCGGGGTGATTTCAATGGTGTCGGGGGTCGAACCGATTTCGCCCCAGCTGACGACGTTGGGGATTTCTACCCAACCGGTGGTGGGCTGAGTGCCCGCAGTAGCCTCGGGGGCGTAATAGAATTTAATGCCGTTGGTGGTCATTATCGTACCTCCATTTCTGCTGATTGCAGTTTCGTGTATCGCGCGACCATCCGGTAGATGGACGCGTCGTTCTCGTTCGGGAAGGGGTTGCAGAATGTGCGCTGGAAGTTGTAGCCCTGCATGGTCTCGTCGACCACGGCCATAACCGCTTTGCACTCGCTCTTTTTCCCGCTTTTCTTGTTTGAAAAAACGTCGACGGTGTAGGACAGTCTCGCGTTGTTTTCTCCGCCGTTCACGCGGAACGAGGCGGTCTCGGAGACGTTATCGGTTTCGCGGATGTACACATGGGGGAAGGAAGACGGTTTCGGGACGTATTCGGAGACGACCGTCGCTTTCGGGAACTTCTTCGTGACTGCCGTTCGCACAGCGTCGACGAATGTGTTTTCAAAATCGATCATCGTTTCTTCACCTCCTGTAATACCTCTTCAAAAGCTCTGTACAGCGGCATTTGCGCCGCCGTGCCGTGCGTGATGACGAGGTTTCCGTCTTCGGCGTAGTAGCCCCACGCCTTCTGATTTCCTTGCCCCTTGCCATATCCGCCGATAACGAATCCGAGTTCTGCGCCTTTCGGGTGAGGGGACGCTCCGGCGGGGGGGTTGTAATAGATTCCTGCCCCAAACTCGATGAACGTCACTTCCGCCCCTTCGGCGACGACTTTGTAGCCGTTGCCGGTCTTTTCTACCCGGCACTTGATGTCGGCTTCGCCTCTGACGCCTCTCGCGAGGCTGTCGTACCACGCGGCGTCGAAGTTCGCCTGTGCTTTTTCGCATATCCGTTCGGCGATATCGTGCGCGACGTCGTCAAGCCGGTTCCGGTTGGCTGACATGAGGGATGCGACCTCATCGAGAGCCGACTTTACGCTTCCGGGCGAGAGCCGGACGGTTATACGTTTTCGCATGGCGTTTCCTCCGCTTATGTCCCTACATCGACTTGTTTCAGCGCGACGAGTGTGCCGTTTATCGACTTCGACACGCGCCTGACGCGGTAGTTGTACGGGGCTGTCGGCTCTGTGTCGAGCCAGACAACCGCGTTCTCGTCAAGCTCTGTCGTTTCGGTGCAGAGCACTTTGTCGTAGTCGATCATCGTGCCGAATCCGGCGGCGTACGATTCGCCTTTGGCAGCGGAGATATTGCCCCACGCCTTTACGGGTTCGGTGTAGATGACTTCCTGCTCGCCGGTGTAATTGCCGTCCTCGTCGGTGACGTCCTGAGTGCCCGCGTAGAGGGCGTACCAGTACGGTATCCGATTCTTCGCAAGCGCTCTCATGAGATCACCCCGACGTACGGCATAACGTTTTTGTGGATGTATTCGAGGCAGGACGAATACCCGAACTGCCTCGAGATTCCGTTTTCGTTGTGAGCGGTTTCGCCTTCGCCGCCGATCTGCGAGAAGCCGATCATGACGGCGTTCAACTGGACGCTTTCGTATTCCTGCGGCACGTCGGTCACGTCGTCCGGTATGCTCCCGGTCGCCCCGTACCTCCACGAGATGATTTCATCTCTCGTGAAGTCGAGGAACGCCGAGAGCGTGTCGTCGTCCGTGTCAGGAAGCCGCATCATCCGTTTAAGCCGGATAAGCTTCTCGTCTGCGGTCATGGTTTAGCCGTTCGTGATGAGACGCGCGATCGGGATTTCCTTCGGCGCGAACTTGATTGCCCAGTTCGTGGATGCCTCGAGCTGCGCGTCGGTGGGGGAATTCGTCCAGCCGGAGGTGGGCAGCTTGAAGGAGAAGCCGTTCGGGTGGATGCACTCGCGGATTCTCGTGATGAGAGTGTCCTGGCCGTTGTTCTTCAGCGGCTCGCGGAGGACTTCAACCGGCACGTCCTGCCTTGCCCAGCAGTGGCGGAGAACGCCGGTGCCGAGGAGGTAGGTCGTGTACTTCTTGAGGTCTTTGTTCGCCTCAGTGCCGCCGACCGTGGTGGCCGGAACGCCGTCGTCGATGATGACGGTGTAGCCGTTCACAGACGCGAGGCCGAGGTTTCTCTGGATGCCGTTCGCGTCGGTCTGCTTCCAGTAATCGAGAACCTGAAGATTCTCGAGGGTGCGGGCGACGGACGAGTGCATGATAGCGAGTTTGTACGCGTCCTTGTTGTCGCCGAGAGTGTCGGTCGCGAGATCGTTGAGGTCGGTCGCCTCGATCTTTCTCGGGGTCGCGGTCGCGGAGCCGACGTCGACGGTGTGAGCAGTCCACGCGGCGTTGCCGGTGATGCCGAAGATTGCGCCGAGGATGGCGATAATCTTCTTCTGACGGTACTTCGCCCAGAATTTCGCGGCGGACGAGATGATGTGACCCATCGGGTCTGCGCCGGAGAGCTCGCCGACGAAATCACGTGCAGTCCACGCGACATCGCGGCCGTACGCGACGAAGTTCTGCTGGTCTGCCTGGGTCTCGGTCGAGGTGATGTCGGTCGCGCCGTCGTGGTTCACGGGAGTGCCGGTGAGGGTCTTGTAGAAGGGGATAGTGCCGTAGTTGCCGGAGGACACGAGCCTCGAGGCGAGCACCGGGTCTTCAACCATTACGCCGGAGGTGAGAAGCGCGGTCTTTTCGGAATCCGGCTCCGCAAGCCAGCGGGCAATGAAGAGATCGTCGTCAAACGGGTAGTTGAGGTAGGTCTTGGACATTGTTTAATCATCCTTTCGAAAAATGAGGTTGTGCGGTCACGCTTTGAAGAGTGCCGCGTATTCGGTCGGATTATCGTTCTTGAACTGTACCTGTTCGGCGAATGTGAGCTTGCCGAAAGCTTCCTTGGTCATGGTGGTCGTCGCGGGAGCCTGTGAGGGGGCTTTGCCGCCTGCCGCGAGCTCTCCCCTGATCTTGTTCTCCGTCGCTTCTCCGTAGGCCTTGAACGCCGCTGCGATTGCCGTGGCGACCGAGGTCGTCTGTTCTGCGTCGGTGGTGACGATGCCGTCGAGGAAGGTCTCGTAGGCTTCCTTCGTCATGCCGTTGCCCGCGAGGATGCTTGCCGCTTCCTGACGGTTCGCCTTGACGGTGAGCTGTTCGATCTGTTGCCTCTGCGCTTCGAGGCGTTCGGTCAGAGTGCCTTCGTTGGTCTTCATGTCCTTTTTCGCTTTGGCGAGGTCGGACGCGGTCTTGTCGAAGGTCTCTTTGTTCACGAAGTTCTTGCCCGAGAGCGCCGTCGCGATCTCTTCGGCCGTCATTCCTT
Source organism: Akkermansia muciniphila (assembly GCA_963611795.1). Classification (GTDB taxonomy): domain Bacteria; phylum Bacillota; class Clostridia; order Oscillospirales; family CAG-272; genus UBA1740. Next base: position 37,132 of record CAVDSZ010000014.1, on the reverse strand, counting down.
CGCGGTAGTCTTCGCCGAGTAAATCTCTGAGTTCCATGTGATAATCCCTTTCTGCGTTTGGTGAGGCGGTTCTCTCCGCCGTGGATTTGCGTTTTTCGGACTTCTCTGTCCATTGTTTAATAAATTAAAATCAGCGTCGCCCCGGGGAGGAGGCTTAATAAATTAAAAAGAGCGCCAGAACCGACAGGTTGTGTAAAAACCTGTAGATATCTGGCGCTCTTGGCGCTCTGTGTTGTGGTGCGGGGGCTTCCCGCTTATGACGTGACCGTTCGTATGACAGCGTGTGAGCCTTCTGTGCGGGCTCTGACCGTCGTTCCGCAGCCGCGGCACTTTATCTCTGCCACACCGTTTATGGCTCCGAGGAGCCGTCCGCAGTGCGGGCAGCGGACTTTAATCAGTTCCGGAGCTTCCGCCGCCGGAATCGTTTTTGTTTCCGTCATTGCTTCCGCCTCCGGGCTTGTCCTGCCCTGAATTGTCCTGCCCGGCAGCCCCGGACTGGAGCCGCGCGGCGAGGTATGGGATCGAGTCGATATACGCCTGGTTCGGGTCGTCGAACAGGTGAGGTATACCGAACGCGATTTCGGGGTGCACTCCGGCGTCAAGAAGGTTCATGAGAGCCTGCGTCTTGACGAGCATATTCTCTGTGTTGCCTTTCGTGAACCGGATGTCGATGTCGGCGAGCCCGAGGTCGAGCCTGCCGTATATTTTGAGAAGGGAGAGCGCGATTCTGAGGAACTGCTTTTCGCTGCGTTCCCACTGCATCACGGTGTCCCTGGCGCAGCTTTCCGCCATTGCCCATCCGTCGCGGAGCAGTACGGCGTTGCCGGTGTCTCCGGTCGTGCGGTTCGCTCCGTTTCTATCCGGCATACCGCAGATCGTGAGGGCTTGCTGATAAAGGTGGTCGATTTCGACCTGCGTCTGTGACTGGTCGAGTTCGGACGAGATGATATCGACGTCCGAGGGGTTTGAGCTGTCCGACTTGATGATGATAGCGCCTTCCTGCCGGAATTCTTTGAATTTCTCGTTGTCGATCTGGCAGTTGACGAATTTAATGAAACTCTGGACGAACTGTTCCGTGCCGTCGAGCCGGTTCGACGACAGCTTGTTGATACCGTCGAGGACTTCGAGGACAACCTCGAACGAGCCGAGCCGCGCGTTGTTGAGCGGGTACTCGATGATCGGAACCGCCCCGATGCCGTGAAGCCTCGAGGACGTGACCGTGTTGTTCACGATTTCGAACTGCATGGTATCTGTCCAGACGGTGTAAATTGTCTGCTGATTGTCTCTGAGCGTCTCCTGGAACGCCATGACGGGCTTCGCGCCGAGTTCTTTCGAGTAGACGACGCCTGTCCTTCTCGGGTCGAGACTGCCGATTTCGATTTTCTCGTCGTTCGCGAGGTTCCCGATGACATATCGGTAAGCGGTTCCGCATATGTGGTTCCACTCGGCTATGTCGTGGTCGATAGCTTCCTTGTCAAGAACGTGCATGATTTCGTTGAGCCGTCCGACCTTATCGGATACCGGGTCGCGTGTCTGCGCCGCGGTGATCTCGTCGGGTGTCATGGTCATGCGTGCCTCTCCACTCCGGATTTTCCGGCGCGTGTAGGCGATGGGTGCTCCGAGGAGGTACGCGACCTTGAAGGAGACGATTTCCCACGCGTGGTTTTCGACGATTTTGTTGTTGATCTCCGGCCGGACTTCCTTGACGCGGTTGAGGATGGGCTGTTTGCCCTTGTAGTAGCCGTAGAGATAGTTTATTTCGCTCTGGTTCCGGTAAAAGGTCGGGAGGACGTCATTCAGTACCTGTACGACGTTCGCCGCGTCGACCGTTTCCGCGTCGGTGTAGATGACGTGCCGTCCGGTCAGTACCGGAGAAACGTCAGCCGCTTCGACAGCCGTGTCGAATACCGGCGTGCCGTCTTCTGTGTATTCTTTGACCTTTGGTTCTGCCACTCTTTCACCACCAGTTCTGTGTTATATTCGCCCCGGCGTGAGAAAGGTTAAAAACAGCGCCGGGGCGGAGGAGAAAACCATATCCGCAAACGGTGCGGAGCATGGCAGACAGGCAGAAGGGGTAGGAGTGCCTGCCGTATATTATTATACACCTTGAACAAGAATTTGTCAAGTGTTCCGGGCATACTTGTTGATATATTCCGAAATTCCGTCATGCGCGGCGAAATTCCGTCATAGATATCAGAATACCCGTTTCTGCACAGACACGATGCCCCAGTTTCCGGTCGCTAAGTCCATCAGCTGTGCGAGCGAATCGGGCGCGTCGTCGTGGACGTTCTTTCCGAGCGAGACGAACGAGCAGAGCCACTCGATGAACGACCGGTATTCCGGCGTCGAGTGGTCGAAGTCGAGGAAATGAATCTTCGCGATGTCCGGCGCGTACTGGATGATGCGGGAGAGCTTCGAGGCGTTGCCGGGGGCGCGTCGCGTCGAGATGTTGAGAGAACACCCTTTCGCGCGGAGCATTTCGTCGACCGTCTGCGCGTATTCGGTTCCGCCGTTGTTCGCCTCGAACTGTACCTGGTGCGGGCGGTGAATCAGCAGCTTGCCGACCACTTCGGGCTGCGTGAATACCTTGTTCGCGTTCGAGAACACCACGTCGACGCAGTACATGGAGCCGTCGCCGTAAACGTAGACGATTGGCATTGACAAATAGTCCTCTCCACCCCACGCGACGTCGCACGCGGCGATAATACGTTCCGGCGATCCGCCCGGCAGCACACCGTTGTAGCGGAGCAGTGAATCCGGCGGGAAGACGAGACCCTGGCGGACGTACGGTGCTCCTTGGTACTTCGCGCACCACGTACAGTCGTCGATCGACGCTTTCATGTCGCGGTAGTATTCGGTCGAGAATCCGACGCCGTAGTCGTACTGGAAATTTGATTCGCCGTTCGCGTCGAGCGCGGGAATGACGGTGAACCGGTATTCGGGGTTGTCTCTGTACTGCTCGCGCACGCGTCCGAGCGGATCCATGACGTTCCAGCGCGTGCCGACCATGAGCTGTAGCGCACCGTCCTTCATACGGTCTTTCATCTGGTTCAGGTAGATGTTGTATTTCGCGTCGAGACGGGAGGGCGACAGCGATTCCTCGAGATCTTTCACAAGGTCGTCGACGTAGAGTATGCCGTCGCGCGAGATGTCGATAGCGCCCGTCCACGTGCCTTCTGCCGATCTGCACGTCATCGTCGGGAAACGTTTCGGGTGGTTGAGGTTGATTTGCAGGTACTTTGCCGACCGGCTCTCGATCTGCGCGTGCGGGAACACATCGTGCCAGAGGTATTCGCCGTCCGGGTCGAGCACTGCATTCAGCTCGCCGTAGAACCCGTTCACGAGCGTGTCGGAGTGCCCGCCCATAGCGGACGCGTCGTCCGGATGCCGCCCCATGTGCCAGGTCAGGAAAAATATGCAAATCGTGGAGTTGTGTGTCGGAATGAGACGATCTCCGGCAAGGTATACGCCGCCTTCAACCGAGATGCAGTTGCCCTGCACCGGTTCGATGCGCTCGAAACCGGCAAATTTTAATCTTCTCGGCTTTTTCAGTTCGCACATTTTCCACGCGTTGTTTGTGTCGAACCGCTGGACGATATAATACGGTGTTTTGTACCTCGCTTTATCGGGATCGAAGTTCGCGAAGTCTTCCATCAGCTTCTTTGTCGTGACAATACGCGGCTTTCTTTCGCGCCCCTTGAACACTACCCACTCGTGGTTTTCATGGCAGTCGATGTGCGTGTAGCCTTTGCCGAGCCAGAACCAGACGCGAATGTTTGCGTGACCCTTCGGGAATACGTGCGTGACTTTGACCGGATTGCCGTCCGGGCTGAATACCTCATCCCCGACGCGAAGGTCGCCGTGCTTCATCCACCCGCGCGTTGTCAGTATCGGCGTGTCGTCGCTCAGAAGTTTTCCGACTCTCGGAGGCATACTCACCCCGAGGAATTTAATTCTGTGCTCCTCGAGGTCTTGCAGATCGTTGCACAGCCCCATCAGAACGCTTCTCCTCGGCACCCAGAACTTCCGTGTCGGCTCTCTGTTCCATTCGACATACTGCATATAGTGGTCGAACGAGTGCGGCGCGAGCAGCAGGCAGACTTTCCGCTTCAGCTCGTACCATTCCGGCGCGGCTGACGTCCTCGCAGCGGCAGACCTCGCGAGCATCCGGTTCACGACGTCGAAGAATTCTTTCCCCTTCGTCACCATGTAGGCGAGCTCTTCCTCGTATGATTCCGCCGAATTGTCCTGCGCGAGCCCCCGCAGTGCGTCGAAGTAGTCTTTCGCGACCGAAAGGCTGTCCGTCCCGTATGCCGCGATAGCCTCGCACAGCGTGACGCACTCCGGCAGCCGGTCGTTCCAGTTCTCGAACCCGGGGATTACCGCTTTATCCCCATTTTTTGCCTTTTTTGATTTCTTATTTCCAGTATCTTCACATGAAAAAGCGCCCATGACGCCACTCTCCTTCAAGAAATGGCGCTCTGGGCGCTCTAAGTATAGGGGTTCGGTACTCCGTGCGGCACGATGCCGGTGCGGGATTGTTTGTTATTCCGTGACCGCTTCACGCGGTC
>CAVDSZ010000014.1:0-32213 GCA_963611795.1 Akkermansia muciniphila | reverse complement strand
ACGGCTCGGTTCACGGCTCGCCTCGCCACTCAGTACGATCCGCTCGCTCTCCGCGCGAATCGCCGCGTAAAACGCCTCGTCGAGGTTTTCATACGCCTTTTTAATCTTCTCGTCCTTTCCCGCACCGACGATCTCGCTCGTCAGCAGCTTGTATGCCTCCGTCAGCGCACCGATGTTGTGCGCCGCCGTAGAGTTCTTGCCCATAGTTATTGGGTTCATGGTGCCTCCTTGTTGGAATGTTGATGGAAGGTTGATGGAATTATTTCAGGATCGGTTCGTGTGCGCCGGGAACGTAGTCCATGCCGTCGCCGTACTTGTACATTCCTTCGTATACCGGCTTGTTGTCACGAATGCTACGGACGTTGGATTCACGGAATCTGCCGCCTTTACGGGTTTTGTATCCGGCGTCGGATATCGAATCCGCTATTTCCCACAGCGATTTCTTCGCGGCAAGCCCGTCAAACACCATGTGCACGATAGGCTCCTCATCGGGATTGATGACGAGCTGCCCGTGTTCGACCTTGTACCCGTACGGAGCACGTCCTCCGCTGTAGCTGCCCGTCTTTGCCTTGCACTCGCGCCCCTTGCTTGTGCGGAGCGTGATGTTTTTGCGTTCCTGTTCCGCGACGAACAGCATGAGCGACCGGTAAATGTTCGACAGCGCGTCGTCACTGTCAAAGTGCTCGTTCACGGATAGAAGCTTGATGTTCTTCTTCTCGAGCACGTACAGGTAATAGAAATACAGTTTCGTGTCCCTGGACAGCCGGTCGGTTTTCGCGATTATCACCGCTTCGTACGGCGGGTTCGTAACGTCGTCGCCGTAAAGAAGTTCGTTCAGTGCGGGGCGGTCTTCCTTCACGCCGCTCACGCCATCCTCTTCATACCACTTCACGATGCGGAACCCGTTGTCGTTCGCGTATTGAAGTATCTGCGCTTTCTGCGAATCTATCCCAAATCGGTCATCCCCCGTCTGCCCTTCGGTGCTGACGCGGACATATCCGACCGCTCTCTTAATCTCGTTCCCCATGGTTTTCTCCTCGGTACCTATCAAATTTCGCGGAACTGTTGCCGCCCCGCTCGCTGCCGGTTGCTCTGGCCAATACAGCGGCTTACTGCCTTTCGCTGATTCTATTATACCACAAGTAGCTGCGATTGTCAAGTGCTTTTTGCGTTTTTTTGATTTTTTTCTGGTCGGGAGGGTCAACCGCGCCGCCGCCCTGGCAATTGCACCCCCCCGGGGTACCCGCTGCCGCCCGGCTTGCTGCCGCCTCGAGGCCGCGCGAAACAGCGGGAATCAGCCCCTGAAATACTGCACAAAAATATCATTTGAATTTATGCAATGTGCTGAAATCGCATTTTATCAAGATTAAATGTCGCAAAAACCCTTGACAAGTAAATGCGAATGTGCTATAATATAGTCACAACAAAAACAGCCCCCCAACGGGGCGGAAAGAGGTACACCATGAAAACCAACTACACCATCGAAATACAGCGCCACAACATCACCCCGGCGCAGTTCCTCGCATACGTCCGCCGCAGACTCAAGGCGACCGGCGGCGACGCGTTCTGTGGCTGCCTCGACCTCGACTACTTCGCGGCCGGCAGCGAGCCGAACTACGACACCGAGCGCGACGGCACGCACTGCATCAGCCGTTCCAAGCCCTACGATATGCAGACCTACATTCGCGAAGATGGCCGCCTGTACAACGAGATCTGCGAGTTTGAGTTTGACGACGAGAAGACCGGGCACGGCTACTACTATTTGATCGACGCAGAGACAGACGAGACCACAGAGACCACACCGGCGGCAGCGCCTGAGACCGAGGCAGAGACCGAGTCCGCCGAGAGGGCGGCAGAGATCGCAGACGCTGCGGCAATAGACATGGTGCGCAGCATCATTTCCGCCCGCTGTTCTCGTTCCGCGTGGGGCAGAGGCGTGCTTAAGTATGCCGCAGAGCTGCTCGAGTGGTTGGCGGCTGATCAGTGCGCCCGCCGCGCGATCGGCATGCCCGTCACCCCATTCGCGGAGGTGACCGCCCACGACTTAAACGTGCGGCTGCGCAACGGTGCGCGGGACTGGCACGAGTACAGCTACGGCGGCTGCGCCCCGATCTATGACGGAGACATCGCCGCGCGGCTGTGCACGGCATCAGAGCTGCGCCGGACGCACAACGGGCAGCGCGACCCAAACCCGCGCGAAACATGGCTTGACGTCCAGGCGCGTGCTCTGACATCAGCTGCGGCTATCGCATGCGACGCGGTTGTAAAGGGGGTGAGAGCATGACGGCAGATAAGGCACTCGAGATCATCGCCTGGGTAAAGGATCGCCGCGACTACCGCCGCGCGTGCGGCCTCAGACGCCCGGCAGACGAGGCGGCAGACACAGCCGCAGAGGATCGCGCATATCGCGTCCTGGACGCCCTGCGGATCACCGCAGACGCGCTGTATAGCATGGTGGGGAGGTGAAATCATGTGGGCAGATATTAAAAAAGGCTATCGCACCACAGCGGAGGTAATCGCCGCGAAATTGGCGGAGCTACAGCACGCGCCCGGCGTCACGCCGTACGTGGGCAGTGACTACCGCATGCACTACCGCCGCGCAGACGGTGCCCGCGTCCCGGAGCGGCACGAGGTCGCCGCCCTGGTTCTCGCCGGGCATGACCACGACATCACCCCCGATAACATCTTGCAGCTGCTTGCAGCGCTTTAATTAATCCGCCGCCCCGCCCGGCTACAGGCGGGAGAAAGAGAGTATATCATGACAAACATCAGCATTAACAATGGCCACAGCTACTGCACCCCGGCGGAGGCTATCGCCGCGCTGGGTATGGACGAGATCGCGTCCTGGATGGACCCGGAGACCCGCGAGGTCGTGCACGCGGAGTCTGCCCCATGCACCGACGTGGAGTTTTTGGCCGAGTATCTCCGCCGCGCACCGTACGACCTGATCATCGGCTGACCCCCTTGACATCCGCCCGCAGATGTGCTATACTGTGTGTGGGAGGTGATAGCGTGCTTGTAGTGCTGTACGTCCTGATAGCGCCAGTCCTGCTGCTGTGTTGGATCGCTAAGGACTCATAACCCCCGACCGCCCGCGTGGGCGGTCTTTTTATGCTCTGGTAGCCCATCCGGACTGCCGGGGCTTTTTTGCGTCCGCACTGTAACGCGCTACAAGCCCGCAGGACGCCCGCAGAGCCTCGAGAGGGTATCTATACCACCCACAGTGTAAACGCCCCGCACGCAGCCCCGCAGAGCCTCACAGCCCTATGTCCACCGTCCACCACCTCGAGAGGGTGCACAGCCGCCCACACGCCGACATGATCTGCGCCGCTCTGCGCTGTCCTCGAGGCTGCATATCTCTGCAAGCCCCTACAAGCCCCGTGGGCGCGTTTAATCCCTCGAGAGGGTAAATATACCGCCCGCCCATTTCCGCCCGTCCTGCGCCCTCTGTGCGCGTCCTGGACGTCCACGCGCAGCCGCCCGCCGCGCCACCTCGCCGCCTCGAGCCGCCCCGGCATAGTAAAAGAGACTGCCCGCCGCCCGGACAGCCCCTCAAAACCCGTTCAATTCCCCGCCGATTTCCGAAAAATTTCCTGTCCGGTTTTGAAAAACTTTTCTGCGAGTTTCAAAAACCGGATTTTTCTTTTTCGGGTTCGCAATAGTCGCTGATATTTTTTCGCGATAGTCGCTCGATAGTCGCTGACCGTCTGATAGTCGCTCGGGGTTTCGTCATATTGCACAATACTTTTAGTAACATATCACTGAGTAGCCCCTTTCGGCTGTCGAAAATCAAACCTTTTTCCTCACTTCAAGGTCTTGTCTTCATAGTCGCTCTCCCTCATACCTTGCAAATATCTTTCCTGGAGCTGCTTCGGCGTGAGGTTCGCCTCACCCATCGGATTTCGCGTAGTTTCGGGCAATTCTGCGTTATCCCGCATCCCGTAATAGCACTTTGCCCGGAAGCAATATGCTAAAAAATTCATCTTCCCGGCGACCACAAGTTTTGCGTCAAAAGACTGTTGAAAATCTTTGGCTTTTTTGAGGATTTGGGGCGTGATTGCCGTGAACCCCCGCTCCGTCCCATGTATAATCGCATTCACTTTCTGCAATCCATACCCCAGGCTCAAGCATACTTCTTCCCACACCGGCGTCCGTCCTTCGTTCGCGCAGCGGTCGTAGTAGTCGCTGATTCTCTCCGCCATTTCGTCATCGTCTTTCACGACGGGTTTCCGGAATTCAGTCAGCAGCTCGCGGAGAATCTGGCTCACGAATGCGCGCTCGTCATCGTTCTCCGGCGTCCAGACCCTGCTCGGGAGGTACTTCGACTTGTCGTTCTTCCTGCGCAGCGCCGCGTCGGGCATATCCTCTTCGGGGAGTGTCAGCGCGTTGATGATAGTCGCTTTGTCTTTCTCGTCGATACGCTCCGCTACGCTCTCTGCGTACTCAACAGCCCGCTTCCTCGCGTAGTGGTTCGGCGGTTTCTGCTCAACCTTCTCCTTCTTCGGCTTCGGCGGGGACTTCGGTCTGCCTCTCTTCTTCGGCGCAGGGTTGTCCGCCCCAGACGAGGACGTGCTCTTCGCTCCGGCTCCGGTTGCCTTGCCTTGCGGCGTGCTCTTCGTTCCGGCTTTCTTCTCTTCGTCCATGTGATCTCCTTTCGCCCTGTAACCAGTTATAACCCCTCACCCTCGAAATGGGGTTACGGGAAAATCCAGGTAGAATGGGCATAAAATATATATGTAACCCCTGTAACCCCTGTAACCATATATTCTCGTATACGCGCGTACATTTTTATGTTTATCTCAAAAAAATTTTTCTCACGCGTATATAGCATATCAAAACGCAATTTTGGGGTTACGGGGTTACAAGGTCGATTTTTGCCAGGTTTTACGGGCACTTTTGCGTAACCACTCAGGGGTTATGCGGTGGTTATCGGGGTTACCGCAAAATAAAGTTGCACAATAAGTGCCCGAAAAGTCGCTGACATTTTGTGATGCTGTACTAAAGTACCAATTTTCCTTCGCCGTTGGCGCCTTCGTAAAGGCAGACGCACTTCGAGACGACACCATGCACCCGAACGGGCAGGATGTTCTTTTCGCCCGCCCGGATATGCCCATGGTCGCGTGCCCACGACAGGAATGCTTTGTAGTTGTACCCGGCGTCGCTCATGATCCGGGACAGCACCGTGCCGATGATAGCAATAAACGGCTTGCCGTCCGAAATGTCCTTGTATTCGCCCCAGACTTCCCGCATGGGAATGCCGTCTTCGGCAGCGAACTTCGACCGGTTTTCAGCGATTGTGCCGTAAAGCCACTCGAGCGCACGCTGATTGACGTCGACGTCCTGCTTAGTCGGGAGATATTTCGCGACGTCGGTCGCCGACAGGCTCGTGCCGGTGTGCCAGATTAAAAGCTCTGCGAGGGCGTCCGCCGTGAGGATCAGCGACGCGGAGAGCGCAAGCTTTTCGGTGGTCGCTGACGCCTCGAACACCGTGCGGTACTCTTCCTGCACCTTCTTCGCGGCTTCGAGCACTTGCGGCGTGAGACCCTCGACAAACTCCTTCCCCGCAAAGCCCCAGTTGTGGGACAGCGTGTCGGAAAGCCCGCGATAGTCGCTGAGAAGTCGTTCGTCGCCGCAAGAGATTTCGATGACGCGGTTCATAGCGCCCGCGCCGGAAGAATCGCTCGAGATGGGCATTTCGCCGGTGGTGATGATGGTATTCTGCCAGGATTTGATCTGCTGGAAAGACCCGTCTTTCGACCCACGGGAACGTCCCTGCCCTTCGGCGAGCATATAGATGATATCGTCAAAGTCGCGCCGGTTTTTGACAACTTGCAGCTCGTCCACACATAGGGGAGCGGAGTTAAAGAACCCCGCGGCGGTTTCCAATCCGACGAAAGTCGAGTTGAAGTTGCGCACATACCCCTCCGACGAGTTGGGAGAAGCCCAGACGGACGCGGCGAGCTTTAACAGCATGGTCTTGCCGTTTCCGGCTCTGCCCCAGACGTGCACGAAGAACGGCAGCGCGTGGAGCGGCGCGACGAGCACGGACGCGAGGGAGGCGGCAAGAACGATCCGCGCAATGGTGCTCTCGTTCCGGGCTTTCGAGGCGGCCTCAAACCATGCGTCACGGTCTCCGTTCGGGTGGAAAGAGTCGAATACAGCCCTGAATCCGGGTGCGCCGTCGAACTCGACGGAATCGGCGTACGGCACGAATTTGCCGGAAGTCGTCCAGCCCACCCGCGCGACGGAATGCCGTTCGGGAAGTCGGTCATAATTCCACGCCTCGAGGTCGGTAAAGTACTTGACGAGGGCTTTCGCGTTCTCGGAATCGACCGCGATCCCGAGCCGGGCAAGGTCGATGATCTTCGCCGCCGACGCGAGAATGATTTTCTCGACGACGACGGTTCGCCACTCTGCCGACCGCTTGAACGACACCTCGAGCCGGACCTCACCCGAATCGAGATTGACAAGTCGCCCGGATATCAGAATCGGGTGCGGGCAGATAGTCGTGACTTCGCCGAGGGACGGAACTGAAACGCCCGTATCCGTACAAATGTACTTTCCGCAGTTCAGTTCGATGGGCTGCCCGGTGAACTCGGTCGAGTTGGTATAGTCGCTCTCGTTTACCTTGCCATCGCCGAATTCTTTCACATAGTCGCGCATTTCGGATTTGAACCCGGGGTAGCCGAGTTTCCGCGCCGCTTCGTCTATTTTGACGATTGCACGCCGGTATGTAAAAGGATTCTTGTAATAGTTGCCGTAAAGCCACCTGTGCGGGACGGCGTTCTCGAAATCCTCGAGCGTCCACGCCGGGAGGTCTTTAATTTTCGGCTCGATGATTTCAGCCACGGTTCATGACGTCCTTTCGTGAAATGGTTGGGTGGATAGTTGCGCGGAATGAACAGACGTTCTTGACTGCCGTTCCCATTGCAGCCCCTGACGCATAGTCGAGATTATCTCGTCGACCGGGTAGCTGCTCGCGTCTCCGCACCGGATAATGTCGTCGATAGTCGCTGCGAGTGTGCGGACATACCGGTCGCGGAGCGGAGACGGTGGCAGTTCCTGCACCTGATGATAAAACGCCGTGAGTCGCCGGAAGTCGTCTTTCTCACGCTCGACCCGGCGCTTCCGTGCTTCCGCCGCGAGTTGCCGCCGCCTTACCGTCTCCGGGTCAACGCCCGGCGCGACCCCGAAATCCTCCGCGAGTTTCCGCACGGCGTCCGGGAAGGAAAGATTAAAAATCTTCTCGGTCAGCGTGATGACGTCGCCGCCACAGTTGCACACGAAGCAGTGAAAGGAATCGTCCCGGAACGCGAGGTTGTTGTCCTTCCCGCCGTGAATTGGGCACGGGCAGCGGTTCCCGCGGTGCTTTGATAAGTCGCCGTACCGCTCGAGCGCGTCGGGGACGGAGACGGCCGCCTTGACCGCCTCCACGTCGTAACGGGGATAGTTGCTCATGGGTTCGTCCTCCCATCACGGCAGGATTCCTGCCACAGCTCGATGTAGTCGAGAATGGTTCCGTTCCTGATGCTCTCCAACTCCGTCCCGGGGAGAACCACGCGCTCCGGATAATGCGCCGCGAACCACAGAATCAGCCGGTCGCTGTTCTTCCAGTAGGTTCGCATTTTCAGCAGTCTGCGGTTCATTTCGTGCCCACCAGAATCTCGACGATCCTCCGCCCGGTGCAGCGCTTGTCACAGAACAGAAAGTCGACGCCGTAGGCGATATGAACTTTGTAAATCCGCTCCATAAGCTCTTTTCCGCTTATCGCGTAGGGGATTTTCCCCTGCATCGGGTTGTGCCAGTCCTTGACGTCGCGGATCGACTTGCACCACCCGCCATGCTCACACAGCACGACGAGGTGAATGCCGAGCTCCTTCGCGAGCCGCACTTCGCGCATGAACCGTCCGGAGTCGTTGGTGAGGTTGCTGGCAATTTCTGACAAATTATGTTTGCGGTCACAAATTAATTTTGGATTGTCAAGGTTCATATAGTCGCCGACGATGAGCTTCGAGGAATAGTGCTTTATTCCTTGCTCGTCGAAGTACCGGATAATCCCTTCGATGATGTGGGCTTTCTCCCTCGAATCGACCTGGATTGTCACTGCTTCTGCCTCCTCTCGAACATACCGGGATTGTCAACAATCAGCGCGTGAAGCGCATTCGCGAGCGCATCGACCTTCTGCTCATCGTGGTCACGATATCCGAGATTTTGGAGTATACCGTGTATAATTTCATGCAGCAGGATACCGTGCATCATCTGCTCTGCATTCGGAGCGACACGAATAATAAGTCTATCATACAAGATTTCGCCGGAACAGCTTGTTATTCCGAAATCGAGTCGATCAGTTATTTCGACCTTGTATGTTTTGCCGCCAATTTTTACAGATTTTGGAATCGTCATATCCGTACCTCAGAACGGCAGCACTTCGCCCTCGGGCAGAACCTCGAAGTTAGGAATGTCCTGTGACGCGCTGCGAGGGGCTGTGGCGGCCGTTTGCGGCTGGGGGGTATAGTTGCTCGCCTGATAGTTTCCTGCGCCCTGAGCGCCGCCCTTCGAGCCGCAGAAGTGGCATTTGTCGACGTCGCAGATTATCATGGAGCGCTTCTGCCCCTGGTCGTCCGTCCACGAGTTGGTAATGAGCCGCCCCTCGACGATGACCTGGTCGCCCTTGTGGAAGTATTTCGGCAGGAACTCAGCCGTAGTTCTCCATGCGCGGCATTTCAGGAAGCAGGTCGATTCGACTTCCTTGTACTTTTCGCTCCACGCGACGTCGAAGTTGCAGAAGCTGACGCCGCTCTGGGTCTGTTTCAGCTCCGGGTCGGCGGTGAATCTGCCCTGAAAAGTGACTTTGTTCAGCATTATTTTTTCTCCTTTCCGGCTGCGATTGCGGCGTCGAGGGCGGCTGTCATGGCCGCTGACGCGCCGGTCTGTTTCTGCCTTGACGCTTCGATGTCCTCCGGTTCGCCCTCAACGATAGCGCCGAGGAGTTCCGACGGGCAGTACATCCTCGCGAAGAACGCCGCCGCGCGGTAGAACAGCATCTGTTCCGGCATATTCTTCCACTTCGGATTGCTCATCCATCCTTCAGCGGCTGCCATTTTCATGGAAATTTCGGTTCCGTCGACGACTTCGCCGTCCGAAATCCGGATCGCGCGGATAAAGCAAGCGCGGTTATCAGTGCCCTTCGCACCGGTATATACCGGATGAGCGTCGCGGAAGCGTCCGCACGAGTTGATGATAGCCATGCAAGCCTGTCCACTCCAGCGGGGCTTTCCCTTGACCACGTCGACGTTCTGGAGGACGGCGAGCGGTGAGAGACCGGCGCGAGCCGCCATTTCGATAGCAACGAAGCAGTCCTGCGGCTTGTTTTGGTACTTCTCCGGGATCATCTGCGACTTTGACAGCATGATTGCGACGCGCTGCGTCTGCTCGAACGCGTCCTTGTCGACCCAGATATTGGTGACGTTCATCGGTGCGGTGTTGATCGGCGCGACGGCTTGTTCGTTAGTCGCGGGGATGATTTCTTGTACGTTGTCCATTTTCTGTGCTCCTTTTAATTTAATTAAATTTCATTCCAGCGTTTTCTCAACCCATTTCGGCAGTCCGAGCGTGTTCACCATCCCGAACGCCCCTTCATACCCGTACCAGTTCCCGGAGTCGATGCAGGATTTGTAAATCCCGATAGCTTCCCGGAACCTGTCCTGCCCGCTTTTGATCATGAGATCGTCGGCTTGCAGGATGTTGATGAGGTATGGCGGTTCCTTCTCGACGCAGACGAACAGGAAGTCGCACCCGACATTGCGCTCCTTGCTTACCGCCTCGATGAACATGGCGGCTTGCATATCGTATCCGAGAGCGTAGGCTTGCTTGATCATCGTCTCGGTGTCAGCCCTCGCGCAGGTTTTCAGGTCGACTATCAGCGCCTTGCCGTCGATCATCTTCACGCAGTCGGGACGCGCCTGGCAGTCAAGCCCGGTCATTTCGTCCTGCCAGTAGTAGGACGTTTCGACCTCACCCCGGAGAAGGAAGTCGGCACGGGGATTTGCTCTGATAGCGGCGGTCATTTCGGAGATAAGCACCATATCGTCGGTAGAAATAACCGCTTTGCCTTGCGCACTATCCACAAAAGCCTGGTATTCTTCCTTACCGGCTTTGGTTCGCCTATCGCACTGCGGCGCGACGGCGTACTCGTCGAAGAATCCGTCCGGCTCGAGCACGTACTTGTGCAGAGCCGAGCCGAATTGCATCGCGGCGGTCGGCGGTTCGGGATGATCTTCAAGCCACTTGAATTTCGCCGGAGTGTCGCTCAGAAGTCGCCAGAGCTTCGTTTTGCTGGCACTCGGCTTTGCGTGGTACTCGGTGATGGAATCTTTAATGATCATTGAGCTTCGCCTCCAGCTTTTCAAGCCCTTCGACGAGGAGCTTGAAATTGTCCTCTGACGCAAGGAAGTCCATCGACTTGATGAGCCGCCCATTTTCGATGTACCGGCACTTTCTCACCGGCATTCCGAGCGCGTCCGAATCGCTGCGGAGGTTGTAGCAGAACGACGCCCGGAGCTCACGCCCGGAGCCGACGCGCCAGATATCGAAGTCAACTTCGAGTTCCGGGTGCTCCGCGATGAAGTCGAGGATTTTGACGATAAGGGTTGCGAGTTTAGCATTCATCGTCGCTGCCCTCCAGACCTATCTGCTCCTGCTTTGAGCGAACTTCAAGGATATCGAGATATGCCCGCATAGTGTCGCGCTGCTGTTCGAGCAGCCAGATCGGCGAATCGAGCTTAAACTCGAGTTTGCTCGCGTAATACTTTTCGAGTATCGCGTTCAGTTTCTCGTACCTGATTTTCACCTGCTGATACTCGGCTACGAATCGGTCTCCGTAGTCGCTTGAGAGCATCAGGTCGATGGTGTCTTTAAGTTCTTTCATTTTTGTGATTGTCCTTTCTCCCACCAGATGTAGCGGGGTTTACTCATCGAGCGGCTCAGACCTGTACGTCGTATGATGGCAGGTCGGGCAGACCGCTGCGTACTCGGTGGTTTGGTACTGGTCAAACGCCTCAAAATCTCCGCGGTCGGCGTCAAAGACGCAGCCGCAAAGAAGGCATGTAAACCGCCGTGTGTCTCTCGGGGGCTTGGTCTTCCCCTGCTTGATAATCTTAATCGCCATCGTCGTCCTCCTCATCGAAATATCCGTCTTCAAATTTGTCAGCAACAAATGTTGTCACGAGAGCTACCGCAGCTATCGTGAGTGCCACACCCGTGACCGCCAGTCCGATGGCCAGCGGATAAATGTTGAACGGCTTTAGCATCTCTCCCATCCCCACGAGCACACTTCCTGCGACGAGAATCGCGATGGAGATGTACAGCGCGATGAACGGGGTTGATCTGAAAATTCTCATTCTATCCTCCATAATCTTCAAATTTTTCGCATTTTTTGAAGATAAATTTGTTATTGCACCACCTTTGAAGCCTGCGAATCTCCGGCGGTGCATGGGGTTTATCGAACACCATCACATATGGATCATACCCGAGATCACGAAGTGTGTAAACCCTGTGCAGATTTTCCTCCATCGTGCTGCCGAAGTTCGTCAGCACATAGACGGATTTCCGGCTTTTTCTGCGATAATTCGCGGCGAACTCTGCGAACTTCGCTTCAAGTCTATCTTTCGGATTGTCCCACGCAAAATGCACACGCTTGATTTTGATTCTCCCGAGCCGATCGGCAATATCAGCATTCGTCAGCCGGATGTCAAGTCCTTGCGTGAAATCCACATACGCGCGGCTCGCTTCGAGCTGGTCGAGAAGGTCAATCCTGTCCGGGCAGGCAAGCAGGTTTGGGTCGAGAAGCTTGATGAATTTCTGCCCCGCCAAAACTCAGATAAATCGGCGACCTTCGCGCTCCGCAGCCCTTCCTTGCCTCCGACAATGCAGAAGCCGTAGTGCCGCGGGCAGCCGCGCGTGAGAAACCCATACGCGGTGTCCTTGGTAAGCTCCGGATAAATCGAGTAGTCGGGGTAAATATGCTCAATTTCGTCCGAAAGTTTGTTGTCAAGCCCATAGCCCGTCCCGCCCTTGACAATCCGGTCGGCATTAGGCTGCCAGTCAATGTCCGATGAGTAGGTATCATCAAACACCTTTGACTGATAAACCACGTCGTAGTGCTCGAGCGGAATTGCCCACCGCACATCGTCGCCGCGGGTTTTGTGGTACGCCGATATCTTCATCAGCACAAGGTTCGGAAAGTGGTGCGAGTCAACGTCGATCAACCCGACTTTCACTCTTCTACCTCCTCCAGCCAGTACTTCTTCCGGCATTCAGAGCACGCGCATTCGCCGCGAAGGTTTTTAACCCTTTCCGGGCATTCAAGCTTGGCGTCCATGTTTTCTGGGCAAAACGATAGAATGCCATCGCTAAGTTTTTCTGCTCTCGGAAACATCTTCAGAAACTCGCTCTGCCGGGTCTTCCTCGGATGTTCCTTCGCCCACCGCTCGACGATTTCGACGGCTTCAGCGGGGTGCTGCCAGACAAAGTCTGCACAGGAAGGGCACGTTCTGATGTTCAGCCTTTCCGGTATGGGGCAGCAGGGGCAAGGCTCGTTCTTGGTGCTGATGCCGTGCTCTTTTTCATACTTACACATTCTGTCCATTTCTTCAAAAAACTTAACTATGTCCATTTTCGTCCTCCTCGTCAAAGCATTTTCTCTTTCCCTCGTGGCAGAATCCGTCCTTTGGAACGGTACAGCCGAACTCTCGGCAGGTCAGTGCGCTCTGTGAGTCGGAATACGGCTCGGAGTGCGAGCATTCTGAGCATCTGACGACCGGAATGACGTCAGCAGGATTTACTTTCTTCTTCGCGATCTGCATTGCGAGGATAAGCCCCTGAGCTAAGCCGGTCTCTGATTTGCGGGCTCTGTAAGCTCCTTCTTTGCCGATAGCTCTGAGAAGCTCCTGACGGTCGATGTATTCAGGCATCACCTCACCCCCGCATTCTTCGCTACCGCTAACACTACTTTTACCAATGCGTCCGGACTCATACCGCCGAACTTGACACGCTCGGCAGCGTCTGCCAACCCGGCGAGTTCGGCGCGTAGGTGGACAAGTCTGATGTGTTCGTCCGCCGCCTGAGCCGCC
Source organism: Akkermansia muciniphila (assembly GCA_963611795.1). GTDB lineage: Bacteria > Bacillota > Clostridia > Oscillospirales > CAG-272 > UBA1740. The sequence goes on along the minus strand of CAVDSZ010000014.1, from coordinate 19,083 downwards.
ATCCGGAAAGCTTCCGCAAGCGTTTCGTTCTTGCGCCGCGACGTGTTGTACCGGGTCAGCCCGGTCTCCTGATACGCTTGATAGTCGTTTTCGGCTTTTTTCTCATAGCTGTCTGCCAGTTTTTCGAGTTCCGCCCTTGTCATTTTCCATCACTCCTTGTTCTCGATCTTCTTCATTTCCGTCACGACCGACTGCAATATGTCCTTGTAGAACAGGTATCTCGTGTCGGTGTCGGTGATCTCGTCGGCGATCGCCTCGATCATGTATACGCACTCAACATAGACGTCACCGAGACTTCCGGTTGCCTGAATCTTCGCCGTCTCCGTCTTCGCGTCGATTTCAGCTTTCAGCATCGTCTGACTCCCCTTTCTCCTGTATTTCCCTGAGCCGTTCCCAGTAATCGCACACGCCGTGCGTCTGATTCCGGCAGTCTTCCTTGTTGTCGTAAAGCTCGGTTCGTCTGAAGCTGTCGAACTCCCACGGACCGATGATCCGCCGACCGCGATCGTCGACGAGTTCAAGCAGGTCTTCGCCGTCGTCCGCCATGAATATACCGCGCACGTGACCGAGTCTGACGCGTCCGTTCTGGTTCACGTAATAGTCGCACCAGGGGCGGAGCGACGTGTCTCGTGGGGACGGAATGTACGCTTCGATTTTCTTTCGGGTTGCTTTGTCAATCATTGCTGTCCCTCCCGGCAATCTCCGCCGCGCAGGAAAGATACCCGCAGGCGTCGACATAGCTGTCTTCCTTAAACGTCCCGGTCATAATCCTCGCGACTTTCATCAGTGCCATAAGCATTGCGACGTCATCGGGGTTGAGTGTCACCTCTGCCCCGCCGCCGACGCAGCGCTCGGAGAGGTATACCTCCCAGAATCTCGCGATAACCCCGAAATTATCCTCCGGTTTCCCGTACTGCTTCTCCCTGTCCCCGGTCACGATTTTCTTCGCGGCGTCGAGGATAGCGGCGCGGGTAGTTGGTGCATCGGTTGGTGCATCGGTTGGTGCATCGGTCGCAGTTGGTGTATCAGTTGGTGTATCGACCTTTTTCGTGACCTCACGAAAACGGTCGTCAAGCCCGAAATCGCTGTCCCACGATACCGGGATTCCGTTGATCTTGCAGCTCAGATTGTCGCGACAGAACAGGCAGTCTTTGCACCCGTCGCGGCGTCCCTCGCAGTTCGCGCTCAGAATCCTTGCGGCCTCTCTCAGTTTCTCGTCTTCGTTTCTCATAACAGTTCTCCTCACTTAGATTTAATCACAATATGCGTCCTCCCGCGCCCGAGGAGTTCGTCCTGCATCATCTGTGCGACTTTGTCCTCCTCGGCGGTCTCGGGTCTGTAGTTCTTTCCGGCTCGCTCGGCGTAGTCGGACGTGATGTCCTCGATGCCTTGCAGTATGTACATCAGGCGCTTGTCACCGAACCCGGCAATATCGTTCAGCGCAAGGCACACGGCGAGCAGAATCCGGTTCGCGTAGATTTTCTGCCGCTCGGCGAACTCGGCGTCGACCATAGCCCGGACGGCTTCCTGCGTCCCCGCCGGTAGGTTCTGCCGCGCGGTGGCGGCTGACATCCGGGCTTTCATGCTCTTCTCCTCCACACTTTTCGCGGCGGGAAGAGCGTCGGATTCTCAACCCGGAGTTGATAAAAGTCGCTGTCGCTCCTGCTGAGATAGGCGCAGATTTCGGTGACGAGCATTTCCGGGTCGCGCCACATTTCGGCGGCGCGGATGATCTCTTCGGGCGTCCACACACGGAATGAGGCCTGCCGACGCGGGAACCGCTCACGATTCCGCTGCATCATACTCTTGACCGCTACCCGGGAACGCCCGACTTCCGTGGCGATCTCGTCAACGGTCGCTCCGCGCCTCCAGCATTCTTCCGCGTATGCGATTTCTTCGGGGAACCATTGGTGGCCGCCGACCTCGTAATGTAGTCTCGCGATGCGGTTGACGTTGTCGTACTCCTTTTCGGGCGGTACGACGGTTACGAGGTCTTTCAGTATCTTCCGGATGATCATGACCGGCTGCCCGGTGCGCTCCGCTATTTCGTGGAGCTTCTTTTCGGGTTCCTCGCAGCCTTCGAGTTCGGCGAGTATTTCCTCTTTCGTTATCATTTCGCTCGCCTCCTGTTCTTCCTCGGGAAGATGTCGCGGCGGCGCTGGATGATATGCGCGAGGGTCTGCGGGTGCATATCATACTTGTGGGCGATATCTGAGGTCGTCCAGCCCGCTTCCCAGAGCTGCGCCATGTCGGCGTACATATCTTCCCGGGCTTCTCTAACAGCTCCGCCACGGCGATGGTAAATCACGCTCCGGAGCGCCGCGCCGGTCGTGCAGTACTCTTCGGCGATATCCGCCGTTCTCTCGCCCGTCCGGATGCGGCTGAGAACGTCGTCGATCACGGCGTCAGTCCAGAATCGCGGCATCATAGAATTTCGCCCTCCCATGCTCGATTTCGATATCAACGGTGTGCGCTGTCAGGAGCGCCCTTACCATCGCGCGGAGCTCGGCGTTCTCGCGCCTCAGCTCGTTGTTGTGTTCCTGCTCGATGCGGTGGAGCTTGTCCGATGCGATTTTATTTGCTGCTTCGATCATTGCGAATGAGCCTCCTTATTACGATTTCTGTGATTCCGGCGTTGTCAAGCCCCGAAACGTCAATATCGAGGTATCCGCCGTCGAAGATTATGTAAGCGTGCTCCTTTGTCCCCACCTTGCCGTATGACACGGCGAGGATGTCGTCGTCCAGTGCGCGGAGCAGCGGGGAGAGGCGGGAGTGGACGAAGTCGGGTTTCTTCATACGTTTTTCTCCTCCCATTCGACAGCGTAGGCGCAGGGTCTTTCGTCCCAGCTGTGCACCATCGTTAGATTATACCAATGCTTCGGGTTCAGATCCCGGGGCACGTCGACGCTCAGCCGAAAAAGGTCGTTCTTCGCAGCCCATTTCCAGCACCGGCGGAACATTTTAGCATTTACTCGGATTGCCTCGGGGTACGTGTCAACGTGCCACTTCTGATCCTGAGTAAAAATATCAGCCTCAAACACCAGCGAGCGAACCCGGTCGGTGTATTTCTTTCTCTGCCTTTTGTTCATGGTTTTCTCCTTATCCCCTATTCAGTCCTCGTCGTCCTCATCCGCCATCTCGTCGTCGATCTCGCGCAATATTTTCCACATCGTTTCCTGGTCGTGCTTGATTACGAGGCAGACGACTGTCCGGAGGTTTTCAACGGTGAGCTTTTCCTCAACCGCTATGACCTGGTAGTTCGTTTCCGGGTATATCAGCGTTATGTAGTCATTGTCTACTATCATCCTGAGATTGTCGAGCTTGTGCCCCTTGATCGGCTCCTGATTTCCGGCGCGGTGAGCGAGCCAGCCGAGCATTGAGTCGACGTCGTCGCCAAACTGATTCATGACGTGCTCGACGTGCATTTTCGCAACGGACTTCCTTACGGCGTCGACGATGTCTTTCTCCACGGTCTTGTCCTTGTTCGTGTTCTTCTTCTCTTCGTACATTTTGGTTTTCTCCTTTAATTTTAATTATTCTCCCCGAGCAGTGTCGGGATAGTGACGTTAAGTGTGTTCGCGATCCGCTGAATTTCGCCGACCGTGAAGGTTTCGGGACGGTTCCGTTTGTCGCGGAGCGTCGAGTACTTGAAGCCGAGTGCGGCGGCGGCGGTCTTGCAGTCGATTCCGTCTCGGGAACGTTTCATCATGTAGATGTCTACGGCGTCCCTGAGCGCGTCGAGCTGCTTCTCAGCGGCCGTTCTGGATAGCCTCGGCATTGGTGGTGCTCCTTTCTTCCATGCCCGCCTCGTAGCGGCGGCAGATTGTCGCAGCAGCCGTGCGGACTTCCTGCGCGTAGTCGGAGTTCCGCTCGCCGGAGAGAATCCGGCTGATGAAAGAATCGCTGATGTCGTAGCCGACCGTGTGGAGCTGCGCTATAAGCCACCGGTTCGTGAGCCGGTGCTGATCAAGAAATTTCAATATGTCCATGATTGTTTATCATCACCGCCCTTTCTACTTCGCGTCCGCGCCTCACGGTGCGGGTGTTCTTCCCTTCGCTGTCTCTCACGAGGTATCCGTCCCGTGCGAGGGCGTCAAGCGCGTCTTTCGGCTTTATGCCGAGTGCCTTGAAGCGGGCGTATGCCGCTTTCCGGCTTATCGCGATACGGTCGTCGGTCTTGTCCTCCCAGATCGGCGTTTTCGCGAGTTCGTTGATTGCCTCGTAAACCGCTTTCAGGTCGTTGCCGATTCGCTCGTCCTGCTTCTTCCTCTTCCGGCGCTCCTTTTCGAGAGCCTTCTCACATTCGGCGATCCGCTCGTCGAACCGGCGCATTGTCGCGCAGATATCGGCGCGGAACGCTTTGATTTCCTCGAGGAGTTCCCTTAGCTCCTCGTTCGTTGTGGTCATGGTTTTCTCCTCCATTTTAATCTTCTTCGTCCTCCGGCGGTTCCACCTTCGGCGCTCCGTTGAGCAGCCATTCAACGTCGTCAATCAGGGCGCCGATGTCCGACTTGTCCTCGTCTGTGAATGTGATGTACTGGCGGTGCGCTCCGTGGACGGTGACTCTCAGTTTGTTCTCGTCGTCATTCCAGGCGCTGGCGTAAACGCCCGCTGCTTTCGCGGCGCGGAGCATCTGCGTGATGAGGTCGTAGATGAGTGCGTCCTGTGCATTTTTGATCGTTGCGAGCTTTTCCGTGTTGTTTACTGTTTGCGATGTCATTGTTTTCTCCTCCTAAATTCTGTCAAATTTTCTTGACAAGATGGTGACAATGTGATATAATAGAAGTGCCATTTTATATGGTCGCCGAGCGAGGTTCCGAACCCTATACTGAGAGCACCATAGAGTGCCCAGAGTGCCAGAGCGCCGAACCGTAATGGGGAGGTGATTCTGTGACGAGATACGAGAAACTTACTCTGCTTATTGCAATTCTCACGCTTGTCTGCCGGATCATATCTATTGTAGCCCGTTGACATTTTGATCTTATCTCAGAAATAACCTCGTTCAAGAATTCGCTTGAACGTGGAATAACCTCGCCCGACGTCATATTCAATTTTGGGGTGTACGTGATGGATAACAATTCGGTCTTAAATCTTCTCACATGGTCGTCCGCTGTTCTCGTCGCGTCGCTGCCGGGAATCATTCAGCTTGTGGCGTCCCGGCTCGACGAGCGGCGGAAGCGGATAGAGCATTTCGATGAGCTTAAGCTTGCCGCGCTGACGGAGTATATCGATGAAGTAAGCACGTGTCGGTCTGAGCAGAACAACAAGTTTTATCAGGTGTGCGGGAAAATTTATCTGTATGTCGACCGCTCACAATGGGACTTGATAACTCGAATAAACCAGCTTGCCGACGCAATGAAAGCGGACGAAGTTCACGACTTACTGCTTGAACTTATCGAACAGATCGATCTTCCGGAGCAGCAGCGGATGACTCTGAAAAAGAAGAAATATTCCAGCCGCGGCAGAAAGTAAGAGCAGCGCCAATCGCCTTCTTGAAAGCTTCGTTAAGCTCGTAGAAAGGCTTCTCAATGTCCGCCCCGAGATACAGCCGCGCGACCTTCAGAAACGCTGCGTAGCTGTCCGCCAGTCCATCAACGACAACTTGGGGCGTAAGCTCCTCGCGAGGTACCATTCTCATTCACCTCCTGTCAATTTCTTGTGACTGAATATATTTTACCATACAATCGATTGGATGTCAAGGGGTTTCCATACATTTGATTGATTTTGGGAAGTTATACAATTTTGGAGATTTGTAATGAATAACTATATTGAAGTTGCTAACAGAATTAAAAGCTGTGCTAAATCACGTGGGATAACACAGGCTCACTTATGCGAAACCATTGGGAAAAGACGGACGTTTATCAGCGAAGTCGTGGCGGGCAAAGACAACATTGACGAGGAAGAAATTCAGAAAATAGCAGACGCCCTCGGCGTCTCCCCTGACTACCTAATCGGTGAGACCGACGATCCCACTCCAACCGACAGCCCAATAGAGCTGTCCTCAACCGAAAAAGAAATGCTCGAGCTTTACCGGAGCGTGTCTCCGGAGAAGCAGGAGCTTTTCCGAAATATAATTGAACAATTGAAAGGATGATTTGTTATGAGCAAGAAATGCAACAGGTGCGGCAGGGAAATCCCCGACGACGCGATACGCTGCCCGTACTGCACCGAGAGCGGTATCGGGGTAGATATGACCGGTGTGTCGCTGAAGGACGGCGACGAAGCGGATCAGGCGTACCAGGAGGCGCACAGAGAGACTGAGAAGAAGTCCGGCGCAGCCTTTGGCCAGAAGCCGTCGTACCGTCCTACGTCCTCCTCGTGGCTTCTCCGCGCGTCAGGACGGTTCAGCGCACTCGCATGGCTCATATATCTATGTGGCGCGTTTATCTGCTTCGCATATCTGGCTGCCGTCGGTGTGAATTTGGCAAGCGTGCCGATCTGCATCGGCATTGTATTGGCAGCAATCTTCGCCGGGATGGCGTATTCCGCCATCGGCGCACACCTGAAAGGCATGGCGGATATAGTCGACGGTCTCGAGGTGCTGAATAAAAAGCAATAAAAAAGCCGCCCGAAGGCGGCGAGTAACTATTCCTGCGACTGTTTGAGCCGTCGCAGGTGGGCGATTGCCTTGCGCTGGTTTTCCGGCGCGAGGGTGCGGAAGTCCATGACGAGTTTGAGTTCGTCCTTTGTGAGGTATCGGTATTCGATGTCGGGAGGTTCGGGCTGGGTCGGTATGTACTTCATTCGGATATCCTCGCTTTCGCGTTTATTGATTGATTCCATTATACACCAATTTTCGCCAAAACGCAAGGGTAATCGTCGGTCAATTTTCGACAATGTTCGGGTAACGGAGGTTAATATTGGCAAATATCACCGTAAATGTGGACGCTTTGCAGAAATTAATGGACAAAAATTGCCTCACGAATTTGCGGCTCGCCGAGACGGCGGGCTTGTCGGAGGGGACGATAAAGCGGATATTGAAGGGCTACCCGACGACGCGCACAACGGTGTCGCTGCTCGCGGCGGCGTTCGACGTGACGGTCGACGAACTGGTGAGCGGGGTGTCCGAAACGGATGAACAGGAGGAACCGGAAGAAGTGACAGCAGAAGAAGCCGTGAAGGCGTTGGAGAAGATATACCTCGAACGGATCGAGGATTTGAAGTCGATGATAGCGCATACCCGGAAGGAGTTCAGGATCGCGACAGTGGTGGCGATTTCGCTCGCGGCGTTCATATGCTTTCTGTTCGCGTATGATTTGATGAATCCCACGGTCGGATGGATTCAGAGGTGAGGGTATGCTTATAGACAGGCTTCCGAGCGGCAGCTGGCGTGCACGGGTGCTGATCGGGGACAATAAGTACAAGACGTTTTCGGGCAAGGATAAGAAGGACGTGCAGCTCCGTGCGGCGCAGTTTGAGGCGGAACAGAAGGTGAACAAGCCGGATGATCCGTATGCGGGGATGACGGTTGGGGAAGCGATGGAGAGGTACGTTGAGGCGAAGAAGGAAACTTTGTCCCCGAAAACGTATCGAGAGTATACACAGCTACGGAAAAACAGCTTGCAGTCGCTTCACGGCATAAAGCTCGCCGATCTGACACAGGAACAGGTGCAGATAGCAGTTGGGGTTGAATCTGCGACGCATAAGCCGAAGACGGTACGGAATATGCACGGTCTATTGTCTGCGACGCTGAAAATGTTCCGCCCGAGCCTCATCTTAAATACGAAATTGCCTCAGAAAAGGAAGCCGGAGACAGTGATCCCGACCGAGGCGGACGTTATTGCGCTGCTTCACGCAGTCGAGGGGACGGATATTGACGTCGCGGTTCACCTCGCGGCGCTGTGCGGGATGCGGATGTCGGAGATCGCTGGTCTGAAATGGAGCAAGGTCGATCTTGAAAAGAAGACCATCCGAGTTAATGAGGCTCTGGTTTTGAACATCACCAACGACTACGTGCTGAAAGACACAAAAACAACATCAAGTGAGCGGATTGTGAAGATGCTCCCGGCGGTCGAAGCAGCTTTCAGACGCACACCGCGCGACGGTGAGTTCGTGACGGATTTAACGCCGCCGCGTATCTACGATCGATACCAGAAGGTGCTCAAAACGGTATGCCCGGACAAGCACTATACATTCCACGAGCTACGGCATTACTGCGCGTCAGTAATGATCATGCTTGGTATACCGGTGAAATATATAGCCGACTATCTCGGGCATGAGACCACTGATATGGTGGATAGTGTTTACGGTCACATAATGGCGGACAAGAAGGACGAAATGTTTGATCATCTCACGGAGTATTACGATAGCATTTTATAAAATCCGTCACGAAATCCGTCACGAAAGAAGAACTATTCAGTAATATCGGGATATTTTGGACGCGTTCCACAGGTTCGAGCCCTGTTATCCGCACCAGCTGATAAAACCGCTTATCAAGCCGATAGGCGGTTTTTTCTTGTATTCATGCGGGTTTTCGGCTCTTCTTATTCCGTCTCCCGTGGCGAAATTCCGCCATGAAAAACGGCATTTTGGAACCAAATCCGTCACGAATCCGTCACGCTGCCACGAGAAAAGCCGAGGCAAAACCCCCGGCTTCTTTCAAAATTTAAGCCTTAAATTTCAGCACCTTATCCAGCAGCTCCCGATAAGCCTGCTTATGCACTTCGATCAGCTCTTCGGTCACTCCGTCAACCTGCCCGTGCATCGAGACCGCTCTCTCGTACCACTCTTTGACTTTCCCGAGCCGGTACTTCGCGTCCTCGATAAACAGCGCCGCGAGCTCCGGCTTCCCGGCTTCCTTCGCGTCCTCGGCGTAGTCGTAGGTCATCCCCGCGTCCTTTATCCCATCGGTGATCGTCCATACGATCCCGCGCATAACTTCGTCTTTCATTTCACCCTCCGATTATATATCGATACAGTTGATCAACGTCCCCCGCCCCGAGCGTCAGCGCCCCGACGAGCGGGACGTCGAAGGTTATCGCTCCGCGCTGCGCCTGAGCCGAGAATTCCCGGTAGATGGCGTCGATGTCGATTTGATCGTTTTCGTCGATTATCCCCATCGCCGCGACGACGGGGCTGTTTTTCAGCGTGTTAAAAATTTCTCCCGACCGGGACAGCATACGCGATGCCGCCGCGCCGAGAACCCATTTCTGCCAGCCGGGGATTTTCGCGAGGATTTCCGTGTCGAGGTATTTCTCGATTCCGGCTGTTGCTTGTGCCAGAGTTATCATATCATCACCTCAAATGGGGCGGCGTTTGCCGCCCCTTGCCGTCAGCCGTTGCAGTTGCACCCGCAGTTGGGGAGCGGGTTGTACGTGCTCTGCGCCGTGGTGGTCGTGCCGGTGGTAACATCGGCGACCATCTTGGGATAGAACGTCGCGTTCGCGTAGGTGACAATGGAGTTGTCGCCGCAGCAGCGCTTCTCAGCCTCGTTGCGGATTGCCGCGTAAAGCTCGTTCTTCGCGCAGGTGATGTCAGTGCCGACAGCCTCAAAGCTGTCCGCCATGCGCTGATTGGTAACCTGCTGTGCAGCGTCGGCCATCTCGAGCCCGCGAACTTTGCCGTCGAAGTACTTGTACATTTCAAGCATCTTCTGATCGGTGTACGTGTTCGCGTCGCGGAGCTTCACCTCGGTCTCCAGCTCAGCGATCCTCGCCGCCTGAGACGCCTCGTAGCGGTCGACGGTATGATCTTCGTTGCAGTTCCCGTTCCGGTAGCCGCCGAACAGCCCGCCGAGCCCGCCGTTGAGGAGAGCCGCGCCCAGACCTGCCGTACCGATGATACCGGTAGTCAGCGCCGCGTTCGCTTTTCCGTTGCTTGCAAATTCTGCCATGTGGATTCACCATCCTGTATATATACTCGGATTTCTCCGGCACATATATGATACCACAAAAACCGGCGCGTGTGAACGACAAAAACCGGACAGTTTTTACACTGCCCGGTCTCGTCACATATGGTTGATGATTTTGCGCTCGCAGATGCGCACGATGCGCTGTACTTGCCGCGGCGAGAGGTCGAATTCCTCCGCCAGCGGCTCGAGTTTCACCCCGTCGAGCCAGCGGCGCTTGAAAATCCGCCGCCATGCCTCATCGTGGATGTGCTCGTCGATAACCCGCGTCCACTCAGACCGGGAAAGGTCGGCCACATCGTCAGCTCGCACCGCTCACATCTCCTTTTCGGGGGAATCGTCCTCGGTCTCAGCGTCCTTCTTGAACTGGTTGAAAAGATCCCACACGACGGAATCGATCAGCGCCTGCATAGCGTCGGCGTCGAAGGTCACACCGCGAGCCTCGAGAAATTCTTTCGCATAGTCGTATTTCGCCTTCTTGTCGATAAGCCCGGCGCGTTCTGCCTCTTCCGCCGCCTGAACGGCGAGTTCAGCCCAGCGTATGATCTTCTTCTGGTCGCTCTCCGACACTTTCGCCGCCAGAAAGTCCTTGATCCTCGGGATCAGGAAAACCGTCACCAGCGTGAATACCAGCTTGATCACAAGCTCCAGAATCGGCGTTATATCCATCTTGTCCATTTTCAATATATCCTTTCTTGCTTATCTCTTTGTTTTCAGTGATTTTAATTAAGCTGCTGAGCGCGAGTTCGACCGCCCCGACGATGCCGCCGACAGAAAACGCGGCGGTAAGGTCGGAGCCGGTGACGGCTTGCAGGATGGCGATAAAGGGCAGATACACTGCCATGTAAATCAGCACAGCGAGAATCAGCCGCTTTAAGTACCTCATACGCTCACCCAGGAGTTGATCTCCGCGAGCAGTATCGCGCCGGTGCGGACTTGCTTGATGGTGCAGACCTTCCCGACGACACGCGCCGGGACTTTGCGCCCGGTGCTGTATACGTCGCCCGCCTTGATGGTGTACTGGTCGCCGACTTTGTAGGTCTTCTTCGCGGCGGGCTTGATCCCGTACCCGTAGTTGATGTCCACATCCCCGACGGCCTTCGTGAATTTGCACTTGCCGAACTGCCAGATCATCGCGTTTCCGTAAGCGGCAGGGAGGTCGGTCGGAAGCGTCGTCGCGAACGACGCCTTGCAGTCAGCCTGCCGGTAAGCCGCGATCCACAGCGGCCATTTCGACAGCCGGTCGGAGTTGAGCTTGTACAGCCAGTAGTCAGGGTTCGTGTAGATGCCCGCTTTGTACCCGCGCTTCGTGATTTCGGCGCAGAATGTTTCGATGATGTCAGTGCGCGACTTTGTGTCGTACTTCACCTTGGTCTTCGCGGCGTATCTCTCGGTGTCATACTCAAAGTCATAAAACACCGGCAAGTCGAGCTTGTACCCATTCAAGGTGGTCGCGCAGACCTCAGCCTCGCGCCGCGCCTCGACGGTGTCGCGGGCGTAGCAAAACCAGTACACGCCGACGAGCATTCCGCAGTCCTTCGCCGCTTTGATGTGTGCGGCGAATTTCGGGTCGACGCTCGTGCCGAAGCCCGCGCGGATGATGCAGAATTCGATGCCTTCGGCTTTCAGCGCCGGAAAAGATCGGATGATGTTGTGTTTGGAAATATCAATGCCTTTCATCGTTTCTCGCCTCCGTAGGTAGTTCCATGATCTCATTATAAAGTCTCGTCGCGACGTCATTCCCCCGAAGGTCATGGTAAGCGTGATAAGCCCTTTTCAAGGCTTCCTTCGCATAGATCGGGCAGAAGCCCTTGTCCATGCACTTTTCGTGATTCCGTATTATTTCAGCCCGCAGTAAGCACTGCACCCCTTCGCCGATGGCGTCGATCCGCTTTTTCAGCGTCTTGATATACGCGACGATGCCGGTGATGATTCCGCCGCAGACAAAGGGGATTGCCCACGCGATTATTTTCTCGACGATCATTCGGATACCTCCGACCAGCCGAAGACGCCGGGTTCCCAGACGTTGTTGTCGTAGTCGGACACCCACGTCTTGCCGTTGTGGGTGACTTTGTCGCCCTTCTTGTACGGGTTCGTGCTTTCCGGCTGTTCCCACTCCGGCACGACGGTCGAGTCGGGGATGAGCACTTTCGCCCACAGCGACGGTGCATCGGTCGGCGTCCATCCCGCCTGCGAGGTGTGGGCTTGGAGCACCGTGTAAAGCGTGCCGTCGTACTGTACCCGCTGCCCCTTCGCGTACGCGACACCCTCCCCGCTCCACTTCGGATACAGACAGGCTGCCGAGACGGCTTCCGCCTCGGTCAGGCTTGCCGTCTCAGTCATCGCTTTTTCGATCAGCGGACGCAGTGTCCGCGCGAGTTCGATCAGCGTCATTCATTCCACCCCCAAAAGTATCTTCGCCGCGGCGAGCTGCTCCTCGAGGCTCGCGACTTTCGCGGTCAGGCTTTCGACGGTTTCCGGCGCTTTCGGTTTCTCGCCGTCCTCCGGATAAAACGCTCCGGTATCATCGTCATACAGCCAGCCTTCCGGTGGTGTGGGCTTGATGAAGCGAGCGTCGCCCTCCTGCGTACCGTCATAGCCCCAGCCCTCGAAAACGTTGTCCGGAGCTTCGACAAATAGGACGTCCGGGGGGTATTTGCCGACGGTATCGGCAAGCGTCGGATGCACCGGCGTCGCGTCGTAGTGGCAGAGATTGTCGACTATCTGAAATATTTTCATGGTTACTCCTCCACAGTGTATGTGATGATGACTATGCCTGCGGTTCCGGCGCTGCCGCTGATTGTGGTTGACGAACCGTCACGGCCTCTTCCGCCATCGCCTCCGCGGCCGTAGCTTCCGTAGCCTCCGCCGTAGCCGCCACCGCCGCCGCCGTAACTGCCACTCTCTCCTGCGCCGCCGTTTCCGCCGTAGCCGCCTCCTCCGCCGCCACCACCGCCGCCGTAACTGCTGTAACTGCCGCCGCTGCCACCACTGCCGTCGCCTACGTCCGGGGCAGACGTTCCGGCCGTTCCGGCGCTTCCCGCAGCATATCTGCGTCCGCCGTCGCCGCCGTTACCGCCGGTGCTGCCAGTTCCGCCAGTACCGGGAGTTCCGGAGCCGGAAGAGGCTCCGCCGCCCCCGCCTCCGCCGCCGCTTCCGCCGTTTCCACCGTTTCCGCCCGTTCCGTCGCTGCGGCCGTAGCTTCCGTAGCCTCCGCCGTTGGCTGATAGCAGCGTGCCCACAGACGTAGTGCCACCAGAGCTACTCGCTGCGCCTCCGGCTCCGATGGTCACGGGGTACGCAGTTTTCGGCGTTGTCGTTACGATCTGCGTTTTTACGATGCCACCGCCTCCGCCTCCGCCGCCCCCGCCGTAGTAGCCGCTGCTGGAGTTAGCGCCTCCGTCTCCTCCACCGCCTCCACCGCCGACGGCGATGATAAAAGCGGACGTGACGCCGGCCGGGCAAGTCCATGTGCCGGATGCGGTAAAAGTTTCGGTTTTTGCATTCAGCGAGTTAGTTTTATTGATGATCACATACCCGTCGAGCGTCGACGAGTATATCAGCAGCAGCCAGATACCGGCGCTGATTCCAGCAGAAAACTTCTCGCCCGTGGACGTGTATAGATATTTCGCGCCGGTTCCGTTGATATCGAGCGCCGCGTTCGGCGCAAGGTCTGTGGTGATTTTGCAGCGCACCATCACGCCGTCCGACAGCACAAAACCGTCCTGTGCGAGTGTCAGAGCGGATGCCGTTCCGCCCGCCGTCCCCGACGCCGCGAGAAGCTCGTCGAGCAGATTCTTGTCGATGGGCGTGCCCTCGTTCACCACTTCATTCTTAAGCTCCAGCGCCACATTCGCCGCGACGGTTGTCCCGTCCGGGGCTTTGATGTCGTAGCGTGGTATTACCGTAGTATCAGTCGATACAGCTTTCGCAAGCACTTCGTCTTGCCGTTTTATCGCCATTATATACACCTCACTGTTTGTCTCACGTAGTTTCCGCCAGCCGTAAACGTTCCGGCTCGCCGATATATGGATTTCATGCCGTCGAGCAAGATATCTATATCTGCAAGTATTTTCTCGATTGTGTTTGCCCCCTCGAATCCGAGCTTGTCCCCCGGCGCGGGCAGTTCCCCGGTCTCCGCCAGCGTGTAGTACGCGTCGCGCAGCCGCTGAACATTGGATAAGTACGTCGTCCACTGATTTCGCCGGACGATATCACCTTCTTGCCACTCGCGGTCTTCGGCTTTCCCGACCTCTGCCCCGGCGGTAAAACCGACGATATCCGCCCCGGCAGTAAATGTGCCCGTGCCAGCGTTCGTGTAAAAAACGTCGTTCACCAGATCGTACAGTCCGAGCGTTCCCGCACTGTTCCGCGCCGGAACGAAGTCCCGTATAAGTGTCCCGCCCTTGTACATCTTGCACCGATACATTTTAATCTGCGAGTAGCTGATCGACGAATACGATCTGCCGAATAGATATATATTTGTCGTACCAGTAAACGTCGCTGCCGCGCTCGTCAGCGTCTGCCCGCCGACGGTACAGACATTGCCGTTTTTATCCGCCGCGTATCGGGTATTAAGCGACGCGGCGGAGCCGGAGGTCATAGCGGAGCCGAAATCTGAGCGGAACGCTCCGGCAGAGGTCATGCCGAGCGTATATCTCACGCTGTCCGTGCCCTGAGCACCGAAGATAAACGTTGTCCCCGAACCGAAAGCCGTGATCTCGAAGTCAGCAGTCACGCGGACGTCTGAATCGCCCTGAACGCCGGTATCGATATACTGCGAACCCGTGGATTGCAGATAAGCGATCTGCGTGTATCCGTCAGGCAGTGCGACCGGCTCTTCGGCAAGCGGCGTCGTGTAAAACTGTCCGCCGATGGTATCATACAGCCCCACAACACCGTCCGGATTCTTGCAGGGTATATAGTCGCGAACAAGAGCCCCGTTTTGCTTAATCTTAAAGTACCTAAGCTTCGTCGCCCCGCCATACGGTCTCACCCTGCCGTTGTTGTACCCGGTTTGGTACCGGATAGCAAAGATCAGCATGGTCTCGCCGGTTCCGGTTCCGGTCGTAGCGGTGTGCGAGACGCCGTTAATGGTGATGTTGTTCGTCGTCCCGGTGACTTCTTCAGTAAGTTCGATGCTGCTCGCGGCGGTAAAGCTGATTTCGTTGTAGTTGTACTCGAGCATATTGTTTTTATATATGCCGTTGTAGCTGAGATTGCTGCTGTTCTGCCGTGTGCCAAAGAGATAGTCCGACGCGACGGTATCGATATCAAATTTACAGTCGACGGCCGTGTCGGCGGTCTCAGCGACGCCGGAATCGACGTACTGCGTCCCGCTCGCCGCGATATACTCCACCTCCGTATACCCGCTCGGCAGCCTCGAGCTCCCCTTAAGCACCGGCTCCACCTCCACCGGATACCCCGCCGACGTCAATGTGGCGGCGAGGGTTTTTACGGCGGATTCGACGCGGTTGAGGGTGTTGTACGTGAGTGTCCCGCGCTCGAGCTGCACCCTTTCGGCGCCAGTCAGCCCCGACCAGTTGCCGAGTTTCTGATAGGCGCTCCGTATCGCGGCGGAAGAGGTCACATCTTCCTGCGTCCGGTCATATACAAGATTAAGGCTCATTTGATAGTCACCTCCGCGACTTTTGCGGTTCCGGAAACGTTGTATTTCATGCTGACGATGCGTCCGGTCACGTCGTCCATGTAGTCGTATTCCTGCGTCACTTTGTCGCCGACCGTGAGGTCTCCGACGATTATCTTTTCAGATATTTCGCGCCGCGCGGAGTAGTAGTTGTACGCTGCCGTGGCGAGCGCGTCGGCGTTTGTGCGGTTCACGAGGGTGAAGTCTTTGAGTTCGACGACGTTCTCCTTGTCCCCGGCGAGGACGAGCGGGTTTCGCTTCGTGACGACGGTTTGCGTCTTGTCGTACTTCTTCCCGGTCAGGACGCAGTTCGCGTTCGCCGTGATAACCGCCTGATTCACGCCCTGCGAGACGATCGTGCCGTTCGTGATGGACAGCGAGTGGAGCGGCTCCGGGAAGGTGACTGTGATGTCCGTTCCGGTTCCGCTGTCCGCCGCTTTGTACGCGGTGTAGTCGGTGCTGCCGGTGACGTAGGAGTATGCTGTGAGCCGCAGTTCGGTGAGCTTGTCGCGGAACGTGGTCGACTGCCCGGAGAATGTGTTCGTGGAGTTCAGCGTGCCCGCGACGGTGTCGGAGAGCTTGTACAGCTTGACCTTATCGGAATAGCTCGTGTCCACCACAGCGCCGAGGGCGAAAGCGATCTGGTTGAGCGCTTCACGGCAGGAGGATATCGCGAGGTATCCGGTGAGCGTCGCGGTTTTCAGGCTGTCCGCGATTTCATACTCGACTTTGAGCGGCGTGAGCATTTCGCCGATGAGGTCGGAGGCGTTTTTCTCGGAGTACATCCCGCCGTCGAACGGTGAATCGTCGAGGATGGAAATATAGTCTTCCGATTCGATGTCATAGGTCTTGTCGGAGTTCCGCTCGTAGTGCGTGATGAATGTCGTCTGCACGAGGGTGTCGTCGAAGTAGGTGTAGACCGGCTGCTTTTCCTGAAAGATGAAGTCGACGTCGCTCTGCTTTTTCAGGGTGAAATTTACGGTGTTGATGGAGACGGTCTCCGACACTGGCTCGACTTCCTGGAGCAAGGAGAAGTTTTCGATTTCGTCCCGCCCGAAGTTGCGGACGGTTCCGTAGAGGATATCCGTGAGGTACAGCCGGTTGCGCGGCATATTCATTGCCGTGAAGCTGATAATCAGCTTGTTGTAGTTCTCGACTTTGTTCGCGCAGAAGTAGTTCGGGCTGTCCGGCGTGTAGCTCTTTTCGGAGAGCAGCGTGTCGCCGCGATACCATTTGATACTGAGCGCCGTCGCGTACCGGTTCGACGCCTCATCGAATATCAGCGTGATGCCCTGCGAGGTGTACTGCCCGGTCGCGGTGAGCGTGAGAACGAGCGGCGTCGAGAAGCTGCCGTCGTCCGCGTCCGAGAGGTCGTCCGACACGAGGGAGTATTTCACGTCGTCCGGAGGGATTTCGAGTGAGCCGTCTAGGAGGACGGAGTATAACTCGCACGGATTCGCGTACATCGGTGTCTGCACGCCCTGTAAAAGCGTCGGCGTGGATATGCTTGCCTGGCCTTCCGCCGAGGGGGCGAAGTTTTCTTTCGCCCCGACAGCGACGTCGGCATAAGAGACTTTGAGTTTCATTCCGCGCTCCTTTGCGGTTCCATCGCGATAAAGTCGAAGGAGAGGTTGCCCCAGTACCGGTTTGTCTCGGAGTACTGCCGGAGGAGATCGTCGCTGCCGCGCGAGACATACGCCTTGAATGAGAGCGTTTCGTTGCCGAACGGGACGACGATGTCGTGACTTGCGACCGGCGCGGAAATCGTCTTGTAGAGCGCGTTGTACTCGCTCTGGGACATACGGTCGGTGTTGATTGATATGCTATAATTGTAGTAAGTTCCGATAAGATCGCGGTGCATGACGCCGTCGAGTGTGCGTCCGGCGTTGTCGCCGTCGACTACTTCGAAATTTCGCGTCAGCGCGGTGACGATTGCGCCGTAGTCTGTTCCGTCAACTTTAACCATTGCCGCGTCCTCCGTTCGTGAATGTGATTTTGGTGTTCGCGCCGGAACGTCTCTTTTCGGAATCTATGGCGTCTCCGAAGGCGCGTCCGACGACTTGCTTGTCGAGGATGAGTTCTATCTTTCCTCCGCGCCCTGAGCCGCGCTGTGCGGCTGACATTGCGCGATAGACGGCGTTCTCGATGCCCTCGACGATCTGCGCGTTGTTCGCGACGGCAGTCCGCCCGTTGGAGAACCGCCCGACGAGCTCTCCGGAGTTGGCATAGAACATTCCGTCCTCCGGGAATCCGCCGGTCGCGAAGGCGGGAGCGCCTATTGCCGCAGAAGAGATTCCGAGCAGACTTTTGAGCATTTTCAATGTCTGGTCGAGAACATACTCAGCGTTTTTCGCGAATGATTCTCCGGCGTTTTTGAAGCTTTCCGTGAAGTTCTCCCATTCCTGCGCGTAGTGCCCCTTGAGCACGTCCTTGACTACGTTCCATTTGTTGTAGTCCTGCGATGCAGACCCGCGATATGCGCCGGAACCGTCGTCGCCGAAAGCGACCATTTGATTTGCATTTTTGCGAGACGAAGTTACTCGTCTGCCGCTGCTGGAATATGTCCCTCCGGCGCGGCCTGATGCACTGTATGAAGGTACCGTAGCCCCCATAATGCCCATGAGCCTTGCGTAATTGCTGTAAATATTGTTGAATGTCGCGGCATATTCGCTGTCCACTCGCTGTATGGGGTTGACCATGGAAGAGAATATGGTTTCCCCGAAACTGTCAGACGACGTGAGAATGTCATTGAATCCGTTCATGGTGTCTGTATTCAGCGCGTCAAATGCCGATTTCCATGTGCTGTTGAGGTTGGAGGTTGTCTCTCCGGTCAGAGCGTTCAGCGTAGCTTGCCACGTTGACATTGCATCCGCGGAGCCGACGAGCCACGAGTTCAGCTGATAGAACGAGCTGTTCACGAACTCAGAAACTTGTTCTCCGGCAGTCGCGATTTGTGACGCGTCTACGTTGAGAACTATCGGATTGCTTGAAACGAACTGCCATGCGGTGTCCCAATTAAGCCCTATCGCCGGGATTGCCCCCGCCATAGCGGTAATCGCGGAGGTAGCAGTGTCAAGTGCCGGAGACAGTTCGCCGACCGCCTCGGTTTCCGTAGCGGTTTCTTTCGTCTGCTCAGTGAGCTTCTTGTTCTTATCGGCCATTGCGTCGGTAACTGATTTTGTAGCATCTTCCAGTCCGAATAGTTTCTTGATGAATTGCCCGACTTTTACAATTTCAGTACCTATTTTGATTGCGGTTTTTGCGCCCGCGATAATAAGCAGCGCGACCCCGATATTCCTGAGCTTCGTGACAAGGTCGTCGTCAACCTTCCACAGCCCTATCATAGCGCCGAAATCGTCGGCGTAGTCGACTATATAGCCGAGGGATGTTTTTATTCCTTCAAACTTTTCCCAGACGTCAGACGCCCAGCTCTTTATTCCTTCGCCCTTCGTCAGCCAGTTCTCAATCTGCTCCGCGATCTTGTCTGTGGTCTCCCCGATCTTCTTCGAAAATGCGGTGTCCCACTCTTCCGACAGCCGGTTCAGCTCTTCTTCAAGCTTCGCGATATCCGCTGCGCTCGTCCCGCTTC
>CAVDSZ010000013.1:44744-65376 GCA_963611795.1 Akkermansia muciniphila | reverse complement strand
TGTTTGGGACGATGCCCCGACGACGAGGGAGGTATTCACGGGTATAACCCGAATCTATTAGGAGGTGCCGATATGAGAGTCAAAATTACGCTGGCATGCTCGGAATGCAAAGCCAGAAATTATGACACAAGCAAAAACAAAAAGAACGATCCTGACAGACTTGAAATGAACAAGTACTGCCGCTTCTGCAAGAAGCACACTTTGCACAAAGAGACAAAGTAAGGAGGACAGTAACATGGCAGAGAACCAAAACGAGATCCAAGAGACAGCCGGCGTCCCTGCTGATACTTCCGCACAAAAGAACGGTAAAAAAGCCAAGGCTAAAAAGCCGAACTTTTTTGTCAGACTCGGCGGTCGCATCAAAAAGTTCTGGAAAGAATACATCAGCGAACTGAAAAAAGTTTCGTGGATGAGTTGGAAAGACGTCAAGAAGAACACCCTGCTCGTCGTGTGCGCGGTTGTTGCATTCAGCGTCGCCATCGCAGTGGTCGATACGGTATTCGGCGAAATCATCAAAGGTATCGCCGGTCTGGTAGGCTAACCCATGAGTGATTTTAATGAACTGAACCAAGGTCCCAAGTGGTATGTCATTCACACTTATGCGGGTTTTGAGAACAAGGTAAAAGCGTACCTTGAAAAAATCGTTGAGAACCGGAACCTTTCGCACCTGATTTATGATGTGCAGATCCCGACGATGATTGAGACTGTCACCAACGATAAGGGTGAGAAAAAGGACGTGGAAGTGAAGCTCTTCCCTGCTTACGTTCTGGTAAAAATGACGATGACGGACGAGTCCTGGCACGTGGTGCGGAACATCACCGGTGTTACAGGCTTTGTCGGGCCGGGGTCGCGCCCCGTCCCCCTCACTGACGAGGAAGTGGCGAAATTCAACGTGGAAACGCATGTGGAAGAGTTCACTTTCAAGGTCGGTGACAAGGTTTCCGTGGTATCGGGTATCTTCGAAGGATATGAAGGCACCATTACGGAAATCAGCGAGGACAAGAAGGACATCACCCTGCTTGTTTATACCGGTACAAGAGACATTCCTGTCTTTGTGGAAGCCGGTGACATCCGCCTCGCAAAACAGTAATTCTCAGCATTGCCACGGCTCCTCGGAGCCAATCGTGGGAGGGAGATAAATTTTTCATGTCTCCCGTATTAACCACACATGGAGGTTTATAAAATGGCAAAGAAAATTATGGGTTATATCAAACTCCAGCTTCCTGCCGGGAAAGCAACGCCCCAGCCTCCCGTAGGTCCTGCTCTCGGGCAGTACGGCGTATCGATCCCGAACTTCACGAAGGAATTCAACGACAGAACCAAAAACGATATCGGAATGATTATTCCTGTCGTCATCACTGTATATGCCGACCGTTCTTTCACTTTCATCACCAAGACGCCTCCCGCCGCTGTTTTGATTAAGAAGGCTGCCGGCATTGAGACTGCGTCCGCTACCCCGAACAAAACCAAGGTTGCCTCGCTCACGCAGGAACAGGTTCGCAAGATTGCCGAGACCAAGATGCCTGACCTGAACGCCGCCTCGATTGAGAGTGCTATGAGCATGATCAAAGGCACCGCTCGTAGCATGGGCATCACTGTGGAAGACTGATAGGAGGCAACGAAGATGAGTAAGAAGTATATCGAAAGCGCGAAACTGATCGAGAGAACGAAACTCTACGATCCCCAGGAAGCAGTCGAACTCGTATGCAAGACCGCTACCGCAAAGTTTGACGAAACCATTGAAATCCACGTCCGTCTCGGTGTTGACTCCCGCCATGCCGACCAGCAGGTCCGCGGTGCTATCGTTCTCCCGAACGGTACCGGTAAAACCGTCCGCACCCTCGTTTTTGCCCGTGGTGCCAAGGCTGACGCCGCAAAGGCTGCGGGTGCAGACTATGTCGGCGCAGAAGAATTTGTCGCACAGATTCAGGGCGGCTGGTTTGACTTCGACGTCGTCATTGCAACCCCCGACATGATGGGCGTGATTGGCCGTCTCGGTAAAGTCCTCGGTCCTAAAGGTCTTATGCCCAACCCGAAGGCAGGTACCGTTACTCCTGATCCTGCGAAAGCGGTTCAGGAAGCCAAAGCCGGTAAGATTGAGTACCGTCTTGACAAGACCAACATCATTCACTGCCCAATCGGCAAAGCGTCTTTCGGTGCAGAAAAGCTCGCGGAGAACTTCAATGCACTGATGAATGCTATCATCAAAGCAAAGCCTGCCGCAGCAAAGGGTCAGTATATCAAGAGTTGTGTCATCGCCGCTACCATGGGTCCCGGCGTGAAGGTCAACTACACGAAAATCGGCTGATAATCGTTTCACCTTGGGGTACACTTTTCCGTGTACCCCATTCCTTTTTGAAAGGGCACACACATGAACTGGAAAGAAATCGGAAATCATTTGCTTAATTTTTTTAAAGACTTACTGACGACTGCGGGGTTGCGTATCTTATATGCCCTGCTGATTATTGTCATCGGACTGAAACTTATTAAGTTTTTTGCGAAAAGATGCGAAAAAGCCAAATGGTATCACGAAATCGACAAATCGGTTGCCCACTTTATCGTCAGCTCCTTAAATGTCATTTTAAAAGTCCTTGTCTTTGTATCGGCGTCGCTTGTCCTCGGGGTGCCTGCCACCTCATTTGTCGCGGTTCTGACTTCTGCAGGGGTCGCCATAGGGCTTGCTTTACAAGGCTCGCTTTCCAACTTTGCAGGGGGGCTTATGATTCTTATTTTCAAGCCCTTCCGTGTCGGGGACTATATTGAGAGCGCAGAAGTATCCGGAACTGTCTCAGACATTTCTATCTTTTATACCGTCCTAATCACACCGGATAATAAGACAATCCATTGCCCAAACGGAGCACTCTCCAATACGCACGTAACCAACTACTCGGAGCAAGCTACGCGCCGTGTCGATATCCCCGTCTCCGTCTCTTACGATGCAGACGTGGCAACCGTAAAACAACTGCTGACCGAAACGGCAGCAGCGAACGCACTGGTGCTACCGAATACGCCCCCGTTTGTACGCCTATCCGAATGTGCGGACTCCTCTCTCGACTTTACCGTGCGTGTTTGGTGCAAAAACTCGGATTATTGGACCGTAAAATTCGACTTGACCGAAGCCATTCAATCTGCTTTAAACAATGCGGGCATTGAAATCCCCTACCCCCAGATGGACATTCATCTGAGAGATACGACAAAAGCCGAAGAATAAATAAAAAGCAGCCGTTCTCGGCTGTTTTTTATTGTTTATGCTGTTGTTTTTCCCAGTAATATTGCTTGGAACCGATTAAGTCGCGGTAGCGATAAGAGGAACCGATCACCGCCGCTATCACCTGGCGTGCTCCGCACTTTCTGACAGCGGTAGCACAGGCTGCAAGCGTCGCGCCGCTTGTCACTACATCATCGATAAGAATGACACGTTTCCCTCGCAAGTCAAATCTGCGATTGGGTTCGTAAGAGACCGCGGCGGACGCCAGACGCTCCCGATAGTTCTTTTTCTTTTGTTGCCCTTCTCGTCCGACTCTGTCGATGACATGAACGTAAGGAATACGCAATCTTTTTGACAAAGCATGACACAGTAATCGTACATGATCATCACCGTATCGACGAATCGCATTTTTCGATCGCGGAACACCCGT
Organism: Akkermansia muciniphila; assembly: GCA_963611795.1. Taxonomy (GTDB): domain Bacteria; phylum Bacillota; class Clostridia; order Oscillospirales; family CAG-272; genus UBA1740. Next base: position 61,738 of record CAVDSZ010000013.1, on the reverse strand, counting down.
CAAAACATATTGTTTACCGTTTTCCATTTGGGGGCGTATTTCCTCTGCCAGGCGATCCGCAAGAAAGGTAATCGTCGCATCGGAGTCACAACGTTTCAGACGAAAGATCAGTCGATTGGTTGCAAGCTCCGCCTGATGCGGATGATAGGAAAACAGTTTAATGACCGTATGAATGCCATGCCTGTCAAGAAATCGATTCGGGCAAGTGCATGAGTGAATCGGTTTCAGACATTGCGGACACACGCGTTCCGTCGCCGCCGCATAATCTGCCGCACAGGCGGGACACATCACTTTGTCTCGGGCATAAAGCAATTCTCCGCATCCAGGACACTTTGGTGGGAAAAGAAGCCGCAGTATTCTTTCAAAAAACGAGCTCACCCGGATAATCCTCCGACTCAAATGACAAATACATATGCGATGTAGGGATTGTCAGCAAATATGTAACGCCGTGCGGAAAATGCGGAGTCGATGCTTGAATCCCCTGCCCCATCATGGAGAGGTCCACACCGCACAGGTGTGTCACAATGCAGACAAGCCCGGACAGATCCGCTGAGGTAACGCGTGTGCCTGGGATTCCTCCCTCCAATAGTGTCGGCATCAACAAATCAAAGAGCTCTTCGGCATATAAGGCATCATACAGCAAGAGACGCAATTCGCGTGGCGTCGGAAATGATTCTTCAATCAGCCATCTGTGAGCCGTGCTGCGTGCCCCTTCGTGTAAAAAACCGAAAGCAATCGGCAAAATCTGCGTCGCCGGGGTCACAAGACCCCCCCCGTCGTGATATTGTCCATTCTTTGACTGATAATAGGTGGCATGAAACTGCTCGGTCAAAGTCACGCGATTGGCGATTCCTTCCATTGCACCGATTTTCCCATGCAGTCGAAACAAAGCGCCTAGCGCCCCAAGAGCCAGCGCGTCCGCCTCAAAATCACCCGTCGGAAAGTTTTCGGGCAAAGAGCGTGTAAGTTCCTTCTCGCATCGCTCTACCATATCTGAAGCAAACAGCCGATCATCCGCATAATTCACATAGTGCTCCAATGCAATCGGGAACATATACAACATTTGACGGTTGCCGGACGTCATGATTTGCTTGTACGCATTTTGCAGGAAAATACGAACGCTCTCACGGTCTCCGATTAGGCAGAGGTAAGCACGCAAATAAGCAAGAAAGCCATATGGCGATTGATGAGCAGAGACCTCTTCCGGGCTAAGACTTTCAAAAAGAGAGACGCCTCTGTCCCAAATTGCGCGCAGCATCTCGGAATTGCTCTCAAATATGCAGTTGACGTCCATACTGCCTCCTACGAAGTAAGCCCGACCGAAGTCGGGCTTATCGGTTATACTTTATAACTGTCTTTCAAACTCACGATACAGTTGTAGGTATCGGGATACTTGGTATCGGCAATAAAGTAGCCTACGCGAACAAACTGATAACGTATCCCGGGGACAAATGCCTCGAGAGAGGGCTCCAACTTGCAGTGCTCCAACTTCTGTACAGAGTTAAGGTTCAGGTAATCGTCAAATCCCTTCCCCTCCGGAATATCTGCGACATTTTCGAGCGTAAACAAGTGATTATACAGCATAACGGTCGCTTCTGTAGCATAATTCGCGGACAACCAGTGAATCGTGCCCTTAATCTTGCGCCCGTCCGCAGGGTTCCCATTTCCCGTCTCAAGATCTGCTGTACAATGCAGTTCTTTTACGCTATCGTCGGGGTTCTTGACGATTTCATGCAGCTTAATGATATAGCTTCCCATGAGGCGGACTTCCCCATCCGGCTTCAATCGGAAGAACTTCGGAGGCGGCACCTCTGCAAAATCATCCGCGTCAATATACAGTTCACGCGTAAAGGGAACCTCTCGCGTTCCCATCTCCGGGTGTTGCGGGTGATTGGATTGTGTAAAATACTCGGTCTGCCCTTCCGGGTAGTTAGTAATGACGACTTTTACAGGATGCAAGATTGCAATGCGACGCGGTGCCTCAGCATTCAGCTCTTCCCGAATGCAATGCTCAAGAAGCTCAATATCTACGACACTGAGGGATTTACTGACACCGGCGCGCTCCACGAAGTCAAAAATGGCGTGAGGTGTGTAGCCGCGGCGACGAAGTCCGCAGAGCGTAGGCATTCTCGGATCATCCCAACCGTCCACAAGCTTTTCTTCCACGAGCTGGCGCAGGTAGCGTTTGCTCATCACTGTGTGTGTGACATTCAGGCGAGCAAACTCTCTCTGTTTCGGCTTCTTCTCAAATCCGATATGATCAACGACCCATTCATAGAGCGGTCTGTGATTCTCGAACTCGATTGAGCAAAGCGAGTGGGTAATCCCCTCGAGCGCGTCCTGAATCGGATGTGCATAGTCATACAGCGGGTAGATGCACCACTGGTCACCCTGGCGATGATGCGCCGTGTGTACAATGCGGTAAATGGCGGGGTCACGCATATTCAGGTTCGGCGAGGACATATCAATCTTGGCGCGCAGCGTCTTTGCTCCGTTCGGAAATTCCCCGCGCCGCATACGCTCAAACAAGTTGAGATTCTCTTCTATCGAACGATTCCTATACGGACTGTTCTTCCCCGGTTCCGTCAAAGTACCGCGCATCTCACGCATTTCGTCCTGCGAGAGATCGCACACATAAGCATCGCCCTGCTTGATGAGTTGAATCGCAAATTCATAGCACTTTGCGAAATAGTCTGAGCCGTAAAACACACCGCCGGTCGGCTCGCATCCGAGCCACTTCAAATCCTCATAAATCGACTCGACATATTCGTTATCCTCTTTGGAGGGGTTCGTATCATCATAACGAAGATTAAACAGACCGTTATATTTCTTAGCGGTCATGTAATTGATCCAGATTGCTTTTGCCGAGCCGATGTGCAGATAACCGTTCGGCTCCGGCGGAAAACGCGTGTGAATCTTCAACTCCGGATTTGCCGCAAGATCCGCATCAATAATGTCGTGTATAAAATTACCTTTGATTTCAGATTCCATACCAATAGCGGAAGAACCGCCCTCCTTTGTTATAAACCGTGTATCAGTCGCTCGCGTGCAACTGTTGTCATCTCGCCGTGCCCGGGATAAATCGCCGTATCTTCGGGTAATGCGAGCAATTTTCGCAGAGACGCTAAAATCGGCGCCAAGGCGCCGCCGGAAACATCCTGCCTGCCGATGCCACCATTGGCAAAGAGCGTATCACCGCAAAACAGGTTTCCTTCTCCGTAGTAGGAGCCGCCACCCACCGTGTGACCGGGAGTATCCAGCATGGTCAAACTTGAGTTACCGAACGTAATCGTATCCCCGTCATATAAGAGTTTATCCGGCTGTCGAAATACCGTCGGTTCGTCAAACACCGTAGCGGACACATTGTAGCGAGAGTCGCTAAAGCCGATTGCATCGCCCGCAGGTACACAAACAGGCGCCCCGAGCGCACGCCATGCTTCCATGGCTAGCATATGGTCGTAATGCGTATGCGTCAGAAGAATTGCAACGAGATGCGTTCCTGCGAAATGCGCATCGGCAAGAGTCCGGGGCGGCACAGATGGGTCAATCACGACCGAATACGTATCCGTATCATCCGTTACAAGATAGCAGTTGGAAGCATAGCCACCGGCATATAAATTGCGTATATGCATACATGACCTCGCATTTTTCTGTATTTTAACATAGTTTTATGCGTTTGTCCACAGTTTTTCCGGGAGAACGGCAAATTATTTTACCGCATAGAATGAAAGCAGAGACGCGCGTGAGGAAGGAGGTGGAAATGTGAACACCGAACTCGTAATTATCGGCTCCATCACCTACGCAATGAAGGCAAAAAGCGCACTCGCGGAAAACGGCATAAAAGCGCGTATCCGAAAACTGCAACCGCGTAATAGATCCGGCTGCAGTTACGGGCTGGAACTACCGGAGGGGTCTATGCTGACCGTCGCCTCTATTCTGCGCCCGCTGAATATTCCGTACGAACCATATAAAGGATGATTTATCTCGACAACGCGGCGACCTCTTATCCTAAACCCATCTGTGTCAGGCGGGAGTTAATCCGTTCACTAACGCGATATCCGGGCAACCCCGGCAGGAGCGGTCATCGACTCTCCATCGCCGCCGCCGAACGGGTCTATCGGACACGATGCGCCGTAAAGGAGCTGCTCGGAGCAGAGTCCGAAGAACAAATCGTCTTTTCACAAAACGCTACCTTTGCCATCAATACAATATTGCGTGCAAGGGTACGCCCCGGAATGCACGTCTTAATCAGTGACATGGAACACAATGCCGTTTTTCGCCCGATTCACCGCTTGGCGCAGGACGGCCTGATTTCCTACTCTGTGTTTACTCATAAAAACCTATCCGAGGCCTCTCTCGGCAAAATGCTCACGCCCGATACGGGAATGCTGGTCTGCACGCATATCTCCAATGTTACAGGCACCGTTTTATCCGTAGAAACAATAGCGCGGTTTTGTCATCAGAACGGCATATACTTTGTTCTTGATGCATCGCAAAGTCTCGGGCATCGAGTGGTTGACGTTCGCCGCCTTCCCTGCGACGCACTATGCGCTCCGGGGCATAAGGGGCTCCTCGGCCCACAGGGATCCGGCATTCTCTATTTGCGAAACGGCGATGGTATTCACGATGTCTTCCAAGGCGGTAGCGGTGCCGATTCCCTGTCTCCGTATATGCCCGATTATTTGCCCGACAGGCTGGAACCCGGCACACTTTCCACTCCGGCAATCGGTGCACTTGGCGCTTCAGTCGAGTGGTTGCTGCGGCACGACTTTTCCGCCATTGAGCATCGCGAACGTGAATTTACTTGTCTGATGCACGCTCTTCTTCGCGAAATACCGCAAATCGAGTTATTTTCCGAAGCCGAAAGCGGTATCACCGCCTTTCGTGTGCGGGGTGAGTCCTCCGACGAAACTGCCGCCCGCCTGGATCATGCGGGCGTCTGTGTGCGCGGCGGCTTGCACTGCGCACCGCTGGCACATCAAACACTTGCCACACAAGAAACAGGGCTGGTACGCCTGTCATGCGGAACATTTAATACCAAAGCACAGGCGCGCGCTGTAGCACGCATTCTAAAAGCGCAATTGACGTAACGCAAACGACGAAAAACGGGAGGTCAAAGCCTCCCGTTTTTTACATATTGGCAAGTATCACCGCTGTATGGGGAGCCGCGGTAAAATCTCCGCTGACGATTTCCTCTGTCAAGAGGTTCTTCCATCTACCGGTTGGCATTACCCAAATCCTCGACGTGTCGGCATGATTGACGAGTGTCAGCGAAATCTGATGATTGGAAGCCCTTGAAAACGCAAGCACTTCCGTGTTAAGACGTAAAAGCCTGAATGTTCCTTCACGATATTCATCGTGACTGTGTCGTATCTCTCCGATTTTTCGGTAAAAGGAAAGAAGATCCTCATCCACATGGCTCCAAGGAAACGGGCGTCGATTAAAGGGGTCGGAATACCCCTCCATACCCACCTCATCGCCGTAATATATCATCGGAACACCGGGAAGCGTCGCGAGAATCATATAAGCGATTTTCAAAAGACAAACAGCCGCTCTGCGCTGTTCCGTGTCAAGATGCATCACGGCAAGTTCGTCGTTGGTGTGCCCCTCGGGCACTTCCCCTGCGAGCGCTGTTAAAATACGCATGGTATCATGCGTACCGATCAAATTCATCTGACAGTCGAGGATACGTTTCGGTGTATTGGGCATCACTTCTGTCAGGGCATATCGTAACGCATCGGCGTGATGGTGGCGCAAGAATTGCAATATTCCTCGACGCAATTCATAATTCATGACGCCGTCGAGTTGTCGCCCGGTATAGTAGCGCCTCCTGCGACCATATGCGACCTTGTTGGAGGCGTCTTCCCACACTTCACCGTAAAGGACACTCCGAGGAGCGGTCTTGTGCAGACGTTCTTTGATACCGTCGACAAACACGTCCGGGAGCTCGTCTACCACGTCTAAGCGAAAACCGTCCACTCCGAGCGAAGCATAGTGGTCGATGACCCCGCCGGGACGCAGAAAATACTCGCGGCAGGAGGGCATTTCCGTATGGATACGCGGTAGAATCGGAATGTTCCACCAGCAGGTGTAACGATCCGGGAACTCCTGAAAGTCATACCAAGGATAATAAGGCGAATCTTTCGACTGATAAGCCCCGACCGACGGATAACGACCCCGACGGTTGAAATACAGGCTATCGTCTCCGGTGTGATTGAACACGCCGTCGAGGATCAGGTGCATACCGCGCTTTTTCACCTCGGCAATCAGAACTGTCAGCGCCTCCTCTCCTCCGAACATGGCGTCGACCGTCATGTAATCACCCGTATCATACTTGTGATTGGAATATGCTTCAAAGATTGGGGTCAAGTAGAGACACGTCACACCGAGAGAGGCGAGATAGTCGAGCTTTGCTGTAACCCCTTGCAGATTTCCTCCGAAAAATGTGTTGTTTTCAAGCGGAGCACCGGGATATGGCGGATATTCCGGCGTTCCTCCCTCCCAGTCCGTGTACAGAATCGCGTCCTCCCGCACGGTTGTTGCCGCACCGCGGCAAAAGCGGTCGACAAAGATTTGGTACATGATACCGCCGTGCATGAAGTCAGGCGCGGGATACACGAACTCGGACAGCGTCAACTGATAGGTATAGGCATTCGAATCCGCTGTAAACCGACAAGCAACGCCGTCCTCCCGCGTGCCATGCACGACACCGACAATCGTGGTGACGGAGGGTCTGATGAAGTAAAGCCCCGGAATCATATCACCGCTTGCAACAACGCAGGACCAAACATCATACTGCAAGTGTAACCCCTGCCAACGGAGAGGATATGTGTTAGTAGCCCCGTCTGCATCGTTACGCACTGCAATCTCGGCGGCGGTGGCACCGCATTGTCTCGGCACGTAAAAATCAAAACGCAAGAGATCGCCGCGCGTAAACGCGCGGCGATATTCGGAATCCTCGCTGCCATTGCCGTAAAGCAAGCGGCCGCGGCAAGCAAGAGACGCCGAAGGATTCAGTCGGAATACAGTCAAATCCGTCATTTTCTAACCGGTGAAATACGCCAAATATTGTTCGCGTAATTCTGAATACTGATGTCGGAGGAAAATCGCCCGGAAGATGCAATATTGACGAGCGATTTCCGCGCCCACTCGAGCGGATTTACCGTATAGTCCGCAATCGCTCTCTGATACTCATTGTAATAGGAATCAAAGTCGGCAAGACACATATACGGGTCGGCGACGCTGTACCCACCGTTAATGAGATAGTCAGCAATGGAGGAGAAGTCTTCCCCACCAATCGGCATGGAGAAACGATCAATAACGGCACGCAGACGCTCGGAATTATGGTAATAATCCCGTGCCTCATACCCCTGTCTCCAGAGCTCCTCGACTTCCCAACTGTTCAGACCGAAGATATAGATATTGTCGTCGCCGACGGAATTGCAAATCTCGACATTGGCGCCGTCCATGGTACCGATAGTAATGGCACCGTTCATCATGAGTTTCATGTTACTGGTACCGGATGCCTCTTTCCCTGCGAGAGAAATCTGCTCGGAAAGATCGGCGGCGGGAATCAGCACTTCCGCCATGGAGACATTGTAGTCCTCCATGAAGACGATCTTGATGCGGTCTTTGATGCGCGGGTTGTTCTCAAGTTCTTTGGCGAGGAACCAAATCAAGCGAATGACCTTCTTCGCCATAGCATACCCCGGCGCTGCCTTAGCACCGAAAATGAACGTCTGCGGGTGGAACTCGGCATTCGGATTGGTGAGCAACTCGTTGTAGATGCTCATAATTTTCAGCACATTCAAAAGCTGTCTCTTGTATTCATGGAGACGCTTGATCTGCACGTCAAACACGGAATCAGGGTCAATCACCGCACCGCATTTATCAAACGCCAACTTTGCAAATCTTGCCTTATTATCGCGCTTAACTTGCGTCAGGCGTTTCAGAACTTCCTCGTCGGATGCATAGCCCTCAAAATTGGAGAGAAGCGAGGGAGACTGACGGAACTCGGAACCGATGCAGTCGGTGAGAAGCTGAGAAAGCTCCGGGTTGGCGTAGCACAACCAGCGGCGGTGCACAACACCGTTCGTCACATTGGTGAACTTCCAAGGCGTCATCTTATAGTAATCGTGGAAAATGGTGTTTTTCAGAATCTCCGAGTGAAGTGCGGAAACACCGTTCACCGTATGAGAAGCCACAACGCACAGGTTCGCCATGCGCACCTGATTATACCCTATGACAGCCATGCGGGATATACGATCCCAGTCACCCGGATACAAATTCCACAAATCCGCGCAGAAGCGACGGTTAATCTCGGTGATGATCGAGAACAAACGGGGCAATTTCATACGGAACAGGTCGACGCGCCAGCATTCGAGCGCCTCTGGCATGACGGTATGATTCGTGTAGGTAATGCACTTGACAATTACGCCCCACGCCTGGTCCCAGCTGTACGAATATACATCCATGAGAATCCGCATGAGCTCGGGGATTGCCAGTGTCGGATGCGTATCATTAATGTGAATGGCAACGCGGTTTTCAAAGTTCTCGAGCGACCCGTTTTCCGCAAAATAGTCACGGATAATGGATTGCAGGGATGCGGAAACCAGAAAATACTGTTGCGTCAGACGCAGAAGTTTGCCCGAATCATTATGATCCGGCGGATACAACTGCCGAGTGATCTCTTCAACATTTGCCTTTTCTTCGAGCGTCTTGAGGTATGTGCCCTGCGTTGCGTACCCGACCGGTACACTGCGATTTTCCCGCGCGCGCCACAAACGAAGTGTATTGGTCGCATCGGAATCCGCACCGGGAATCATAACATCATACGGTACCGCACGGACTTCATCGTAATCGGTATTGACGACCTTGAGTTCGCCGTTCTCCCAGGTTTCGCTCACTTCACCGCCAAAACGGACAACGACGCTTTTCTCGGGACGCGGGAATAGCCACGCACCGCCCTTTTCAATCCATTCATCGGGGAGTTCTACCTGTTCGCCTTCGATGAGTTTCTGCTTAAAAAGACCGTTTTCATAGCAAAGAGAATATCCGTTCGCCGCATAATTCAAATTGCTGAGAGAGTCCATAAAGCAAGCGGCAAGCCGACCGAGTCCGCCGTTTCCGAGACCCGGGTCAATCTCGCATGCGTAAACACTGTCAAATGAACTGCCGAACCCCTTGAGCACACGACAAAGGTTGTCATAAATCCCAAGGTTCTGTGCATTGTTGAGCAGAGAGCGACCGAGCAAAAATTCCATGCAAAGATAGCATACCTTTTTGCTCTCCTGTGCTTTGATGCGCTTTTTATAGGCGTTACGGTTCTTCGTCATCATGTCCTTGATAGCGCCGACCGTGGCGGTGTACAGTTGTTCACTCGTCGCAGTCGTCGGATCGGAAATCCCGCGCGCCAAGAGTTTTGCCTTCAGCTTTTCTCTCAGCTGCGCCTCGGTCATTCCTTCCCTGTCAGACGATGATTTCGATGTCTTTTTGCTTGCATTATTCATCGGCTTATAATCTTTCCCTCATTAAAATAGACTTTTGTAAATATCCAAATATTTTTCCGCGGACTTTTTCCACGAGAAGTCCGTATGCATGGCCCGCTGTACCAGCGCATTCCACTCCGGCTTGTTGTAATACACGCCGATTGTGTCCTTAATCTTGAACAACATTTCATGCGCGTTGAAATTGTTGAACTGGAACCCGTTGGACCCCTCTGCGCCGTACGGCATAATGGAATCATAGAGCCCACCCACCGCGCGCACAATCGGAATCGTCCCGTATGCACAGGCAATCATCTGAGACAGCCCACAGGGCTCGCTCTTGGAAGGCATCAGGAACAAATCCGCTGATGCATACAGCTGCTTGGAAAGGACGCGATCGAACTTGATCAGTGCACGTGCCTTCGAACTGTTCCGAGAGGCAAGGTTGCTGAGAATTCGCTCATAAGATTCATCCCCGGTACCGAGCAATACAAACTGTACGTTCTCTTGCATGAGTTCTTCAAAAATACGCAGGACAAGATCAATTCCCTTCGCATGGGTCAAACGTGTAATCATGACAATCAAAGGAATATCGGCATTTTCGGGAAGTCCGAGATTCCGCTGCAAAGCGAGTTTATTCTTTGCCTTCCCCTCCGTCACCGTCGTGGCATCGAACGGATATTGAATGTCTCCGCCTTTATCCGGGGAGAAATAAACGGTATCAATCCCATTGATGACCCCGCAGATCTTATAGGCGTACATATTGATGATATTTTGTAAGCCACAGGCGAAGAAAGCGTGACGCAATTCATTCGCGTAGTTCGGGCTGACCGTATTCACGCGGTCGGCGCAAACAATCGCACCTTTCATCAAATTCAGGCAACCGTCGTACTCCAAAATGGACTTGTATTTCTCATCAAGCGCAAAAACGTTGCCGAGAATATACGGATCGAACTTGCCTTGGTATTCAATGTTGTGGATTGTGAAAATCGTCTTGACATTTCGGAGCTGCTCGCAACCGGCATACTTCGTGCGAAGATAAACAACCGTCATCGCGGTCTGCCAATCGTTTGCGTGCAGAACGTCCGGAATCTGGTTCATGCGGAGCATAAACTCAATGACCGCCATGGAGAAGAACGCAAACCGCTCTCCGTCATCATACTGCCCGTAAAGCGAACCGGGACGTTTGAAATACTGCTCGTTGTCGATGAAGTAGTAGTTGACACCATCGACCACCGTCTGAAAAATGCCGCAGTACTCATTTCGCCATGAGTAGCGAATCTCGTACGAGGTCAGATACTTCATTTTTTTACGCTGCGCTTCTGTAATCTGCCCGTACAGAGGGAGAATCACGCTGACTTCATTGGCTTTCGGGTCCAGCGACTTGAGGGTACGCGGAAGCGCGCCCAGGACGTCACCGAGTCCGCCGGAAGCGGCGAAAGGAGCAGCTTCACTGGTAGCATAAAGGATTTTCATAGGATTCCTTTCTGCGCCACGCTTATACGCGGCGACCTTTCGAGATAAAGAACGGTAACGTCGGAGCACCGGAAAGCGTGCTGTGTGCAGATACGGATACATGCTTATCCGCGACGACGCACTGAATCGTCGATCCGTCACCGATATCTGTTCCGCCGAACAAAATGGAATCGCGCACGACAGCGCCCCGTCCAATCTTAACACCGCGGAACAGAATCGAGTTTTCAACCGTCCCCTCAATGACACAGCCGTCTGCAATCATCGAATTTCTGACTTCTGCCCCATTCTTGTACAGCACCGGCGCAGAGTTATGCACTTTTGTATAAATGGGGCGTTCTTTGACACCGAAAAGTTGTTCGCGCAGGAGCGGCTCACGCGTTAGGGCGATACTGTGCCGATAATAGTCCGTAAACGAAGAGACTTGCGGCACGAATCCGTCAAAACGGTGTACATAGAACTTTCTGTCCCCGATATGCTTCATCAGGATGTCCTCGGAAAAACTTTGCAGATTCTCCGAGAAGGACACATTAAGAATATATGTGAGGTACGCGGTCCGCACGACATACAGATTGATGAAACGATCCGGATACCCTTCAACAGACTTTGTGGATTTGACAATACCCGTAACCCGATCCTCCGCGTCGGAATTCACCATCATCAAAGCGCCTTTGGAGGAAAAGTCCGGTTTACACGGAGTCGTCACCATTGTGATATCTGCACCGCGAGCCTCGTGCTCGTCAATGATTGCCGCGAGGTCAATGTTGCAGATATTGTCCGTATCACACAACACGACCGTATCTTCATTGATTTCCATGACAAATTCCTGCATACTCTTCAGTGCTTCAAGATGATGCAGGTACATGACCGAATTCGGTGTGCGTGCGGTCTGATACGGAGAAATGAAGCGAATACCTCCCGCGCGCCGCGCAAGATCCCAATCCTTACCGGAGCCAATATGCTCATTCAGGGAGCGGTAGTTATAGTTGGCAATCAGCGAGATATTGGAAATGCCCGCATTGACCATATTGGAAAGCGCAAAGTCAACAAGGCGATAACGACAACCGAAAGGTATCGCGGCCACCGTTCTGTCCGCCGTCAAACGGGAGAGTGTATTATCGTTCAGATTCGAGAAAATAATGCCGGCAGCGCTCATCTTATCTTACCTCGCTTCCTTTTGCAATGACTCGGATGGAATTTTTATCTGCGGCGGGATCGCCGACATGAGCGCCCTCTGAGATGACGGAATCGCTGTCGATGATAGCATAATCAACCATCGCACCGCGACAGATTCTGACATCTTCCATGATGACGGAGTTTCGCACCACGGCGCCTTCCTCCACAATCACACCGCCGGAAAGCACAGAGTGTTCGACCGTACCGTTGATTTGGCAGCCCTCCGAAATCATGGCATCGTTAATCTTAGCCGCCGAACCAATGTATTGCGGCGCGCGTGCAATATTGCGGGAGAAAATGCGGAAAGACGGGAGCGAAAGATTCAGCACGGGGTCCTCGCCGAGGGTATCCATATTGGCTTCCCAAAGCGAAGCAATCGTTCCGACATCTTTCCAATAGTCATGGTAGCGATATGCGAACACCCGTTCGCCGTTTGCGAGCAGGTTCGGAATAATATTCTTACCGAAGTCGTTTTGAGACTTCTCATCTGCCTCGTCCGTCTCGAGATAGCGGAGTAACACGTCCGCCGTAAAAATGTAAATCCCCATGGATGCTTGATTGTTTTTCGGATTCTTCGGCTTTTCCTCGAACTCGTAAATACTGCCGTCCTCGTGGGTATTGCAGATACCGAAACGACTTGCCTCTTCCATCGGCACCGTTATGGTGGCAATCGTGCAAGCGGCACCCGTTTCCTTGTGCTGTTTCAGCATGAGCGAATAGTCCATACGGTAAATATGATCTCCCGAAAGCACCAATACGTAGTCAGGCGAATATTGCCGAATGAAGTTGATATTCTGATAAATGGCATTTGCCGTTCCTTTGTACCAATCAGAACGGCGGCTTCCCATATATGGCGGGAGGACGGTGAGCCCGCCCCGTGTGCGGTCGAGGTCCCAAGGAGCACCGTTGCCAACGTACTCGTTCAGTGCCAGCGGCTGGTACTGCGTGAGGACCCCAACGGTATCAATCCCGGAGTTTATGCAGTTGGAGAGTGGGAAATCAATGATTTTATACTTCCCCCCAAACGTCACGGCAGGCTTCGCCGTTTGTTGGGTCAACTCGTAGAGGCGACTTCCCTGTCCGCCCGCGAGCAGCATTGCAATGCACTCTTTTTTACAATACATGATAGACCTCCGTCATAGAAAAATCTTATTCTTATCCCCGTTTGCCACACGGAGAACAATACCGGACATATGAGTGAGCGGAACGTCAATGTACCACTCCTCGTGGCTTTCCCGAACGATCCTCACCACCGGAGTCGTCTCTCGGTCATCGGTGACGGACAATGCCGCTACCTTACCTCTTCGCTTTTTCACCGGCTTCTCGGTCACTTCCCGTTCAACGGTAACGGTCAACGGATACGGTTTCAGGGGCGGTTTTGCTTCCCCGTTGCCTTCCGTTTCAAAAACAATCTCGTATTGCTTGTCCGGGGCGGCAGGCAAACGGAACGTCTGGTCGTTACCGCTGAAGGTAAGAACCACGATTAACTCGTCGCCGTTCAGCGCATGTCGACGGAATGCCACCATATTCTCTCTTGCCGCATCGGCATAAATCCACGAAAATCCTTCCGGTCGGAAGTCCTGCTCCCAGAGCGGAGGCTCCGTCAGGTAGAATCGGTTCAGGGACGCGACGTATTCACGCAGGGCGGCATGCGCCGGATAATCAAGCATAAACCATTCCACGGACTTGGCGTAATCCCATTCTGCGAACTGACCGAATTCTGTACCCATAAAAAGCATTTTTTTCCCGGGATAGGTCATTTGAACGAGAAGCGCCGTCTTGAACTGTCGAAACTTATCTTCATAGGAACCGAACGCTTTATCTATCAGTGACTTTTTCCCGTACACGACCTCATCGTGTGAAATCGGTAGTATATAGTTTTCATTATATGCGTACATAATAGGAAAATTGAGCGCGTGATGATGATATTGACGAAAATAGGGATCCGTCGCCAGATAATCAAAGAAGTCGTTCGCCCAACCCATGTTCCATTTCAGGTTAAAGCCGAGGCCTCCCTCATAGGCAGGGTGCGTAATGCCGCCCCAGGATGTGGATTCCTCCGCAATCATCAGGGTGTCCGGCATAATACCGAAAATGTGCGCGTTCAGTTTGCGGAAAAAGGCGATTGCCTCGAGGTTTTTGTTTTCACCGTAAATATTCGGAAACCATTCACCGGGTTTTCTGTCGTAATCCAAGTACAACATAGAGGACACCGCATCGACACGCAAACCGTCCACATGGAACTCACGTAGCCAATAGGTCGCGTCGGAAATCAGAAACGCCTGTACCTCCGGGCGGCCGAGGTCAAAAAAACGCGTCCCCCAAGAGGGTGACTCCTGTCTGTCCTTCCCCTGGTACTCATACGTGGGGTAACCGTCAAATTCGTATAGCCCCCAGCCGTCCTTCGGGAAATGTGCGGGCACCCAGTCGAGAATCACGCCGATCCCCGCACTGTGTAACGCATCGATGAAGTAACGAAAATCATCCGGCGTACCAAAGCGCGCCGTCGGTGCGTAAAAACCACACACCTGATAACCCCATGAACGGTCAAACGGATATTCGGTAATCGGCATCAGTTCGACATGCGTGTATCCCATGCTCTTAACGTAAGGGGCAAGCTTGCCCGCCGACTCACGGTACGAAAGGTAACTTCCGTCTTCGTGCTTCATGAAAGACCCCAGATGCACTTCATAGATATTCATGGGGCACGGCATGTACGAGCCGTCACGAGAAGTAATGGTCGCGTGCCTGTGCGCAAGCCACGCATCGTCATGCCAGCGATAATCATGGTCATGCCAGATGATTGTGGCGCCGTCTGCTCCGCCGCGGGAAAAAAACGCATACGGATCCCCTTTCAGGAACTCGCCTTTGAGAGAGCAGACACGGTATTTATATACCTTCCCCTCCAGCGATTCCGATGCGTCGTACGTCACTTCCCAGACGCCACCGTCAGAGACACGCGACATAGAGAGCCCTGTATCCCACCCGCAAAATTCACCGACCACATACACATGGTGTGCCTTGGGCGCCCATGTGCGGAACGTGTAATGATACTGCCCTTCGGCATCTATCGTCATGTGGCAACCGAGAAAGCGATATGCCGTATAGTTTGTCCCTTGGTGGAACAAATACAAGTCCGTTCGAATATCGTTCATCATCGCCCTCCGTCCGACAATCGTACACACCATTATATTCACGAGCGAGCGCAAGTATGCACAGTAAATATCTATATATATTTTATCAAATGTAACGCGCGCATGTCAACCGTTTTTCCGTTTTCTACAAGTTTGTTCACATCTCCGGAAGCGCTTTGTCAATTATGTACAAAAAGGCCCGGAAACACCAAAGTTTCCGGGCGCTTTTGTTACAATATGCACGTGGCATGACGATAAACGTGACAGCAGATATTGACAGCGCACGGGAGACCCGCAATATGAGTAGGCGCCGTCTCCAAATGAACCGCCAGAGCGGTAGTCTTGCCACCGAAGCCCTGCGGTCCAATCCCAAGGCAATTAATCTCTTCCAGCATACGATTTTCAAGTGC
Organism: Akkermansia muciniphila; assembly: GCA_963611795.1. Lineage (GTDB taxonomy): Bacteria > Bacillota > Clostridia > Oscillospirales > CAG-272 > UBA1740. The sequence continues at coordinate 46,060 of CAVDSZ010000013.1, read as the reverse complement.
AGCGTACTCCATCTCCCGATGATGCTCGCCGAGCGGGCGAATCAGAGCACGTTTGGCAAGTGTAGCGACACCTTCGAAGTCCGACCCCAGCCCGACGCCGACAACAACCGGCGGACACGGGCTAGCACCAGCAGAGCGTACCGTATCGGTAACAAACGCGATAATGTCGTTCTCTGTTGCCGCAGGTGTGAACATACGGATGCGGCTCATATTCTCGCTACCAAAACCTTTAGGCGCCACCGTGAGACGCAAAGCGTCACCCGGAACCTGTCGGATATGCAGGAGCGCCGGAGTGTTATCTCCCGTGTTTTCACGATGATAAAGCGGATCCCGCACAATGGAGCAACGCATTTTTCCATCGAGATAAGCGGCATGAACGCCAAGATCCACAGCATCCTGTAGGCAACCGCCGACCAAATGTACGTCGACTCCGATATCCGCAAACACAATCGCCATACCCGTATCCTGACAGATTGGCAATCCTGTTTCGGCGGCGACCGCCAGATTCTCTTCAAGACAATTCAAAACGCAAAGCGGCAGTGTCGTCTCTTCCCGCGAACGAGCGGATTTGAATGCTTCGCACACAGCGGAATCTGCCTCCACATTCGCGCGAAGAAACAAATCTCTTACCGCCGTGGCAACGACATTGACTTCGACTTCCCTCAAGTTGTACCTCCGAGTAACCCCGATATTTCCATGCGGGCGGCACGGTGACTTCGGGATCGCTTTGTTTTATCGTAGCGCTGTATCATAATTTTATCACAAAGCGCGCAAGCCCGCAAGCCGATTTTGCGCACCAGTCCGAAAATCCTATGACCAACCAGACGCACAACAGCTCGAATAGGCAACGTCAACCAAAGTATTCCTTGGAGAATCGTCCTGCGCACTCTCAGAACAATATTATCCGTTACACGCGCGGCAATGCTTCCTAACAAATGTTCCGTCAAAAGACAGGCGCCGGCGACCCCGGCGAGGAGAAACCAGCGAAACACGCCTCGGTTGGTGGCGTAAAGGAAAACAATCATGCATATCGACACCCAAACAATTCTGAAAAAAAGCCAGCATTCATGCGTCGCCTTGCCGGGACGCGTTCCCACAATTAACTTGACAAAGAAACGCATTCCCCAGAAAAAAACGCAAAGCAATATACCAAGTGACATCGATGATAAAAGCGCGACCGCAAGTGCCGCCATTCCGACATCCATCAGTCACGCAGGCGGCGAAAGAAACCTCCGCTCTTCTCCTTGATTTTGCTGTAATAGACGCCGCTGACCGTTCCGTCAACATCCGCCTCGCCGCGATCCAGATCCAGGCGG
>CAVDSZ010000013.1:32703-44734 GCA_963611795.1 Akkermansia muciniphila | reverse complement strand
TGATGATTGTTTCCAATCCCAATCGAATCTGACATAGAAAAACCTCCGCATGATTTGTTATAATCTATGCGGAGGTTTTTGACTTATTCCTTCGGAAGCACCTCAAACAAATCTGCGGCTTCCGCCTTTTTTGTGGTATCCCGGACATCCGTCACACGAACGCGTAATGTCTTTTGACCGAAACCGATCTCGATGACATCGCCGACTTTTACATCATAGGATGCTTTCGCTCGTTTTCCGTTAACGGAAATATGCGATGCATCACACGCTTCGTTCGCGACGGTTCTGCGTTTAATGATACGGGATACTTTCAAATACTTATCGAGGCGCATGGAAAAAACTCAGTTGAGCGCGTCCTTCAGTGCCTTGCCGGCGATGAAAGTAGGTTTCTTGTAAGCGGGTTTGGTCACTTCTCTGCCACCGCCGAAACGATCGACATACTTCTTTGCGGCAACCTCTTTCACACCGAAAGCACCGAAACCAATCAACTGTACTTTGTCACCGGCCTTCATAGCCTCAACAATTGCCTCGAAAACGGCGTTGACTGCCGCCTCGGCGTCTTTTCTCGAAAGTTCGGTCTTGTCTGCAACTACCTGAATCAGTTGTGTTTTGTTCATGATGATACAACCTTTCTTTGTTTTTTTGGTCTTGCTGACTTGAGTATAACATTTCCGCACGTTCAGTGCAACTATTTTTCCATATTTCAGGAAATATTCGTAAAAACAAGTCAATTTCAAAATGCCCGCATTGTATAATATGCACAACACCTTGCTGCTTGAAAGGTCAAAATTCCTACTTTTCTTGATGTCGGAAATGAACCATTCAGGTGCCGGAAGTTTGCTTCTGCGTTTTTTTGCGCCGTAACAAATGGCGAATCTCCTCAATTCTTACAAGCCCCGACCATAACGAAAAACAGAGGTACAGACCCGCGGCAAGTGCCACACAAACGACTGTACCGACCGCCCCCGCACTGATAAAAAGCCGATTGTACACAAGCCACGCAACACCGATTGCAGGGACAGCTGCCAATAGCGGCAGAAATACAGTATCACGTGTACTTGGGTAATATCGTGTCTTGCGTCCGAGCATCACTGTATTGATGACAAAAGCGATTACGTAACATATCACCGTACCGACCGGAGCACCGATAATCCCCACTGACGGAGTACCCATAAGGAAATATCCTACAAACGTTTTAGCGACACCACCGCACAGCATACCAATCATGGGAACCGCCGAGTGCCCTCTTGCCTGCAATATTGCGTTGGAGACCGTCAATAAACAAAGGAAATATACAGCAGGCGAAACGAAGGAAAGAAGCCTGAATGCCGAGAGCACACTTTCGGCGGGATACATAAGGGAAAGAATTGGTCTTGCGAACGCACAGAGCCCGAGTGACGCCGGAACCGCAATCCACGCCGCATACCGAAAAGCCCAGCTCGCGAGCGATTGCACTTCTCCCTTGTTACCTTCGGCAATCGAGCGGGAAATGGCGGGAATGACACCGGTCGCAATCGGCGTCACCACAACAGACGGCAAATTGAACATCGGAACGACAAGCGTCGTATAATTGCCAAAAAGCGCAGTAGCCTCCGCTCGCGTATACCCGACGGATACGAGGCGTCGGATCATCATACCAAGGTCAATCAATCCGGTCAGACTCATCACCGAAGCACTGATGGTGACGGGCAATGCAATTTTGACAAGACGCACGAGGATACCTCCCCGGGGAGCTTGCCGCATCGCTTCCATGGCTCCCCCAGGGGGTTCCAGTTGTCGTCTTGCCAACAGGAAACGCACCGTGAGATACAACGTACTGAGCGCCGTACCGACCGTTACGCCGAGAATCGCGAATGCACATACCACCGGAAGCGGCTTTCCTCCCGCCATGGCAGCACGTGCAAACAGAAGCCCGAGAACAAGTTTCCCCGCCGCCTCAAGTAACTGCGATACTGCCGTAGGCATCATGCACTGAAACCCTTGAAAAAAGCCACGGAACAGCGAGGATACGCAGATAAAAAACAGTGTCGGTGCAATGGCAATCATGCAAAAAGTAGCATCAGGAGAACCGAGCAAACCCGCGATAAAACGCGCGAAGAGTAGCATAAACGCAGTTGTCAGTATACCAAGCCCCAAAAGAAGAGAGCCGGCAATTTGCATCACTCGCGAGACGCGCCGCGCATCACCTGCCGCATCTGCCTCGCTGATCAAAATGGAAACGCCAATCGGCAATCCAGCTGTCGAAATCATATAAAGCCACGCGTAAATCGTGTAGGCGCTATTGAAATACCCCATTCCCTCATCGCCCAGCAGATATGTCAAAGGTATTTTGTAAAACACGCCGACGACCTTTACGAGCAGGCTGGCGACAGTCAGCACAGCAACGCCGAAAAAGACCGTATTCTTTTTTTTCTTTTCCTGCAACTCCATACTGCCCCCTAATAAAAAACTTGCTGATACAAGAGAGTATATGCAAAACACCCTCATTCTATCAGCAAGTCTTACGAGGCATACGTCAATCTCCGAGAAGTCCGTATTCACGATAAAATGCAACGATTCTGTCTCGAATCGCCGGCTTATCGTCGTACCCGCCCGTGCGAATCGCGTCCGCATCGCGCAGGTATTCATATGGATATTTCGGCGTAAATATGCGGGAAATACACGTTTCCCCATTTTCCCCGGCATGATAAGCGACCAGTTTCGTTACAGCACCGGCGCCGACTGCAAAAACACTGTGCAATTCTTCCATCATGAAGATGTTGTACATTCCCTCTGCGCCTTCTTTGGCGTAACCGACGTTTTCGAGGTTGCCGACCGTATTTTTCTGGCGGTACAGGTAATACGGGCGGTATCCGGCAAACTTGGTACGCAACTGCGCGTACGAAACGCTCTTCCCTGCGTCTCCCCCGGTTAGCGAATAGACACTCTTGTTCTCGCGAAGGACATCCGCCGCTTTCTTGACGCAAAAAGTATGTACCGTAATATTGCTCGGGTTCAGATCGACAATCCGATCGATGGTGCGCGCAAATTGAGAAAACGTATCCCCCGGCAAGCCGACAATCAAATCCACGTTGATATCGCGGATACCGGACTTCTGCGCCATTTCATAGGCGCGGTAAAAATCCGCCACCGTGTGACGGCGACCGATTGCCTCCAGAATTTCGTCGGACAATGTTTGCGGATTGACACTGATACGCGTGACGCCGTGACGCTTTGCGATTGCAAGTTTCTCTTCCGTGATTGTGTCCGGTCTACCGCTTTCCAGCGTAAACTCCATGAGGCTCGACACATCAATGAAAGAATTAACTTTCCCGAGCAGCGTGTCCAGTTGCTCGGCGGAAAGTACCGTCGGGGTGCCGCCACCGATATACACCGTCGCGATTGTTTGGCCGAGATCACGGATAATGCCTACCATGTTCTCAAGATCCTCATACAGTTTTACGAGGTAGTCGTCGATTAGGGATAACAATTTACTTGACGTATAGGATACAAAAGAACAATAAGCGCAGCGACTCGGGCAAAACGGAATGGAAATATAGATGCTGCACAGATTCTTCGGGAGTTTCTTCGTAAGTTGCATTTCCGTATTGGCGACGGATACAACCAGCGCCGCTTTCTGTGGGTTCAGAAAATACTCGTCCCGCAGAATACGCTTGGAACGTAGTATACCATTCCCTGCCTCGATGAGTTCTGTCGCGACTTTTGACGGACGGACACCTGTCAGAATCCCCCACGGCGGAATGTGACCAAAAAGTTCCTTCCCAGCGGCAAACATGGCTCTGCCGACGGCAATTTTTGCTATTCTGTCGGGAACAATATTCGGCGACGGTTCCGTGAGTTCCTCAGCCTTGCTCACCTTCCCGAATGCACGGATTTCCACGGACGCTCTGACCTTTCCGTTTTTGTAAGAGCGCACATGGACGGTGACACGGGGCGCATCCGGCGTTATCTCGTCGTCGCGGAACTTAGCGCCCGGAAAGAACACCAGGCACAACGTCTGTACATAATAACGGCTGACATCGCCGTTGATTTTCAGAATCATGGTCTGCCCCCTTTCCGTAAGACCTCGGAATCCATGACAATGGTCACAGGACCGTCAAGGACGGTCGTGATTTGCATATCCGTACCGAACACACCTGTTTCGACGTTCTGTATACGTTCACGAAGCATTTGAACAAAAGCTTCATAGAGTTCATTCGCGCGCACCGGCGCTTCCGCCGCGAAATAATCGGGGCGATTGCCTTTGGCATACGCTGCACAAAGCGTAAAATTTGAAATAACTAGAGCACCCCCGGCGATATCCAGCACGGAAAGATTCATTTTTCCTTGTTCATCGGGGAAAATACGCAATTTCGCAATCTTGTCCGCAAGGCGCTCCGCATCATCTTCAGCATCGCCCCGTGCGACTCCCAAAAGAATCAGCAGCCCAGCGTCACAAGAACCTGTTGGCATTCCGTCCGAAACAACAGCGGCACGGCGCACTCTTTGTATGACGACGCGCATCAGGTTCCGCTCCCCCGGCAGACGCTTTCAACATTTTCAAGCGTCCTCAGCCGTGAAACGATGGACTCCGCATGTGCGACATTGCGGCAACCGACCGTCAGATTAATCAGTGTAAAGCCCTTATCGGAAACAGGTTTGATAGTGACATCCAAGACCGACACTTTCATATCGGCGAGCATCGATGTAATCTTGGCGAGGACGCCGATGCGGTCGCGGACGCGAATGGACAAAATTGCCTCGAAGAGATCCATACCGGCCTCATTGTTACCGAGTTCCCAATGCGCCTCTACCCACCGGTCGGCGACGGCGGGATTTGACCTGTTCGCTATCGCATTCGGGCAATCCGCCTTATGAATCGAAATGCCGAATCCACGGGTAATGAAGCCGACGACAGAATCACCTGGCAACGGGTTGCAGCATTTCGCAAATTTGACCTGACACCCCGTCTGCCCGTCGACAACGATACCGCTCCCCCGTTTGACACGTCCGTTCGCTTTTTTGGACGGAATCACGACAGGTTCCGCCGGCAATTCCTCGGGAAGTTTCTCCGGCGGGCATACACGGTCAAATTCGTCGTGAATCATTTTGGTCAGGCGAGATACCGTCAGTCCGCCAAACCCAATCGTACTGTAAAAATCATCCGCTCCGCCATTGATACCGACGAGACGCCCGACGGCGTCCGCCACTTCATCACGCTGCTTGTCCGTGTAAGATCGGCCGTAGCGTTTCAGTTCGCGGTCGAGTTCGCCCTTCCCGACCTCTATATTCTCGTCCCGTTTTTCCTTCTTGAACCAAGCGCGGATTTTGTTCCGTGCCTCTCCCGTTTTAACAATTTTCAACCAGTCACGACTAGGACCTCGCGAGGCGGACGATGTCAGAATCTCGACGATATCGCCGTTCTGCGGTACCCGGTCAATCGGAACGATTTTGCCATTGATTTTTGCGCCGACCATTTTGTTTCCGACTGCGCTGTGAATTGCATAAGCAAAGTCAATGACTGTCGCCCCGAGTGGCAGCGAGATGACATCGCCTTTTGGGGTGAACACAAAAGTCTCGTCGTGAAAAATATCGGTTTTGAAAGACTGTATAAACTCATCGGGATCGCGCGTGTTGTCGTTCGCCTCCAAAAGTGACGCAATCCAGCGGAGTTTCTCGTCAATAGACTCCTTCGACTTCTCCCCGGATTTATATTTCCAATGTGCAGCAATACCGTATTCCGCGACCTCATGCATCTCGCGTGTACGAATCTGCACTTCGAACGGGATACCGTCATGACCGATTACGGTCGTGTGGAGCGAGCGGTACAAATTGGGTTTCGGTGTCGAAATGTAGTCTTTAAAGCGACCGGGAATAGAATTGAATGCTTCGTGGATAATCCCCAGTACCGTATAGCACTCCAACTCCGTTCCAACGATAATCCGTAGCGCATAAAAGTCATATATCTCATCAAAATTTTTGTTTTGCGTGTACATTTTACGGTACAGGCTGTAAACTGATTTGGTACGCCCTTCAATCTCGAAAGGAATTCCTGCTTCCGTCAGGCGTTCTTTAATCTTCTCTTTCGCATTTTCGATGAGTCCGGCACTCTGACCGTATTTCTCTTCAATGGCTTTCAGCACTTCCTCGTACCCGATGGGGTCAAGGTACTTCAAACTGAGATTCTCGAGTTCCTGCTTGATTCTCTGCATACCGAGGCGGTGCGCAAGCGGTGCGTAAATATGCATGGTCTCGAGTGCAATATCACGGCGGCGCTCTTCTGCCTTGGCGGACAACGTCCGCATATTGTGCAGGCGATCGCAGAGTTTGATAAAAATGACGCGAATATCCTGATTCATCGCAAGCAACATTTTACGGATATTCTCTATATGCTCCTCTTCTTTGTCGCGCACCTGCAGGAGTTTTATTTTTGTTACGCCATCGACGAGCAACGCCACTTCGTCGCCGAAGAGACGTTTGATTTCCTGAAGATTCGTCTTATCGGCGCAGTCCTCTACCGTATCATGAAGTAATGCGGCACAGATTGAATCTGTGTCCAGGTCAAGGCTCAGCACAATGGCTGCGACAGCCACGGGGTGACAGATATACGGTTCACCGCTCAGGCGATACTGCCCCTCATGCATTTTTGCCGCGTACTCATACGCGCGGCGAATCTTGTCCAGATCATATTTTCGTCCGGTCGCTTGAATATCAGCAACCAGTTTTTCGAATCCGTCGTTCATATTGTTTCCGTTGTCCGCCGCTGGCAGCGCAGACGGCGCAGTATGTTGGATTTTTCTAGGTCAATTTTCGTTGTAAAAGAGTACAGATGAAAATGATAAAAATCGTCCGCTATCTCCTCAATCCCAAGCAGATTCAGTTCCTGAAACACGCGTATCATCAGTTTCAGTTTGACATAGCCGATTCTGTTAGATGCCAGTTTGGTCAGGAGCGCGCGTTGGCTCATATCCTCTATGCCCGCCCGCACGTGACGCTTCACCAAAAGATAAAATGCCGCAAAGTCGTCCCGCGTGGGAAATACATCATCGTCCGAATAAGGCTCTCCTTCAAATATGCGCTGATATCGTTCCCTATCCTGTGTGAGGCGTTCAAGCGATGCAGAAGCAAGGCGCGTATCCCGAGCAATGAACTGCACACTGCGGCGTCCGTTATACTCATTGATATCGAGCGTGAACAGGATATCTACGTGGTCACCCGCGTACAAATCCAACGCAGACGGCGACATGGAAAAGCACATAGCGGAAAACGTTTTACCACCGGCAGACAACAGGAGACGAGTGTGTTTGCCGCCACTCACCGGCGTACACTCCAGCAGTTCCATCTCCCGCATGGCAAATACCGGCATCGAGTTCCCTACCCCGTAAGGCTCGAGAATCTGTAATTCTTCCGCAAACTCCATACTCACGTCATCGGCGTGCAAAGTCATGTCTGCTTCCATAATTGGGGTCAGTGATTCTTCGTCTAGAGTTTCTCGTGCATAGGTGTTCATCGCTTCTCTGAAGGCAGGCAATTCTCCGCGTGTAACACTAAGCCCCGCCGCAAGTTCATGTCCGCCGTATTTTACAAGATGATCTTTGGAATAAACCAGCGCGTCCACAAGATTCATGCCTTTGATACTTCTGCCGGAGCCTTTGCCGACAGCGCCGTCACCGACCCCCTCCGCCCCCTCAAACGAGATGAGAATAGACGGCAGACCGTATCGCTCGGTAATCCGGGAGGAGACAATCCCAATAATACCGTGATGCCAATGATCCGAATCCAGAATGATTATCCGGTCATGTTCGAGATCGCATTGCTCGGCAATCATATCATACGCTTCCTGCACAATATGATTTTCTTCTTCCTGTCGCTCCCTATTGGCATCGCAGAGTTCCTGCGCAAAAGGAAGTGCCGCTTCTACCGTATCCGACAAAAAAAGTTCCACCGCAATGGAGGCGGATCGGATACGGCCTGCCGCATTAATACGCGGTGCAATCGTATAGCCGATAAAACCAGATGAAATTTTACTGCGTTTTCTCGCTTTGGCGCGGTCATCCTGCGTGCCGGAAACGGCGCGGAACAGAGCGATAAGCCCCGGGCGCTTCGTGTTTTCCATCATGGAAAGTCCGAGTTTGACGATAATCTTATTTTCTCCGCGGATCGGCATGACATCGGCAATGGTACCGATAGCAACCAGATCCGCGTAGGATTCAAGCAGACGTCTTACGCAGTCAATCATCGGATTCTGCGTCAATGCCTGCTCCAGCGCACACATAACCTTAAAAATTACACCGACGCCCGCCAAATCCTTGAACGGGTAGGCGTCATCGGGTCTGTGCGGATTGACGACCGCTACCGCCGCGGGCAATTCCGCGCGGCATTCATGATGGTCGGTAATCACGAAATCAACGCCGAGTTCACGCGCCCGCTCAACCTCTTCCGTTGCCGTAATGCCCGTGTCCACTGTGATAATCAGTTTTGTACCGGCCACCGCCAGTGATTCCACCGCAGAGACAGAAACGCCATACCCTTCACCGATACGGTTGGGAATATAATACGACACATCGGCACCGTGTCCGCGCAGATACAGATACAGAATGCTGACAGCGGTAACGCCGTCAACATCATAGTCTCCGTATATGGTGATTTTCTCTCCGAGCCGCAATGCCTCCGCAATACGGCTAACTGCCGGCACGATGTCCGCGAGAAGATTCGTGTCAGCAAGTTGCTCCGTACGTATATAGAGAAAATCACGTGCGGTTTCGGGTGTTGCATATCCGCGCAAACATAGCAGACGTGCCATGGTAGGCGAAACGCCGACCTCATCAATTAATGCCTTTTCCGCCGCGGCGTCAATGCCCCGAGTATTCTCCCTCAGGAGCCATTTTTTCTTGCGGGGTTTTACTGAAAAATTTTGCATGTATATTTTTTTGGGGGGACAAAGCCCACTCCTTATTTTGATCTACTGTTGTAACGGTGCATACACTGACATAACGGCAAGCGCAGAACGGATGCCGTCCAGCGCAGCACTGGTAATACCACCGGCATAGCCGGCCCCCTCGCCGACCGGATACAGGTTGCGATATCCCGGTACGGTTCTCGTCTCTTGCGTACGCAGAATCCGAAGAGGAGCAGATGTACGGGTTTCGGCTCCGGACAGCAAGGCGTCCGGTGTGTCGAAACCACGGATTTTTCTCCCAAATATCGGGAATGCGTCACGTAACGCCGCAGTCACAAATCCGGGTAAATACGCGTCGGGCGGCGCCAGGCGGTAGGCATCACCGCCCATATAGGTCGATTGTATGCGTGACGGGAAAGTGCTGCAACGCCCGCCGAGGAAGTCACCGAGCGTCACGAGAGGAACTGCGTAATCCCCACCCCCTGCTCGGAACGCCGCCTCCTCTATCCCACGTTGGAAAGCCAGTGCCCTGTAGGGTGTACCGCCGAAGTCTTCCGGGAACACGGAAACCGCAATGGCGCTGTTGGCGTTTCTGCCGTCCCGTTTGTGATTGGACATTCCGTTTACCACAACGCCGCCGTTTTCACTTGCCGCGGCTACGACCTGTCCGCCGGGACACATACAGAATGAATAAACGCCCCTCTCATGCGTGTTGTGCGAAAGGTGGTATTCTGCATGCCCCAGCGCAGGATGCCCCGCAAAAGCGCCATACAGTGCCTCGTCAACATCTGCCTGCAGGAGTTCAATCCGCACCCCGACGGAGAAAGGTTTTACCGTCAATGGGATGGCGTGACGCATCAGCATTTCATAAGTATCTCTTGCGCTATGACCTGTCGCCAGCAGCAAAACGCCAACCGGGATATCGCCCGCATTCGTGACCGCCGTCGTGACCGCACCGTCAGAACAAGTCACGTCTTCAAGGCGCGTATGATAACAAACTTTACCGCCAAGGCGCGTAATTTCACCGAGCATTGCGGAAATCACTCCGGACAGGATATCGGTACCGATATGCGGTTTGGCAAGCGTCAGAATATCTCGAGGAGCACCGAAACGCACGAAAGTATCCATGACATACGCCGTCAACGGATCGTTGACACGTGTCACCAGTTTCCCGTCAGAAAAAGTGCCGGCGCCACCGGCGCCGAATTGAATATTAGTTTCTGTGTCAAGCAGGCGCTCATTGGCAAACCGAGCAATCGCCGCCTTCCGCTCCGCAATATTGCCTCCGCGCTCCAAAATGACTGGCGCATAGCCACGCTCGGCAAGCATCAAAGCGGCGAACAATCCGGCGGGGCCCGATCCTACCACGACGGGCGGTGCCGATAGCCGCGCGGTTCCCGGTATATACTGCGGCACCGACTCCTCAGAAACGGAAACGTTACGATACGTCCTCTGCCGCACAGCGTCCAGCACGTTTTCGTTGAATGAACCGATCACGGCAACGGAATATACAAAATGGACGTCGCTTCTGCGACGGGCGTCCACCGAGCGACGGAATATGTGTGCTTTCGCATCCGAAGGACAAATTCCGAATTGCTTGAGTATTTTTAATGCCCTAAAACACACATCCCCCTCGACAGTATCGAGGGGAAGGTGTATATCGGATACAATCATCATTGTGGCTTCCCTTTTCATGCGTTCTGCCCATTCTCTTCACTTTCATGCAGAAGATTCTTCGTTAGGAAAGCGTGTAACGACTGGAAAGAGTAATCCTGCACAAGCTCTCCGCGGTGTGCGACCGAAATAAACCCGGTCTCTTCGGACACCACCAAAACAATGGCGTCGCAGATTTCGCTGAGCCCAATCGCTGCGCGATGACGCGTACCGAGGTCTTGATCAATATCCGTCCGGGAAGTCAGTGGCAGAATACAGGAAGCGGACCAAATGCGGCAATTCCTGATGATGACCGCTCCGTCATGTAACGGTGCCTTATCATAAAAAATATTCCGCAAAAGGTACGATGAAACTTTAGCGTCCAGTTCAACCCCGGAACGCGCCACGTCGTCCAGCTTAATATGTCGCTCCAATACAATCAGTGCACCCGTGTGGTTGCGGGACATCTCGAAGGCAGCCTGACAAACGGCGTCGATGACACTGTGGTGCAGGTCAACGACAGCGACCTGTTTTTTACCGGGAAGAACAGAAGTTCCGAAAATACCGAGGAATACCTCACGGAGTTCCTGCTGAAAAGCAATGGCGGTCAAAAGGAGAATGATGACAACCGTGTATGTCAAAATCGGGATAGCGAATAGCTGGGCGACAAGAAGCAATATCGTTGCAATCAAAGCGAGGCAACCGAGAGAACGATAAACCGCTCCTTTTCGCAGAAACAGCAATACCGTCAAAAGAATCCCTGCGACCGCGGTAATCAAAAACGGAAGCAATTTTAAGTTATCAAGCGATTCTGTTATCGAAATCGCGAAAGAGCGCCGTGCCAAAAGGCACAACGCAGAAAACAGATGAGTCATGTATATATCTCAAGTGCCGTATGGCACATACTTTCATATTCAATACGGCAAGAGCCGCTTTGTTAAATATTTTAACACATATATTCTATATTTTCAAGCGGTGTTCGCTATTTTTTAGCAAGTAGCATAATTTTGTAACTTCTTACAAAAACGTTCTTCAATATTTGTGTCATTTTATTCACCAAGGGCTTGACATTGATTGACTCTTTCGTTATAATTTGTCTCAAATAAGACACATGGAGGACGTATGCTGGAAAGCGATCAGAATGCCTTGGCATCTTGTTACCTGTTCGGCAGTATGACCCCGACAGAACGCAAAAATGCCGTTTCGCAACTTCATATCTCGGTTGCGGAATTCCCGGCAGGCACCGTTATTGTTTCGCCAGATCAATTTGTTCCGGCTCTTTATCATGTAATCTCCGGCTCGCTGGCGGTTACGCAGGAAAAGGGGCGCTCTCCGGTTCTTATGCGCCTTTTAAATAGCGGAGGGAGTTTTGGCGCCGCTTCCCTCTTCGGTTGCTCCGAAGAATACCCGACCACGATTCGAGCGCAGACCGCCGTTCGCGTTGCCGCAATTACCGAAGAGGATTTAATCCATCTCTTTCTGCAATACCCCTAAACGGCG
>CAVDSZ010000013.1:1378-32666 GCA_963611795.1 Akkermansia muciniphila | reverse complement strand
TTTCTGCAATACCCCGAAACGGCGATTACCCACATACGGTTCCTAAGTGAAAAAGTGCGTTTTTTAAACGAAAGACTGGATGCTACCACCGGCAGAAACGTGGAAAGTAAAGTTTCCAAATACCTCTTGGACACATATGGAAAGGAAACTTGCCACTCGCCTCTCAACATGTCACAGGTGGCAAGAAATCTTGATATCGGGCGCGCATCACTCTACCGACTGTTGACCCAATTTGCACGCGAAGGTCTCATTGATTTCTCGCGCGGACAAATCCGCATACTCTCATTTGATTATTTAAAAAGAAAGGCATATAAATCATGAAAAAACTGGTTTCTCTAATCCTCCTGCTTGCACTTACCCTTCTTGCTTTTGCCGCCTGCGGCAAAACGGAGAATGATGACGACGAAACGCCGTCTGTCACACGCATCGGCTATTTCCCCGGGACGACCGGCATCGGCATGGCAAAGATGATTAACGATGCCGATACCGCCTACTCATTCACGAAGTTTAATTCTCCTGCTGAAATTATGGCAAAACTCGTCACCGGTGAAATCGACATCGCTGCCTATCCGACGAACGGCGTTCCTGCGCTGAACTCTAAAGTTGAAGGCGGCGTCCAGTATCTCGCTGTCAATACGCTCGGTGTGCTTTACCTCTGCACGAACGGAATCACGATTGAAAAACTCAGCGATCTCGAAGGGCAAACCGTCTATTTCCCCGAACAGGCTCCGAAACTTGTACTTGACTACATTCTCAAACAGAACAACATCAATGTGACATTCAGTCAGTCGTCGCTTGATTTGCTTCCCGACCAAATTGTATCCGGTGAAAACGGTGTAAAAATCGCCCTCTTGCCCGAGCCGAAAGTTACCGTTGCAAAAGTCTCCGCCACATCAAAGGGCGTTGACTCGTTTGCCATCAGCCCTCTGGATTTGAACGCAGAATGGAATAAGATTTCCGACAACGTCCCGATGACGCAGGGATGCCTTATTGTCCGTACCGCCTATGCACGTGATAACGCAGCTGCGGTTGAACGATTCTTAACTGCCTACGAAGCCTCGATTTCTTATATTAAAAACGCGGCCAACCTCGACAGCGCCGCGCAGATGGTAGTGGATGCGGGCATTCTTCCCAAAGTACCGATTGCAAAACAGGCCATTCCGCGTTCCAACATCACCTACATGGTCGGGGACGATATGAAAGCTGCCGTTCTCGGCTTTTTGGAGGCTTTCTCTGCCACTTATCCCGCAGACGGCTTTTACACATCGACAAAATGACAAAACAACAGCTGCACGAAAAGGTTGGCGCAGTACTTCGCACTGTGGGCGTCCTCCTCTTTTGGATTTTCTTTTGGTGGGGATGTGCCTCCCTGTATGCTAAGCCTGCCATTTTCCCCACCCCGCGTGGCGTTTTCAAAGCCTTTCTTTCTATGCTGAAAGATCCCCAAATGTATTTGTCAATCGGGAATTCCCTCCTACATGTCTTATCGGGGCTCCTGATTGGTAGCATCGTCGGTGTATTGTTCGGAATTTTTATTGCTCGTTTCAAAATTGCGAATGCATTTCTTGCACCTGCTTTTTCTGTTGTGCGCTCAACACCGGTTGTGTGCTTCATTCTGCTCGCCTGGGTATTTCTCGGTTCTGCAGTTCTGCCGGCATTTGTATCGGCGGTAATGGTCGCGCCCGTGATGCTGAACGCAACTGCGGATGCAATACGCGGAATCGACATACGGCTGATAGAAGTCGCGACGGTCTATCGGCTCCCGTTCGGCAAACGTGTCAAAGCCATTTACCTGCCCGCTGTGCTCCCCGCCGTCCGTATCTCCCTTATCACCTGTGTCGGACTGGCGTGGAAGTCCTGCGTGGCGGCAGAAATGATTGCCTTTTCCGACCACACGGTCGGATATGGCATATGGTTTGCCAGAACAACAGCGATGGATTATGAAACCGTTTTTGCCTGGACAATCATCATCGTTACGGTCAGCATATTGTTCGAAAAAGCAGCAAAGGCGTTGCTGACCCCCAGGAGGCGAGGTGCGCAATGATTACTCTCGAACACATCTCGAAATCGTTTGGAGAGCAGTCGGTTTTGAACGATTTTTCCTACGAATTCACCGCGCTCGGTCTTTACCGTCTTTCCGGCAAAAGCGGAATCGGTAAAACAACGCTGCTGCGTATCATTGCGGGCTTGGAAACACCGGACGAAGGTACGGTGCGTGTTGCAGGCGACATCTCCTGTCTGTTTCAAGACAGGAGACTCTTCGATTCACTGACCGCTTTGGAAAATGTAGTTTTGGTAGCGCCTCGAAAACAGACTAAACCGGAGGCACGAAAGAAAGCCTCCGATCTCTTATGCGCTCTCGGCATCGGACCAACAGATCAAGTCAAACGGGTCCCGGAGCTGTCCGGCGGTATGCAGCAACGCGTCGCCATTGCACGCGCCATTTCCTTCCCTGCGCCGATTCTTCTGCTCGACGAACCGACCAAAGAACTGGATGCGGAGAACCGTGCTATACTCAGAGATATGATTTCCGATGAGGCACAGAAACGTCTCGTCATTCTTTCCGGGCATGAATCAGATGACGGTGATTATCCGGACATCACTGATATTTGTTTGGAGCAAAATTAATTTTTCATACAAAAAGGCGGCAAATGCCGCCTTTTTGCTAAATGATTTATTTTGTTAACTCGGGGATATATGCCTTGAGTGTAAAACGGAACTCGCAGAACTGCCCTTTTTCACTCTCGACGCATATGGTTTGTTTCATCGCCTCAATAATGGTTTTTACAATATACAAACCGAGACCAACCCCGTTTTTATCCAGCCCACGGCTCTTGTCACTCTTATAAAAACGCTCAAACACATACGGAAGTTCTTGGGGGTCAATTCCCTCACCTTCGTTGTATACACTGACCTCGATTGTGGCAGGCGTTTTTCGTTTGATGCCGATGCGGAGCGCGCCACCCTCACGGCTGAATTTAATGGCATTATCCACGAGATTATACAGAATCTGGTGCGTCGCATCGCTATCACCGAGTACTGCGATTGAATCTTCATCGCAGGAAAAGTCGACATCCAGTCTCTTATCGTCGATTTTCTGTTCAAAAGAAATCAAGACAAGGCGCGACATCTCGCAAATATCAAAACGTATTTCCGTGAGTTTTCTCTCCCCCGATTCCAGTCGGGAAACGTCAAGAATTTCGCTGACCAAACGGGACAGACGATGAACTTCTGACGATACGATTTCCAAGTACTCCGGCTGCCTCTCCGGCGGAATGGCTCCGCTGATCATGCCGTCCACAAACCCCGCAATCGTTGTCATCGGCGTCCGCAGGTCATGCGATATGTTGGCGAGGAACGAGTTGCGCATTTTTTCCGTTTCTTCGATGGAATCCGCCATGTTGTTGAATGCAGTGGCAAGTTCGGCTATCTCGTCCTTTCCGGTAATGGTAACGCGAGTGTCCAATTTGCCGCGACCGTACTCACGTGCGGCGACCGTCATGTTACGCAAAGGCTCCGTCATGCGGTTGCTGATGCAATAAACGGCGATACACGCCGCCAGCATAACGAGCAAACATGCAAGAATAACCGTTCGGTTCATTATGCTGACAAGGGCTTCTTCGTTAACAGCGGAAGAGCAGGAAAACACTGCCCCGCAGAGCTCCCCGCCTTTCTTGACCGGCAAAGCGCTGACGATATGTCTCTCCGTGAAAAGTCCGTCCAATTTACCGTCTGCCATATACATTTTCCCGGCGGAAAGCGTGTTCATCACATCGTCTGAAAAGCGCTTGTTCATATTAACGGCTTCAATGTTGGTAGGGGTTGCCATGATAATCTCCCCTGTGGCATCTGTAACAATAATGACAATCTGTTCAACGCGTCCCGATGTGGCGGAAAGCATCGCCTCCGAAAACGATTTCTGCTCGGCACGGATATAATCACTGAAAGACCGCCCGTCGCCGTATGCATTATACGTGAACTGAAACATACGGGTGGCGGTTCTGACGGAATTGTTGACATCCGCGCGGATATTCTCGATGGCATAGTCGCCGAGGATAGACCCAATGATAGCAGCAAGAAGCACAAAACTGACGAGAATAATCAGCGCAAACGCCGCCATATACTTTGAGAAAAAACTGCGGCTCATAAAGTACGCCTCCATGCCTTTATTATAGCCCCCTCCTAAACCTCTGTCAAATGAATTTATTGAAAACAATTGACGTTTACTATGTTATGTGATATGATATCGTATTGTATTGTATAACGCGCGCTCGCGCGATGGAAAGGTGTTACCAATGAATCATACAGTTGTTACCCGTTTTGCTCCCAGCCCCACGGGCTATATGCATATCGGCAATCTCCGCACCGCTCTCTATTCTTACCTGATTGCAAAGCACTCCGACGGCAAATTCATCCTCCGCATCGAGGACACCGACCGTGAACGCCTTGTCGAAGGTGCAACCGATATCATTCTCTCCACTTTGCAGATAACGGGGCTTCGATACGATGAAGGTCCCGATGTCGGCGGTGAACACGGTCCTTATATCCAAAGCGAAAGGAAAGGGATCTATCGCAAATACGCCGAGCAACTTGTCGCATCGGGACATGCTTACTATTGCTTCTGCTCCAAAGAACGTCTTGAGCAACTGCACGAAGAAGACGCGACCGGTGGATATGACCGTCATTGCCGCGGAATGTCCCCTGTAGAAGTACAGAAGAAACTCACCTCCGGCTGTCCTTACGTAATTCGACAGAAAATGCCACTAGACGGCACTGTCATCTATCAGGATGCCGTGTTCGGCGAAATTAAATGCGGTTGCAAAGAACTGCAGGATCAAATCCTGATGAAAGCGGACGGCTATCCTACCTACAATTTTGCTCATGTCGTCGACGACTACCTGATGGGTGTCACGCACGTCGTTCGTGGAAGCGAGTATATAACCTCCACGCCGAAGTACGCTCTGCTCTATGATGCTTTCGGGTGGGAGCGACCGATTTATGTGCATCTGCCACTTCTCATGGGTAAAAATGCGGACGGCACCGTCTCGAAACTTTCGAAGCGTCATGGAGCAGTCAGTTTCCAGGACCTTGTCCGCGACGGTTATCTCCCGGAGGCAATCACAAACTACATTGCCCTCCTCGGCTGGAACCCGAAAGGGGATCTTGCCGAGCGCGAGTTCTTCACCCTCCATGAGTTAACCGAAGCATTTACGGTCGAGGCCATCAACAAATCTCCCGCCGTGTTTGACTTCGATAAACTGTTGTGGTTTAACGGTGAATATATCCGCCGTATGTCGCCCGAGGACTTCCGGACTGCCGTTTCCCCCTATGTCCCCGAAAATCTTCCGGCTCACCTGAACCTGGAACTGGTGCTTTCATTGGTGCAGGGGCGCCTGTCCAAACTCAGCGAGTTTCCGGACAAGGTTGCATTTTTCGCGGAGCTTCCCGCCTATACAGCCGACCAGTTCTACAATAAAAAGAACAAAGTGACGGAGGAAAATGCCGCCGATTTGCTCCGCGCGGCGACCGATGCCGTCACCACTGTTTCCGACTGGACAAATGATGTACTCTTCGCGGCACTCTCCGCAAAAGCAGCGAAAATGAACGTAAAATCCGGCGCCCTCTTCTGGTGTGCACGCATTGCCGTATCCGGCATGAGTGTAACCCCCGGTGGTGCCACAGAGATTATGGTGGCGCTGGGTCGTGACGAATCGCTCCGCCGTATGCACCTCGCCCTCGAAAAGTTCGCTCTGTAATTGTCACCGACGTTACAACAATCCAACAAGGAGATTGCTATGGGTACAAACATATCCGATCTTATACAGCAGAAAATGCCTACTTTTTCCAAAGGGCAAAAACGAATTGCACAAGCCATTCTGGATGACTACGAAAAAACCGCCTATATGACCGCCGCTCGGCTCGGGCAGGCGGTCGGCGTATCAGAATCCACCGTTGTGCGATTTGCGAACGAACTCGGATTCGACGGTTATCCCGAGTTCCAGCGCGCTGTACAGGAATTGGTGCGCACCAAACTCACCCCCAACCAACGCATTGAAGTCACGAGGGCACGCGTCACGAACAGTGACTATCTCACCTGTGTGCTGACTAGCGATATAGAGCGGATCCGTCGCACCCTTGAACATATTGATCGGGAGGCATTTGCCAATGCTATGCGGGCAATCAACGCCGCAAGACGGGTCTACATCTTCGGGGTTCGCTCCTCGTACTCACTCGCGTCCTTCCTGCATTTCAACCTCTCTATGATTCGCGACAATGTAAAATTGCTGCAACCGACCAGTTCGAGCGAAGTTTTTGAGCAAATTTTGGACATTGACGAAAACGACGTACTCATCGCCATCAGTTTTCCTCGCTATTCCCGTAAAGTCGTTAATTCCGTCAAATATGCGAAGAACTGCGGTGCCAATGTCATTGCACTGACTGACAGTTCTCTCGCCCCGCTGGCGGAGTGTGCCACCTATCTGCTCACGGCACAGAGCGACATGGTTTCGTTTGCCGACTCACTGATAGCCCCCTTCAGTGTTATCAATGCTATGCTCGCTGCGGTGGCACATGAAAGACCCGAGGAAGTCAAAAACCGTTTCGACAGACTCGAACGGCTCTGGGATGAATATGACATCTATACCAAGCGCTGACTCTCCGCGTGTCGCCATCGTCGGTGGCGGTGCCGCCGGTCTCATGGCGGCGGGATATGCCGCAGAACTTGGCGCGCGCGTCACGGTCTTTGAACATATGCCGAAAACCGCACTGAAACTCGGCATTACCGGTAAAGGCAGATGTAACGTGACAAACAACTGCACCGAAGAAGAGTTTCTCGGTGCAGTGGTCACGAATCCGCGTTTCCTCTTCTCTGCGATTCACCGTTTTTCTCCGTCAGATACCGTTAGTTTCTTTGAAAACCACGGCGTTCCCCTGAAAACGGAACGTGGCCGACGCGTTTTCCCCGCATCGGATAAAGCATCCGATATTGTCCGCGCCCTACGCGACTATGCCGGCGGCACCACTGTCGTCCATGAAAAGGTAATCGCGATTACGGAAGAAAACGGACATATTACAGGTGTTGTCACCAACCGATTTTCCCCTTTTGATGCCGTTATTCTGGCGACCGGCGGCGCCTCCTATCCTCGAACCGGCTCGGACGGCAGCGGTTATCGGCTGGCTACAGAACTCGGGCATAGCCTCATACCGCTCACACCGTCGCTTGTGCCCCTTGCATCAAATGATTCCATATGCCCAGCTATGCAAGGTGTATCCCTAAAAAACGTCGGAATCGAGATTCGTTCCGTCGGTAAAACCATCTACCGTGATTTTGGCGAGATGCTATTTACACATTTCGGGGTCAGCGGGCCCACCGTCCTCTCTGCTTCCGCACATATGCGAAAGTGTAGTTTTGCGGATACTGCTCTTATAATCGACCTAAAGCCGGCGCTCGATGAGCAAAAACTCGATGCTCGGCTCCTCTCGGATTTCCGAGCAAACGCGAATAAGGATTTTATCAGTGAACTCGGACTTTTGCTCCCACAGAAAATGCTGTTGCCGTTCGCGGAGAGAATCTGCATAGACCCGCACAAAAAAGTGCATGATATTACCAAGGAAGAGCGCCTTTCTCTCCGTCGTGCGCTCAAATCGTTTGAAATCCCGATTTCCGGTTTTCGACCACTCGAAGACGCAATCGTGACCGCGGGTGGCATCTCCGTGAAAGAGATAAAACCGAACACGATGGGGAGTAAACTCGTTGACGGGCTCTATTTTGCCGGCGAAATTTTGGATCTCGATGCCTACACCGGCGGATATAATCTGCAGATTGCTTTCTCTACGGCACGACTTGCCGCAGAGCATGCCGCCCTGCAATCATGTTAAGGAGCATTTCATGTATAAAATCGCCATTGACGGTCCCGGCGGAGCGGGCAAAAGTACGGTTGCAAAGGCAGTTGCCGCCGTCCTGCATATCACCTATGTCGATACAGGCGCCCTTTACCGCGCAATCGGGCTTTATGTCAAAAAGCATGAGACGGATCCCCGGGATGCCGCCGCCGTTACAGCTCTGCTGCCACAGATCCACGTAGAACTGACACACCGCGACGGCATTCAATGCATCCTGCTCGACGGTAAAGACGTCGGTGACAGCATTCGAACACAAGAGATTTCCATGTATGCATCTGCCGTTTCGGCAATTCCCGCCGTGCGTGAATTTCTCCTTGCAACCCAGCGCGATATTGCCAAAAAACAATCCGTCATCATGGACGGACGTGACATTGGAACGGTGATTTTCCCCGATGCGGAAGTCAAGATTTTCCTGACGGCTTCGGCAGAAAACCGGGCGGAACGACGTTTCAAAGAGCTCCGCGATCGAGGGGTCGACGCTGACTACAAGATTATCTTGGAGGAAATCAAAACACGGGACCACAATGACTCCACACGCGCCATTTCGCCGCTGAAACAAGCAGCAGATGCCGTACTCCTCGACAACACCGGTTTTACGCTTGAAGAAAGCGTCAATGCTGTCATGAAACTGATTGACGAACGTTTGGCGGGACGCCCCGATTATGCACGAGCATAAGCAAAAGCGCACACTCTACGAAACCCTTTTGTCCTTTTTCTCGGGATTCATCCGTTGGCTGTTTCGCGTCCGTGTCGAGGGACTCGAAAACATTCCGAAGGGTGGCTGCCTTTTGTGCTGCAATCATATTGACTACCCGGACGCAATCATTCTTGCGGCATCCCTCCCGCGTAGTATCCGTTTTCTCGCAAAGCGGGAGTTGTTTCATATTCCCTTCATCTCATGGTTTCTGAAGAAATCCGGCGCCATACCTGTCAAACGCAACAGTGCCGATCTCTCTGCCATTAAAGGTGTGATTCAAGCGGCGCAAAACGGTGAAGCTGTCGCCATTTATCCCCAAGGACACCGCCGCAAAGGAAAAGACCCACGAGCGACCGAAATTCGCTACGGCATCGGTATGATGGCATACTACGCCTCTACACCGGTCGTCCCCGTCTGCATTCACTTGAAGAAAAATCGTTATGCCCCCTTCCGCCGAACACACCTGCTCATCGGAGAGCCGATTACATATCCGTTCTCCGAGGAGCGTGCCGTATCCGAAATATATAAAGATGCTTCCGCTTTCTTTTTCGATGCCGTGTGCACGCTCGGTGAAAATGCCCTGCCATCCCTCCCGAAAGGAGTCCAGCCATGTCCGTGACGATTGCCAAAAACGCCGGTTTCTGCTTTGGTGTCAAGCGAGCGACCGATTGCGTATCCGCGCTCCTCACCGATGCCGACGTTCACAAAATCTATACCCTCGGCGCACTGATTCACAACGGGACGTATATTAAAGAACTGGAAAGTAAAGGTGTTTTTGCCATTCGCATGGACGATGCTGAGCGAGTTGCCCGCGAGAGTAACGTATGCGGAAAGACTGTGCTCCTGATTCGTGCACATGGCATACCGCATAGCGAAGAAGCGCAATTACGTGCGCTCGAGAAAGAGTATTTGAATTTTACGGTAGAGGATATGACCTGTCCTTTCGTAAAACGTATTCACAAGATTGCTGCAGAGCACACCAGTGCCGAATCACGCTTTCTTCTGCTCGGAGCAAAAAAACACCCGGAATGCATCGGAATCATGAGCTACGCTCACGGCGAAGCAGCAGTTTTCCCTACCTGTCAGGAAATTGCTGCCTATTTGGAGGCTCATAAAGACGATCCGAAGCCGCTGATTGTCGCTGTACAGACCACACAAAGCGTGGCAGAGTGGAAAAAAACTCAAAAATATCTCAAAAACCTATATACAAACGCAATTTTTTTTGATACAATATGTAGTGTTACCGAGACGCGCCAGCAAGAGGCGCTCGCTCTCGCAGAGCACTCCGACTGCATGATTGTCATCGGCGGACGGGATTCTTCCAATACACGGAAACTGTACAGCCTGTGTGCGGAACATTGTCCCGATACCCGACTTGTCGAATCTGCAGATGATATCGGAGAGGTTCCCTGCGGGGAACGGATTTCAATTACCGCAGGTGCATCGACACCTGACGGCATCATTATGGAGGTATACCACAAAATGAGCATGGAAGATTACGCAACCCTGCTTGACGAATCCCTCAAAACTATACATACAGGAGACATTGTTGTCGGCACCGTTCAGGCCGTTACGGATAAATGTGTTTATCTCGACCTTGGCACCAAACAGACCGGTGTGATTGAAGCGGACAAACTGACCGCTGACCCCAACGCCAAGATTACCTCCCTGTATAAAGTCGGGGACGAGATTAAAGCATTCGTCGTCCGCGTGGACGACAAGGCGGGCGAAGTCGCGCTGGACAAACTCCGCGTAGACCGCGACGCCGGCTGGTTCACTTTTGTCGAAGAGGCAAAGGAGAACCCGATCAAAGAAGGTACTGTCACCGCTGTCGTTAAGGGCGGTCTGACAATGGACATTGAGGGCTACCGTGTGTTTGTTCCTGCGTCCCAGAGCGGTGTTCCGAAGGACGGAGACATGACTCCCCTCGTCGGCACTACGCAGAAAGTCAAAATCATCGACATCGACGAAGCCAAAAAGCGCGTAGTCGCATCAATTAAGTCCTACCAGTATGAAGCGCGCAAACTTGCTCGTGCAGAGCGCGATGCGGCTCGTGACGAAGCGTTTGCAAAACTGGAAGTCGGCCAGAAGTTCAAGACCAAAATCAAGAACCTGACCTCCTACGGTGCATTTGTCGACCTTGGCGGTATTGATGGTATGATTCATAAGTCCGAACTTTCCTGGAAGAATATCAAGAACCCCGCACAGGTCGTTTCCGTCGGTCAGGAGGTTGAGGTCTATATCAAGGAGCTCGATCCCGAGGCCCATCGCATTTCCCTCGGCTACAAGACGCCCGAGATGGATGACTTTGCAAAATTCGTCGCAGAGCATAGCGTGGGCGATATCGTCTCCGCGAAAATCGTGTCCATTGTTTCTTTCGGTGCTTTCGCAGAAGTTGCTGACGGCGTGGATGGTCTGATTCACAACTCCCGCATTTCGCTGGAGCACGTCGACAAACCGGAGAATTACCTCTCCGTCGGTCAGGTCGTTGATGTACAGATCACCGGCATTGATACCGAAAAGCGTCAGCTTGCGCTCTCAATTCGCGCCATTCTCGAAGCGCAGAAGAAAGCGGAAGAGACCGCTACCAGAGAGGCAGAGCGCGCTGAACGTGCCGCCGAAGTCCAGGCTGAAGCAGATGAGCGCGCCCGTGAAAGAGCGGAAATGGCTCCCTACATCGTCGGTTCAATCGACTGATGAAATTGCATTAACCAATTAACACGCCCGAAGACTTCGGGCGTGTTTCTTCTTATTCTATTAATAGAAGGTCTGCGTGCCACGAATGCACGCAGACCTGTTTTTAGTCAAGTTCTCGGACGCCGGTATAGAGTTCGTAATATTGCCCCTTTTGTGCGAGCAACTGCTCATGCGTACCGCGTTCAATGATACAGCCCGCTTCCAGTACCATAATGGCATCCGCATTACGGACTGTCGAAAGTCTGTGTGCGATGACAAATGTCGTGCGCGATGCCATTAAACGATCCATACCGTGTTCAATATGACGTTCCGTTCTGGTATCGACTGAACTGGTCGCCTCGTCCAACACCAGAATGGGGGCACGTGAGAGTGCCGCTCGTGCGATATTTAAAAGCTGTCGCTGTCCTTGTGAAAGATTGGCACCATCACCGGTAAGCACCGTCTGGTAGCCGTCGGAAAGCCGACAAATCATGGAATGTGCCGATGCAACTTTAGCGGCAGCAATCACTTCTTCGTCTGTTGCGTCCAGGCGACCGTAACGAATATTCTCCATGACCGTACCGGTGAATAAGTGGGTATCCTGCAAGACCATAGCGACATTTTCGCGCAAAGATGCTCGTTGGTATTTTCTGATATCCACGCCGTCGATTGTAATCGTACCCGCCTCGATATCATAGAAGCGATTGAGCAGATTGGTAATTGTGGTTTTCCCTGCTCCGGTGGAGCCGACAAAGGCAATTTTCTGTCCCGGTTTCGCATAGAGTGTCAAGTCGTGTAACACGGTCTTTTCGGGTTCATACCCGAACGTCACATGGTCGAAGCGAACGTCGCCGTGCACCGCCGTCATGGGAATGGCATCGGGAGCGTCCGGTGGCTCAGGCTCGGTATCCATCACCGCGAACACTCGTTCCGCCCCTGCAAGTGCGGCGTAGATTGTCGACATCTGCATGGACAACGTATTAATCGGGCGTGAGAACTGGCGTGAATAGTTTGCGAAGACGGTCAATGAACCGGGCGCAAATCCTGCCGTTACCATCATCACACCACCGATGCCGACGGTAATCCCGTAGGAAATCTGCGACAAATTCCCCATAATGGGTCCCATCACTCCACCCCAAAACTGAGCCTTGAACTGTTTCTCGCACATATCGCCGTTCAAGGTGTCAAATTCCTCGATACAGACACCTTCGTGATTGAACACCTTTACGACCTTGACCCCGGAAACGGTTTCTTCTATATAACCGTTCAGCGCTCCGAGTGCCGATTGCTGCCCTTTATAATACTTGGAACTGAATTTCCCGATGAAACCTCCGCCCCACAGATACAGCGGCACGAATGCAACCGTCACCAGCGTCAGAATCCAGTTCGTCATCACCATAAAGACAAATGTCCCAATAAGTGTCACAAGCCCTGAGAAAATCGACGTCAGCGAATTTGAGAGCATGGTGTCGATATTGTCGATATCGTTGGTAAAGCGCGACATCACCTCACCCGTTGGATGCCCGTCAAAGTATCTGAGTGGCAGGGATTGCATTTTGGTAAACAGTTCCGCGCGAATCTTCTGTGTCGTTCCCTGTGAAACGGTCAGCATAAGTCTGCCCTGCACATACGTCGCCACAATGCCGATTACATAAACAAACGCAAGAATCAAAAGCGCCGTCAATACATATACAAGAACGGGTGCCAGGTGGAATATCCGCGCCGTGGTGTTCACAAAAACGGTAATTGCCTGATCCGCCAATCGCTCCATTGTCGTCAGTTGCAACGTCATATTCGGCTTGATAGCGAGTGCCAGACGATTGATGATTGGTGCCATCATATAGGATGCGACCAGTGCCGCCGCAGTCGAAAACAGCATACATAGCGCAACCAGTACCAAGCGAAAGCGATAGGGTTTCATATAGGACAACAACCGACCGATGATCTTACGCGAATTTTTCGGTTTTGCACCTCCGCGGGCTCCGGGGCCGCCCCGGGGCCCGTGACCTGGTCGCATCATGCCGCGCTTTTTCTGAGCTGTGTCCGATGTGTAGGAAGACTGCAATTCTTCAAGCGTTCTTGCCATGTTCTTCCCCTCCCATCTGCGATTCATAAATTTCGCGGTATTCCGGCGAGACCTCAAGTAGTTCTTCGTGAGTACCGACCGCCACAATCTCCCCCTCGTTCATGACGGCAATCCGATCTGCATCCACGACGGAGGATATCCGTTGGGCGATGATAATCTTAGTGACACCTGTAAAGTCCTCTGTCAATGCCGTACGAATCTGTTTCTCCGTCGCAGTATCCACGGCGGACGTTGAATCGTCCAGTATCAGAATCTTCGGGTTTTTGAGTAACGCCCGTGCAATGCACAAGCGCTGCTTCTGCCCACCGGATACATTCGTACCGCCCTGCTCAATCAGCGTATCATATCCTTTCGGGAAGGAGGAAACAAATTTGTCTGCCTGCGCCATTTCTGCCGCACGGCGCACTTGTTCGTTCGTCGCGCTTTCATTCCCCCAGCGAAGGTTCTCCGCTATTGTACCGGAGAACAACGTGTTCTTTTGAAGAACCATGCCGACCCCGTCCCGAAGATACAGGAGCGAATAATCCTTGACGTCTACACCGTCAATCAGCACAGCCCCGGAGTCAGGGTCATAAAGGCGGCAGATCATCGACACAAGTGTACTTTTCCCGCAACCGGTGGAGCCGATAATCCCCATGGTACTCCCGGGCGCTATCGACAACGTGATATGCTTCAGTACATATTCGTCACGGTTCTTATAATAACGGAAGGAAACATCGCGGAACTCTACGCCACCCGCTTCAACGAGACGTTCGGGGGCGGCTGCATGCGTGTCGTCGATATCCGGCACCTCGTCAATCACCTGACGGATACGTTTCGCAGATGCAATGGCGCGTGAAGAAGTCATCAAAAGCATCGTCACCATCAAAATAGACATGAGAATCTGGTTAACATATACCACGAATGCGGAGAGATCACCGACCGCCATACCCCCTTCAATGACAAAGCCGCTCCCGAACCACAAAACAGCAATCGTCGTCGCGTACATGATAAGGGTCGTGACGGGCTCCATGAAAATCATCACCTTCATCGCCGCCATGCCGGCTTCCTTCAGATTGCTGTTTGCACGGGAGAACTTCTCGGTTTCGTGTTCCTCTCGAACAAAGGATTTGACGACACGTACATTGGTGATATTCTCCTGTACAGTCGAATTCAATTCATCTATTTTGGACTGCAGTTTGGTAAAACGACGAAAACCGACAAGGATAATGCCGAGAATGGAAAGAAGCATCAGCGGAATTGTCACGGCAAATACGACCGCAAGCGAAGGTTTCAGCGTAATTGCCATAATCAGTGCCGCAATCAGCATTCCCGGTGCACGCAAAGCCATTCGCAACAGCATATTGACGAAGTTCTGTACCTGGGTCACATCGTTTGTCATACGTGTCACCAACGAGCCCGTCGAAAACTTGTCGATATTGGCAAATGAATAGCGTTCGACCGCACGATAAGCATCCGCACGGAGATCGGTCGCGAAGTTGACCGATGCTTTTGCCCCGAAGTAGGCACCTCCGACACCGCCCACCATCATTAAAACCGCCACGCCGATCATCGCAAAAAGAATGCCGACGCTGATTGAAACCGTCAGCGTTCCGTCCGTACCGCGGTTAATGACGGTGGAAAGCAGTTTTGGCAACACAACTTCTCCGACAACCTCGACGATCATACAGATAGGACCAATGATAAAGTAAGGTAAATACGGCTTTATGTATTTCCACCAGTATTTCATATTTTATTACCTCCGATTTTGCTGAGGTTTTCTTTGATACGCGCATAAAACTGACACGCCTTTTCCAGTTCCTCTTCCGTAAATCCATCGAACATCGCCCTGTCGACATGATCTAAAATGACCTTCGTGCGTCCGACGACTGCGCGTCCGGACTCGGTCAGTTCTACACCCAGCTGCCGCTTATCGTCCGTTACCGACGTGCGACGGACATATCCGTCCGATTCGAGTTTTCGCAGAGTCACCGTTACAACGGCGGGAGTAATGCACAGTTCCCTCGCCAGTTCTCGCTGAGACGGCACATCGCCGTGGAAGTAGAGATGCATGAGCATTCTGTGCTGTGCACGATGAATGCCGATTTCCGACAGTTCCCTATCGCAGACCGACCGATGCAACCGATCCGCTTCAATCATGCGATCCACCGTTTCACGCAAACGCTCTAACTTTTCTTGCATGGTAGCCTCCTTTTAGTTAGCACGCTAACGATTATACTGTAATAGCCTCACCCTGTCAAGGGGTGAGGCTGCGGATTTCATGGATTTGTTACATTTCATGATGTTTCTTCGGTATCGTTTTCCCTCTGTTCCGCCACAATGGTCGAAAATTCATATTCGGCGTCCTGCGGAAAAATCCCCGGCGGTGTTTTTCGTCCGGGCAAATACAGAACGTAAAAGTCGAGCGATGTCTCCGGGTTCCCCTCGCCAAGCCCGTACTCCTCCGTCAAAATGTCGTAATGAGCGGTGGTGTGCGCGTCACATTCCCCTGTCGGAATATGATCTTCCTTATATAGTCCCGTTGCCACACGACTACCCCGTAATTCGCTGCGGCACGCATCTGTCGGCACCATGCCGCTGTCAAGACAATATTCGCATTGACGTACCCCCGCTGGCGCTGTAAAAGCATTCTCTTCATCCCCGGCTCTGTCTTCTCTTTGATACAACGAGTGCAGAATCTTATCCCACGCTGTCAGATGCAGATTGGCGCCTGCCGGGAGCGGTTCCGGTGTATCATAGCCGATGCGTATTCCTGCCACATACGACGGTGTATAGCCCATAAACCATTTATCCTTGTCCATACCCGACGTACCGGTTTTTCCTGCGGTTGCAACGAGTTCATCGAGCGTGATTCGATGTGCCGTTCCGTGGTCGACTACACCTTCCAGCATTTCGGTCAGAATATACGCTGTTTCCTCACTCATGACACGTTTTTTCTGTACATCTTTTCGCAGTAACAATTCCCCGTGACTGTCGAATACAGCGGCGTAAGTGCGTGTTTCCGCCTGTACGCCTCCGCCGGCAAACGCCGTGTACGCGCCTGTCATCTCACGTACCGTAACCCCCTTCGTCAACTGCCCGAGCGCCAGAGGCGAAGCGCCCAAATCCGTCTTTCCGTTCTCATCGCGGACAAGCCCCGTAAAGCCGACAGTATCACGCAGATAGCGAAAGATTTCCCATTTCCCCATCAAACCGTAGAGGCGGACGGCTACGGTATTTTTGGATTTCGCAAGTGCTTCCGCTGCTGTGATGCGTCCCTGATATACACCGGGGCTATTGTGAGGCCACACGCCCGTTTCCGTCGCCTCCGGTAGGTCCTCAAACACTGTACTGTAAGTGATCAGGTTCCGCTCCAGTGCAGGTCCGTAAAGCGCCACGGGTTTCAGAACGGAGCCAGGTTGGTAGTAACCGTCCGTTGCCCGATTAAAAAGTAATGACCCCTGTTTTTCACCGACACCGCCCACAACACCAAGCAGATCACCTGTTCTCGGATTGCATATTACCATACCTCCCTGCATGGTTTTCCCGTCCACGGTAAAATTGCCTGCGTCGGCAAAATACTTCTCCATTTCCGATTGCACCGTCGGGTCGACCAGGGAGTAAATCTCCAGCCCGCCCCGATAGACAAGCGCCATTGCGGCTGATTTCGTCAGCCCGAGTTCACGCATCAAATCCGCCGTCACATCGGCAGCGACCGTTTCGGTATACCACCCGCGTGAGCGTTTACTGTATACGGGGTCGGTCACATTCAACGCAAGCACCGTGTCCTTGGCTTTCTCATAAGTTTCTTCATTCAAATAGCCGTTCTGGTACATCGCTTGCAACACTAGATTTCGCCGCGTCGTATTGTTTTCCGCATGCTCTTTTGGTTCATAATATGCAGGCGCGTTTGTAATCGCAGCGAGCGAGGCACATTCTATCGGGGTGAGCTCTGAAAGAGTCTTTCCGAAATAATATCGCGCCGCGGATTTTACACCCGTACATTGGTGCCCCAGCGGTACAATATTCAGATAGTAGGTCAAAATCTCTTCTTTACTGTATTCTTTTTCTAGGCGGCGGGCGCGGATGATTTCTTTCAGTTTCCGCATGGCACTAATGTCCTTTTCCCCATGCACATTTTTAATAAGTTGCTGTGTAATTGTAGACCCGCCGAACTGTGGCTCAAACCGAAAAATGTAATTGAGCGCTGCCTTCCCGGTCCGCCGCCAGTCAACGCCCCCGTGATTGTAAAAGCGCTGATCCTCAATCGCGACAAATGCCATTTTCAGCAGATCCGGTATTTCACTCCCATCTGCCCATACCATGTTCTCATCGCCGTATAAAATGTCATATTCGACCGGAGAATAGTTGTTGGCGTCAATCTTCTCGCCGTCGCTCTCGCGGTGGGGCGCCCAAATACGTGTCGTGCGCGACCCTCGCATCGTCTCCATCACTTCCATATCTTCTTCGGAATTCAGCGTCACCGCCACATACGTCACCACTCCGATGCCTGTCAAAATTCCTACCGCGAGCAGAATGGCTATGATGAGTAACACTCTCCGCGCGATACTTCCGCGCCGCTTTTCGCTTTTCCTGTTCCCTTTTTCCCCGTCTGTATATTTTTCCTTTTTCATCAGAAATTAAAAAGAGCCGCGAGAAGCGGCTCTCTGCCTCCGCTCATACTAACGTTAGTATCGAACGAAAGCCCTGTTTTCAAAAGCGGGATTTTCGGAAATTGTTGTGAAAAAAGACGGTTACTTGTAAAAGACGCGATAAAGATACAATCCCTCTGCCGGTGCCGTCATACCGGCTTGTGTGCGATCCCGCGAAGTTAGAATCAATGGCATTCCCCCCGGATCTATCCGACCAGTCCCTACATCGACAAGTGTCCCGACAATGATACGCACCATGTTGTAAAGGAATCCGTCCGCACGAACATACACGCGAATTTCATCTTCAATGCGGCGCACATCACAGCCGGTTACATGACGAACCGTGGTCGCGACAGGAGAACCTTGCGCCTGAAAAGCGGCAAAATCGTGTTCTCCAATCAGATACTCTGCTGCTCGATTCATACGGGCAACAGCTTCCCCGTCCAGACAGTGCGGGAAAAACCACGCGCGGTTTGTCAGGAACGGGTCGTGTATCGGTCGATTTGAAATACGATAAAGATATTCTTTTTCAAAAACGTCGTGGCGGACATGAAAGCTATCCGGGCGCACTTCTACATCAAAGACCGCAACATCTGTCGGCAAATGACTTTGGACGGCAAGCGCGAGTTTATCCGGGGGAATCGGGATAGAACCGTCCGGCAATTCCACCGTCAACGCGGCTGCAATCGCATGTACCCCGCTATCTGTGCGGGAACAAGAAGTCACACGGCAGGTAGCACCGAAAAGAACATTGAATGCGTCGTTAAGAACCCCCTGCACCGTTCTGACATTCGGCTGGATCTGTGAACCGCAAAAATCAGTCCCCACATAGGCAAGATGCATGAAATACTTCATAGCGATCTCCCCCACCCGATAAGGTCCGGCAGATAACGATTTCCGAGGCAAATCCCGACGATGAGTGCGGCAATCAGCAACGGCATGATAAAATCGCACACGTGCAGGCGATACGCTTTTAGGCGGGTTCGCCCGTTTCCGCCGCGATAGCAACGGCATTCCATGGCGGTTGCCAGGTCAAGCGCCCGCTGAAATGCAGATATGAAAAGCGGCACGATAATGGGAATCAGCGCCTTGACGCGTTTCACAAGTCCTCCGCTCGAAAGATCGGAACCGCGCGATTTCTGCGCGTTCATAATCCGTTCTGTTTCCTCGACAAGCGTCGGGATAAAGCGGAGCGCAATAGACATCATCATGGCCAATTCATGCACGGGCACATGGAGCCATTTCAGCGGCGTCAAAAGCGATTCTATCGCATCCGTGAGATCGATCGGAGACGTCGTGTATGTGAGGAGCAGGCTCGCGGAAATGACAAGCAACACAACGCGTACCGCCATAAAAAGCGCGCGCCATAATCCTTCCTTATAAATGTGTATGAACTTCCATTCAAACACAATCTCCTCGCCACCGGTCATCAGAATGTTGATGAGTGAAGTAATGATTAAAATAATCAAAATCGGACGAAGACTGCGGAGTATGGTGCGGAACGGAATACCGCTGATTGCAATCAGAAAAAGCGTGAAAAGCAGAATCAGCGCATACGTGAGCACATAATGACAAAGAAAAATTGCGACGATATATGCAATCGCAAGCAGAATTTTAACGCGGGGGTCCAAGCGGTGGAGGAGCGAGCGCCCCGGGAAAAATTGTCCGAGAGTCATTTCCGTTTTCACGGCTTCACCTCCCCGCGAAGGAGCGGCAGAAGTGCGTCACGCACACCCGCAACCGTATACAGTTTGCCCGAGAGAGGCACCCCTTTTGCGATAAGTCCCGCCGCAACGTGCGAGATCTGCGGGATGTCCAGCCCGACGGCGGCAAGATCTCCCGCGCGACCGAAGACCTCATCGGTCGTGCCTTGTGCATACAACTCGCCGTGATTCATCACAACGACGTTGTCACAATAAGTCGCCATATCTTCCATGCTATGCGACACAAGAATCACGGTCGTGCCGGTTTTATCCCGGAAACGCGCAAGTCCGCCCAGAATCTCACGTCTGCCGCGCGGATCCAACCCGGCGGCGGGCTCGTCGAGTACAAGGACCTCCGGGTGCATCGCAAGAATCCCGGCAATCGCGGCACGACGCTTCTGTCCGCCGGAAAGATCGAACGGCGACTTTGACAGCATCTCGTGGGTAAGCCCCACAAAATCCGCCGCTTCTTCCACTCTTTCCCGTACGGCATTATCATCTAAGCCTTGATTACGCGGAGCGAAACCGATATCGCGTTCCACGGTTTCGTCAAACAGTTGATACTCCGGATACTGCATGACCAGCCCTACGCGGAAACGGACGGAGCGGATTTCTTTGGGCTTATCCCAGATGTTCACGCCGTCAAGCAGTATCTCACCTGCATCCGGTTTAATAAGTCCGTTTAACATTTGGACGAGCGTAGACTTTCCGCTTCCCGTATGCCCGATGAGCCCTGTGACAAGACCCCGCCCAAATCCGACGCTGACATCGTGCAGAGCCTCGGTCTTAAAGGGCGTTCCCGCACCGTAGGTATGCGTCACATGACTGACTTCCAGAATGTTCACGGCGCCACCTCCCCGAGGAACGGTAACAACACGCGCATGCACTCTTCCGGCGTCAGGGCATCAATCGGTACGTCGATACCTGCCGTCCGCAGGTCAGAAAGCAATTCCACGGTCTGCGGCACTTCCAAACCCCAGCAGCGAAGAGTATCAATCTGCGTAAACACTTCACGAGGTGTCCCGTCAAGGACGAGTTCTCCGTCATTCATCACAAGAATCCGATCGGCGCGCGCCGCCTCTTCCATGTAGTGCGTAATGTGTACGACAGTAAGTCCGTCCTCGCGGTGTAGGCGCTCCATGGTTTCCAGCACCTCACGGCGCCCACGGGGATCCAGCATCGCCGTAGATTCGTCAAATACAATGCAGTCGGGCTTCAGCGCAATCATTCCGGCGATCGCAACACGTTGCTTTTGCCCGCCGGACAGTTTGTGTGTCGCATGATGTGTGTACTCCGTCATATCGACAGCGGCGAGTGCATCATCGACGCGACGGCGTATTTCCGCACGCGGAAGCCCGAGATTCTCGGGGCCGAAGGCAACATCTTCTTCGACGATAGTCGCCACCAACTGATTGTCAGGATTCTGAAACACTATGCCGATTCGCCGCCGCACCTCGAAAAGGTCGTCCTCGGAAAAGTCGGGAGCTGTGGTATCAACGCCATTCACAACCAGCTTGCCCGAGAGCGGCGTCAGAATCATATTGAGGAGTTTTGCAAGTGTAGACTTTCCCGATCCGTTGTGACCGAGTATTGCCACATACTCACCGCGCCCGAGCGTAAAAGAAACATCTTTTACCGCCGGAATGGCATCGCTCGACGTTTCGGCATTATAAGCAAATGAAAGATGCTCACACGTAATGAGGTTTTCCGTCATAGCGTCCCTTCAAACGTATGGCGCACGCTGGAACCGCAAGGCAGAGCAAAACCGTCATGACCGACGGGCAGCCCGAGTTCATCCGCTTCGGTCACACCGCCGAGGCGTTTGCCAATACGCAATTGTGTAATATATTTCATGGCAGAGGCACTAAGTCCTGTAGTATACGAATTGAGGAGGAAGAACAGAGGTTTATCACTGAACACGCCGCTGACAAGATCGACAAGCGCGTCGATGTTCTCCTCGATCTTCCAGATCTCTCCGGTCGGTCCGCGGCCGTATGACGGAGGGTCCATGATAATCCCCTCATAGCGATTGACGCGTCGAAGTTCCCGCTCGACAAATTTACGGCAGTCATCGACAATATAGCGAATCGGCGCCTCTGAGAGCCCGGAAAGTGCAGCGTTCTCTTTTGCCGCCGCAACCATTCCCTTCGCGGCATCCACATGACAAACCGATGCACCTGCTTTTGCGGCAGCGACCGTTGCGCCACCCGTATAGGCAAAGAGATTCAACACCTTGATTGGTCGCCCGGCTCGACGAATCAGGTCGGAGAACCAATCCCAGTTTGCCGCCTGCTCCGGGAAGAGCCCGGTATGCTTGAATCCCATCGGACGGACACGAAACCGTAAATCTCCGTACCGAATCACCCAACTTTCCGGCAGGTGATTCTCTCCCCACGCGCCACCGCCCGCACGGGAACGATGATAAGCGGCATCCGCCGCACGCCACATCGGGTGCGACTTCTCCGAATGCCAAATCACCTGGGGATCCGGGCGAATTAGGGTATATTGTCCCCAGCGTTCCAGTTTCTCTCCTCCAGAGGTATCCAGTACTTCGTAGTCTTTCCAGTTTTCACAAATCCACATGGTTATTCTCTCGTTATCGATTAAAATAGGCGGCGATGCCGGACCCGGCAACCTGTCCGTGACAAAGCGCGATAGCAAGTGCGTCTGCCGTATCATCGGGTTTCGGCGACGTTTTCAGATGTAACAGCCTTGTCACCATGGCAATCACCTGTTTTTTCTCGGCAAGACCATAGCCGACGACCGCCTGCTTGACCTGCAAAGGCGTGTATTCAAAAATGGGTAGCCCTGCTTCCTCTGCCGCAAGCAAAATCACACCGCGAGACTCTGCCACTTTAATCCCGGTCGTGATATTCGTATTGAAGAACAGTTCCTCAATCGCCATCTGTTCCGGGTGATATTTGTCAATGATGCGATGCATTTCGTCATAAATGGTTTTGAGCCGAGAGGAAAGACTTGTTTTTGCCGGTGTCGAAATATCACCGCAAGCAATCGGACGAAAAGAGGCGCCGCGCACCTCGACGACTCCCCACCCGACAATGGCATATCCCGGGTCGATTCCCAAAACGATCATTGTCCGTCCTCCCATAACAAATTACAGAATAGTATAGCATATCAAAAGATAATTGTCAAACACGGCAGCATCATGTTTTTTCATGGCACCGGCTTTCCGCCTTTACTTTTTTGCATCAATATGATAGAATAAAATTAGTTAAAAACAAGGTGGGGTGTTTATGTTCTATTATCTCGACGGAACACTCGCGGAACGCGAGGCGGGGTTCGCTATCATTGACTGCGGCGGGGTCGGTTACGGGCTCACCGTCAGCCTGACGACCTCGGACGCACTGTCCTCTAAAGTTGGTGCTCGCGTAAAACTATATACATATTTGCAGGTTAAAGAGGACGGCGCGGAGCTTTTCGGTTTCCGCGACAAAGACGAGCTAAACTGTTTCCGCCTCCTAATCGGTGTTTCCGGCGTCGGACCAAAGGCGGCTATGGCGGTACTCTCCATCTTTACTCCCGACCGTTTCCGTCTTGCCGTCTGCACTGAGGATACCAAAGCGCTCGCCAAGGCACCAAACGTCGGCGCAAAAACCGCAGCACGGATTGTCCTGGAACTCAAGGACAAGATTGCGGGGCTGGCACTCCGCACACCTGCTACAGGCGGCTCAACCGCCGGTGTCGCGCCCGTATCGGGCGGGAAACTCGGTGACGCGATTGAAGCACTGATGACCCTTGGTTATGACCGTGCCTCTGCGATGAACGCGCTGTCCGGTTTGGACGCGGAAAATCTGTCACTGAATGACCTTATTTCACAGGCACTCCGCAAATTCTTGTAAGGAGATACGATGGAAACCGAATTTGATTTTGAAGATCGGATCATGTCCAACGAATATGACCCGAACGTAGACGGGCAGGAAATCAGCCTTCGCCCCAAAACTCTGGACGAGTATGTCGGGCAGGATAAGGCAAAGGAAAACCTGAAAGTCTATATTGAATCCGCAAAAATGCGCGGTACCGCTCTCGATCACGTCCTGCTCTACGGTCCCCCGGGCCTCGGTAAAACGACACTCGCGGGTGTCATCGCCAATGAGATGGACAAACCAATCCGCATCACCTCCGGCCCCGCCATTGAAAAAGTCGGGGATTTGGTAGCGCTCCTTACCAACATGAACGCGGGCGACATTCTGTTCATCGACGAGATTCACCGCCTGTCGCGGCAGGTGGAAGAGGTGCTCTACCCCGCTATGGAGGACTATGCCGTCGACATAATCATCGGCAAGGGGCCCAGCGCGCGGAGTATCCGATTGGACTTGAAACCTTTCACACTCATCGGTGCAACTACCCGCGCCGGGCAAATGACGACACCGCTCCGTGATCGTTTCGGTGTCATTCTGAAACTGGAAATCTACACACCCGATGAGCTCGCGACAATCGTCCGCCGAAGTGCCAAACTGCTCGAAATCGAAATCACCGACGAAGGCATGCGCGAAATTGCCGGACGTTCTCGCGGTACGCCACGTATTGCCAACCGTCTCCTGAAGCGCATTCGTGATTTTGCAATTGTAAAAGGCAACGGTGTCATCACCGGCGAAATTGCCGAAATGGGACTTCGGATGCTGGACATTGACGCAATCGGGCTTGATGCTGTCGACCGTCGTATGATGGAAGCAATCATCAAATTCTACGCCGGCGGCCCCGTGGGGCTGGAAACACTTGCGGCCACCATTGGCGAGGAAGCCGTTACCATAGAGGATGTCTATGAACCCTATCTTATGCAACTCGGTTTTCTCTCCCGCACACCGCGTGGAAGGTGCGTGACAAAACTCGCCTACGACCACCTTGGTATTCCCTTTGCCCCCGACGGTCAACCGTCCTTCTTCGACAAAAAAGATTGACTGAACGAAATCAAAAGAGCCGCTCCGTTGGAGAGGCTCTTTTTAACGATTATCACCGATTATTTAGCAATGATATAGAAGACAACAGCAGTCACGGTACCTGCAACCATCAGTCCCGCAAGGAAAAATGCAAGAGCGCGATATAAACCGTTACGCACGCTATCTTTCGTTTTGTTCGGATTCTTTTTACTCATCGTAATCTCCTTGACCGGGAAGCCCGGCGTGTTTAATATATATTTCCGATACATTGCGGAAAGTCGGGGGGAGGTCATCGGGCAGAATGTCGAACATTTCGGCAAGCCCGAGTGCCGTACAACCGACTGGGTCATCGACACGTGTTGTCGGAACACCTGTCACGCCGCCAATCATGTGGTCAATACCGTCGAGTAATGCCCCGCCGCCCGTCAGCTGAATCCCCAGTTCAAAGACACCGGAAACAAACTCTGACGGAATTTTGGAAACAGCAAAGAATACTGCCTCGAGAATACTGGAAAGCGGCTGCTCCAGCGAATCGTACAAATCCGGCGATGAAATGCGGAATTTCACTTCTCTACCGCTTGCATCTTTCCCGACAGCCTCCATGCTGCGCCCGGTCGCACCCGCCCATACGGAACCGATTTTCTTCTTAATTGTCTCCGCAGTCCTAAGGCTCACGCGAATCTTTCTGCGGCGCCAGAGATAGTCCGCAATGGAACGGTCAAAGGTCTGTCCGCCGACGCGAATCGTCTTCATATAATAGATTCTGCCACGGCAGAGTAGCATCACATTCGTGGACGTGGCACCGATATCCACAACAAGGCATCCTGCAGGCAGACGCAAAAAAGTACCGGCGAGAGCAGCAAGCGGTGCATAGACCAAATGGCAAGACGATGCACCCGCATCGCCAGCGATTCGGCCGATACGCTCCTCATCCTCGTCACTGATATCACAGGGAACGGAAAGAATCAAATCCGCGTCTCCTGTAGCACCCGCGTTGACAATGCAGGATGTAAGTAGCATCTTGATTTCGTCCGGCGAACCCATAAAACCGTTTGCAAACGGACGGCTGAGCGACACACGGCGGTCAGTATTCAGTTTTTGTTCCGCCAGCGCACCGGCAGCCAGCACGCGTCCGTTATCCCGATCCACCGCGATGACAGCAGGATCCTGTAGGATAAGTCCACGCCCCGGTGCTGCAACAGAGAGTGTGGCGCCACCCATGTCGATTCCAAGTCGG
Source organism: Akkermansia muciniphila (assembly GCA_963611795.1). Classification (GTDB taxonomy): domain Bacteria; phylum Bacillota; class Clostridia; order Oscillospirales; family CAG-272; genus UBA1740. Next base: position 6,836 of record CAVDSZ010000013.1, on the reverse strand, counting down.
TTTTGCATGAACAGTTCCTTTTTTCGTAATTGTAGTAAAATTATATACCATCGTGCACCACTTTGCAAGGCAAATTTTTATGACAAATCCGCACTTGCTTTGAGCCGATATGCAAGCCCAGTATATCGACTTGCAACATGTGCATTGGCAATCATACGCGAAAAAATATCGGGTCTGCCGACAAGAATCAAACGGTTCTTGGCCCGCGTCATCGCCGTGTAAAGCAGGCTCCGTGTCTGTAAAACAGTGCCGCAGGAGAAAATTGGCATAATCACTGTTGCGTACTCACTCCCCTGGCTCTTATGAACGGTAATGGCATATGCGTGCTCGATGTCATCAAGCATTGAGAGATCATACGCTGCTTCTCTGTCGTCAAAAAGAATCGTAACCCTAAAATCGTCTTCGGATTTTTCTATTTTTTTAATCAGCCCTAGGTCACCGTTAAAAACGCCAGTTCCATGATGCTCGCCGCGATGCCATTCGATGTCGTACTGGTTACGAATCTGCATGACTTTATCCCCCTCACGGAACACGACACCGTGTGCGCGAACTTCCGCCTTGTCAGGGGTTGGCGGATTCAGCCGTGCCTGTAAACTCAAATTCAAACGTTCCGTCCCCGCCACTCCTCGATGTGTCGGTGTAATCACCTGAATACCGGGCAAAACATCACGTCCGTAGGCACGCGGTAAACGCTCCACAATTAACTGTTCGACTGTGGGGACAATGCCGTCTTCCCTCTGTCTTGTCAGAAAGAAAAAGTCTCCGTCCGTGCGCGTTAGATCAGGGCTTTCTCCCCGCAGGATTTTGTGGGCGTTCTGCACGATTTGACTCTTGCCTGCCTGCCGGAAGATTTCCCGCAGTTCGACAGTCGGAAATGTACCGGAAGCAATCAAATCGCCGAGAACATTCCCACAGCCCACCGCCGGCAATTGGTTGGCGTCGCCAACCAGAATTAGGCGGCTTCCTCGCCGCATGGCGCATGTAAGTGCCGCCATCAAGGGCAGATCCATCATAGAGCTTTCGTCAACAATGACAGCCATTGCGTCCAAAGGGTTTTCTTCGTCTCGCATAAAGTGCGGTGTCGTCACATCATCGGCTCGGCTCATCTCCAGAAGTCGATGTAAGGTTTTTGCCTCGTGGACGGTTGCTTCGGACATACGCTTTGCTGCGCGCCCCGTCGGGGCGGCAAGAACGGTATCGATGCCAAGAATATCGAAAATACGGAGCAACGCCCGAATGACCGTCGTTTTACCCGTACCCGGGCCACCTGTCAGAAGCATGACACCGCTTGTGACGGCAACGCCGATTGCCTCCCGCTGCTCCTTGGCGTAAGTGATGCCCCACTCGCGCTCCATGCGCTCAATCAGACTCACGACATTTTCGCGATCAAACGTCGCTGCCTGACGCGTGATGAGACGCAATCGTTTTGCAATGACGTCTTCTGCCTCGTCGTAAGTCTTTAAATAAATATATTCTTTACGTTCAAACGTGTGGCTCACCAAGTTGCCTGATGCAAGTTCCGCACGCACGGTCTGCTCGACGGTTTCTGCCTCCAACCCGAGTGTTTCCGCCGCTGCGGGAATCAACTTCTCGCGGGGCAGACAGGTGTGACCGTTAACTGCCGCCTGATAAGTCAGCACATAGGAAATTCCCGCGCGCACCCGCACATCCGCATCTTTTTTGACACCCAACTCTGCCGCAATCTCATCGGCACGTTCAAAGCCGATTCCGAATCCGCCGCGGCACAGTCGATACGGATCGCGCCGAAGAATGCCGGCAGCTCCCTTGCCCCATTCGCGGAATACGCGCGTCACAGCAGTATTCCCGATGTGCCCGGTGCAAAGCGTCATAAGCTCGCGCAGTTCCGCCTGCTCGGCAAAAGATTCAGCAATCACCGCTGCCTTTTTGCGTGTGATACCGGGAATGTCGGTCAGCCATTCGGGGTGCTGTTCAATGACCTCAAATGTATCTGCGCCGAAACGGTTGACAATCTTCAGCGCGATACCGGGACCGACGCCTTTAATGGCACGCGAGGAAAGGTAACGAAGAATATCGGAGGTCGATGTCGGCAGTTGCTTTTCATACCGCTCGATGACGAGTTGTGTGCCGTAGTCGGGGTGCGCTTTCCACGTCCCCCAAAGCAGCATCTGTTCTCCGGCGGCAGGGTATGGCACCGTTCCGACGGCGGTCATCAGCTTTCCCGTACGGGCGTCAATGATTTCCAAAACCGCGTAGCCATTCGCGGGATTACGGTACACGACCTCTTCTACCGTGCCGATGATGTCGGCGTCTCGTTTTTCGTCCGTTGCCATATCCTCACCTCCTTACTCGATTTCTTGATTGATTGAATGCTGTTTATTTGACCTTTGCAAGCAAGGCATCAACAAGGTCTGTGTTTTCCCATGGCACCATAAGATCTTCGCGCCCCATATGACCGTAAGCGGCAAGGGGGGTATAAATCGGGCGGCGCAGGTCAAATCGACGAATGATTGCGGCGGGACGGAGGTCGACGAGTTTCGTCAACGCCTGTCCCAGTTTTTCGTCGGAAACAACGCCGGTTCCCTCTGTGTCCACCATGACGGAAACAGGCTTCGCAACGCCGATTGCATATGCAATCTGCACTTCACAGCGACGGGCAAGCCCCGCCTTCACAACGTTTTTCGCAAGGTACCGTGCGGCATAACTGGCGCTTCTGTCCACCTTTGTGGGGTCCTTCCCGGAGAAGGCACCGCCTCCGTGACGCGCATAGCCTCCGTAAGTATCGACAATGATTTTGCGCCCGGTCAGCCCGGTATCCCCTGCGGGACCGCCGATTACAAAGCGTCCTGTCGGGTTGACGTAGATTTTGGTTTCGGCATCTATCATATCGGCGGGAATCACGGGTTTGATAACCTCGCGGATGATGTCCTCACGGATTTCGGCGAGTTCCGTCTCCGCGCTGTGCTGACTCGACACAACAACCGTGTCGATCCGTACAGGGCGATCGTCGTCATATTCGACCGTAACCTGCGTTTTTCCGTCAGGGCGCAAGTACGGGAGTGTTCCGTTCTTCCGCACGTCTGTCAGTCTGCGCGCCAGTTTGTGTGCGAGGGAGATAGGGAGCGGCATCAGTTCGGGGGTCTCGTCGCAGGCATAGCCGAACATGAGCCCCTGGTCACCGGCGCCCGTAGCCAAGTCATCGGTTATGGTTCCCTCTTTTGCCTCGGCGCAACGGTCGACGCCGAGCGCAATATCGGGCGACTGCTCATGGATTGAAGTCATGACGGCGCAAGTATGGCAGTCGAAACCGTACTTGGCGCGATCGTATCCGATTTCCTCGACGGTGCGACGCACGACGTCCTGAATATCCACATACGCCTCGGTCGTCACTTCTCCCATGACGGTAATGATGCCGGTGGTGGCAAACGTCTCACAGGCGACACGCGACATCGGATCCTGTCTAAGCATTTCATCAAGAATCGCGTCGGAAATCTTATCGCAGATTTTATCGGGATGCCCCTCTGTCACAGACTCCGAAGTAAACAGCTTTTTTGACATACATTTTTCCTCTTTTCAAATAAAATACCCGGGCAGACAGACAAGTGTCACCCGGGCAGGGACGCTTATCTATCAGGAATTGGCACCTTGCACATGACAGGTTGCCGTGGGTTCACAGGGCCGGTCCCTCCCCCACTCTCGATAAGGTCTTATAAAATTGTGATTTTATTCTATCATACCGTCCCGCGGATTGCAATAGAAAGTTTTGATTTTTTGCGGCTTTCAGATGATACCATGTTATTCAGAAGGGGAAACCGAGTCGAGACGGCTTTGCGGCGAGCGAAACGGAAGCGGCGAAGCCGCCGCGTGCCCCCCCGCTAACAGGGGGGCACGCTATTCCATATCACTTCAAGATAACTGCGGGAAGGACGGAAGATTACCGAATGAGAAGTAATGCCGTCATCATCGACTGGTTATCGATCACATCCAAAATTCATACGGTCACAGACATAATGGCATTAGTTGGGTTTCCGGATGCCTCATCGTGGCAGGTCGGCAGAGGGATGCACGGTTACACAAACCGTTACTGGCGGGACAATATCTCGATCCATTACAACCGGCAACGCACGGTGGCGGATTTTCTCCGCGACGGCGGTAACGGTGCCGACGATACCGGTGGCGTTTGGTTGGAGATGAGTGGTAGTGGATGTAGGGCGTTTGAGTCCCTTTCCGACGGGAATTATGACCGTTTGTTTCAAACGGTCATAAACAACCCGGAAACGATGAATATCACGCGTCTCGATGTCGCCTTTGATGAATACGACGGAATGCTCGATATAGACCGTATCTGTTCGGATGTTGCGGCACAAAAATACCGCGGGAAAAAACTGTATGATACGCAGAAAACCTTTTGGGAGGTCATACAGTCCAGTAACGGCAAGTCCTGTCAGGTCGGATCCCCGTCCAGCATGGTCTTGGTGCGTATCTACGACAAACTCGCCGAGCGGCTCGGAAAGATCAAGGATCCGCTCGAGCAGCAGAAGATACTGAATGAGATTGACCACTGGACGCGTGTGGAAATACAGTTCCGCGACGACCGCGCACGGGAGTTTGTGAAATACCTGTACAGCGGCGTCGAAAAAGCAAGCGGAGAAGTCGAAACCGGCGAAGCACTGACGCTTGGACAAGCCTATGCGCGTGTCCTTGTCGGGTACCTCGATTTCGGCTATGAAACCGCCGCCCGCGGGCACCCGGAGAAAAAGGTGTGGCACCGATATGATTACTGGGAGAAACTCGTCGGCAGCGTCTCGAAGTTAAGTGTCTACCGCAAAGTCGGACTTGGCTATAATTTGCAAAAGTGCTGCGAGTATGTCTCCCGGCAAGCCGGGAATGCCGTAGATGCCCTGTTGCAGATATACGGCACAAACGGCTTCTTGAAACTCATCGATAACCGCACGGTTAAGCAGAACCCCAAGTACAAAAATCTCGTGCAGGAAGTCAGAGAGCAACAAGGCGGGTTCCTCGCCGAAGATTATGAGATGCGCCGCAAGCGGCAGGAGCAGGACGCAAAGCAAGCGGTCGTGCGAGATAAACTCCGACAAGTTCTCACAACCGTTTTCAAAGACAAACCGTATTATGACGCCTCCGGCAATCGGTGGTGCGTCTGCGAGGTCTGCTCGAAGATCCGTCCGCTCGAGGAGATGCGGATCTGCTACAACATTCCCGACAAATTCAATGAAGGCGTATGCCGGGACTGCTTCTGATTTTGTTCCCTCAAAAATTACATAGATGGAAAAGGAGAAAGAGAAAATGAAGGGATTTATTATCGGTAAGGAAGTACGCGAGTACAAAGCGAAAGACTCGCAGGAGACAAAGGTCGCCCGCACGCTCCATGTGGTATGGAACGGACGCCCGGAGGACGGGCTTGAAGGCAAGCGCGTGGAATCGGTCTACTGCGGTTTCCCGATCGACGATATTGAGA
>CAVDSZ010000013.1:0-1368 GCA_963611795.1 Akkermansia muciniphila | reverse complement strand
ATATTGAGATCGGTATGTACTGCGAATTTGAATATGACATCCGGCAGACGAAGTCGGGAGCCATGGCGCGACTGGTCGATGTGCAGCCGATCGGGCTTGCAGAGATCCTGCTCGTACCGCCGGAGGGGAAATGATCGCATTACTGAAAGAACCGGGCAAACTTTCCCGGGAGATTGATATAACGCCGAACCTTGCAACATTGCAAGAACTGGTCGGCGGGTATATCGAGACGGCGAGACTCTCAAACGAACTGCTGCTGATTGTCCGTGAGACGGGGAAACTCGACGGACTGGCGCCGAATGTGTCCTACGGCGATGATTTTCTCGCCGGAAATGTGGTCGCGCTCGGTATATCGCCGGATGCGGATGTCGATTTTCGATCGCTCACGGTCGATGAGCTGGATCTGCTTAAAATCTGTTTTGCGATCTGCTCGGTGGATCGCGCGCAACTGCTGACAGACAAAGAATAGGGCTTTGTCTCGGTGCACTCACAACACTATATTCCTGCCCCCCTATGGCAGTAACATAGACTGGCGCCGGGGGAATGGTTCCCTCGGCGCCTTTTTAGTTAATTCAGGTGGCGACCATAAACGCAAGGAGGTTTAGACGATACATGGCAAACGGCAAAAAGCAATACACAGACGAGGAAAAGCGCGCGTATTATATCGGGCTCGGCTCGACGATGTCCCACTCGGAGAAAGGGCGTGAAAAGCATGTACGCGCGATGACCGGCAATAACCCGGCACAGATCGCATCGTACAAACGCGGACGCGCCGAAGGACAGAAGCGAAAGCAGGATTATCTCAGCAAGCAGCGCGCGGCGCGCTCCGGCAAGAAGAAATAAAAAGACCGCCCGAAGGCGGTGAGAAAAATGGTCGACGAGCATTTTATCGTGCGTTCGCGGGCGCACCCCAACGCAGTCGCGAGGCGACTTTTCCTGTCGACGATATTATTATAAAGGAGCATGTAACAAATGTCAAGTCCCTATCAACCGAAAAATAAACGATTTGCAAATGTGCAGGTTGTCACCGCCGAGGATTATCGAAGTCGTAAGAACGAACTACAAGCCGTTGGCCGAGTACGGCGCGGCATGAGTGCATTCGTCATTACACCTGAACGGAAGCACGGAAATGCAGGATTTGTTGAAGATGCGACAGCCTTAACAAAGAAAACAAAGAATGAGATTGTGCAATTCTTTGACAGACCCGAAAATCAAACTAAGCAAAGCGTCTATCTTGTTGTTCCCAAAAGTAAAGTCACATCCCGCGGCGGTACGCCGTCCGGCTTTTAAGAAAGAGAGGTTCAGTTATGAAACAATTATGTGCAGCCCTGGTAATCGTCCTGCTAATCGCCGGAATCGTAATCGGCG
>CAVDSZ010000012.1:68053-70508 GCA_963611795.1 Akkermansia muciniphila | reverse complement strand
ACAAAAAAATAATTTATTATATAAACAAACAAGTAAAAAAAAATAATTTATTATATAAACAAAAAAGTTCAACTATCTCAGTTTGGAGAATACACATAACGGCGGAAAAAAGTTACAAATTGAGAAACATCGTCCACTTGCATCTCATAGGTGTTTGGGTATATAATGCACACAAATGCGTAACGGAGGCAAGGCATGAAAAGCGAAAATCAATATGTTCTGTACGGAGTGACGATTCTGGACGGTACAGAAGATATGATACCGCAGGAAAAACGCGCGGTCTATATAAAGAACGGAAAAATCGAAAAGATAACGGATGCCGGCATACCCGAGAGCGGATACAGGGTCCTGGATCTGACAGGTCAATTTTTAATGCCGGGGCTGATCAATCTTCACGTGCATCTGCCGGCTTCGGGTAAACCGCGAAAAAAGCCCGGTGACCCCAAAAAACTTGTCAAACTAATTACCTCAAATGCCCTCATGCGGAGAATTGGCCTGAAAATCTGCGAGAAATTTGCTGAGACGGAATTGATGAGTGGCGTCACGACCATTCGTACGGTAGGCGGTGTTGCCGACTTCGATACGACCATTCGGGATCGGATCCGGGACGGGGAAGTGGCGGGGCCCCGGATTCTTGCGTCGGATATGGCGATTTCTGTCCCGGGAGGACATATGGCGGGATCGCTCGCTTATGAGGCGACTTCTGCCGAGGAGGCATCCGCTTATGTCGATCGCATAGCCAAAGGCAAACCGGATTTGATAAAGCTGATGATTACAGGCGGTGTCCTGGACGCTGAAGTGGTCGGTGAACCGGGAGTTCTGCGTATGCCGCCGGAATACGTAAAGGCGGCGTGTGATCGTGCACACGCACTTGGTTTTAAAGTGGCGGCTCATGTGGAAAGTCCGGAAGGTGTTAGGGTCGCGCTGGAAAACGGTGTGGATTCGATCGAACATGGCGCTATGCCGGATGATGAAATTATACGTCTTTTCCGTGAACGAGGTGCGTTTCAGGTTTCGACCATATCGCCTGCATTGCCGTATGCACTTTTCGACCGCTCGATTTCTCACGCGACCGCAGAGCAACAAGAAAACGGGAAGATTGTATTCGACGGTATTGTTGCATTGGCGAGAGATTGCCTTAGGGCGGGGATTCCTGTTGGGCTCGGCACGGATACCGGTTGCCCGTATATTACGCATTACGATATGTGGCGGGAGCTTTGCTATTTTGTGAAATACTGTGGCGTGACGCCCGCGTTCGCGCTGTATTCCGCGACGCTTCTCAATGCGACGCTCGCGGGAATCGGTGAGTGCACCGGCTCCGTGACGGTGGGGAAGGATGCCGATTTGATTGTCTGCGAGAAGAATCCGCTGAATGATTTGAAGGTTCTTCGAAACCTTTCCTGGGTTATGCGCGCCGGAAAGGTGTATCGCCCCCGTATCAAGAAAATGAAGCAGGTTGAGCGAGAGCTGGATAAGTTCCTTGGTTGAACCCACGCCCGTAGTTATCGGCGAGCCACGGCAAAAAGAAAAGCCAAGCAGAACCCAAAGGTTTTACTTGGCTTTTTGGCGGAAGCGGTGGGATTCGAACCCACGAGCCCGTGAAGGCTACCTGATTTCGAGTCAGGCCCGTTATGACCACTTCGATACGCTTCCGTGTTGCGGAACACTATGTATAGTAACACAGGTTTTGATGAAAAGCAAGTGTTTTTTCATAGTTTTTTAGGTGGGCTTGCAAAAGACGTGGGACCTATGATAGAATGAGAAAAAAGTAAGGAAGTAAATGCAAATGAAGCGACAGGGCTATATTACTTGGGATGAATACTTCATGGGCGTGGCAATTTTGACGGCACAGCGCTCCAAGGACCCGAATACGCAGGTAGGGTGTTGTATTGTAGATAAAGAGCGACGCATTCTGTCGACCGGATATAACGGGCTTCCTTGGGGATGCTCGGATGATGAATATCCGTGGGATCGTGAGGGAAGCGATCAGAATGCGACGAAGTATCCGTTTGTTGTACATGCGGAACTGAATGCCATTCTCAACGCGCGCGGCAAAAATCTGACCGGTGCCAAACTGTATGTTGCCCTGTTCCCCTGTAATGAGTGCGCGAAGGCTATCATTCAATCGGGCATTGCGGAGGTTGTCTATCTTTCCGACAAGTACGCGGCAACACCGGCGACGTTAGCGTCTCGCCGAATGCTGGATTCCGCAGGAGTGAAGCTGACACCTTTCGCCGGCAGGACCGATTCGATTGCCCTCGACTTCCACTCGCGCTAAAAGCGGCTTTTGCCGCTTTTTTGCTTTGCATTATTTTTTAGAAATCTTGACTTTTTGCCCAAAAAAGTTATAATAATATGTTGAAATATTAGGAGGCGATATCCATGACTAAAATTGACATTATCTCCGGCTTTCTCGGAGCCGGAAAAACCACACTTATCAAAAAGCTTATTGCGG
>CAVDSZ010000012.1:0-68043 GCA_963611795.1 Akkermansia muciniphila | reverse complement strand
TTCGAGAGGCGTATCAGGGAGAAAAAGTTGTACTGATTGAAAATGAATTCGGTGAAATTGGTATCGACGGCGGTTTTTTGAAAGATGCCGGCGTTCAGATCAACGAACTAAACTCGGGTTGCATTTGTTGCTCTCTCGTAGGAGATTTTCGTGCAGCACTCAGTAAAGTCATTGCGGGGATGAAACCGGATCGTATCGTAATTGAACCGTCGGGCGTCGGGAAGCTCTCCGACGTAATTCGCGCGGTGCAGGGGGCATCTGCCGACGGTGCTGTTTTGAATGGCTTTACCACGGTTGCCGATGTAAACAAGTGCAAAATGTATATCAAGAATTTCGGTGAATTCTATAACGATCAGGTGAAAAACGCAGGTTGCATTGTGTTAAGCCACATCGGTCATGCTACGGAAGCAAAAATTGCGGAGTGCGTTGCTCTTCTGCGCGAGCAGAATCCCGATGCCGTTATCGTGACGACGGATTGGGATGCGCTTTCCGGCGCGGAGCTGCTCAAAGCAATGGAGCGTCGGGATACTCTTCAGGCTGAGCTCGAGAGACTTGCCGCGGAGACGCATCTTGACGAAGATGAAGACGAACACGAACACCATCATCACCATCATGAAGACGATGAGCATGAACATCACCACCACGACGGTGACTGTTGTTGTGGGCACCACCATGATGACGACGACGACGATGACGATGACGATGATGAGCATCACGAACATCACCATGACGACGATGATGAACATCATCATGGCGAAGAGGACGCGCACGAGCATCATCACGAGCATCACCATGACGACGATGACGATGATGAATGCGATTGTGGTTGTGGCGGTCATCATCACCACCATCACCACCATCACGCAGATGAAGTCTTCACCAGCTGGGGAAAAGAGACAACTAAAAAGTTCACAGAAGAGGAAGTGCGCAATATTTGCAACACTTTCGACGAGGACTCCGAGACTTACGGTATGATTTTGCGTGCAAAAGGCATTGTAGGGGCTGCGGACGGCAAATGGATTCACTTCGATTATGTGCCGGGAGAATGTGACATTCGCTATGGCAGTGCCGGCGTTATCGGACGCCTTTGCGTGATTGGCTCTCATTTGAACGAAGCCTCTCTCGAGAATCTCTTCTTTGCAAAGGAGTAATCCATGGAAATGCCTGTGTACCTGTTTACCGGTTTTCTGGAAGCGGGTAAAACAACAATCATTCAGGAATCGCTATCCGATTCCTCGTTTAACTGCGGTGAGCGTTGGCTCGTCGTATTGTGCGAGGATGGGGAAGTTGAACTGGACCTTACCAAAATGGCGCACGGCGCAGACAAAGTTACCGTCGTGACATTCGATGAAGAGCAACTTCTGACGGCAGATCGCCTGTCCGCGGCGCAAAAACGTGCTAAAGCGGAACGGGTGATTATCGAATATAACGGTATGTGGAATATTCAGACCGTTTACGATCATCTGCCGGACGGGTGGTTCGTCAATGAAGAACTGTGTCTGATTGATGCAACGACCGCCATGTCCTACAATGCCAATATGCGCCAGCAAATGTACGACAAGCTGCAAAGTCCCGCGATGGTGATATTTAATCGGATGACGAAAGATGCTGATGTAATGCCGTTTCATAAACTGGTTCGTGCGGTTAATCGCCGCGCGGGCATTGGATATGAGTACACGGACAACAGTTTTGTTCCCGATACAATTGAAGATCCGCTTCCGTTCGATGTCAATGCGCCTGTCGTGACGATTGCCGATAGCGACTATGCAATCTGGTACAGTAATATGGCAGAGAATATGGAACGCTATGACGGAAAAACCGTTCGTTTTCTCGGCATTGTGGCGCGAGATCCTTCTATGAAGGGTGATACGTTCGCGGTAGGTCGTGAGATAATGACCTGTTGTGCCGCGGATACGGCATATCGTCCTTTGATTGCTAAGTACGCCAAAGCGGGCGCTTGTAAGTCCGGTGATTGGGTACTAGTAACAGGTAAGATTAAAATGGAGGCTTGCCCATATTATGAGGGGCAGGGGCCGGTCCTTTATGTGACGGAAATTGCACCCGCTGCAAAGCCCGCGGAGACGGTCACGACTTTCTATTGATACAAAACAGCATTAAAAAGCACCGCGTGTTTCGCGGTGCTTTTACTTTTCGGGAGTTCATCGTCGTGGAAATATATTAAAAATTGCAACAGGCTCCCATTGGGAGCCTTTATGAGAGCGGGTCGGGTATTTGTCTGTGGGCAATATGGCAACGCTTGTCGTCGGTCGGCAAGCCACCGCCGATTACGCCTGCCATGCGAACCCGCTTCGCGCGACGCGCGACGGCTTCGCCCGAACTACACCAAAAGCAACGGGCTCCCGATGGGAGCCCGTTGCTTTTGGAGCAGATGACGGGAATCGAACCCGCGTAGTCAGCTTGGGAAGCTGAAATTCTACCATTGAACTACATCTGCACTCTTGAAATTGATGAGCAAAAACTGTATAATAGTGAAGAGTGGAGCTAGTGGTGAGATTCGAACTCACGACCTGCTGATTACGAATCAGCTGCACTACCCCTGTGCTACACTAGCATCTTCACGCTTATGTATTGTATCAAAAGAATCTGCAAATGTCAAGAGGATTTTCAACATTTATGAATTTATGCAGTCCAAGTGTCATACGGGATCTGATGTCTCGTGCCGGAATACGTTTTCGCCATGATTACGGGCAGAATTTTCTGACTGATATGACCGTTCCGGAGCGCATCGCCGAGGCGTGCTCTGACAGGGAAGATACAGTCGTGATTGAGGTGGGACCGGGAATCGGGTGCCTGACACAAGAACTCGCAAAACGTTATGCACGCGTCATTGCAATCGAAATTGATCGCGGTCTGATTCCGATTTTGGGGGAGACGCTCGCAGACTATCCGCAGGTTACGGTGGTCAACGCGGATGTCATGAAAGTCGATCTGAAAGAACTGCTGAAAGAGCAGGGAATTGATCCAAAGAAAACCCCGGTTTCTGTATGCGCCAACTTACCATACTATATTACAACCCCGATTCTGATGCGTCTTTTGGAATCGGATGTTCCTTTTCGCTCGATTACCGTTATGGTACAAAAAGAAGTGGCGGAGAGACTTTCTGCTTCACCGGGAACATCGGATTACGGCGCAATCACGGCGGTACTCGCCTATTATGGCATGACCGAAAAGCTGTTTTCGGTACCGCACACGATGTTTATGCCCCAGCCGAAAGTCGACAGCGCCGTCGTACAAATACGTCTATATGAGAATTCTCCGTATACGGTCAAAGACGAAAATATGTTTTTCCGCGTCCTACACGGTGCTTTTGAAATGCGAAGGAAAACGCTTACAAACGCTGTACATGCGAAATGCCCGGAGTATTCCAAGGAACAGATCGCACAGGTGCTGAAAACGATAGGGAAGCCGGAGGATGTACGGGGCGAGCGGTTGTCATGCGCTGATTTCGTGGCACTTGCCAACGGGCTTTTGGCACTTTCGTAAAACAAAAAGCGGGAGTAAACCCGCTTTTTTGTTTATTGAATCTCAACAATCACGCGTTTGCCACAAGTACTGCCCGCCGCTTTCATAATGGAGCGGATTGCTTTGGCGATTTTCCCGTGATGACCAATCACCATGCCGGTATCACCGTCAGCAACGGTCAAAACCAAGGTGATATCATCGCCCTCTTCGGTTATGGCGACATTCACACTGTCCGGATTGTCAACAATCGCACGCGCGATGTTCGTCAAAACCTGCTGAAAATCCATCTTTGACTCCTTAATCCGAGGTCAATCAAAGAATGTTGGACTTCTTGAGCAGTGCCTTGACAGTCTCGGTGGGCTGCGCGCCGTTCTTGATCCAGGTGGTGGCCTTCTCGGCGTCGATCGAGATGGTTACCGGATCCGAAACGGGGTTGTAGTAACCGATCTCTTCGATGCATCTACCGTCGCGGGGCGAGCGCTCGTCAGCGACGATGACGCGGTAGACCGGGGACTTTTTCTTACCGATTCTTCTAAGTCTGATTTTTACTGCCATTTTGATTTCCTCCAAAAAATATATTAATTAAAATGGTTTAGAATTGAAATTTGCCAAGTCCGAGTCCGTTCATAAGGCGTTTGCCTTTGGCACCGCCTGCGGTCGAAAACTGCTTCATCATTTTCTTCATCTGCTCGAACTGGCGGAGCAATTTATTGACATCTTCGACCCCAAGACCGCAACCGGCGGCGATGCGTCGCCGACGTGCACCGTTGATGATGTTCGGATGCAGGCGTTCATCGGGGGTCATTGACAAAACAATGGCTTCTGTGTGTGCCATTTGCTTTTCGTCGAGGTTGATATCTTTCAAAGCACCGGTATTGGCACCGGGTAGCATTGCGAGCAATTGGTCAATGCTGCCCATTTTTTTGAGCTGTCTCAACTGGACAAGGAAGTCCTCGAGTGAGAATGTCGCTTCACGCATTTTGCGTTCCATTTCCGCAGCATTCTTTTCGTCATAAGCGGCTTCCGCCTTTTCAATTAAGGAAAGGACGTCGCCCATGCCGAGAATACGGGAGGCGATTCTGTCCGGGTGGAACAACTCAATGGCGTCAAGTTTCTCGCCTGTACCGACAAATTTAATCGGTTTGCCAGTTACATAGCGGACCGACAGTGCGGCACCGCCACGGGTGTCACCATCCATTTTGGTGAGTACAACACCGGTGATATCCAAAAGGTTATTGAATGATTCTGCGACGTTGACGGCGTCTTGTCCCAGCATGGCGTCGACTGTGAGAAGAATCTCGGTCGGATTTGTCGCCGCTTTGATTTTTCTAAGCTCTTCCATGAGCTCTTCATCAATATGCAGTCTGCCGGCGGTATCCAGGAACACCATGTCGTAGCCGTTCTTCTTCGCGTGTTCGACGCCTGCTTTGGCGATTTCGACAGGGGAGACCTTGGTCCCCATGGAGAAGACGGGAATACCTGCGTTTTTTCCGACAATCTCAAGTTGATCGATTGCGGCAGGACGATAGATGTCGCAGGCGACAAGGAGCGGTCGCTTTCCTTTGCTTTTATAAAGGGTTGCAATTTTGCCGGTGTGCGTTGTTTTACCGGCGCCTTGCAGACCGACCATCATAATGACCGTCGGCGGTTTGGGGCTAATCTCCAGTTTTGCCGTATCACTCCCCATTAACTTGATGAGCTCTTCGTTGACAATTTTGACGATCTGCTGCGCGGGAACGAGACTTTCAAGAACCTGTGCACCAATCGCGCGCTCGGTAACGGCATTGACAAACGCCTTTGTGACCTTAAAGTTGACGTCTGCCTCCAAAAGAGCCAGTTTGACGTCCCGCATACCTTCTTTCACATCAGCGTCGGTCAGTTTGCCTTTGTTGCGAAAACGGCGAAAGGCGTTAGCCAGTTTTTCTGTTAAACTACCGAACATGAAAGACCTCCTTAGGCGTTGTGTATGGTATCGATACAGGAACGGATTGCTTCCTCGAGAGAGGAGGGAACTCTGCACTCTTGTGTGGCGGTTGCGAGTCGATCCGCTGCGGTTTGCAGAGCAGCATAGTGTGCTGCGAGACCGAGTGCACTCTCCAGACGGTCAAGTTCTTCGCCGCCACGCTTGATTAGGTGACGGACCCCCTGCCGTGATATGCCTTCACCCTCCGCAATCTCCGCAAGGGAGAGATCTTCGTCATAGTAATATTCCATAACGCGACGGGTCTTCTCGGGAAGGACATCTCCGTAAAAATCGAGGAGATAGGCGATGTGCAGGTCTTTTTCAAACATGGCGCACCCCTCTGTAAAACATTTTACTTTACAATCATACCACCCCTGCGATTGTTTGTCAAGAGCAAAAACTCGAATCATCTATATTTAAAAAATATTTTGAAAAAGGCTTGCAATACCGATAAGGGTGTGATAAAATACCATTGTTTGATAGGTTGTAACGGGTTTTCATGGGGTGGCACACCCTCTCAGGTGCTGTTTACAGGGATTCCGGTTACTTCTAGTATATTTTTAGGAAGGTGCAGGACATGCCGAATATCAAATCTGCTAAGAAACGCGTTCTGGTCAGCAACACGAAGGCACTTCGCAACAAAATGCTGAAGTCCCAACTCAAGACGGTGATCAAGCATTTCTACGCGGCTGTGGAGTCCGGCGACAAAGCGGCGGCTACCGAGGCTTACAAGGCAGCAGTCAAGAAAGTCGACCAGGCGGCAGCGCATGGCATTCTCCACAAGAATGCCGTTGCCCATAAGAAGAGTCAGTTCACCCTGAAACTCAACGCTATGGCGTAAACCGCAAATACACGAAAGCCGGAGTTACTCCGGCTTTTTTGTATGTCTTTTTTTGGTGTGATTCGGATTGCATGACAAGACACAAAAAACCGCCGCAAGACCTTGCGGCGGTTTTTCTGTTAGTTCTGAACGAAGGGCATGAGTGCCATCTGACGTGCGCGCTTGATAGCGGTCGTCAGTTCGCGCTGATGCTTTGCACAAGTGCCGGTCACGCGGCGGGGAAGGATCTTCGCTCTTTCGGAAATGTATTTCTTCAGGCGGGGAGTATCCTTATAGTCGATGACCTCAACTTTTTCTGTACAGAAAGCGCAAACCTTCTTTTTCCGATGCATCGGATGGAAGGGGCGCGGTGCATCATTTCTTTCCATGAGTGTAACACCTTTCTGACCCACTGACTTCATAATCCGCAGGAGATGTGAGCCTGTCGCCGTGCGGTGTAGTATAACTACGGAACCCTTTTAGAAGGGGAGATCTGCGTCATCCGTTGCTTCCTCAAAAGAACCCGCGCCGGCAGTTCCGGCATTCGAGAAGGATGAGGGAGCAGAGTAAGCATCAGGGGTGTACGGAGCATTCCCGCCGGCAGGTGTGCCGCCATTATCGCTTTTGTTTTCCACAAAGGTGACTTCGTCAGCGACCACTTCCGTCGCATAATGCTTTTGCCCGGACTGGTCAGTCCACGAACGAGACTGAATCTGTCCGCACACAAGAATCGGACGGCCTTTTCTGAAATATTTGGTGACAAATTCGGCACGCTCTTTCCAGGCAACAACCGTGATGAAGTCAGCGGTCTGCTGATTCTGATCACCGGAATTGCGGGAAACAAAGCGGCGATTGACAGCCAATGTGAAACGACATACGGCGATTCCGCTCGTTGTCTGTTTGAGCTCGGGATCTGCTGTCAGGTTCCCGATCAGAATGACCTTATTAAAACTTGCCATTTTAACCTCCTGATGAGTTCTCAGCGGAAATTACTCTGCAGATTCGGTTTCTGCGGAAGCGACAACTTCAACTGCCGCATCAGCGACCGTTTCAGTCGTTTCCGCAATCGCGGCGGATTCAACCTGTGCAGGCGCAACGGCAACACCGTCGAAACGAGTGGTCATAGACCGGATAATACCTTCGGTAATCCCGAGGATACGCTCGATTTCGGCAGGGAAGTTCGGCTCGCTCTTGTAGTTCAGCACAACATAGTAACCCTCATTCTTGTAATTGATGGGGTATGCCAGTCTGCGCTTGCCCCACTCGTTTACAACAACATCGGTAGCGTTGTCGTTTGCAAGCGTGGTGAACTTTGCCACGATAGCGGCGATAGCATCATCAGCGAGAGTGCCGTCGACCACAAACATGGTTTCATAAGAAGCGACTTTCTTTTCCATTACAATCTTTACCTCCTTTTGGACTTTTGGCTGCAATCGCAGCAAGGAAGCATGGGCTGACAGCCCTTGCTAGTTATATATAATAACATTGCTATTTCAAATTGTCAAGCAAAATATTTTCCTATTTCACATCCTATTTCGCAGATTACTTTCTTTTCCTGCGCAGGGAAGCCCAGAAACCTGTTTTTTCGGTCTTCATGGTCGGTGCAGTATCGGGTTTCGGCAACTCTGTCGGCGTCGGAAAAGTGGAAGAGGAAGCGTCACCACTGCCGGTGTGGGGTTGCACCGCATCCGGAATCGGCATTCGGGGAGAGATGACAGATGTATCGGCAATGTCATCCTGTTCGGTCAACATATAGTGATTTGTGACATATACTTCGTCGTCCGCGGTGGCGGGGTCGGAGATTTCGGTCGTGATATCAGCCGTTTGCGCCTCGTCCGCTACGGAAAGAGCTTCGGTCGCATCGTCGGAGACTTTCGGCGCTGTATCTTCTTGAGCGCCGTCGGCGTTAACCCCAACATCGGGCTCTTCGTCGGCGTTGGTGTGCTTTTTTTTCACATTGATCGGCAATTCATCTAATGCGAGATAGTAAGAGTTGCTGGTCGGCAAGCCTTTCCGGACGAGGAGACGAGTCTGTATTTCGCGATATGCTACGTCCAGAGAAGAATATAACGGTACGGCAAAAATGACACCACCGAATCCAAATAATGCGTAACAGACGATGACAGACGTCACAACAATTCCGGGTCCCGGGCGGAGCTTTTTTCGCAGGCAGAAAGGCTCAATTAGGAGTGACACGAGAATCTCGATTGCGGCAAGAATCGCAAAGGAGACAAGTGCTTTCCAAAACGGCGAAAAAATCGCAATCAGTACCGTACAACCGATTGTTGTGACAATAGGACCGAATACGGGAATAAAGTTACCGACAAAAAGAACCGTGGCAACAATAATGCCGTAGTCGATTTTGAAAGGGAGAAACAGCAGGAAAACAACGAGAGACATTGCAAACCCGCTGATGAGACGATAAGAGAAAAACTCAACGAAAAAGTAGTAGATGCGTTTCACTACGGCAAACGTTGCCATGCGGAATTTATCGGGGAAAAGGGCGGTGGAGAGTTTTCGCGTAATCGCAGTCAAATAGCGACGGCAAATCAAAAAATAGGTAGCGAGAACCAGACCGACGGCAATCGCATAGGCACGTGAAAAAAAGTTTCTCGCAAATGTAGCAACAGATGTAATAAAACTGCCTGTATCCGGCGAAAAGACCTTTGCCACCATATCGTAGATTTTGCGATAGATACTTGCGAATGGGGAGCCTGTACTTTCGAGATTGTTACCAAATGCCAGTATTTGCGGTGCAACTTCTTCTCGGAAGGTCTCAACAGCATCGAGGAGTGCGGGGATAATTCCCACCACCGCTACAACCAGAATCCCGACGAACAGAAGGTCAACGGTAATGGCTGCCAGAATGGAGACAAGTGTCGCGTGTTCTTTATTGCGATTAATCGGCTTTGCGTAAAGATGTTCAAAAAACTTGATTGCCGGCAAAAGACAAAAGGTGAAGAAGACACCAAACAGGACGCTAAGCGATTTTTCCCAAATCGTTGCGAAGAAACTGCCGATGGCACGCAGGTTCAGAAAGAGTGTGCAAAGGACAATCGCAAAAGCAATCACAAGCAACGCATAGACGGCGATTGTCGTGTACTTTCGATTCAGCTTCCACTTCATTTGGAGGAATCACCTCCCTCATGTTTGCTGTCGCCCGTACGGTGCTTTCGTTCCATTCCCTCGAGACTGCCTTCATCGAGAATATCGGAGAGCAACGCAGGGTCGGGCGAGGGGGTTTCCTGTTCCGCCCAAACAAATCCAGCCTCATGCTGATCGGGTTCGCCTTGATAGTCGGCGGTATCGGTCGATAGTTGTTTCTTTTCCAAGCAGCGATTCGCCATATCACGGACAAGATTATAAATGACCGTAAAGAGAGGAACGGCGATAAACATTCCGAAAATGCCGAAAAAGTTACCGAACACGATTATAGACACAACGACCCACAAAGAGGAGATGCCAATGGTTTTACCGAGAATCTTCGGACCGATGACGTTGCCGTCAAGCGTCTGTACTCCGATGATGATAGCGAGGAGAATCAGTGCACGCACAAAGCCGCCGTCACTGTCAATGAAAACCAGGAGCACACAGGGAATGGCGCCGAGAATGGGTCCGATGTAGGGAATGACGTTTGTGATGCAGATGACTGCGGCAATCAGCAAAAAATAGGGCATATGAAAGACCGCCGGCAAAAAGGGCAACTGCAGAAAAGCAAGGATTGCGAGAGTGATGACACCGATGATGAGAGAGTCAAAAATCTTGCCGACAAAAAAGCGACCGAAAATGCGATCTGCCATGTGTACGGTGCGCATAGTACCGTTATAGAATTTTGCCGGGAAAACAGCGGCAAGAAGCTTTTTTGCGCCGATCCGAAGCTGTTCGGAATGAAGCAGAATGAAGAACGATAGGAACAACCCCACAGCCGCGTTAAATACGGCTCTACCAACCTGACTGCCGATGCGCGTTAGAAAATTCAACACAAAGTTTGAAATCGAGTCGACGGTATTCGTGGAATCACTGAGAGTGATATTGAAGGTGTTTTTCAGAAAATTACGTACCCAGGCGTAAAGGTTACTGATATTGACGGATACGTTGTGAGAAATGGAGTCATAGTTCTGCACGAGCTCCGGAATGATGAGAAATCCGAAGAGAACGAGCACCGCCGCCATCACTATGTACGTAACAATCAGGCAGATGACTCGCTTGATGTACGGCGTTCGTTGTTTCCGGTCAACATAGCGCATGATTTTGCGCTCGGTGAGAGACAGGAGCGGACTGATGATGTAGGCAAGGGCAAGGCCGTAAAAAATGGGGGAAATGTAATAGAAGAATCGCCCGATCCCTCGAAAAATGTTCGGAAGATAGACGCAAATGGCGACAGCGACGACCGTAATGGCAACCACGGCACAGACATAGAGCGCTATCGTCGTGTATTTTTTATTCCAATCAATCTTCATCGTGCACCTCACTAGAATAAACATATTATAAATGAAAGTATGGAAAAATGCAAGGTATGACCTAAAAATCACTTGCAAATAAACCGCCGCTCTGCTAGAATGACGTCAGAAGGAGAATGGAACATGAAGAAGCAGGTGACGGAAAAGGCGCACGCTAAAATCAACTGGTATCTGGCGGTAGGAAACCGGCGTGAAGACGGATACCACGACATCCTGTCACTCATGCAGACGGTATCGCTCGCGGATACGGTAAGCGTGTCGCTTGACGAAACGCCGGGGATTCGGTTATCCTGCACAGGGCGTTTCGCAATACCGACAGACAGGAGCAACCTCGCATGGATGGCGGCAGAGCAGTATTTCGCCCGTATCGGCAGGTCCCCCTCCGTAAGCATTTGCATTGAGAAAAAGATACCGGTCGCCGGCGGACTTGCAGGCGGTTCGGCAGATGCTGCCGCGGTTTTACGTGCGATAAATCACCTTTTCGAAAACATTTTGCCGCAAGAAGAACTTCTTCGGGTGGCGGCAGAAGTGGGATCGGACGTACCGTTCTGCGTGTTTGGCGGTCTTGCCGTAGCACGGGGGCGCGGGGAGTTCTTGACGCCGCTAGACTTTAGCCCGCAATATCATCTTGTCATTGTCAACGAGGGGGAGCCGGTTTCGACTGCAAAAGCATATGCCGATCTTGACGGTAGGAATGGAGAGAATGACCTCGGTGATTGCGGCGCGTTACTTTCGTTGCTTCGCACCGGGCGCCTACCAGATGACCCAACGATGCTCCGTAATGATTTTGCGGAAACGGTTCTGCCGCGATGCCCGAAAGCGGCAAAAACACTACTGCGACTCGGCAAACTTGGCGGCATCGCACAAATGAGTGGGAGCGGCTCCACGGTATTTGCTGTTTTTCAAAATGAGATAGCTGCGAGAACCGCCGCCGAAACAATAGCAGGAAATGCTCTATATGCAACTACGTTGTGAAAAGGCTCCGATAGGGGCTTTTTCTTTTTGTATTTCGTTGACAAAGTACGAGAGAAAAGGTATAATAAAGAGAAATTCAGTCAAGGGGAGGTGTGCCTCGGTGCGATTACCAAGTGATGACGACTTTTGGAATCTTGGGAAATTGGTGCCGAAGAAAAAGCGCCCCACTTTGGAGAGCTTTATTCCGTCCCCGCATCTCACGGACGTCGGAACGGACGGTACGGCGTCGACGAGATCGGACAGTGTCCTGCACATCGTACGCACTTGCGAAAAAAACGATACTTATCGTGCGGCAGATAATTTGTTCCTGCAGGACGTAACACTCGAAACCTGCTCGGAAAACTATAATCTCTATCATCGATTTATGGATGATGCGAAGAGGTATTTTGCGCAGGACGGGGAAGAAGTTCCATATGTGAGATATTTCTCCTATATGCCGCAGTACACGCAATTAACGGATCAGCAGTTGGCATATTACCTTTATTGGCGCTCGCAATTACTGATTGGAAAAGCACTTATATGCGATGAGGGGTATTTGTATCTTTTTGCATACGAGTGCATCAATCTAACTGAGATTCTTCTGACACCCCAAGAGGCGTTGGAGCGCTTGTTGACACTTTGGCAGAACTATGCGCAAAAGTTCCCGAAAATCAATAAGTATTTGTCCGAGTGGGTCTCGGATCTATGTCTGATTCATCGAATCACACTACCCCATGGCAGGCTCGGAGATTTATTGCCAATCATCTATCGCCAGGCGAGTTTGCCGGAGTTCTATTTTGGCGCCGTCGGCGATGTGACACTTTCCAACTGTGACCTGCTTCTCGCCCTTCTTTGTGATTACGATTATCGCTCTTCGCGTTGTTATACAGCCGTACCGGCGGAGTCGGCGATGAAATTTGCCGATACGATAGCGCATGCGATGTTTGGAGTATTCCATGAAATCTTTTCGGGGGGCACGATCGCTCTGCGCTCGGAGGAGACAAAAACAATCTCGTACACCACTTTTTGCGGTGCCCTTTATGCAAAAGAACAACGTGTTCGTCTGACGGTGCGATATGCACCGATTGCCGATGCCACGGAAATACGGGCGCTCGTCAGTGCCGCCGTCAAATACAGCGAAAATCTTTACCGTGCTCTGCACGGCAATCGGAATCGCTTGGCGGTGCAAGGCTTGCCGGATGAATATCGCGCGATACTGGATGCCTACTACCGCGTATTCTTTAAAGAAAAGGCAAGAACAGCGGCAGCAGAGCCGGCATATATGGCACAGTACGCCCCGGTCGAAACAGGCGTGACGCTTTCCCGTGCTGATGAAATCGAATCGCTTTCGTGGGAGAATACGCAGCGGCTGGTGTCTGACGAGGACATTTTGGCGAAATCGCAGGAGACGTCGAAGCCGTCAACCGCGGTGGGGGCAGAGTCGATCTGCACGCCGTCCGATGCCGCCGTCGACTATCTCCGCTGTGTCGTATATGGGGATATTGCCGGTCTTGCGGCATATGCGTCACAGGCAGACAGGCTTGCGGAGCACATCAATCAAATCTTTCTGGAGGCGTCGGAAGTCGGGGATATTGTACTGGAACCGACGGACAACGGATACAGCCTGGTGGACGATTATCAGAGCGAGGTAGAAGAATGGATACAAAATCGATAAGTGATACGGTACCGAAGCGCATTTTAAATAATCTGTTGTCATCTTTGGAGGCGGGCGTGGTGCCGCGGAGCGGTGCTCCGTACATTGCGATTGGCAGAACCGAGGAAATCGCGTCTCTTCTGGAAAATCTCGATTCTGTGGCGGAGGGAAGTGCCGTTACCCGCTTGATTATTGGCAGATACGGAAGCGGTAAAAGTTTTCTGATGCAACTGGTGCGCGGCTACGCACTGGACCGGGACTTCCTGACCGCAGACGCCGACCTTTCTCCCGAGAGAAAACTCGCCGGTGTCGGCGGAATTGCGACGTATCGGGAACTGATGCGTAATTTTGCGTCGAAGTTTTCTCCGGACGGCGGCGCGCTTCCGTCGGTTCTGGCACGGTTTTACGATAAGACAAAAGAAAAGTTGCTTTTGGCAGGCGAAGACCCGGATTCTGCGACCTTCCCTTCCATACTGCGTGCGGAAATCCTGCATACTGTCAGCGATTTGGAAAGCGGCGTGGGGGGGTTTGAATTCGCCCGGGTTCTTGGTGCCTATTTTTCTGCGCTTGCACAAGATGACACTGAGCATAAAAGTGCCTGTCTGCGTTGGTTACGTGGGGAATTTAAGACAAAAACCGAGGCGAAAGCGGCACTTGGCATCGCTGTCGGTGAGATTATAGATGATACCAACTGGTACGATTATCTGAAACTTTGGGCGGCACTTTCCGTGCGCCTCGGTTATCGCGGGCTCATTGTTTACATTGATGAGTGCATCAATCTTTACAAGATTACGAACCGCATTTCGCGTGAGTCCAATTACGAAAAACTGCTTTCTATTTTTAACGACACGCTGGAGGGGCGCGCCACGCACCTTGCTGTGATTTGCGGCGGTACACCACAGTTTCTCGAGGACACAAGACGCGGACTTTTCAGTTACGATGCGCTGCGCTCACGCCTTGCCGACGGAAGATTCGCCGGCGCGGGGTATCGTAATCTTTCGGCACCGGTAATCCGTCTCCGTCGTCTGACGGACAATGAGATGCTCGCGTTAATTTTCCGTTTGCGGAAGTTGTATGCACAAAAATGGGGCTCCGTATCCGTCAGCGACGAACAGTGCGTTGCTTTCCTGCAGTACGAGCTTGCTCGCGCCGGAGCGGATGAACTGATTACGCCCCGCGAGATGATTCGGGATTTCCTGTCTCTGCTCAACATTTTGAAAGACAATCCGGAGGCTGATTTCGACGCACTCGTCAGACAGACGGCCGTCAGTCGATCGGTGTCCCCCGAAGACGGTGAGATGTCCGCTGCCACATCCGGCGCACACGGAAATGCGGGCACGGTCTTCGACATTGAAATCTAACGGAGGAACGCTTTTTGACGGCTGATGAAATCTATCGCAGGTTTCCTGCGTTTATCCGGGAATATATTTATCGGAGTGGCTGGGAAGAACTGCGCGAAGTGCAAATGCAGGCGGCGGAAACCATACTGGAAACACGGGACAATCTCTTGCTGTCCAGCGGTACTGCATCGGGTAAAACCGAGGCGGCCTTTTTCCCGATTATTACCGATTTGATGGATTGCCCTCCTGTGCGGGACGGCATTTCCGTTTTGTATATTGCGCCGCTCAAAAGTCTGATTAATGACCAGTTCCAGCGTTTGGACGCGCTTCTCGACGAAGCCGGTATTCCTGTATGTCATTGGCACGGCGATGTTTCCGCCTCGCAAAAAGCAAAACTGCTGAAGAATCCGGAAGGAATCTTGCAAATCACCCCCGAATCGCTGGAGAGTATGCTGATGCGTCGTTCCAATGACATACCGCGCCTTTTCGGCGCATTACGGTATGTGGTAATTGACGAAATCCACACACTCATAGCAAGCGATCGGGGGAATCAGATACTATGTCAGATCTGCCGCATTGAAAGAAAAGCCGGGGTGTCTGTACGGCGCGTCGGACTTTCCGCAACCATTGGTGACCTGCGGGAAGCAGCCGACTGGCTCGGCGGGGGAAGTGCGCGCGCTACCGTAGCGCCGGTGCCTTCTCCGACAAAACTTCACTGGCGGCTCGGTATGGAGCATTTTTACATTCAGAACCGAGAACTCGATCAGACAAATGACGCCCCGGCTCTTGGGCAGACCGCGGTGAAAGCTTCGCTCGACGCGGGATATGAATTTCTGTACGATGCCGTCAAAGACAAGAAGTCATTGGTGTTCTCCAATTCCAGAGAAGAAACCGAGTATACGACGGCAACGCTTCGACAAATTGCGGAGCGTAGGGGAGATCCCGACATTTTCCTGATTCATCACGGTAATCTTTCCGCGTCTCTTCGCGAGGACGCAGAAATCAAAATGAAAGACGAGGAAGTTGCACGCGCCGTTACCTGTGCGACGGTAACCATGGAGCTTGGAATCGACATTGGTCGACTGGAACGGGTGGCACAGATCGGTGCCCCGACGACGGTTGCCGGATTTTTGCAACGTTTGGGGCGTAGCGGCAGACGCGGAGCCCCGCCGGAAATGATGATGGTATTTCGCGAAGAAAATCCGTTGCCGAACGCCCCTTTGCCGGAGCTGATTCCGTGGGAATTGCTTCGTGCAATCGCCATAGTGGAGCTCTATCGCAGCGAACGATTTATTGAGCCGCCGCGCCGCCGTCATTTACCGTTCAGCTTGCTCTATCACCAAACACTCAGTATTCTTGCGTCCTCAGGGGAACTTCAGCCGAAGATTCTCGCTGACCGTGTGCTCTCATTACCGCCTTTTCGTGAAGTCGAGCGGGAAGCCTATCGGGCATTGCTGATTTCCATGCTTGAGCACGAGGATATTGAGCGTACCGATGAGGGAGGGCTCATCATCGGTCTGCGCGGAGAGCGCATTATTTCCGGTTATCGCTTTTTTGCGGTCTTCAAAGACAGCGATGATTATACGGTTCGCTGTCAGTCGGATGAGATTGGTACCATTACCAATCCGCCACCTGTAGGCGATCGTTTTGCTCTTGCGGGGCGTGTGTGGGAAGTGACAGACCTCGACATGCCGCGCCGACTGGTCTATGTGCAGAGAGTCAAAGGAAAAATGGAGGTCTCTTGGCCAGGGGACGGCGGAGAAATACATACGCGCCTGCTCGAGAAAATGCGCGAAATACTGCTTTGTGGAGAGCAATATGCCTATCTTCTTCCGAATGCTGCGGCACGTCTTGCTACCGCCCGTCGCGTAGCGCGCGCGACCGGGATGGACAAAAGTCTGCTCTTGTCGATCGGTGGGAGCAGTTGGGTACTGTT
Organism: Akkermansia muciniphila; assembly: GCA_963611795.1. Lineage (GTDB taxonomy): Bacteria > Bacillota > Clostridia > Oscillospirales > CAG-272 > UBA1740. The sequence continues at coordinate 51,433 of CAVDSZ010000012.1, read as the reverse complement.
TCCTTGGCTCGGTACACGCGCATTCAGAACACTAAAACGATATCTTAGGCGTGAGTCGGGTCGACTGGGGATTTCCGATATTCAGAGCGAAGGGTGCTGTTACCTGACCTTCAAGGGGAAAGGCGATCTGCGTAACGGCTTTCTCTGTGCCATCGGCGATGATCTTTCCCGTGGTGGAATTGATACGACGGAAATGCTCGCCGCCGGAGAAACACCGATGTTTGATAAATTCGATGAATATATTCCAGCAGACCTTTTAAAAAAAGGATATATTGCCGACCGACTTTCCCCCGAGGAAGTTATTCGGCGGCTGGGAGGAGGGAGCACCAATGGGAATCTATCGTGACCTGGCACCGTTCTATGACGCTATGAACAGCGAGATCTCCTATGAGGAATGGTCGTCGGCGGTCGATGCTGCTTTGAGGCGATATCACCCCTCTCCGGTCTCGTGTATTCTTGACCTTGGTTGCGGTACCGGGAGCATGACGATTGCTCTTGCAAAACGGGGGTATGATCTCGTGGGGCTAGATTTGTCCGCCGAGATGTTGTCTGTTGCCAGTGCACGCGCCGAGTCCGAAAACGTTTCTGATCGTATTCAATGGACACAGCAGGATATGTGCGGATTCTCGCTCTGCGGACAAGTGGAGGCTGTCGTATCGACGCTCGATTGCCTGAATCACCTGACTACGCCGCAAAAACTGACGGATTGTTTCCGTTCTGTCGCCGATGTTTTGTCACCCGACGGAGTCTTTTTGTTTGATTTGAATGCAAAACGTCAGTTTGAAGAGATCTATGCGAACGAAGTATACACTATGGAGACGGATGATGCATTCTGCGTATGGCAGAACGAATATCATCCCGCCACGAAACGTTGCGACTTTTGGATCACATTGTTTCGAGCCGCGCCTGACGGTCGGTACATTCGCTCCGATTCGCACGAGGTCGAGCGCTACTATCCTCTAGCGACAGTCAAAAAGTGCCTGGAGGCTGCCGGAATGATGCTGGCAGGCGTCGCCGGGCACTATGACGGAAGGCTCTGCAACGAGGAAGATACCCGTTGGTATTGTCTTGCCACCAGAAAGGAAACAATATGAAATCCGGAAAAATTCTGCGCGCCATGACGCGTGACGGGAGCGCACGTGTACTCGTCACGGACGCAACTGCTATTGTGGAGCGGGCGCGAATCCTGCATCATCTTTCTCCCATGAGTACGCTATGTCTCGGAGAACTTCTGACAGGTACGTCACTGATCGGTTCCATGATGGGCGAAAAACAGGAAAGCATGACCGTCGGAATCCGTACTGCAGGCGAAGCAGGGGCTCTACTCACTGTCAGCGACTATTACGGGAATGTGAGAGGCTACGCGGAAAACGCCTCTCTTGCATTACGGCTTGAGGATACGGGTGCGCCGGATATCGGTGCAGCGATAGGTAACGGGCTTTTTTACGTTGTGCATGATACCGGGAGCGGTGAGCCGATGCAGGGAATGATACCTGCAAAATCGCGCGGGATTGCAGAACTGTTTGCCACCTACTTTGCTGAGAGCGAACAAATCCCCACCATGTGTTCTCTCGGTGTCCTCTTCCATGAAGACGGAAGTGTTCGCGCCGCCGACGGTGTCCTCATCCAACTTCTTCCGTCGCCTGCACGGGAAACAGTCGATGCTCTGGAGAGAGCGGCAGAGGGACTTTCGGACGTGACGGGAAAACTGGCGGCAGGGGAAACGCCGCTGACCGTGATAGAATCGCTTTTACGTGACATTCCGTATGACCTCTTTGACGAGATTACGACGGACTACTTGTGTACCTGCTCTCGTGAGAGAATGAAGCGTGGAATCCTCTCGCTTGGTCAGAAGGAAATTCAAAGACTGTTTGACGAACAGGCACGCGAGGGAAAAAACGCAGAATTGACGGCACACTGCCGCTTTTGCGGAAAGAACTATATTTTCGGTAAGGCAGAGCTCGAAGAAACGAACGGACAAACAAAAGACTAAACGAAAACGGAGAATCATATGCTGACAGGAAATGCAATCGTAGGGCAGTCCGGCGGACCGACTGCCGCCATTAACGCCACTTTATCGGGGGTCATCCGCGGGGCGCTCAAGGCGCAGGAAGGCGGTCATATAGGGACACTTTACGGTATGAGAAACGGCGTAGAAGGAATCCTCCGCGAAGATTATGTGAACCTAACCGAACTTTTTGGAGGAGATCACAATTTGCTCATTGACCTTGAGCATACGCCGGCGGCGGCGCTTGGATCTTGTCGGAAGAAGTTGCCTTCCGACCCGGCTGACCCATTGTATGAAAAACTCTTCACCGAATTTAAGCGACTGCATATCCGATACTTTTTCTATATCGGCGGGAATGATTCGATGGATACGGTCGCCAAACTGACGAAGGCGTCCGAACTGCGTTGGTATGAAATGCGAATTATGGGTGTTCCGAAAACAATCGACAACGATCTCGCCGGCACGGATCACACACCCGGATACGGTTCTGCCGCAAAATATATTGCCGTTTCAATCGAAGAGATTATCAGAGACTGTAGTGTCTATACGGTTCCTGCCGTGACAATCGTGGAAGTGATGGGACGCGATGCCGGATGGCTGACCGCGGCTGCTGCGCTTCCGTCGCTCGTCTTCGGTGAAGGCCCCGATCTGGTGTATCTCCCGGAGCGTACGTTTTCTGTCGATCGTTTCCTTTCGGACGTCCGTGCCGCCCTTGAACGTCATCCTGCGGTGGTCGTTGCTGTCTCGGAAGGGGTCCGTAATGCAGACGGGGAGTATATCGGATCTCTCGTGCAATCTGGTGCCGTGGACGCATTCGGACATAAATATCTTGCCGGAACGGGTAAAGTGCTCGAAGGTATTGTCAAAGAGAATATCGGCTGCAAAGTGCGGTCAATCGAACTCAGCTTGCCGCAAAGATGCGCCGCGCATATGGCTTCGCGCACAGATCTTGAAGAGTCCGTGATGATTGGTTCAGCGGCGGTGACTGCGGCAGTTGAAGGCAAAACGGGTTGTGTCATGTCCTACCGCCGTTCTCCCGGCGATACGTATGCGGTAACAGCGGAGACAACGCCGGTCAATGAGGTCGCCAACAAAATTCGAGAGTTTCCCGCGCTGTTTATCAATCAGGAAGGAAACGGTATTACAGCGGAGGGGCTTCATTATTTGCTACCGCTCATTCAGGGTGAGGCATCACCTCGTTATGTGTGTGGACTGCCATATCAGCTGAAATTCTGACAGGCGCAAGCAAACGCAAAAAGGATCCGCGCGAAGCGGGTCCTTTTACTTTTTGCAAAACGAAAACCACGCGATAGTCGCGTGGTTAAAAAGAGGTTAACCGGTGAGAAGAAATCCTCAGATGTGTTAAAATAGATTTGACCTGCCAGACAAAAGAATAAAACACATCGGAGGATTTATCTATGAAAAAGGAAGTCATAGACAAGAATACTTTAGCACATACATCATGGAATTGCAAGTATCATGTGGTATTTGCGCTGAAGTACAGACGGAAAGTGTTTTTCGAAGAAAAACGCGCCGAAATTAGAGATATACTTAGGAAACTGTGTGAATGGAAGGGGGTGGAGATAGTAGAGGGAGAAGTATGCCCGGATCATATACATATGTTAGTGAGTATCCCGCCCAAAATGAGCGTTTCGGGATTTATGGGGTATTTGAAGGGAAAGAGTGCATTGCTGATTTTTCAGAAATGGGGGAACATGAAATTTGCGTACCGAAACCGCGAGTTTTGGTGCAAGGGATATTACGTGGATACCGTGGGGAAGAACACGAAAGCCATAAAAGAATACATAGCAGGGCAACTGAAAAGCGACAGAGAAAGTGACCAGTTAAGTATGTTCGACCCACGGAATCCATTTATGGGTAGTAAGTAACAGATGCATGGCTGGCAGGCCAATCAAAAAACGCACTTGTGCGTTGCCAGTATCCATTAGGGCTATGCCCGAAAATGAAATACCACCCGCTAGGCGGCTGGATTTTTATTGTTGTGACACCTAATATTCTCTTGCGGATAACTCATGAAAAGCGTTTTTCGTATGGCAATTCGCTTGATAATTGATTTGTAGATATACGCGAAAGATACTTTTTATAGTATCCGGTCGCACGCAGAATCGGGAAGACAATTCCCGCAATCATGGCATAGGCGAGAGTAAAAACAACAATCCAAACAAATACGGTCGAGGGGCGATGTGCGATTTTCCCGACAACAGAAAACAAGACGGTGAAGCAGGCAGTAACGGATACATAGTGTAACCCCAAACGGGCGATGAAAGGCAAACGTCGTATAAGATACAGTTCATGCGCGAGGGAGAGCGGCAGGGAAAACGCGAGTATCAGCAAGAACTGCTTGAGCGAGATGGACGGAACGTCCAAAATCAGGCGCGCAAACAGAAACATGATTAGCAGGATTGCGGTACAGATCGCAAATCCGCGAATCAGGATTGCATAAATTTTTGAAGCAACTTTCATGTGAATCTCCTTGTCCTTTGAGAAAAGCATAGCACAGGACCGTATCGTTTGCAAGATAAAATGCAATTTTCTATTTTCTCTTCTCGCCCGATTCTCCTTGACAACACATATTTTTATTGTATAATATTTACGAATATACATATTACGGGGGCATTATGACACGTAAGGAAGCACGTGAGTGCGCATTCACAGTATTGTTTGAAGCGGGATTCGACGCGACGCCTGACCCTGTCTCGCACTATGAGACAGCAATCGAATCACGGGGAATGGAAGAGGATTTGTTTGTCCGCGATATTGTGCTCGGTGTGAAAGACCATTTGGACGTGATTGACGAAACAATCACAAAATACGCTGATAACTGGTCGAAAGAACGTATTTCCAAGGTGTCAATTGCGGTTTTGCGCCTAGCATGCTACGAAATGTTTTTCCGCGAAGATATTCCGCTGCGCGTTTCGCTGAACGAAGCCATCGAACTCGTGAAAAAGTATGATGACGAAAAAGCGTATGCTTTTGCGAACGGAGTGCTCAACGCCTTTATGCATGACATACGCGCGGTCGGTGAAAAATGAGATACTGCACCGTCGGTATTGATACCAGCAACTATACGACCTCGGTCGCCGCAGTGGATGAAAACCTCGGCATTATTGCTAACCTGAAGTACCCGTTGCCCGTGCGGGCAGGGGAATGCGGACTCAGGCAATCGGATGCCGTGTTCGCCCATACCAAGAATCTGCCGGAGGCTTTCGCATCGCTCGCGTCGCTCCTGTCGGAGTATACACCGATTGCGGTCGGCGTTTCCGCAAAGCCGCGCAATCAGGAAGGCTCGTATATGCCTTGCTTTTTGACGGGTGTTTCGGCGGCGGAAGGGATATCGGCTGTGTCGGGTATTCCTTGTTACCACTTCTCGCATCAATGTGGGCATTTAATGGCGGCGATTCTCGGTGCCGACGGCGCAAGGATTCTTTCTTCGCCGTTCGGCGCGTTTCACGTCTCCGGCGGAACGACGGAATTGGTCAGTGCCCGCTTTGCGGAGGACGGTTTTTCATGCCGCGTTGTCGGGGGGTCCCGTGACCTGCACGCGGGGCAGGTCATTGATCGAATCGGTGTGTTGCTCGGTCTTGCTTTCCCGGCGGGGCCCGCACTTGAAAAACTTGCGTTATCCTATGCGGGAAAATCCAAGAAACGCAAACCGTCGCTCGAGGGATGCTACTGCCACTTGTCAGGGCTGGAAAACATGGCGCGGGACCTTTTGCGCGAGACGCAGGATCCCGCCGCCGTTGCTGCTTTTGTTTTTGATTATATCGGTGCGGCACTTCTCGGAATGACGGATGCGTATCGTGCATCTTACGGTGAAATGCCGATTCTGTACGCAGGCGGCGTCATGTCTAGCTCTATTTTGCAAAACCGTCTTGGAGGGCATTGCGACGCATTGTTTGCATCACCTGCGCTCAGCGCCGATAATGCCGTCGGTATTGCCACTCTCACGGCGTACCGGGCGTTCAGTCAATATTCATGAATCAATCTCAAAACGGAAAAGGAGGTGCCCATGGGATATATGTCGGAAGCCGTGACCGTCACAGCGCTTAATCAGTACATTTCCGCACTGATGACGAACGACGATATTCTTTCGGGTATCGCCGTGCACGGGGAAATATCAAATTGTAAATCGCACCCGTCGGGGCACCTCTACTTTTCGCTGAAGGACGACGGCGGTGTGTTACGGTGTGTCGCTTTCCGCTCCAGTGCCTCTCGACTTACTTTTGTACCGTCTGACGGTATGAAGGTCATTGCTGCCGGCTATGTCAACGTATATCAGCCGACAGGGCAGTATCAACTGTATGTCCGTACCATGATGCCGGACGGGCGGGGGGATCTCTATGCCGCGTTTGAAAAACTAAAAGCAAAATTGGCGGCGGAGGGACTTTTCGATGAGGACAGGAAAAAGCCAATTCCGAAGTATCCGCGCACAATCGGCATCGTGACTTCTTCCAGCGGCGCTGCCGTGGAGGACATTATCAATATCACAACGCGCCGTTATCCGCTCGCAAAACTGATTCTGTACCCCGTGTTGGTGCAAGGGACAGATGCGCCTGCCGATTTAATTCGCGCAATCCGCTACTTCGACGCACATCCCACCGATGTCCTGATTATCGGCCGCGGCGGCGGATCCATGGAGGACTTGTGGTGCTTTAATGACGAGGAGCTTGCACGTACCATTTCGGCGTGTCGGGTACCGGTCATCTCCGCGGTTGGACATGAGACCGATTTTACGATATGCGACTTTGTGGCAGATCTGCGCGCGCCGACTCCTTCTGCCGCGGCAGAACTTGCTGTGCCGGATAAAAGAGAGCTTTTTGAAAGGGTTTCGGCATTTCGCCAGAAAGCGATTCTGGCTTTGCGCGCACGCGCGCAACTTGTAAAGACACGGCTCACTCGCTATGCGGAATCTTCTGTGATGCAATATCCCGAACGACTGCTGGCTCCGTATATGACAGCACTAGCGTCTGTCGATGAACGGCTCGGAAGCGCTATCGGACAGAAACTTGACGGGGCGAAACACAGTCTGTCTCTTGTCGCCGAAAAACTTCACGGATTAAGTCCGCTCGCCGTTTTGTCGCGTGGCTATGGAGCTATATCGGACGAAAACGGCAGAACCGTAACATGTGCCGGAACCCTCAAACCAGGGGATAGGGTGCAGATTCGATTCGCGGACGGTTCCGCTGACGCACAAATCAGTCACGTAACAGGAGGACAACATGAAAACTGAAAATTTTGAAGATGCCATGAACGAATTGGATACCATTGTCAAACGCTTGGAGGGCGGTATGGGGACACTCGATCAGGCACTGAAGGACTTCGAACGTGCGACCGAGCTTGTCCGCTTTTGCAACGAACAACTGAGCACTGCCGAAAAGAAAATTGAAATACTGACGGGAGAGGAAACCGCATGAGAGCAACGAAAGAAGAGATGACGCTGTGGGCGGAAAAACTTGACGTCTTTCTCACGGAACTTTTGTCGAAATCTTCCGACGACGCACGTCGCGTCTGGGAAGCTATGCGCTATTCCACACTTGGGGCAGGAAAGAGAATACGCCCGTATTTAACCATGAAAGTATGCGAGGTGCTTGGCGGTAATGCGGAAACAGCGCTTTGGTTCGGAGCAGCACTGGAACTTGTCCATACCTATTCGCTCATTCACGATGATTTGCCGTGTATGGACAATGATGATTTTCGCAGAGGCAGGCTCACGTGTCACAAAATGTTTGATGAAGCGACGGCGGTACTCGCCGGCGATGCGCTCTTGACGTACGCTTTTGAAGTCATCGCAGATGCGCCTGCCACAGATTGTCAGAAAGTGGAGGCAACACGTGTGCTTGCTATGCAAGCCGGTGCCAATCACATGATCTGCGGACAGATTATGGATCTGACGGCAGAGCACCATACGATTGCTTTTGATACACTGAAGCGGATGTATGTGGCAAAGACCGGGGCGCTGATGACTGCTGCTGTCGTGCTTGGCTGTATCGCCGCAGATTGCGCCGATGAGGCACAGCGCCGTGCTTTTGTCACTTACGCAAACAATATCGGTATGACATTCCAGATTATCGATGATCTTCTGGACGTGTATGGGGATATGACGCTTGGCAAACCCATTGGCAGCGATGAAAAGAACGGAAAAAACACCTATCTGACTTTCACGTCGCCGAGCGACGCCGAACAGGATGCAAAACGTCTGACGCAAGAGGCGAAAGACGCAATCGCGGGCATTCCCGGGGCAGCACCGCTCGCGGAACTGGCTGACAAGCTTCTTCACCGCAGGAAATAATGCGTCTCGATATCTGCATTGCGGAACGCGGATTATGCCGCAGCCGCACGGAGGCACAACGCCTGATTCGTTCCGGTCATGTTCGGGTTTCCGGCAAGGCTGTGACACAATGCGCGTTACAGGTTTCCGACGAAGTTATAATTGAGGTTACGCCTGACTCGCGGTATGTAAGCCGTGGTGGGTTAAAACTGGAAGCGGCGTTAGAGGCATTTTCGCTGGATCCACGGAATCGGGTATGTATGGATATTGGCGCTTCGACCGGCGGTTTCACCGATTGCCTTTTACAACATGGGGCACACTGTGTTTATGCGGTCGAAAACGGGCACGGGCAACTTGCTTCGTCGCTTGCCGGCGATCCGCGCGTGTACAGTTATGAGAACTATCACGCAAAGAATCTCTGCGCCGATGATTTCCCGGAGCGTCCGACATTTTATACAATGGACGTTTCCTTTATTTCGCAAACCATTATCTTGCCGGCGCTTGCCGCTATGATGCCGGCGAGAGCGAAACTTGTTTCGCTAATCAAACCGCAGTTTGAAGCGGGGCGAGCGTATATCGGCGCGCGGGGTATCGTCAAAAACGATGAAGGGCATAGAATCGCATGCGACCGCGTGCTTACCACAGGCAAAGCGCTTGGTCTGATACCGGGTCAAGTGATCCCATCGCCCATCGCCGGCGGTGACGGAAACAGGGAATATCTCGTTTGCTTCACAAAGGAACAATGATATGATGAAACCGCTCAGTCACATCTATTTGCAAGTAAACTTTCAAAAAGAACACGCCGATGAGATAGCCGCGCGTGTGGCACAACTGTTGACCGCAGACGGCGCAACGGTATATGCAGATGAATCCTGCCGTCGACATTTACCAGAGCATACAGCGATTTTTACACACGATATTCCGACCGATACAGATATGATCTTGGTCGTTGGCGGAGACGGCTCCATTCTGGATATCGCACCGCGCGCCGTCGAACGGGACCTCCCCTTGCTCGGAATCAATCTCGGACGCCTCGGCTATCTTGCTGAGGTAGCGAAAGAGGAACTTCAGTTGTTGACGCGCCTCATGAGCGGCGCTTATACAGTTTCCGAGCGTATGACTTTGACGCTGGCAATCACGAGAGGAGAAGAAAAGATAACGTTGCCGGGAACCGCCTTTAATGAGGTTGCTATCACGCACGAGAATAACCTCGGACTTTGCGATTTGCTTCTGACCGATTCCGACTGTAACCGAATACGCTATCGTGGGGACGGACTTATCATTGCGACGCCGTCCGGATCCACCGCTTATTCGTTTTCCTGCGGCGGTCCTGTGATGCATCCGAATCTCACGTCGATTTGCGTGACCCCTATTTGCCCGCACTCCTTCTTTAACCGTTCAATGATTCTTCCCGGAGATACGAAAATCACGGTCGAGTGCGGCGGGGATACCGAAACCAAACTGTATGTTTCTCTTGACGGGAGGAATACCTATCTACTCCATGCAGGTGAAAAAATACTTGTTTGCCGCGGAGACAAACTGCTACACATGATTACTTTTGAAAAACACGGTATGATGAATACCTTACGGCAAAAAATGCAGGATGCCGAACTGAAGGATTGAGGTGCGACATGAAGAACGCAAGACTGGAAGCTATTTTGGAAATCATTTCGGAAGAGGATATCGACACGCAGGAAACGTTGCTCGATCGGTTGCAGGCACGCGGTTTCCGCGCGACACAGGCGACGGTTTCCCGTGATATCCGCGAACTGAAACTCATCAAAAGCATGACTTCCAAGGGGAATTATCGGTATGAACAAGGAGCAAAGCCGTCCTCGGTGCCACTGAAGTTTACCTCTGCCCTGACAGATTCGGTTATTCGGATTGAGGTCGGCGGAAACATAATGGTCATGCATACCTATCCCGGTATGGCGAATGCAGTTGCCGCGTGCCTTGACTCGATGAAACCGGAAGGGGTTCTTGGCTGTGTTGCCGGTGATGATACGATTCTGGTGGTCGCCGCCAATAATGAGACGGCACAGAGTCTCTCTGAGAGTATTCGACGGACACTCGGAAATCTATAAAGAATATGCTGAAAACATTGTACATAAAAAACATAGCCTTGATTCGTGAGCTGGAGCTGGATTTCAGCTGCGGTTTTCAGGTGCTGACAGGTGAGACCGGGGCAGGTAAGTCAATTCTGATTGACAGCATCGGTCTTTTAACAGGAACACGCGCCGACCGAGGAATGATACGCACTGGGGAAACGACCGCGAGCGTTACGGGACTTTTCGGCGGACTTTCCGACCGCGCACTTTCGCTGCTCCGGCAGATGGATGTTACACCGGACCCGGATGGAAATATTCTGATTCAGCGCTCCTTTACCCTTGATGGCAAGGGAAAGTGCAAGGTGAACGGTGAAATTGTCACATTAAGCGTTCTCCGCGATATTGCAAAATATCTAATAGATATTCACGGACAGACCGATACGATGGCACTTTATGATGCGGATACCTATATCCGTATTCTTGATGCATTTGCCGGGGTTTCCGAAGATTTGTCCGCTTACGGCGTGGCATACAGTGCTTATGATGCATATCGGCGTGAAATGGACGACATTATGCGTGGAGAGGCGGAACGTGCACGTAATATTGAGATGCTGACATTTCAGATTGCCGACATTGACGCCGTTTCACCGAAGGTCGGGGAAGATGAAGAGCTCGCCGAGCGTGAGGCGCGCATCAAAAACCGGGAGCGTGTCTACCGTCAATCACAGTTTGTTTGGCGCGCTTTAAAAGGTGCGGAGCGCGGTAATGTCGCGATGCTTCTCGACCGTTCCATAGCTGCCGTCGAGTCGCTTCTTGATGCTCTGCCGTCGCTCGAAAACGCGGTGACGGAACTCCGTGACTGTCAGTATCGTTTGGATGACGTGGCAGAGCAGATGTACGATTTATCCTCCGAAGATGACGGTGATCCCGCCCATGTTATCAACGAAACGGAAGAGCGCCTTGCCGCGCTTTCGCGACTCAAGAAGAAATACGGCTCCACCATAGAAGAAATCCTTGCATACCGCGAAGATGCCGTAAAAAGACTCGAGAAGCTACAGAATTCGGATGGTCGACTGCTTGAGCTCAAAGACCTTCTCCGTGACGCGACGGAGCATGCGACACTTCTTGCGAAGAAGTTGCATGATAAGAGAATGATAGCCGCCAAGGCACTTTCCGCCCGCGTAATTGAAACGCTGGTGTTTCTCGATATGCCGAAGGTGTCTTTCTGTGTGGATACCCAGGAAATGAAAAATGCCACCGGGGAGTATATACTTTCTCCTACCGGGTATGACCGTGTCGATTTTCTGATCTCCGCCAACAGCGGAGAGAATATGCAGTCGCTTTCCATGGTGGCATCCGGCGGGGAACTGGCGCGCATGATGCTTGCGCTCAAAAGCGTTGAAAATAGCCTCGATGAATCTACGACCATGGTGTTTGATGAAATTGATACGGGAGTTTCCGGGAAAACGGCTCGAAAAATCGGACTTAAACTTCTCGGGCTCTCCGAACGCACACAAATTTTCTGCGTGACACATTCCGCGCAGATTGCATCTCTCGCCGACGATCACCTCCTGATTGCCAAATCGGAACATGACGGTCGCACGGAAACGACCGTGACGGTTCTCGATGAGGAGGGCAGAATTCGTGAGCTTTCGAGAATCCTCGGTGGGATTCACGTGACAGAGGCGCAGAGGCAAGCCGCTATTGATATGCGCCGCGAGAGACGCGAACTCTGACGCATGATTTCCATTTCTGTTTCGTAATGTATTATATACGGGCAGAGGGGGACAATCATGGAAACAGCATTTCTCGGAGCCGTCAAAGCCCTGCGCGGGATTCGCTGCGATTCGGATTATCCTGCCGCGCGCCTGACGACTTTCCACATCGGGGGAAACATACGTTATGTGCTTTATCCCGAGAGTACGGATACGCTTTGTGACCTTTTGCGTATACTCATGTCGGCACCGGTGCCGTTCCGTGTGATTGGTTGCGGCTCTAACATTCTTGCGTCCGATGAGGGATATCCCGGTGCTTGGGTGATGACCCGCCATTGTCGTAATATTTGCTTCTGTGGCACAACGATAGAGGCAGATGCCGGGGTGGCACTCCACACGCTGATTAATCGTGCCGCCGAGCAGGGGCTCGGCGGACTAGAAAACCTTTACGGGATTCCCGGTAGCCTCGGTGGTGCCGTGGTCATGAATGCGGGCGCTTACGGCGTCTCTGTCGCCGATGCGGTGACGGCAGTACTCGCCTGGGATCTTTGGCGTGGCAAAACAGTATCTTTGCCGTTTGATGCCTGTGCATTTGGCTATCGCACGAGTTTATTTCAGGGGGGGAGATATGTTATTCTTTCCGTATCCCTTCGCCTGACCCCCTCAAGAGAAGATTTGATTCGCGCGACGATGCACAGCCTAACCGTTCGGCGCGCAGCATCACAACCCCTCGATTTCCCGAGTGCGGGGAGCACATTCCGGCGCCCGGTCGGTGCTTTTGCCGCGAAACTGATCGAAGAGGCGGGGCTACGCGGGTATTCCGTCGGCGGAGCGCAGGTGTCTGACAAACACTGTGGTTTTTTGGTCAACACAGGAAATGCGACCGCTCGTAATGTGCGACAGCTGATTACGCTGATACAGGATCGTGTCCATCGTCTGAGCGGAATCTATCTGATTCCGGAAATTGTTATGGAGTAGTGTTCATGTCTTACACGCAGGCGTTAAGGAAAGCCATTCTCGCGGATTTTCCGCGGGAACTCTGTTGCGCGCGTTCTTTCCTCATCGGACTGATGCTCCCCACTGCGGAATGTACTGCGGGAGTAACGGTATTTGACCTCGTAGGGAACGATAGCTCTATCTATGCCCTGCGTCTGATTGATACTGTTTATCATGTTTCGGCTACCTCTTCCAACCGTCGCGGCGGTGGAGGCGCCCGGCGAGTCTGCTTTTCTTCCAAAGCGGCAGAAAAATTGCTGACGGAGGCATCGCATGACGGCTTTGAAACGGACAAGCGCTTTAAGTGTCCGCTTTGCGCGCAGTATTTTTTTCGGGGGCTGTTTTTATCCTGCGGAATGATGTGCAACCCGACCTCCGAACTTCGCATGGAGTTTACTCCGAAACAGAGAGCCGATATTCTCTTACACACTTTCCGAGGGGCGGGGGTCCTCCCGCTTACAGCGACGCGGGCGGGAAGAACCGTGCTCTATTTTCGATCCGGCACAACTCTTCTGGACATGCTCGGGCAGATGCAACTGCTGGATGCCATGTACGCACTTTCGGATACACTCATCATACGGGATCTCAAAAATCAGGAAACGCGCTCTACTAACTGCATCGTCAAAAATCTCCGTACTTCTTCCGCCGCACGTGCGGAGCAGTTAACTGCTATCAGGAGATTACAAGAAAAGAACCTGCTGTCCGGACTCACGGATGACCTACGCCGCACGGCGCTACTACTTTTGGAAAATAGCGATGACAGCTTAGCGATGCTCGCTATGAAATCCAATCCGCCGGTTACAAAATCGGGGATTTACCACAGACTCCTGAAAATCATGGAATACGCCAAAGAAATGCAAGTATAAGGATAGAAAAATGGGAGAATTCGTTCACCTGCATCTGCACAGTGAATACAGTCTGCTTGACGGCGCCTGCCGCGTCGCGGATATTCCCCGCGCGGCAAAGGAGGCGGGGCATACATCTGTCGCCATTACTGACCACGGCGTACTTTATGGTGCCGTAGCGTTTTACCGCGCCTGCAAAGCGGAGGGAATTCATCCGATCATCGGGTGCGAGGTGTATGTCGCGAGGACATCTCGCTTTTCCAAAGAAGGCAAAAATGACTTTTCGGGCGATCATCTGATTCTGCTCGTGCAGAATGAGATCGGGTACCGCAACTTGATTCAAATGGTGTCTCAGAGTTTCATCGAGGGATTTTATATGCGACCCCGTGTGGATGAAGAACTCTTGCGTGCACATCACGAGGGAATTATCGCCCTCTCTGCCTGTTTGGCAGGGAAGATTCCGCAGGCGATTCTTGCAGGTGATTACGCCGCCGCCAAAGCAACCGCTCTCGAGTACCGTAATCTTTTCGGAGAAGGTAACTTCTATCTGGAAATACAGGATCACCTTCTGTCGGACGAAAAGCGTGTTGCCATGACGTTGAAAGCGCTTTCCGAAGAAACGGGGATTCCCCTTGTCGCGACGAACGATGTACACTATCTCCGTCGTCAAGATGCGGAAATGCAGTCCGTTTTGATGTGTATTCAGACAAACAGAACCCTAACGGAAGGCCGTCCGATCGGTTTTGAAACGGATGAGTTTTATTACAAATCCACCGAAGAGATGAAGCGCCTTTTTGCCGCTTACCCGGGTGCCATTGAAAACACCGTTAAAATCGCCGAGCGCTGTCAGTTTGATTTTACGTTCGGAGAATACTATTTGCCGACATATTCTTTGGCAGAAGGGCAGACACATCAGGGAATCCTCAGAGATCTATGCTTCCGCGGCTTTAATGAACGGGTGGGTGACGGACGAATCGTTTTTGCTAAAGCGACAAAAGAAGATTATATGTCGCGCCTTGAGTATGAGCTTTCTGTCATCCATGAAATGGGCTTTGATGCGTACTTCTTGATTGTTCGCGACTTTGTCATGTATGCCAAAACACATGATATTCCCGTCGGTCCCGGACGTGGCAGCGGCGCCGGGAGTCTTGTCGCCTATTGCATCGGCATTACGGATGTGGACAGTATTCGATACGATCTGCTGTTTGAGCGTTTCCTCAATCCCGAACGGCAAACGATGCCGGACTTTGATATTGACTTCTGCTATGAGAAGCGTGATCGTGTTATATCGTACGTCAAAGAAAAGTACGGTGACGATCACGTTGCACAGATTATCACGTTCGGGACGCTTGCCGCGCGGGCGGCGGTCCGGGACGTCGGTCGTGTGCTCGGTATGTCCTATGCGGATGTGGATGCAGTCGCAAAGCTGATTCCGGGCATGATGAGTCTCGGTGAGGCAATGAAGCGAACGGAACTTAAAGAAAAGTATGAGAGCGACGAGGCGGTCAGGCGTCTCTTGGATCTCTCCCTGAAAGTCGAGGGAATGCCGCGCCATGCTTCCACACACGCAGCGGGTGTCGTCATCACGGCAGAACCCGTCTCGCATTATGTACCGATTGCGGTCAACGGCGAGAATGTCGTGACGGAATACGATATGGACACTATCGCGAGTTTGGGACTCGTCAAATTCGATTTTCTCGGTCTCCGTTATCTCACAATTATTGAGAAAACGGTTGAGCAGATTCATCGCTCGGAATCGCAGTTCCGTATGGATGCGGTGCCGTTTGATGATGCGGAGACATACAAAATGATTTCGCTGGGAAAGACAGAAGGCGTCTTTCAGCTGGAATCGGCGGGAATGCGGCGTGTGCTTGCGGATATGAAGCCAACTGCTTTTGATGATATTATTGCTGTCATTGCGCTGTACCGCCCGGGACCGATGGATTCAATCGGTAAGTTTATCGCACGGAAACACGGGGAAGAAAAAGTTGCATACCGCGTTCCTGCGCTGGCAGACATTCTGGGCAATACCTACGGCTGTATCGTTTATCAGGAACAGGTCATGCAGATTTTCCGCGCACTGGCGGGCTATTCTTTTGCTCGTGCAGACCTTGTCCGCCGCGCCATGGCAAAGAAAAAAGAAGCGGTAATGAAAGCGGAACGGTCCGACTTCATCACAGGCTGTGCGGAGCGCGGAGTATCCGAGGGAGACGCGACGGCAATCTTTGATGAGATGCTGAGTTTCGCCAGTTATGCATTCAATAAGAGCCATGCGACCGCATATGCGATGATTTCTTATCGCACGGCGTATCTCAAAGCGCATTATCCGGCGGAATACTTTGCGGCGCTTATGACCTGCGGCGTCGTGTGCGATCCGCAGAAGTTCGATATTCGCGTCCTACCGCCCGATATCAACGAGAGCGGTACGGACTTTATCGCTTCAAAGGGGGCTGTCCGCTACGGTTTCCTTGCTATTAAAAATCTGGGGAGATTGTTTGTCGATGCGCTGATAGCGGAGCGGGAGCACGGGAAATTCCGCTCATTCGAAGATTTCGTTGACCGTATGGCGCGGGGAGATCTCAATCGAAAGCAACTGGAATCGCTGATTAAATGCGGTTGCTTTGATTCGCTCGGCGTATATCGCTCCCGTCTGCTTGCCGTCTATGAAGAGATGTTGGCTCGCGCGGGCGCCCGCGCGCAAAGCAATGTGACCGGGCAAATGGATTTCTTCAGCGGTGCGCTTGGCACGCCGAGCGCGCTCGGCTCTGTCACATATCCGGAGATACCGGAGTTTCCCCTCAGGGATTTGCTTGCATTCGAAAAGGAATTGGCGGGAATCTATTTCTCCGGGAATTTGTTTGATTATTACGCAAAACACGCCGACGCGATTCCTCATACGGATATCGCCGAGATCATCGACTCTTTTGATGAGAACGGGGAAGAGAGTGGGGAGCATACCGATAAAGAACGTGTGACGCTCACCGGCTTTGTCGCCGGCATGACAAAAAAGACGACCAAACGCGGCGATACCATGCTGTTCATGCAGTTGGCTGACCGCACGGGTACGATTGAGGTCATCTTTTTCCCGAAACAGTATCAACAGTACGCGGCTGATTTGCAGATTACGAACGGACTGTGTGTCATTGGCACGATTTCCGCACGCGAGGATGAAAAAACGAAGATTGTTGCCGAGATAATACAAAAACTGTCCAGTAACGAAGAATACGCAAAAACACTTATCAAGCCAAAGAAACTGTATTTACGCGTACCGGGGTTGCAGGCAAGGGAAACACAGGTGGCGCTTCGTATTCTTTCCTGCGTGCCGGGGAATACTCCCACCGTAATCTACGATCTTTCGTCCGGTAAATATCTGAACGCACGCGGTTACGATGCGGATGTGACAGACAAGTTGCTTCGCGATCTGCAGACTATTTTCGGTGAAAATAATGTTGTTTTTAAGTAATCGTTAATTTTTATCGAGCAGATTGACTTTGGCCCGTGGTTTGGATAGAATAATATATAAATTATAGTAGATTGTGCAGGAGGTACGGGCAATGACAGTTGCAATCGTTTTAGATGCATTGATTTGCATTGTCGCACTTTTTGCACTGATTTTCGGACTACGGCGCGGGCTCGTCTGGATCTGTTTCCGTAAGTTCCGTAAGGTGACGGCAGGAGTTGTTTCATTACTCCTGGCAAAGCCTCTCGGCTATTGGTTTTCCAAACTTTTTATCAGCAACTGGCTCACTAGGCTAATCATGTCGTGGGCAAAGTTGGAGGACGCCCCCGCCGCGTCGCCGGATGAAATGGTGGCGCAACTGCCCAAACTGGTTCGCGCTGTTGCCGGCTGGTTTGGAATGGACGTACAGGCGATTGCGACAGACGCTTATAACGGTGGCGAGGGAATGTATTATCATTTCATACGGGAAGCCTCATTGCCGATTGCCCGCTTTTTTGGCGTTATCCTGGCATGGGTCGCGCTCTTCATCGCGGCACTTATTTTGCTCCGCATTCTTCTGTCGATTGGGACAAGTCTCGCGGAATTGCCGGTGCTGAAGCAGTTAAACGCTGTACTCGGCGCATGTATGTCGCTCCTGCTTTGGGGGGCTGTCGTTTGGCTGGCGGTAAAACTCCTTGTCTGGATGACTGGGCTTGCGCCTGTCGCATCGCTTTCTTTCATTCAGTCTTTTTCATTGGATCAAACCTATATTACCAAGTTTATCTATCACTTTAATCCGCTTTCATTTATCCTGTCCCTGTGAGAGGGGACAGTCGGAGGAACAAAATTATGCAAATGTGTGCCAGATGCCATAAGCGCATCGCGGTCGTTTATATATCGCATATGGACCCGGAACGGAACGAAATGGTCAACGAGGGGCTGTGCATTCAATGTGCGCGTGAACTTGGTATTAAACCGGTCAACGATATGCTCGAAAAAATGGGCGTCAGTCAAGAGGATATTGACCGCATGACGGAAGACTTGAATAACGCGATTGAGAGCGCCACCGAGGGGAGTGACGATACCGGGGAAGACGCGGGTGCCCCCGCAATTGATCTGCCGAAACTCTTCGGGCAACTCGGCATCAACGTCACCGGTCAGCAACAAAGCGGTGATGCTGCAGAACGGGAATCCGCTACCGATGCTCCGCGCGAAAACAAGGAAAAGAAGGAGAAGACAAAAAAGCCGGATCCAAGAAGAAAGACGCTGGATACATTCTGTACCAATTTGACGCGCCGCGCCGCCGAAGAGAAGATTGATCGCATCGTCGGGCGCGAGCACGAACTTGAACGGGTCATACAGATTCTGTGTCGCAGACAAAAGAATAATCCGTGCCTGATCGGTGAACCGGGCGTCGGCAAGACTGCCATTGCTGAGGCGTTGGCAATCCGTATCGCCGAAGGGCGTGTGCCGGAGAAACTGCGCGGGTGCGAAGTATATCTCGTTGACCTGACGGCGCTTGTTGCAGGCACGCAATTCCGCGGACAGTTTGAATCGCGCATTCTCGGTCTTTTAAATGAAGTGCGCGCACTTGGCAATATCATTCTTGTCATCGACGAAGTGCATAATATCGTCGGCGCGGGAGATGCCGAAGGATCAATGAACGCTGCCAACATGATGAAACCGGCACTTTCCCGCGGGGAAATACAGGTGATTGGTGCCACGACCATGAAAGAGTACCGTAAGTACATCGAAAAAGACAGTGCACTCGAACGTCGTTTCCAACCTGTCATCGTCAATGAACCGTCCACGGCAGAAACGGAAGAAATGCTGTGCGGCATCAAAGGTTATTACGAATCGTATCACGGTATCCGCATTCCCGACAGCGTGATTGCTGCCGCGGTGCGTCTCTCGGAACGATACATTCAGGATCGTTTCCTGCCGGATAAGGCAATCGACCTTTTGGATGAAGCAGCATCCCATGTTGCTCTTACGGCGCCCGCTGTGAACGAACGCCTGCACAAGAAGAGAGAGCTTGATGAGACGCGTCAACAACTGACGGCATTGGAGAGCAAAGCGGATAGCATTCCCGACGAGGGAAAAGAGCACTATTGGCAGGAAGTAGCCGACCTTAAAGTGACGATTTCTCAAGATGAACAGCGTCTGGCCGAGCTGGATACGGAATGCGAAAAGCTTGAAGTAACCGTTGCCGATCTTGCTGATGTGGTAGAGATCTGGACAGGAATCCCGGCATCGGATATTCGTGAGCAGGAGTTTGAGCAGCTCAACAAGCTCGAAGACCGCATCAAAAACCGCATTATTGGACAGGACGAGGCAGTCTCTGCCGTTGTCCGCGCCATTCGTCGCAAACGTGCCGGTGTCTCTGTGCATAAAAGCCCGGTTTCCCTAATTTTCGCAGGACCGACGGGCGTTGGTAAAACAGAACTCGTCAAGGTGCTTGCGAATGATCTTTTCAAACAGCCGGATATGCTGATACGGCTCGATATGTCGGAATACATGGAGAAGCACTCCGTTTCCCGTATCATCGGTGCGCCTCCCGGATATGTCGGCTATGACGAAGCAGGGCAACTGACGGAAAAGGTACGTCGGCGTCCGTACTCGGTCATTCTCTTTGATGAAATTGAAAAAGCACACCCCGACGTTATGAATATTCTTTTGCAGATATTGGACGACGGGCGCGTGACAGATGCCGCGGGACGTGTCGTGAACTTTGAAAATACTCTGATTGTCATGACGACTAACGCCGGCTCGGAAAAGGCGACCGCTGTGTCCGGCTTTTCCGAAAGTGATATGAAGCAGGGACGAGAGCGCACCGAACGGGCGCTGCTGAGTTTTTTGCGGCCGGAGTTCATCAACCGTGTTGACGAGATTATCACGTTCCGTTCACTTTCCCACGAAGATTTCCGTAGGATTACCGACATTATGCTCGGCGATTTGAAAGACGTGCTTGAGAAGCGCGGTATGACGTTTACTTATACCGACGAGGCGGTGGATCTCATTGCCCGGGAGTCGTATTCCGAAAAATACGGTGCTCGCAATATGCGTCGATATTTGGAAACGCACGTAGAGGACGCTCTCGCCACGGAGATTATCTCTCACTATCGGGCAAAAATCCGTCATGTCACCTTGGAAGTGACGGACGGTAAGCTACACGTGACCGCTGAGTCATAACAAAGGAGTCAATATGTCAGAATGTACGCATGATTGCAGCAGTTGTACGGTAAATTGCTCATCGAAAACGACAGGTACCGGCGCACAGCCGACGGTGGAAAAGGAAAACGATTACAGTCACGTTAAGCATGTCATCGGTGTGGTATCCGGCAAAGGCGGCGTCGGCAAGAGCCTTGTCACTTCGATGCTTGCCGTCTCTATGCGGAGACTCGGATACAAGACAGCAATTCTCGATGCCGATATCACCGGTCCGTCCATTCCAAAAATTTTCGGTTTGGAGGGGGAGCGGGTATCCGGTTCCGAAGAGGGCATCATGCTACCGCCGCGGTCCAAAACGGGGATTGAGGTCATGAGCGTTAATCTGTTGCTTGACGATCCGACAAAGCCTGTCCTGTGGCGAGGTTCTCTCATTTCTGGCATTGTCAAACAGTTTTGGACAGACGTTGCCTGGAATGAAGTTGACTATATGTTTGTCGATATGCCTCCCGGAACGGGTGATGTGCCGTTGACGGTGTTCCAGAGCCTGCCAATTTCTGGTATTGTTGTTGTCACGAGTCCGCAGGAGTTGGTCTCCATGATTGTCGAGAAAGCGGTCAATATGGCGCGAATGATGAATGTTCCTGTATTGGGGCTGATTGAAAACTACAGTTATCTTCAGTGTCCGCATTGTTCGGAGAAGATTCATGTGTATGGTGAATCGCACATTGATGAAGTGAGCGCAAGAGAACATCTGCCGGTGCTCGCCAAACTCCCGATTGACCCGAAACTGCCTGCACTTTGTGACAAGGGGTTGATTGAACTAATGGAAAACGATTACCTTTCGCAGACAGCGGAAATGCTCACCCGTATGGCTTAAATAAAAACCGAGTGCCGAAAGACACTCGGTTTTTACATTAAGGTCGACCGCCGGGACGACCACCCGGTTGACTACCGCCGCCCATTCCGCCGGAGCCGTAGATGAGCGAAGAAAGTGTAATGCTCTGTGTCTGACCGCAGGCAGACAGCGAATAGGTGTTGCCCTTCGTCAGTGACGGTGCGCTGACGACGACGGAATTATACGTTTTTGGCGGTTGATAGGTAAGGATCGTATTCCCGTCAGAATCGGTGAGCGTTACAGCCGCGGTTGATGTGCTGTTAAAATTGACAAGTATGGAGCCCTGCGTCGACGAAGTGCCGAAGTTCTGCGCCATGCCGCTGCTGCCCGTTAGAACAATAACGCCGCCTGTGATGATGCCTGTGCCGTCATAGTCGAGCGCAGAGTCCGCAGAATTGGTTGAGCCGCTGACGTAGGTCACACCTCCCGTAACGGTGATGTTGCCATTAGAGTCTAACCCGTCTCCGCCCGCGTTAACAGTAAGATTTCCGCCGGATATTTGAATATAGCATGTAGAATCCGATTGAAAAGTATCGTTCTTACCACCGGGGAAACCGGGTTGAAAACCGCTTTGATCGTTTCCGCCCGCTACATTGACACCGTCGTCAGACGCCACAATGCTGATTGTACCCCCGGCGATATCGACCGATTTTCCTTCCAGTCCTTCGTAGCTTTTCAGAATATCGATTGTACCGTCATGGACGGTCAGATTGGCATCCGCGTGTACACCGTCGTCGGAAGTAGACAACGACAGGGCGCCACCGGTGATAGAGCAGCTTGCATTGGTATGCACACTGTCATCGGTGGATGTAATTGCAAAAGTACCGCCGGCAATCAGCAGGTTTCCCGCAGATTTAATACCTTTTCCGTCTGCGTTGACGGTAAATGTACCGTCGATAATCTCTAACGTTGAAGCAGCATCCATACCGTCGGAGGCAGAGGTGATTGTGAAAGTGCCGCCGGAGATATAGATAAATCCCTTTTCCGCATTGTCCGCATTTTCAGCATGCAGACCGTCGGTGCCGGCATTGAGTACATACGTACCACTCTTGATACGAATGCTGTTCTTGGCGCTGAGGGCGTGCTTAGCACCGCTTACCGTATAATCGCCGTCCATCATCACCAAGTCGGCTTTGACGGCAACGCCATGCCCGCTTTCGGACGAGATATGCAGAGCACCGTCGCCGTTGATGGATACGTCCTTTTTGGAGTAAAGTGCTGCGTCCACGTTCGCGTTTTCATCAGCGAGGTACGTGCCTGTGCTGGTCAACATATTGATTGTGTCGGAGGCTATGGTGATAAAGACTTTGTCTGCATTCAGTAAATAAAGCGCGGCAGAACCCACGGAATGTATGTTGACGCCTTGTAATATCAAGTGCAATTTGTCAGAGTCAGCAGCATTGACGCGGATCTGACCATTTGTCAGAGAACCGCTGATGAGGTATGTGCCGGCGCCTGTCAGCGTTATTGTGTTTCCGTCGACTTGGATTCGCTCGTCGTCGGAAACAGTTGCGTTGTCGACAAGTACAAGGGAAAGTGCATCGTCTTCAGAATACGATGTATCTGTATCACGATTGGTGAACATATCATTTTCTTTAGTCGGTTCAATGGTAGTAGCATCTGAGCCGCTTTCGCCGTTGCCGATGTTTCCGGTAACAGTTGTCGTCGACGGCTTGCAGGAGGTCGCAAACAGTGTAACGCAGAACAATGAAATCAGTGATATGCAGCGAAGAAAGTTTTTCATAAAAACTCCGCCCCCTTTCACATTAAGAATAGAGGGCGGAGTTTAATCGGAGTTTAAAAACCTCAGGGAAATGTCACTCTGAATTGAATCATGCCATTTTCGTACTTTGCGCTGACCTTACCCTTATGTGCTGTCGCTATGGACTGCGCCTGTGCGAGACCGATGCCGAAGCCGCCGGTCGCAGAATTCCGGGAAGAGTCCGGACGATAGAACCTTTCAAATAAGAGATTCAAGTCATTTGTGGACGGTTTCTCGGCAGGGTTAGAGACTGTGAGAATCTTGTGCTTTCCGTGCGATGAAAGCGTGAGATGCACTCCACCACCGGGTGTCGTATATTTAAAGGCGTTGTCGAGAAGCAGGGAAACCAAAGTGCCGATTAGGGATTCATCTCCGTATATCGTAAGTTCCGGCGCAATGTCGCAGGTATAGGGAATCGATTTGGCTTTGGAGAGCGGCAGAAAGGTCTGAGAAACTTCCGATACTACATCACTGAGAGAAAATTCATACATCTGACGATTTGCTTGTCCCTCATCCATGCGGGCAAGAAATACAAGTTTTTCGGTCAAGGTCGTTAAACGACTAATCTGACTGTTAATAGTCTTCGTCCATTCATCGGCACCGCGTTCTATTTCAATTACTTCATTTGCCGAACGAATGACGGTCAGCGGGGTTTTCAGTTCGTGCCCGGCATCCGTGATAAACCGTTTCTGCCCGGCATATGCACGCTCAAACGGTTTGACTGCAATCCCCGAAAAGAGCAGAATCAACAGAAAAACGACGATCATTCCGGCGCAGCAGAGCACAATGCTGTTTCTTAAAAAGGTTGTAAAATTATCTAGGTCTTTTGAACAGTCAAGAAATGTGTAGACGTGACCGTCTTGCGTTTCACTTATGAGGTAACGATATTGTTTATAGTAACCCGATGACCGATTGCCGGAAACGGCATCGGCGTACGAAGAGGCAGTCATATCATCCACAGCGGCTATATGGTCTGTATCGACTGTCGTTGTGTCCGCTGTCACTGTAACGGTAAAATAACGTGTGGAAAACGGAGTTTCAGCTGAAAAGTCGTTCGGTGGGGAGGCTTTTTTGTCGCTGCTCGGAGGTGTGGTATCTTTCGGTGGTTGTGTACCGCCCGGCGTTGCGGGCGAGAGCGGGATTTGTCCGTTGTGGTCGGCAATATAAGCGAGAGTACGGTCTGCCGTATCGGTAATATGTGCATAATTGATTATGTTGACGACAGTAATCGTTACAATGAGAACGGCTGCAAGCACTGCCGTGGCAACAAGAATCAGTCGGCGCTCCAGTTTTTTAATCATTGTATCCTCCAAAAGAATAGCCGATATTCCGATTGGAACGAATTTCATAAGGGCAACCAATCTGCCGTAATTTTTTTCTCAAATACGAAATATACACCCATACAACATTCAGATCAGCGTCACTTTCATAACCCCAAATCTTGTCCATGAACTGTTCCGTCGAAAAGAGCTGCGCGGGAGAAAGTAAAAACATTTCCATCATTTGATACTCTTTGTTGCCGAGCTTAACACTTTTTCCTTGGTAGGAGAGCAAATAGGTTGCCCGGTCAAGCGTCAAACCATGATAGGATAACACAGGCTCGGAGCAATCGGCTTTGCGTCGAGTGATAGCGCGCACGCGAGCAAGCAATTCGGCGGCGGCGAAAGGCTTCGTCAGATAATCATCTGCTCCTGCATCAAGCCCCGCGACACGGTCATCGATCTCGGTCTTTGCAGTAAGAAACAGGACAGGGATGGCATTTCCGGCGGCACGAGTGCGTTTGAGGAGCGTGATGCCGTCGAGCCCGGGCATCATAATATCCAGTATAGCGGCATCGTAAAGCCCTGTGGCGAGATAGTCCAAAGCATCCTGTCCGTTATCAACCGCGTCTACGGAGTATTTGTTGTGTGTCAGTATTGTCACAAGTGCTTTTGAAAGCGCTTTTTCGTCTTCAGCAAGTAACAGTCTCATTTTACCGCTCCTTTTTGGCGTAGAATAAATCACAAGATTAAATTCAACTTTAAAACGTTTGTGTTAACGCGGTTTTGCGTCGCGTGAATCACGTTACGAAAAAAGCAGCCTTTAACGGCTGCTTTTTTGCATTAAAGATACTTTTGAATGTCTTTCGGCGATACATTTCGGACTTCCACACCGGTTTTCACGGCAAGTGCCGCCGCAATGCCGTCTGCCTCGCCAATGCCGGAACAAATCGGCATGGCGCGGAAGCTGGAATGCGCCACATGTGTGCCGGAAATATTACGCCCGGAGAGGAGAAGACCATCCACCTTCTCGGGTATCATGCAGCCGTAGGGAATTGTGTAACCGAGGTCTTGCCTAAAATGTTTTTGACTGCCGTGATCGTCGAGCCCCGCGCCGTCAATGTTGTGAATGTCGAAGTTGAACCATGCGTCATATACGACAGCATCTTCAAACTGCTTTGCTTCGTAGATTTCTTGCTCGTTAATTGTATATACGCCGTGGAAGTGGCGGGTCTCGCGGATGCCAATCTGGCTTGCCGCCGTAAGGATGTAGCAGTGCTCGTAACCGGGGGCATACTCGCGCAGAAAGTTGACAATCGGTTCTATTTGAGAGCGGCAAATCAGCTCTGCACGCGTAAGATCCTCTACTTTCGTGCCGTCAACGTCGGTCACATTCGTCATGTTACAGGTTACGATTCCCGGGAAATTGGTTTTGTAAAGCAGAACGTGTCCGGCGGGTTTTGGCAGCTTTTCACGGGCAAGTGCTTGAAGCTCACCTCTCGGCGTATCAACCGTCGTCTCAAAGGAGGGAGGGAAGACCGCGCGATTCGTGTCTACGCCACCGACTTTGAACATCAGAGTGGCAGGTTGCATCTTGTGGTCGTCGTCTCTGCCGAGCGTATAGGCGGCGCCGGCACGGTATGCGACGTCACCGTCACCGCTAGCATCAATGATAACCTTTGCCATATAGGCAACTCTGCCGGATTTGCTCTGTCCGATAACACCGACAATTTTGCTAGCGTCCATGATGACATCACAAACGATTGTATAGAGCAGAATGTCAACACCGGCGTCCGAGAGCATTTCGTAGTAGACATTGCGGAGCATTTCGGTGTCAATCGTTTCACGCCAATCGGTCCGATAAACGGCTTTTGCCTCGGAACGGTTCAGGATTTCTTTATAAATCTTGTTGCCGCACCTGCCGGTCCAGTGGCTCATAAGCCCACTCGTGGAAATGCCACCAACCGAGCCGAGCATCTCGAGCATCAACACTTTTACACCTGCGCGGCCTGCGGCAATCGCCGCGGAGACACCTGCGGGACCGGAACCGACTACGATCACATCATAATTGTCGTTGATAGGAGTTTGTTTTTCTTTTTCCGTGTAAAACATAGGAACCTCCAGCTCGCAATGTTGATAATAATCACTATACACGAAAGGATCGGGGAAATCAAGTATTTACCTATAAAAAAGTGTATACGGAAAATCCTAGAAATCAAATAGGATATATCAAAAATGAAATCCTACAAGTTTTCCAGGATTTTCGGACACAAAAAAGATAAAAAATCCAAAATTGATATTTACATATTGAAAAAAAGTAGTATAATCAAATATGTGTGAGGCGCTGGAAACAGTGTCAAAATTATCAAGGAGGCAACATCAACCATGAAAAAGAATCTGACGACGGTTTCCTTTAAGGGAACCGCTGAGCAGGAGAAGCAACTTGATGCGCTGATTGCCCTGCATAAGGGCGAAGAAGGTGCAACAATGCGTGTTCTTCAAGGTGCCCAGGAGATTTACGGTTACCTTCCTCTTGAAGTGCAGAAGAGAATTGCAATCGGTCTGGACGTTTCCGTGGCGGAAGTGTTTGGTATCTCGACATTCTATTCTCAGTTTGCACTGAATCCGAAAGGGGAAGTGGCGATCGCGATCTGCCTGGGCACTGCTTGCTATGTAAAGGGATCCGGTGACATCTTTAACAAAGTGAAGGAAATCATTGATGTAGAGGAAGGCTCTACCTCTCCCGACGGCAAGTTCAGTCTGGACGCGACCCGTTGCATCGGCGCATGCGGTCTTGCTCCTGTCATGACGGTAAACGATGAGGTTTACGGTCGACTGACGGTGGCAGAAGTCAAGGACATTCTGGCAAAGTATCAGGCATGACCCGCTCAAAAGTTTATTGAAAGGAATTGCTAACTTGAAAACGACTCAAGAAATTGCGGCTATCCGCGAATCTGTACGCGAAAAACTGAATGTCCGTTACGGTAAACCCGCAACCGACCAGTACCGCAAGCATGTTCTCATCTGCGGCGGCACCGGTTGCACGTCTTCCGACAGCCCGCGTATTCGCTCGATCCTCGAAGAAGAACTGAAAGCCAACGGAATTGAAAATGAAGTGAAAGTCATCCAGACCGGTTGCTTTGGTCTGTGCGCACTCGGTCCGATTATGATTGTCTATCCGGAGGGGACCTTCTATTCCCGCGTGAACAAAGACGAAATCCACGAAATCGTTACCGAGCATCTGATGAACGATCGTATCGTGAAGCATCTGGTGTATCAGGAAACGGTACATACGGACGGCACAGTCCTGCCGCTGGGTGAAACCCGTTTCTATAAGAAGCAGAAGCGCGTCGCACTCCGCAACTGCGGTATGATCAACCCCGAGTGCATTGACGAGTATATTGGGACGGACGGCTACCTCGCGCTTGAAAAAGTGCTGAAGACCATGAAACCCCAGGAAGTGATTGACACGATTCTGGCTTCCGGTCTGCGCGGACGCGGCGGCGGCGGATTCCCGACAGGACGCAAATGGCAGTTTGCCGCGAACTCCAAGTCGGACAAGAAGTATGTCGTCTGCAACGCCGATGAGGGCGACCCGGGTGCATTTATGGATCGTTCCGTTTTGGAAGGGGATCCGCATGCGGTACTCGAAGCTATGGCAATCGCCGGCTTCGCAATCGGAGCTGACGAAGGTTATATTTATGTTCGCGCGGAATACCCGATTGCGGTGCATCGTCTGCAGATTGCGATTAAGCAGGCACGCGAATATGGCGTACTCGGTAAGAACATTTTCGGTACCGGATTCAATTTCGATATTCAACTCCGTCTTGGCGCAGGCGCTTTCGTGTGCGGTGAGGAGACGGCGCTGTTGACTTCGATTGAGGGCAACCGTGGCGAACCGCGTCCGCGTCCTCCGTTCCCGGCGGTCAAGGGGCTGTTCGGTCAGCCGACCATTATTAATAATGTAGAAACTTATGCGAACGTCTGCCAGATTATCCTGAACGGCGCCGATTGGTTTGCCGGTATGGGTACCGAGCGCTCCAAGGGCACGAAGGTCTTTGCTCTCGGCGGTAAAATTGAGAACACGGGTCTTGTGGAAATCCCGATGGGTACGACGCTGCGCGAAATCGTCGAGGAAATCGGCGGCGGTGTTCCGCACGGCAAAAAGTTCAAAGCCGCGCAGACCGGCGGTCCTTCCGGCGGGTGCATTCCTGCAAC
Source organism: Akkermansia muciniphila (assembly GCA_963611795.1). Taxonomy (GTDB): domain Bacteria; phylum Bacillota; class Clostridia; order Oscillospirales; family CAG-272; genus UBA1740. The sequence goes on along the minus strand of CAVDSZ010000012.1, from coordinate 22,788 downwards.
GCATCTGGATACGCCTATTGACTATGATAACCTGATTGCCATTGGTTCCATGATGGGCTCCGGCGGTCTGATTGTCATGGACGAAGACAACTGCATGGTGGATATCGCAAAATTCTTCCTTGAGTTTACTGTGGATGAATCCTGCGGTAAGTGCACGCCCTGTCGTATGGGCACGGTTCGCCTGCTCGAACTGCTGAATAAGATTACTTCCGGCAACGGAACGCTTGAGGATATTGACCGTCTGGAAGATCTCTGCTATTACATTAAGTCTGCCTCTCTCTGCGGTCTCGGCCAGACCGCACCGAACCCCGTGCTCTCCACGCTGAAATATTTCCGCGATGAGTATGTGGCGCACGTCGTCGACAAGAAGTGCCCGGCAGGCGTTTGTAAGAATCTTCTGACGCTCGAGATTGACGCCGACAAGTGCATCGGGTGCAAGATGTGTATGAGAAACTGCCCGGCAGATGCCATTCATGTCAATCCCGCTGCCGAAGTCAAGGAAGGCAAAAAGCTGCCTTACCTGATTATTGATACTGCCAAGTGCGTGAAGTGCGGTGCTTGTATCTCCGGCTGTAAGTTCAAAGCAATTTCTAAGAAGTAAGAGAGGAGGAGAACAAGAATGGAAACTGTAAATGTCATTATTAACGGTCGTGCGTACGATGTACCGAAAAACGCAACCGTTCTGGAAGCCGCCAAAATTGCCGGCGTCGATATTCCTACTCTCTGCTATCTGAAGGATATCAATGAGATCGGCGCCTGCCGTCTCTGCCTTGTGGAGGTCAAAGGGGCAAGAGGACTTGTGACTGCCTGCGTTTACCCGGTAAACGAAGGTATGGAGATCACCACCAACTCTCCGAAAATCATGGAGGCGCGACGCAGAAATCTGGAGCTGCTCCTTTCGGGACACGATCAGAACTGCCTGTCCTGTGTCCGTTCCACCAACTGCGAACTGCAGAAACTTTGCCGTGAGTACGGCGTCGACAGCAGAGCGGTCACCGGACGCCGCAACCACTATGCGATTGACGACAGCGGTTATTCTATCACGCGCGACAACAACAAGTGCATTCTGTGCCGTCGCTGTGTCGCCGCTTGTAATAACCAGGGTATCGGTGCCATTTCCGCTGTCAACCGCGGTTTTGATACCGAAATCGGTACGGAATTCGGTGTTCCGCTTGCGGATACGACCTGTATCAACTGCGGGCAGTGCATCGAGGCTTGCCCGGTCGGTGCTCTCTATGAGCATGATGATACCGACAAGGTATTTGCAGCACTTGCCGATCCCTCCAAGCACGTTGTCATCAGTATCGCTCCGTCTGTTCGGACGGCAATCGGTGAAGCCTTTGGCAATCCGATCGGTACCGATACGGAAGGGAAGATGGTTGCCGCTACCAAAAAACTTGGTTTTGACGGCGTTTACGACCTGAATTTTGCCGCTGACCTTACAATTATGGAAGAAGCGACCGAGCTTGTCGAGCGCTTGAAGAACGGCGGTAAACTGCCGATGATTACTTCCTGTTCCCCCGGCTGGATTAAGTTCTGTGAGCACTATTTCCCGGATATGACCGAGAACCTCTCGAGCTGCAAGTCTCCTCAGCAGATGTTCGGTGCTATCTACAAAACCTACTTCGCTAAGAAAATGGGCGTGAAGCCCGAGGATATCGTTATGGTATCCTGCATTCCGTGCACGGCGAAGAAGTTCGAAGTACAGCGCCCGGATCAGAGCGCTGCCGGCGTTCCCGATGTGGACATCGCTATTACCACCCGAGAACTCGCACGCATGATTTCTATCGCCGGCATTGATTATAATGCTCTTGCCGACGAGGCATTCGATGACCCGATTGGTAAGGGCACCGGCGCAGGTATCATTTTCGGCGCTACCGGTGGCGTTATGGAAGCAGCGCTCCGTACGGCGGCAGAAGTCGTTGGCGGCGTTTCCTTCAAGAAACTGGACGTTGCCCCCATTCGCGGTGTGGAAGGCATCAAGTTTGCTTCCTATAAACTCGGTGAAACGACTATCAATGTTGCGGTTGCAAGCGGCACAAAGAATGCCAATGCACTCCTCAAAAAGGTGCAGAGCGGCGAACTCGACCTTCAGTTTATCGAAGTCATGGCTTGCCCCGGCGGCTGTGTCAACGGTGGCGGTCAGCCGATCGTTTCCGCGTCCGTAAAGAATAGCGTCGATGTTCGTGCGATTCGTGCAGCGGTCCTGTACCGTGCTGATGAAGCGTCCGACGTTCGGACGTCTCATGAGAATTCGGCGGTCAAGGCGGTTTATGATGACTTCCTCGGCAATCCCGGCAGTCATCTCGCACACGAAATTCTGCATACCACTTATATCAAGCGCGGTCGCTAAACCGCGTCGCTCCCACGGTGCTTCACCGTGGGAGTTTCTTAACTCCCTGCCGGAAGGCGGGGAGTATTTTTTTGCGCGACAGAATGTGACAGATGTTGCATCGGTATCGTCGTATAATCAGTCACGGAGGATGCGATGAACACAGTCTATATTGATGTGCTGTTTCTCATTAACTTCACAGTTGACTATCTGGCGTTGTATCTTACCGGTAAGATACTGCGATTACCGCTTTATCGTTGGCGATTGATTGTCGTTTCGCTGGTCGGTGCATTGTACGCGCTTTGGGCATTACTCTGGTGTCGTTATTATGTGGTCTTGTTATCCAGTGCACTGTGTGTATGTATGGCGGGCACATGGTTTGCTTACCCTTCTGCAAAGCCCACGCATCTTGTGCGGAACGCTTTCTTGTTTGGCGCTATTTGTGCGATTCTCGGCGGGAGCGTATCGCTCCTGTACCGCATGTTAACACACATTCTCGGCGGTGCTACCATGCATGATAACGGGATAAAAGTACTGGTGTTCACACTTTTGACGGCAGTGAGCGGTATGTTGATTGCACTTGGGAATCATTTGCTGACGGATGTCCGGGGTACAAAATCGGTCAATGTCTCGATTGATATTGACGGACGGAACACCAGATTTCATTTGTTTGTGGATACAGGAAATTTGGTGAGAGAACCTGTAAGCGGTAAGTGCGTCATCTTTCTTTCACGCACTGCTGCGCGCAGAGCATACGGCGAGCGCATGGAGTCGACCGCCTTTCACCCCGAGCGTCGCCGCGTTGTCATGTTGGATTGGGGTGGGGAAAAGCGCCTCATCTTTTCCATTTTACCGGATAGAGTGGAGGCGGACGGTAAAGTCGTCGATGCCTATGTGGCAATCATGCCGCAGAATACACTGCGCCAATACGACGGTATTTTTCCCGCTTCTTTACTTGTATAAGGAGGATTTCATGGGGAAACTTTTCAGGATTTTTAAGAAATGGCTTATAGAGGTTAAAAGGAAAATGAGGGACGTACATCATGATGAGTCGGACTTGTATTATATCAATGGGCCTGACGTTTTACCGACGCCTCTGACAGCGGAGGAGGAGTATGCTCTTGTTCATTCCGATATGGATTGCGAAGAAAAAAGAGCAATCCTGATAGAGCGTAATCTACGTTTGGTGGTTTATATCGCCAAAAAATTTGAAAATACCGGTGTCAATATCGAAGAATTGATTTCAATCGGGACGGTTGGACTCATTAAAGCGATTGAAACGTATCAACCTGACAAAAATATAAAACTTGCTACCTATGCTTCACGTTGCATCGAAAATGAGATTCTGATGTTCATCCGTAAAAATACAAACGTCAGGAGGGAGATTTCTTTCGATGAACCCCTGAATGTTGATTGGGACGGCAATGAATTGCTACTGTCCGATATTCTCGGGAGTGAACCCGACGTGGTTTCAAAGCATCTGGAGGAAGCAGAGGAGAGGACACTCTTGCATCGCGCAATCGCACATTTAGGTGAGCGCGAACGTATGATTATCGAATTACGGTACGGTCTTCGCGGCGGCGATGAACTTACACAAAAGGAGGTCGCCGACCTAATGGGCATCTCGCAATCCTACATCTCTCGTCTTGAAAAACGGATTATTCGCGATTTAAAGAAAGAAATGTCAGAAAAAATATAGGTTTACTAAAAAAAGTGTTGCATTTTATAAAGTTGTATGCTATAATCAATCAGTAAAATAACTGCAAAGAGGTAAAAACCATGAAGTCCGGAATTCATCCCGAATATAAAGAAGCCACGATCAAGTGCGCCTGCGGTGCTGTCGTGAAGACGCATTCCGCGAAGGGCGACATGAACGTTGATATCTGCGCGAAGTGCCATCCCTTTTTCACCGGGAAGCAGAAGCTCGTTGATATCGGCGGTGTGATTGACCGTTTCAACGCTCGGCGTAATGCCGCCGCCGCCAAGGCGAAATAAGTTTGAAATCGGAAGATGCGCGTGGATTTGTTCCACGCGCATTTTTTGTGAAAGAGGGAACTATGCAAGAGAAACAAAAAGCGATTCTGGTCAGTATCGCAAAATCGCAGAGCGATGTGCCCGAAACAGAAAAAAGCCTTGACGAATTAGAAAGGCTTTTGGATACCGCAGGTGGAGAGACGATTGCACGCGTGATTCAGGTCAAAGACGCATTTGATCCGCGTACCTGTATCGGCGCCGGCAAAGTACAGGAGATTAAAGAATTAGTTAATCGTAACGAAGTGGATACTGTTATATTTGACTTTGAGCTTTCGCCTTCGCAAATCAGGAATTTGGAAGATGCTCTCGGAGAAGAATGTCGCGTCATCGACCGAACGGTGCTGATACTTGATATATTTGCCCGTCATGCCGTGACCGGCGAAGGAAAACTCCAGGTAGAACTTGCACAGCTGAAATACACCGTTCCGCGTCTGGTCGGACAGGGAGCGGCGCTTTCGCGTCTCGGGGGCGGTATCGGTACACGTGGTCCCGGTGAAAGCAAACTCGAAAGTGATAAGCGTCATCTGCACGAGCGGATCCGCGCACTGGAACGTCAGTTGCAGGATCTGTCGGAAACGCGTAGAACCATGCGTGCCGCACGCGATCGTTCCGGCATGACAAAGGTAGCTTTGGTCGGTTATACAAACGCCGGGAAGTCGACTTTGCTCAACGCTTTGACAGATGCGGGCGTTCTTTGCGAGGATAAACTGTTTGCGACGTTGGATCCGACGACGCGTCGTCTCACGCTGCCAGATGGACAGGAAGTGCTCCTTACAGATACGGTCGGCTTCATCCGCAATTTGCCGCATCATTTGATTCACGCCTTCCGTTCCACGCTCGATGAGGTCGTGTATGCGGATGTTATCGTCCTTGTTACCGATGCAACCGATCCGGAGGCAGAGGAGCATATTCAAGTGACGGAATCGCTACTTGACGAACTTGGCGCTAAGGATAAACAGATTCTCTACGTCTTTAACAAATGCGATCGCATGCCTGATTTTCCTAAAGAGGGAATCAAAAGAACCGAAAATAAGATATATATTTCGGCAGATAAGCAATATGGCTTAACGCTTCTTTTGGATACACTGGCTGAGATCATTCGCGGAGGCAAGGAGCGGGTAACTATGCTCGTTCCGTACACTGAGCTTGGCAAGGTGGCGTCTTTGCGGAGTGAAGGCATTATAGAGGAACAGGAATATACGGAGGAAGGCGTTAGGATTGTAGCTTTACTTGAACGTGGCTACATCGGAAAATACGCCGCATATATTCGGCATGGATGAAACGTATGTGAGCCTTGCACACGAGGGATCCGGCAGGTACGAAGAAAAAAAGTCTGTTTTTCTGGCGTTTGCGTCACCGGTTTCCGCCGAAGCGGAAGCACAGGCGTTTATTGCTCGCATTCGTGCTCAATATCCCGATGCGCGACACCATGTGTACGCCTACGTTTTACGTGAGGGTAGCAAAACGCGTTATTCGGATGACGGTGAACCATCAGGAACCGGGGGGATGCCGGTTTTGGACTTGATTCGCAAAGGTGGGATTACCGATGCGGCAGTGGTGGTGGTACGCTACTTCGGCGGTACACTGCTGGGCACGGGTGGTCTTGTCCGTGCCTACACCGCATCTGCAAGGGATGCCATTTCGGCAGCCGCTCCAATCCGTTACCGCAAGGCAGATCTTGTAAGGCTGCGTGTCAGTTACCCGGATTATCAAAAGATAGCACCGATTCTGCAAACGGCAACCGTAACGGATACAGCATTCGGTGAAGGCGTCACGCTGACAGTGCGTGTGGAAAGCACCCGATGCGGGGAGGTGCTCGCCGCTTTGTGTGCTCAGACGTCGGGAAGATGCGAAACAGAGGTTATCGGAAAAACATTTTGCGGCGAATTGCTGTGAAAAAAAGTATTCCGCTTCTTTTTTGCGTATATTATTGTTGAAAAAACGGTAGGAGGCGCAAATGAGTAATATCTCCGAATACTTTTTGCAAAGAGAGCAAGATACACTTGCCCCTTATGCCTTTTTTACGGCTGATACCCGCGGGAGAGCCAAACCAATTGCTCCCTGTGAAAACAGGACGGACTTTCAACGTGATCGAGACCGTATTATTCACTCGAAGTCCTTCCGCCGCCTTATGCACAAAACGCAGGTGTTTTTCTGTCCCGTGGACGAGCATTATCGCACGCGGTTGACACACACCCTGGAGGTGACACAGATTGCGCGCGTTATGGCGCGCGCATTACGCTTAAACGAAGACTTGACGGAAGCGATCGCCATGGGGCATGACCTGGGACACACACCGTTCGGTCACGCCGGCGAAGACGCACTACGCAAGTGCTTTGATTCCGCGTTTGCGCACAACGAGCAAAGCCTGCGGGTCGTCGATATTTTGGAACGAGACGGTGAAGGGTTGAATCTTACATACGAAGTACGTGACGGCATTCTGAACCACACAGGGGACGGGAAAGCCTGTACTTTGGAAGGCGTGATTGTTAAATACGCCGACCGTTTTGCGTATATCAATCACGACATCGACGATGCACGCAGGGCTGGAATCCTCTCTCTTGACGATATCCCTGCCGATATTCTGAAAGTTTTGGGCAGGGAACACAGCGAGCGCATTAATTCCATGGTTTCTGCGCTTGTTTCGCAAAGCGACGGCATCCCCGAGATTGTCTTCCGCGGGGAAATAGCGGAAGCGACAGCCGAGCTTCGCGCATTTCTGTTTGCTCACGTCTATCGCAATTCTGCCGCAAAAGCGGAAGAGGAAAAGGCAAAAGCATTGCTGATTACTCTCTACGAGTATTTTGTCAATCATCCGGTGGAAATGCCGGAACTGTATCAGCGTCGTATCCTCGAAGACGGTGTCGGGCGCTGCGTCAGCGACTATATAGCGGGCATGACGGATCGTTATGCAATCCGCACATACGAAAAACTGTTTGTGCCGGAAGTATGGCGGGGGAATAACGCATGATTCCAAAAGAGGTCATCGACGAAATACTTGCCCGTGCCGATATCAAACAAGTGGCGGCGCCCTATGTACGGTTACAGCGCGCCGGCAACATTATGAAGGGGCTTTGTCCTTTCCACAGCGAGAAAACGCCGTCATTCACGGTTTATCCCGCTGATAATAGTTTTTATTGTTTCGGTTGCGGTGCCGGCGGTTCCGCCATTACGTTTCTGCAAAAAGCCGAGAATCTCACTTTTGCAGAGGCAGCAGAACAACTTGCAAACGCGGTCGGCGTAACAATCCCGCAAAGTCAAGATACGTATGCATTTAAACCAAAGTTCGATAAAAAACGTTTGCTCGCAATGAACCGAGATGCTGCCAGGTTTTTTCATTCGAATTTGATGAGTAAAACGCCGGAAGCACAGGAGGCCTACGCCTATCTGCATACCAAACGTGCGCTCAGCGACGCAACAATCAAACACTTCGGACTTGGCTATGCGCCACGCGAATATGGCGCAACTTCTAAGTACCTAACGAGTTTGGGATATACCGAAGAAGAAATGATTGCCGGATTCCTCTGCGGAAAAAACGAGGATACAGGACGCGTTTATGATGCATTCTATCACCGTGTTATGTTCCCCATCATTGACGCAACGGGAAACGTGATTGCCTTTGGCGGGCGTGTGATGGAATCCGGTGTTCCGAACAAGTATAAGAACTCTGCCGATACACCCGTGTTCAGCAAGCGCCGAAATCTTTTTGCACTCAATTTTGCTAAAGACGTTTCGCAGGAGACCATGATTCTCTGCGAAGGCTATATGGATGTTATTGCACTACACGAGGCGGGGTTCACCAACGCGATAGCGACACTCGGCACCGCCATTACGCCCGAGCAGGCAAGGCTCATGAAGCGCTACACGAAATGTGTGATTATTGCCTATGATATGGACGAGGCGGGACGCCGTGCAGCCGATAAGGCAATGGTGCTGTTGGAAGAAGTCGGTCTTGAGGTTCGGCTACTCAAACTGGAAGGTGCGAAAGACCCGGACGAATTCATCAAGAAATATGGTAAAGAAAAGTTTCAGGCAGCACTGGATGCCAGCGCCAGCAAATTTGATTATAATATGCGCCGCATTCTCTCCAAGTACATGCTTTCGGTTCCGCAGGAAAAAATCAATGCCGCACTCGAGCTTTGCAAAATGATTGCGGCATCTCCCACTGCCGCGGAACGCGATGTTTATACGCACGCTGCGGCAAAGGCACTGGAGATGGACGTCTCTGTGCTCAAAAAAGACATTGACCGCTACGCAAGAAAGAATGTCAGCGAGGGAAAGCGACGCGAAATTGCAGGGACGCGACAAGCCTCTCTCGGGTTTTCCGATCCAGTCAACCGTGATTATGTCCGTATGCCGGCGGTTGCCCGTGCGGAGGAAGCGGTAATTGGTATTTTGCTTGCTTATCCGGAAATATATGCGCCCCTTTTAGAGGGAGAAAATCCACCTGTTACGGCGGACGATTTCCTAACGGAGTTCAATCACCGCGTCTTTGCCGACCTCGTGAGTTCTGCCGGGGCACTCGACTTTGAGTCATACTCGCCGGATGAGGTCGGCAGGATCACACATATGAAGATCGCTCGTATGCAGGTGACGGATAACGGACAGCAAGTCTTTCTGGATTGTTGCAAAAAATTAAAAGAAACGGTAGAAAAGCAGAAGCAGAAAGCCATACAACTCTCAGCGGATGATCTGAGAAAGATGCTCGCGAAGAAACGCGAGCAACCTAAAAACTAAGGAAAGCGGAAAGGATATCTACGATGAGCAACGATGGAAAAATTGATGTGCAGGAACTGATTGAACGCACGACCGACGAGGGGGTCGGCGGATCTGATTTAATGAAAGCACTTGAGGATATCAGTTACGATATTGCACCATCGGACAAGATGTACGATGGCGAGGACAGTGCCGATGCACCCGCATTCGAAGAGAATGAGCAAACACGTCTGATTGAGCAGGAAGTCGAAACATACGATACACCGGAAAAAATGGAGAAGATGCTGGAGCAAGAGGGGCTCGCCATTGATGACCCGGTACGTATGTATCTGAAAGAAATCGGGAAAATTCCGCTGTTGACAGCAGAGCGCGAAAAGTATCTTGCCGAGCAGATTGCTCTCGGCAGCAAAGCCGCGAAAGACGAACTTGCCGAAGCAAACCTTCGTCTTGTCGTCTCTATTGCCAAGCGACACGTTGGAAAGGGAATGTATTTTCTCGACCTGATTCAAGAGGGCAATATGGGCTTGATGAAGGCAGTTGAAAAATTTGACTATACAAAGGGCTATAAATTCTCCACTTATGCAACGTGGTGGATTCGTCAGGCAATTACCCGCGCCATTGCGGATCAGGCGCGCACAATTCGTATACCGGTTCACATGGTCGAAACAATCCATAAGGTTTCCCGCGCGTCAAGACAACTACTTCAGGAACTAGGACGCGAGCCCACTACAGAGGAAATCGCACGGGTACTTGATATTACACCCGACAAAGTGCGGGATATTATGAAAATTGCACAAGACCCCGTATCGCTCGAGACTCCGATTGGTGAAGAGGAGGATAGCCACCTCGGCGACTTTGTGGAAGATACCGATTCTCCCGCGCCTTCCGAAGCGGCATCGTATAGCCTCTTAAGAGAGCAGCTCTGCAACGTTCTGCACACCCTCACCCCGCGTGAGGAACAGGTGCTGAAACTTCGTTTTGGGCTGGAGGACGGAAGACCCCGTACGCTCGAAGAGGTCGGCAAGCAGTTTAATATTACGCGCGAGCGTATCCGGCAAATCGAAGCGAAGGCACTTCGGAAACTCCGTCATCCCAGCCGCTCCAAACCCTTGCGCGATTATCTCGATAATTGAGCGTTGACTTGACAAAAGAGACCCGTTGCGGTATAGTATATTTGTTTTTAATTTCACGGAGGACCACTTTTCATGAAAAAGCGCGCGCTGGCTCTTATCCTGTGTCTCGTCCTTGCGGCGACCGTCTTGGTTTCCTGTGGCGAAACCGACTATGATAAATCAAAAGATTATGTAGAAAACCATCAACCGACCCCGGAGAAGCCCTATGTGACACTGAATCTGTATATTCCCGCCGCGGGCGCGATTGATGACACGACCGTCAAGGCGATGCAAACCGAGTTTAATAAAGTCATCGAGCCAAAGTATCGGACGCGTGTGGTCTTTCACCTGATTGACGCAACCGACACCGCTGTATCATATTCGGATTTAATTGCCGAAAAGGCGCAACGCTCGAAAGAGCGCGCCGACGCAGGGGAAAAAGATGACACAACACCGGTTCTCGGCGATAAGTTCCCGACCGAAGGTGAGTCGCAGTTCGATATTTTTGTTGCACTGAATCTCGATATGCTGCAGGGAATGATTGATTCGGAGTACGTCACCGAATTGACTGATGATCTCACGGGTAAGTACCAGAGCATTTTGAAGAATGTGACACGCGATGACATCTCGATTGCACCTGTCATCTACAACAACGCAACTATCGACAGTAAATATTACGGTGTTCCGGCAAATTTCCTGATTGGCAATTATACATACGATGTTTTTGAACGCGCCTTCTTTGAGCAGTATTATGTGAAAGGCATCGTCGGTGCGGATCATGTGGCTGTCGGCGTAGCGGCGCAAGATTTACAGAACCTTGCGGCAAAGCCGAATTACGATACCAAGCATCTCACCGTTGCTCCCGACGCTAATCATCGGGTCACATATGCAACCCGATATGAAATCGGGGAGATGGATGCAGTGAAGGCGTGGGACGACTATGTTATTGTCGTCAGCGGAGAACCGGTTCTTGACAGCTCCGAACTCTTCCGCGGTATGTTCTGTATCTCTTCCACCTGCGCGGACAAGGAGCGTGCGCTGGAAGTGATTGCCGAGATTTATACGAATGCCGCACTTCACACGACCCTGCAATACGGTGCGCGTGACCTGACGTATACACTGGCAGAAGATGAAGACGGCAACGAGATTGTCATGCCGATTGCCGACGCCCCCTTCTACAGGATTGATACCCGGTATACAGGGAATATCTTGACCCTTTATCCAACGGCGAGTGAATCACTTGGCACAGAATTTGGCTTTACAGATTACGCCATTGGCATACAGTTTGCCAAATATGCCATTCAGCAGAACAAAGCGGCAAAATACACGGCACCCGCACAATAACATGATTTCCGCGGGTCTTTGAAGGAGCGCACCCCCGCGCTCCTTCTTCCATTGTTTAATGTGTCCGATAAGGTGATAGTGAGGAGGTAACGAAATGACAGAACCGGAATGGTTACAGCAATATAAAGGAAAGTTAACGGATCGCGATCTGCGGTTACTTGCGCGTGCCTATGAAACGCTCGCAGGCAATACCATCGACACGGAAGATGCGCCGTGGGCGCCTTACCGTTGCATTTCGCCTTGGGTGAACGATAGCACAGGCATTTGGAACTGGGATTCTGCTTTTCATGCAATGGCAACCTCTTGGTTTGATATCGAGCAGGCGAAAGATTGTATTCTTGGATTTATCCGGTTTCAAAAGCCAGACGGTATGTTCCCAGATGTGATTTACCTGAACGGAAACCGTGTGGAAGATCTCACAAAGCCGCCGGTGCTTCCTGCCGCTGCATGGCGCGTCTATGAGCAGGGTGCCGACAAAGAGTTCCTCAGAACGTGCTATCCTGCGTTTGTAAAGAACGAGACGTTTTGGACGGAACGACGTATGCATGAGGGTTTGTTCCACTATTCCTCGGAGGGGACGCCGGAAGAGGTGGCAAAAAATGATTATCTTCATGCGCGCTATGAATCCGGCTGGGACAATTCTCCACGCTGGGATGCGCCCGTTATCGATTTCTGGCCGATTGACCTCAACTGCTTTATGATTCAGTTCTACCGTTCACTCGCCAAAATCGCTATTACGATTGGTGAGAGCGGAGACGTTTGGACACAAAAAGCGAATGCTCTCAAATCATTGGTATTGACCAAACTATACGATTCGGAAAATGCCTGCTTCGCGGACTACAACTTCTGTGAAGGCCGCTTTAGTCACGTCATTACGCCCGCCTCCTTCATGCCTCTCTATATCGGTATCGCGAAGTACAGTCAGGCGGCGGCAATGCACAAAATCGGGTCTGACCCCGCCAAATTCTATCCCGGTATGCCATCGGTCTCCTACGATGATTCCACCTATTCGACAGGGTACTGGCGCGGTCCCACATGGCTGAACATCGCTTATTTCGCAGCAAAAGGCATGAAGCAATACGGATTCCTCGAGACCGCCAACGGCATTCGGGATTTCATTCTAGGTATGGTTGACGCCCATGCGGACGGTATCTATGAAAACTACGATTCTAAAGCCGGAAAAGGACTTTATTGGCATTCCTTTAGTTGGAGCGCGTGCTTCGTCATTGAATTTATCTTACGCTGGTAAAAATGGTTTTTCGAACGGTATAACTTACCTGACACGTACCATTTTTTCCAATGGATATTCCTGACCCTTTTTACAAACAATACTCCTGTCCACACAAATTCTCTCAAAGGAGTATGTTTCATGAAAGCCACAGGAATTGTACGGAGAATCGATGACCTTGGTCGTGTCGTTATTCCGAAAGAAATCCGGCGCACGATGAGAATTCGCGAAGGGGATCCCCTTGAGATCTATACGAATCGCGAAGGAGAAGTTATTTTCAAAAAGTATTCTCCTATTGGAGAACTTTCCGCATTTGCGGGCGAGTATGCCGATACACTTGCAAAAATCGGCTCTCTGCAAGTGATTGTCACAGACCGCGATGCTGTAATTGCGACAGGCGGAATTCCTAAAAAAGAATACCTGGATAAGCAGATATCCGCGGCTCTGGAAAGAATCATGGAAAACAGACAACCCTATTTCCATCGCGCAGGAGATACACCGGTCATGGCAACGGATGATACCGGTTCATTTATGGTTCGTTGTGCTATGCCAATTATTTCCGAGGGGGATCTCATCGGATGTGTTTGTTCACTTTGCGCCACTGCGGATGCCGACAGGAAAGAAGAGCAAAACGAGCGTAGCGCCGAAGAAAAGCTGATTCAGACCGCGGCGGTATTCCTCTCCCGACAGCACGATAGTTAAAAGAGGCGCTTTGCGCCTCTTTTTTGTGACGGTCGCTTGCAATCGGGGAGCATTTCTGCTATAATCGACGAAAACGGTAGGGGAGTATTAGATTATGCAACGACTGGATGGGAAAATCGTTTCGGCGGCTCTGCGCGGACGTATCAAAAAGCGGACGGATGTTTTCCGCGACCGATATGGCTATGCTCCCGGGCTCGCCGTCGTCATCGTCGGCGACGATCCCGCTTCTCAAGTGTACGTGCGGAACAAGCATCGTGCATGCGAAGAAGTTGGTGTTGTTTCAAAAGGATATGCGTTACCTGCTGAGTCGACAGAAGAAGAATTGCTCCGTCTCATCGATAAGCTGAACCATGACGATACTGTGCATGGGATTCTGGTACAATTGCCTCTCCCGAAACATATCCGTGAAAGCGTCATTATATCGGCTATCCGTCCCGATAAGGATGTTGATGCGTTCCATCCTGTGAATGTTGGGAAAATAATGACCGGCCACTATACGCTACTGCCTTGTACGCCCGCCGGAATTATGGAGATTTTGCGATATTACGACATTGATCCTGCCGGCAAACACTGCGTCGTCATTGGACGATCCAACATTGTTGGAAAGCCGATGGCGCTCCTCCTTCTGGAACGGAACGGAACGGTCACAATTTGCCACTCCAAGACGAAAGGCCTGACGAATATCACACGGCAGGCAGACATATTGGTAGCAGCGGTAGGGAAGCCCGGTTTTGTTACAGCGGATATGGTCAAGCCCGGCGCTGTTGTCATTGATGTGGGCATTAACCGCACACCGGAAGGCAAACTCTGTGGCGATGTGGAAGAATCTTCGGTTGCCTCGGTGGCTTCTGCGCTTACCCCCGTTCCGGGCGGCGTCGGCCCCATGACAATTACCATGCTTCTTAACAATACTTTAACGGCGGCGGAACACCTGGCTGACAAATAAACTTTTTTGCGAAAACGCTTGACTTGCTTCAGGTAAAACGTTATAATATTTCCGTTACAAATCCAATTTCCGATTGGAACGAAGGGAGGGGATATCATGGCAGAAATCAGAGTGAAAGAAAATGAGTCGATTGACAGCGCTCTCCGTCGTTTCAAGCGTTCTTGTCAGAAATCGGGGGTCCTCATGGAACTCCGTAAGAGAGAGCACTACGAAAAGCCGTCGGTTAAGCGCAAAAAGAAGTCCGAGGCTGCTAGAAAGCGTAAGTACAAATAAGATTAACGCCCGCAGAGCGGGCGCTTTTCTTTTGCCAGTAATTCTTGTGTTGCAATCGTATAAATGCGGGCAAAATAAGGTTGAAAACAAACGAAACCGAGGAATATGCTATGCGTTGGATTGCGGGGTTGCTCGCCCTGACGGCTTTCTGGGCACCTGTATCGGCAGGAGGGCGTCAAACAAATTGGTTCTTTAAACGGACAAATGATCACACACAACCTGTGTGTGATGCGCGTTTTTCTTTTCTCGAAAAGTATCCGGCCTATTATGTGGATCGACAATCTACCGATGCGGATAAAGTAATCTACCTTACCTTTGACGCCGGGTATGAAAACGGGAACATTGGGAAGATACTGGATACAATGAAGGAGAAGCAAGTCGTCAGTTCCTTTTTTATCCTTCAAAATCTGGTTTATAAAAATAAAGAGTTACTCGAACGAATGGTAAACGAAGGTCATCTCCTCTGTAACCACACTGCACATCATAAGGACATGGCAAAGGTAACACGTGACGTTTTTGCGGCAGAGCTAGCAGAAATGGAAAAAGTCTATAAAGAAGGCACCGGTCGCGAACTTGCCAAATTCTATCGTCCGCCTGAGGGAAGTTTTACGGAAGAGAATCTACAGTGGGCGGCAGAACTCGGCTATACGACCGTCCTTTGGAGTTTTGCATACGCGGATTGGGATAATGAGCGACAGCCGGATCAGCGCACATCTGTCAAGAAAATACTGGACGCCACGCACCCTGGCGAGATTATTCTTCTGCACCCTACGTCATCAACGAATGCTACCATTATCGGTGAACTCATCGATGCATGGAAAGCAGACGGATATCGTTTTGAGACACTCGCCAATCTGAAATAAGAAAATGCGTTTGCCGCAACTGTATCGGCAAACGCATTTGACTTCAAAATTTTTGTTCAGTTACTTTTGATTCGTTGACGACTTCCGTTGCATCACCGGTGGACGCCGTCTCAGACGGCGCATCGTGAATAACCATGATTTCATCGATTTTATACCATGCGGCGTAGATTGCCATGAAAGAAGCGGTCGAGAAGAAGGTCAACAGAAGAATACCGAGCGATAGCGCATACAGATAATTACCGAAAATAAAGGTAATTAGGAGCAGAACTGTACTCATCAGTACAATCCCGAGTAGCGCAAGAAGATTTCGCTTGATACCGAGCAGGACGAAATAGAGAGAATTTTTGATAATCTTCCACAGTGACAGACGGAAAGAAACAATTTGAAGATAGACATACCACCGCATCACGAACCACACGAGGAAGAGCAGGGCGCTCACCCAAAAGAAAAGGCCGCGCAAACCGCTTCCGCCGGCGCGAAGCATCGTGACAATATTATACGTCAGAATGCCCGTAATGGCTACGTCCATGATACCGGCGGGAATAGCTTGCCGCCAGTTTTTGCGATAGGTGTCAAAATAGTCACTGAGAAGGAAAATGGGGCGCTCGGTCGCCATATTTCGTAGAACGTAAGCGGAGCCTAAAGAAACAAAGCCCCATGTAAAGAGCGTAAACGCCCCAAAGCCGTAGAGGACATATGTCCATGGCGTGCTTGCAGTCGCAGTAGACTGCATACCGACAACCCCTTGCATGGCAAGTGATGCCGGTGTATACCCCCCATCATTCTGTGATACCCCGAATAAGAGGGAAAACAGATTGCCAGAAGGAATATAATAAGATACGCTCCCGACCCCCTGGAATGCGAGGAATGCCAAAAGTAACGGCAGGTTGCCGACAATCATAATGATATTGATGAACAAGAGGCGACCAAAAAAATTTTCACGGTAAATACGCCAAAATTTTTTTAATCCCGGTGTTTTTTCAAGGTTCTCTTTGTAGACTCCTTTTCCTTCTCTCTGCGAGTCAAAGAGTTTCCATTTCTTTTTTTTCTCCGGCACGAGACGACCTCCGGCAAATTTCATTTTCTCAAGTGTACCACATTTCAAAAGTGAAAACAAGGATAAAATGAAAATTCGGCTTGCCACCGCATACAACTCGTGTTAAAATACATTGATAGGTGGTGATTTCATGCTACGCTACAAGGTGGCGGAAGTCTATACAACGCGCCCTGTGCTGGAAACCGAGCGCCTTGTCCTGCGGCAATTAACACGTGATGATGCAGAATCGCTTTATGCCATTGCAAGCTTGCCGGAAGTTTCCCGATATTTGATGTGGGACAGACATACCTCGCTTAAATATACCAAGCATTATTTGAAAGATCTTGTTCGTATGTATGAGAATCTGGAGTATTTTGAATGGGGCGTCGTCACACGGGCCGAGGGGCGCCTGATCGGAACCTGTGGATTCACAAAGTTTGACTACCTGATTAATCGTGGCGAGATCGGTTATTCTTTTTGTCCGGACGTTTGGGGAAAAGGATATGCGACCGAAGCGGCTATGGCGACGATTGCTTTCGGATTCAACGAGTTGCATCTTGCGTCCGCTTGTGCTTGCTTTGCGGTTGAAAACACCGCCAGTATTCATGTCCTGCAAAAGTGCGGTATGCAATTTGCCGGGGAAGAAGAACCCATGAGAATCAAGGGAGCGTGGTTGCGTGTAGGAGGCGCGGCACTTTCCCGAAATGATTATCTGCAGAATGAAACTGCAAAAGGGCATGTAACACCCGCATATCGCTTACTGACTCGAGTATAAATCCGCGTTTCATATTTTAAAGATGTTCCTCATAGGATGTACAAATCAGGAGGTGGCGTCTATGAAAATCATGAAACGCGGATTTTGCTTTCTGCTTATTTTGGCAATCTTAATGATATCATCTATTTATTCCTTGGCAGATACTGATGATAGTACGACAAATCCGCCCAGCAACGCTACGGGAGAAACACAGGTCGATGCAGATCCACAGCCAAATCTTGACCTTTCTTGTCAAGCTGCTGTGCTAATGGAAGCATCTTCAGGAACGGTATTGTTTGAGCAGAATAAAGATACAGAACTGCCACCGGCATCGGTAACAAAAATTATGACCCTTCTTTTAGTAATGGAAGCCATAGATGCGGGTACGATGAAACTCACGGATACCGTAACAATCAGTGCGTATGCGGCATCCATGGGGGGGTCGCAGGTCTTTTTGGAGGAGGGCGAGCAGATGACAGTCGAAGATTTGGTAAAGTGTACTGTCATTGCCAGTGCCAACGATGCGGCGGTTGCGTTGGCTGAACATTTACTGGGGAGCGAAAGTGCATTTGTGGACCGAATGAACGCGAGAGCGACTGAGCTTGGACTCACAGCCTGTCATTTTGAAAACGTCACAGGACTTGATGATGATACGCAGAATCATGTTCTAAGCGCCAATGATATCGCCGTTATTTCACGCGAACTGATTCGTCACCCGCTCATTTTGACCTACAGCGGTGTATGGATGGACACAATTCGAAACGGAGAATTTACTCTGACGAATACCAACCGTTTAATTCGCTTTTATCAAGGTGCTACGGGTTTGAAAACCGGCTCGACAGATAAAGCAAAATTCTGTATAACCGCAACCGCCAAACGTGATGACATGACGCTGATTGCGGTCATTATGGCAGCGCCCTCGCGCGATGCACGCAACACGGATGCGAAAAAACTGTTCGATTGGGGATTCGCTACTTACGGTTTATACAGAGATCCCTCCGAAACATGTGATTCCATCAAGGTCTGCGGAGGTATTTCCGACGCTGTCGCTGGCAGTCATGCGGAATTTACACAGGTGCTTCCAAAATCAAAGCTCTCCAAAGTTGAGAAGCAGATTTCTCTACAACCACAATTGACGGCGCCTGTTGACAAGGGAGCGCAAATCGGGGCAGTCAGTTATTTATTGGACGGTGAAGTAATTGGCACAGTACCCGTGTGTGCAGATACTGCGGTACAAAAAATCGGATTTCTGCAGTATGTCGGCAGAATGCTGAAAATATATTTGCTTTCTTGATAAATATTATGAAGGAAAGCATTGAATTTTGGGGAAACGTGTAGTATAATTTCTTTGAAAAAATTGATCAGAAATGCCAGAAAGGATTGTGCAAAATGACTCTTTCCCTCCACGAAGAGTATCTCCGAGATTATTTAACATCGGACGCTCTCCAAGCAATTACTCCCGAAATTGAACGCGCTTATGATATTTTGACGACGCGAACGGGTGCCGGCTCCGATTATCTTGGCTGGCTGGATCTTCCGGTTACCTATGATAAAAAAGAATTTGCTCGGATTGAAGCAGCGGCGAAGAAAATTCGCAAAACATGCGATGTGTTTGTCGTACTGGGAATTGGAGGGTCCTATCTCGGTGCCAAAGCCGCTATTGAGTTTATAAAAACACCCGATTACAACACCTGTCGAGATGCCGATACTCCCGCCATTTATTTTGCCGGGAACAATATCAGTACCACCGCACTGAACAATCTTCTTAAAATTTGCCGCGACAAAGACGTTTGCGTAAACGTTATTTCCAAATCCGGCACAACGACGGAGACTGCCATAGCGTTCCGCGTATTCAAAAACCTTTTGGTGGAGAAGTACGGAGAGGAAGGTGCTAAAGAGCGTATTTTTGCAACAACGGATAAAGAGAAAGGAACACTGAAGTCTTACGCGGATCGTAGCGGTTTTGAGACCTTTGTGGTTCCGGACGATATCGGTGGTCGTTATTCAGTCCTGACTGCTGTCGGGTTGCTCCCGATTGCCGTCGCCGGAATTGACATTTCAAACTTGATGCTAGGCGCCGCTGATGCAAGAGCGGTCATGAATGTCAGAAATATTGACACCAATCCCGCGATGCGTTACGCAGCTATTCGTAATCTTCTTCTGCGCACCGGCAAAACAACCGAAATCCTCGTCGGCTATGAACCGTATATGCTCATGATTAACGAGTGGTGGAAGCAACTGTACGGCGAGAGCGAAGGGAAGGAGGGGAAAGGCATTTTTCCCGCATCTGTCGTTTTTTCAACCGATCTCCATTCTCTCGGACAATATATTCAACAGGGCTCGCGTCACCTCTTTGAAACAGTTATCTCTGTGGAAAACGACGGCGAAACATTTGTAATCCCCGCGGATGAGCAAAACATAGACGGTCTGAACTTCCTTGCCGGCATGACTTTGGATCATGTCAACAAGCAAGCCATGCAGGCAACGCTCCTTGCACACGTAGATGGCGGTGTTCCGAACATCTTCTTGTCTTTAGAGGACCGCACGGCTTATTCACTCGGCTATCTTTTCTACTTCTTTGAGTTCGCATGTGCCATTTCCGGGTATACATTAGGGGTTAATCCCTTTAATCAACCCGGTGTTGAATCGTACAAGAAAAATATGTTTGCACTGCTTGGGAAACCCGGTTACGAAGAAATGCGTGGAGAACTCCAGAAGCGGATTGAGAATCTGTAATTTTATTCGGCTATCTACTTGCAAAAGCGAAATTTTTCGTGTAGAATATAGACAGAAACAAATCCACTTGATATGGAGGAACATTTATGATTAAACTCATTATCGGGCTCAGAGGTTCCGGCAAAACAAAGACACTTGTCAACATGGTGAACACTGCCGCTGATGATTCTAACGGCGATGTCATTTGCATTGAGTTTGGTAACAAACTGAACTACGACATCAAACCGCAGGCTCGACTTGTGGACAGCACCGCTTACTCCATCAACAACGCTACTGCGCTATACGGTTTTATTGCCGGTATTCTTGCCTCTAACTACGATATCACACATATCTATGTGGATTCTGTTCTGAAGATTTGTAACTATGATATGGCTGAGTTTGAAAAATGCACGTTGCTTCTGGATTCTCTCGCAGCAGACCGTTGTGAAATCGTAATGACCGTTTCTGCTGCCACTGATGAAATTCCTCACGCTCTTCAGAAATTCATTTAACACCCAATCTGTACCTTACACATAAAATGTTATCGAGACAATGCTACCGTGTTGTCTCGATAATCTTATGTAAGGAGATACATCATGGTAGACAACAGAAATAGCAACGGAGTCGGTCCGCTGAGTGCCTGCAATGGCACGGTGTGCATCGATACTTACCGTGTGCTGGATTCTTGCCGCGACAGAGACTGTTATGAAGATGTGCGGATTCTCGTGACACAAGAGGGGCAGGAAGTAATCGATAGTTCCTGCAACATCCGCGTAATCAACACCGAAGTGCTGTGGTCCAATATCGCGCTTTCCGAGGTCGCTTTCAATGACGGATTCTTCCAGGTGACGATTAAGACGTATGTCAAACTTACCTGCGAAGGCTGCATGGGTACAACCCGCGGAACAACTTTTGAGGGACTTGCGGTCCTTCAGAAAGTCGTTATTCTTTTCGGTGGAGAGGGAACTGTCAGCACGTTCCGTTCCGACACCCTCAATTCCTACTGTGCTGGACCTGAAGGATGTGGAAATCCCTCCATGCCTACGGCAATCGTTGATACCATCAATCCCATTGCACTTTCGAGCAAAGTAGTCGACTGTAACTGTGAATGCGGCTACTGCTGCTGTGGCTGCACAGAAGTACCGGAAGCCATTAACGCTTGCTTCGCATCCGAACTTGTCGACCCCCAGACGGGCAACAACCTGTTTGTGTCTCTCGGCATTTTCTCGGTAATCCGCATCGTTCGATCGGCACAGATTTTGGTGAACGGTACCGATTACACAGTTCCTGATAAGGAGTGCGTGGAAGCGGAGCAAGACGACCCGTGTCGCCTTTTCCGTTCTCTGGCATTCCCGGTCAGCCAGTTCACGGGTATCAACTGCGAGAATACCACTCAGCAGCCTCGTACCGGCGGTAAAGGTTGCTGCGGCAGAAGCTGATTTTCATTTCCGGTATTGAAATCCCCCACTTTCGTGGGGGATTCTGATTATTGTCATGTTGCATAAAATAATAAAAAAGCCTAAACCAAACAAAATGTCCGGTTTAGGCAATTCTGGCGGAGAGATAGGGATTTGAACCCTAGAAGCGCTATTAACGCTTACACGATTTCCAGTCGTGCGCTTTAGACCACTCAGCCATCTCTCCAAGCGACTATATAATTGTATCATACGAGTTTGCAAAATGCAAGTCTTTTTCTCATTTTCTTTTAATGTATTTCGTAAAGAATAGGGAAGTGAAAACCAGCAAAGGCATTCCGGATGCTATCCGGTACATTTTGCTTGCAACAATAGGATACTTATGATATAATTATTGTATGTAATTTCTACGTATATTGAAGAACAGCAAAATTAAATCACTTCGACAATGATTTTTATTCAATACTGTGCTATGCATAAGGGAGACGCAAAATGGAATTAAAAGTCGTGAAATTCGGCGGTAGTTCTTTAGCAGATGCTGAACAATTTAGAAAAGTAGCGAGTATTATCCGCGCTGACGATGCGCGGCGATACGTCATTCCGTCTGCGCCCGGTAAACGCTTTGACGGAGATGAAAAAGTAACGGACCTCCTCTATTTGCTACATCGTGCTTATCATGGTGAAGGGGATATTGCAAACGTTTTTTCCAAAATCACTGCGCGATTTGACGAAATCATTGCCGATTTGGAACTGAACCTCTCTTTGGAGTGCGAATACGTCAAAATTCAAAAAGATCTTGGTAATGGCGCGGGCGCAGATTATGCTGCAAGCCGTGGAGAGTATTTAAATGGCATTATTCTTTCCGCCTATCTCGGATTTACATTTATTGATGCAGCTACCTGCATTTTTTTTCGAGCCGATGGACAGTTGGATGCTGAAAAGACAAACAATTACCTGAAAGGTCTTTTAAAAGCCTATCCGAAAGCAGTTATTCCCGGATTTTACGGTGTTTTACCGGACGGAAACGTGACTACTTTCTCTCGTGGCGGGTCTGATATTACGGGTTCCATTGTCGCTCGGGCTTCTGCCGCAACGCTCTATGAAAACTGGACAGACGTCAGTGGTTTTTTGATGGCGGATCCGCGTTGCGTCAATCATCCGCGCAGGATTGAACTGATTACTTACAAAGAACTCCGCGAATTATCCTATATGGGAGCAACAGTGCTGCATGACGAAGCCGTATTTCCGGTACGTTATGTCGGCATTCCCATCAATGTAAAAAATACAAACCGTCCGGAAGATCCAGGGACCCTCATTG
>CAVDSZ010000011.1:0-71203 GCA_963611795.1 Akkermansia muciniphila | reverse complement strand
GGCAACGGACTCTGACTCCGTCATTTCCTAGGTTCGAATCCTAGTGCCGCAGCCAAAAAAGACGACCACCCTTGCGGTGGTCGTCTTTTTTGTCCGTGTCACTGCGGATCCGAACCTAGTCGCGTGCGAAGCCACGCGACTAGGTTCGCATGCCAGCCGCAGAGCGCCGCCCGCTCGCGAGGCGGCGGCAAGGCATGGCATACTCGCAGGGGCGAGTATTTTAGTGCCCTCACCCTTGCGGTGGTCGTCTTTTTTGTCCACGTCACTGCGGCTTCAAACCTAGTCGCGTGCGAAGCCACGCGACTAGGTTCGCATGCCAGCCGCAGAGCGCCGCCCGCTCGCGAGGCGGCGGCAAGGCATGGCATACTCGCAGGGGCGAGTATTTTAGTGCCCTCACCCTTGCGGTGGTCGTCTTTTTTGTCCACGTCACTGCGGCTTCAAACCTAGTCGCGTGCGAAGCCACGCGACTAGGTTCGCATGCCAGCCGCAGAGCGCCGCCCGCTCGCGAGGCGGCGGCAAGGCATGGCATACTCGCAGGGGCGAGTATTCTAGTGCCCCCACCCTTGCGGTGGTCGTCTTTTTTGTCCGTGTCACTGCGGCTTCGAACCCGGTCGCGTGCGTTTCCGGAATTCGCTTCGGAGTTCACCTGTGCAAGACTTGACAAAACGAAAATACTCCGCTAAACTCTATAGTAAGATGAGAGTTTTGGGGGCAAACGAATGCAAAACGAACTGCTGCCAATCGGCAAAATGGCGGAAATGAATCACCTGACCGTCGCGACGCTGCGCCTGTATGACGAACTGGGGCTGCTGCACCCGCGCCACAGGGATCCCGACAGCGGCTACCGCTACTATGACATCGCCCAGAATGCGCGGTTGGACATGATTGCCTACATGAAAGAACTGGGTATGAGCCTGACGGAAATTGCCGACGTGCTGAAAAAGGAGGACATCACGCTGGTCGAGACGATTCTGATTCGCAAGAATGAGCAGATTCACCGCCAGATGCGCGAACTGAAATCCCGCCACAACGCCGTTGAGCGGGCAATCGCCAGCGTGGAACGGTATCGTAAATCCCCGGTGAAGGGAACGATTGCACTGGAATATATCGACCGCCGCTATCTGTGGGGGCTACCGTGCCGTGACAACTTCTATAATACGGACATCTATGCCTATGAGCGGGAACTGATGTACCTGCGGGGGGCGCTCATGGAGCGCGGATTTTCACACATTCATTCCTATGCGACCGGCACGAGCATCACGAGAGAGAACTTCCTCGCGGGGCGCTTTGAAGCCAAGGACGTCTTTATTTTTCTCGACTACCGTGACGTGGAGCATTTCCGCGACGCGACGGTGCTGGACAGCGGTATGTATGCCTGCATTTATCTGGACCGTTACGACGACGAGATTCGCTATGCCGACCGACTTCTCGAAACCTGCCTCAGCAGCGGCTGGCACATCAGCGGCGACTATATCTGTGAGGTCTTGACCGAGTTCAATGTTTTTGACAGCGACCGACGGAATATGTTCCTGCGTTTGCAGGTGCCCGTGACCTTCGGAGAGGTCGGATTGTAATTTTTCTGTGAATCCCCTTGACTCTCATGTAGCATGAGAGTATATCATAAAGCCAAAGGGCAAAGAGACAGAATCTCTTCCCGCTACATACGGTTTTAAGGAGGCATTTATCATGGAAAAAATCAAAGTGGTACAGTACGGCTGCGGCAAAATGAGCAAGTACATTCTCCGATATCTGCATGAACACGGCGCACAGATCGTGGGCGCTATTGATGTCAATCCCGCCGTGGTGGGGCAGGATGTCGGCGATTTCGCCGGGCTCGGTCTGAAAACGGGCGTCATTATCTCCAACAACGCGGACAAGGTGCTTGACGAGTGCGACGCCGACGTCGCGATTGTGACGCTGTTCAGCTTCATCGGCGACATTTACGAGCATGTGGAAAAATGCGTGAAGCGCGGAATCAACGTCATCACCACCTGCGAGGAAGCCATTTATCCCTGGACGACCTCCGCGGCGCAGATTAACCGCCTGGATGCCCTCGCCAAAGAGACCGGCTGCACCATCACGGGCAGCGGTATGCAGGATATCTTCTGGATTAACATGGTGGCACTGGTCGCCGGTGGCTGCCACAAAATCACCAAGATTAAAGGCGCTTACAGTTACAACGTCGATGAATACGGTCTGGCGCTCGCCAAAGCACACGGCTGTGACCTCACCAAAGAAGAGTTTGAACAGCAGATTGCGCACCCCGATTCCTTCGAGCCTTCCTATGCCTGGAACGCGAGCGAAGCACTGGTCAATAAACTGGGTCTGACCATCAAGTCCATTACGCAGAAACACGTCCCCTGCATCATCGATCATGATATCGAGTCTTCGACGCTCGGCAAGACCATCAAGGCAGGTCGCTGCATCGGTATGTCCGCCGTGGTGACGATTGAAACCATGCAGGGCATTACCATCGAGGAAGAGACCATCGGTAAGGTCTACGGCCCCAATGACGGCGATATGTGCGACTGGAAAATCACCGGCGAGCCGGATACCGAGTTCCATGTCGTCAAGCCCGCGACGGTGGAGCACACCTGCGCGACGGTCGTCAACCGTCTGCCCAGCCTGCTCGCCGCCCCCGCCGGCTATGTCACCGCCGATCAGCTCGCGCCCAACGAATACCTGACCTACCCGATGGAATTCTACTGCTGATTCCGTTGCCGTCTAACTGCTTTTGCGGTTGATGCGCGCACATCCCCGATATCGCATACAATCCAAAAAACGAAACCGGCGCCCCAAACGGGCGCCGGTTTTTGATTATGAAAGGTGTCTTTTCGGCTTCGCTTTTCACTTGTTTCCGGGGCATACGGAACTTATACATGGTGTTCCCGGATAAAGGCTTTGATGTCGCGGAGCAGTCTGATATCCGCGTCCGTGAGGGTATCATAGGCATCGAGGTCGAGCAAGAAACGGGGGTCGAGCCGCAATATCTGGCAGATGCGCCGCAACTGCACCAGGTTCGGCTCCTGTACATTGCGTTCGATTTTGGAGTAGTTCGACTGATTCATGGGGATCATCTGTGCGATGTCCTTTTGCGACAGATCCATATCTTCCCGTGCGTTCCGTATCTTGTCACCGAAAGTCATTTTTATCCCCCCCTATTCAGCCGAAGTATAACATATTTAACTAAAAGTGTTGACAAATAGTTAAAAAGTTATTATCATATAGGCGAATAGTTAGAAAATAACTAAAATCAAGGAAAGGTGTGTGCTTGGCAATATGGCGGGGCAAAAAACGGTGCCGGAAAACACCGGGAAAAGAAAGCCGTACTTAATCAATACCAACTCAAAGAAGATCCACAGAGCGGATTCCGGGGATAAACGGTGTCATCTCTCTCAAATGCGAGAGGAATACATCGTTTACTGCGAGACGCTTGAGGAGGCGCTTTCGTATCCCTCCGCAGAGCATCCGCTCGCTAAAAAATGTTCTTTCTGTCTGACAAAGTAAAGTGAATCCAAAAAGGAGACGTATTATGAAAAAGGGAATCAGTTGGCTATTATTGGCGGTACTCGTGGGCCTGTTTTTGGGGGGTTTTGTGTCCTGCGGGGATACCGGCAGTTCGTCAGCGGACCAGTGGATCCTATTAACGAAAGAAAATTATGATAAATACCTGAAGGTCAGTGCAAGGTATTACGGAGGCGGAGATGCATACTGGAGTTCAAGCAACAAAGCATATGGCTATACCCGTCGGATCTTTGAAGTCAGCATATCTCCCGCCGCATCGTATCTGCAGTTCACCGGATATTGTGCCTTGGAAATCGAGATATACGGGTCATATGCTGTGGCGTCAGGAGAAAGATATAATGAACACGAAACGCTACGGGTGACACTTGACATCGGGGGAAACGGGAGCAATTCAACATACACAGCAGGTATATCGGCAGGTTATAATCTGAAAGGTATCAGTTATGATGTTGTGTCCATCAGCGGCGGAGTGATAGTGAGATCGTAATACTCCTTGTAATGTGCATCGCGGAACGTTCATAACAAAGCGGCGGTCGCCCGAGGGCGACCGCCTGTTTTGAATAGCGGGGGTATCTGCGGCACTTGCCGGAAAGGCGCCGAGGATTTTTATTCGGCGGGGGCGGTCCCGGGCGTGGCTTCGGCGTCCGCGGCGCTTTGGCAGTCGGGGCAAAGCCCCTCGAAAATCGTCTGGTGGCGGAAGATGCGGTAGCCGGTGGCGGCGGCGACCTCCGCGTCGCGCTCGGGGCGCTCGGTGTCGGGCGCGTCCACGACCTTTTTGCAGTGAATGCAGAGAATATGGTCGTGCGGGTCGGTACGCAGATCGTATCGGTCCGCGCCCGGGGCGCGGATATGGTAGACGTCACCGCCGTCCGAGAGCAGCCCCAGGTTGCGGTACACCGTCCCGCGGCTGACCTTGGGATCCTCGGCGTGTACTGCCTCGTAGATGCTGTCCGCCGTCGGGTGGTCGCACCGCCCCTGCACGACCCGGAGCACGAGACGGCGCTGATTGGTTTCTCTTCGTTTCATCTATCGGTTCCTTTTAAGGTGCCTCAAAACAGGGAGGCGCCTTATTTTCTTGGCTCCGCGCCGTCAGTCGGCGTTCGCCGCCCAGAGCCCGTGCAGATTGCAGTAGGCGTAAACGGCTTTGACCTCATCGCCGTCTTCCAGGGGGAAGCGGACGGAGGGCGCGCCCGTGACCGGGAGTTCGCGGCGTTGGTTGCCGTGCTTGGTTTCGAGGGAGATCCACGCGATGTGATGTGCCTCCGTCATCGGGTGCGGGACGGAGCCGACATCAACCGTGACCGTGTGCCCCTCGACCGTGTAGACGGGAATGTGCTTTTCTGCCGCCGCTTCGGTGGTGCCGGGAATCAGTTCCCGCATGGGTTCCCCGCAACAGGAGACGGGGGCGCCGGAACGGTGGACGAAAGCGATGATGTTCCCGCAGTGCGGGCAGATGAAGAACTGTTGTTTCATGGTTTCCCTCCTAATCGGTGACTGCTTGGCGGGAGGTAATCCGGCAAGCGGTTTTTATCAATAATTCTCTTCGCGAATCTCGAAGTAGCTCTGCGGGTGGTTGCAGGTCGGGCAGACCTCGGGCGCTTTCGTCCCGACGACGATGTGTCCGCAGTTGCGGCACTCCCACACCTTGACCTCGCTCTTCTCGAACACTTCCTGCGCCTCTACGTTATGCAGGAGCGCGCGATAGCGTTCTTCATGGCGCTTTTCAATCGCGGCGACCAGGCGGAAGCGTCTCGCAAGCTCCGGGAAGCCTTCTTCCTCGGCGGTCTTGGCAAAACCGACGTACATATCCGTCCACTCGTCGTTTTCCCCCTCTGCGGCGGCGGCGAGATTCTCCGCCGTCGTGCCGATGCCGCCCAATTCGCGGAACCACAGTTTGGCGTGTTCTTTCTCATTTTCCGCCGTTTTCAGAAACAGCTCAGCAATTTGCTCGAACCCCTGCCGCTTCGCGACGGAGGCGAAGTAGGTATATTTGTTTCTGGCCTGGGATTCTCCGGCGAAAGCCGCCCAAAGATTCTTCTCGGTCTGTGTGCCTGTGTATTTGCTCTGTGCGCTCATTTGTAAGCCCTCTCAAATTTTTATTAGGAATGATTCCTGATAAGAGTATAACCGAAACCGCAGCGCTTGTCAAGGGCATTTTTCGAAAAAAGTCGAAAAAGTATTTGTGTGCGGCTTTCTGTGCGGCGGGGTGGGGGAACACAAACAGAAGAACGCGGGGACGCAAACCGAAAGATACGGGGACGCAAGCAGAAAGGCGCGGAAATACAAGCAGAAAGACAGCCGCCCGAACAAGGGGCGGCTGTTCTCTTCGGTTGGTGCTTTTCAATCAGTTGGCGCTTTATAATACTTCAAAGGAAAAGACGGAAAACGTGTCCGCGCCCCAGGTGGCGAGCGGAACAAAGCGCACGCTCGCACACGTACCGTGCAGGTCGCAGGTGAAGAGGCGGTCGTGGACGTTGCGGAAAGTGTGCGTCTCGGTATGTCCTGCGGGGTCGGTGAGGACGATGTCAAAGTCGCGAATCAGGGTCGCGGGGAGTTTGAAACGCTCCTCGTGCAGGTGAATACAGCAGGGCATATTCTGATAGGAACGGTTCAGGTCGCTGTCAAAGACCAGTCGGATGCCCGAGAGGGCGAAGGGCGTTTCACTGCTGTAAAAGAGGGTGTCGCCCGTCTTGCCGCACCACTTGTTTTCGTCGCCGCGCTCTTTGCCGTTGCGCACGACCTCCGCCGAGCAGGTAAGACGGCGGGAGAGGGGGGAGATGCGGCGGGTCTTCCCCGGCAGGTAGCAGTCGTCCGTCATCAAGGTATCCTGCAATTTTGCAACGGAAAGGGTGTTCGGCGTCTCGCCGTCCCGGATCATCTGTGCGGCGGCGGTGCCCACTGCCTGCCCGAGCAGGGCGCAGGTCGCCATGACGCGGGAAGAGGAAAGTGCCGCATGGGTGACGCTGATGTTCCGCCCGGCGAACAGCAGGTTGTCGATGTTCTCCGAGACCAGAGCGCGGAAGGGAATGCCCCACGGGGAGGGGGCGGGGTGAAAGATCGTGGGGTAGGACGTCTTGTGCCTAATACCCGCGGGGAAGTGGTCGTCCATGCTCCAGCCGCCGTAGGCGACGATGTCGTCAAACGGGCCGCCAGCCTCCACGTCATTTTGCGAGACGGTGTACCGACCGACGTAGCGGCGGCTCTCGCGCTTACCGGGGAGCAGCCCAATCCATTCGAGGCGGTAGTTCTCGGCGCCGTGGTCGCCGTGGTTCTTGATATGATCCCAGACGCCGTAGGCAATCTTCAACAGTTCGTCGCGGCACTTGTCCGTGTCGTGGACGCAGTCGCCTTCGCCGCCGAGTTCAATCCACCAGAAGTTCGAGGAGAGATCGTGCTCGCGGAAAGGAATGTCCGCGTCGGTCGGGTAGTGATATGCCCACGACGGGGGCGTAAACGGCTGCGGCGTGTCGGTCTCGCGCACCTGGAACAGACAACTCATGCCCATGGTCTTACGGTCGGCAGTCTCGGGTTCAATGCTCTCGTCAAATTCGTTCCGTGCCTCTCTGCCGTAGCGGTAGCGTGCGCCGGTGAGCGGTGCCAGAATACTGTCGCCGGAGCAGTCCGCGAAGTAGCGCGCCCGCACCGTGTGCATGGTTTCGGCAGGGGACTGCCATGCGCGCACGGACGTGATGTGTCCTCCCTCGCAGTCGGCGTCGAGGCAGCTCGTGTTCAAAAGGAGCGTCAGATTCTCCTGAAACGCCACTTTCCCGAAGAGGGTGGCGTCCCAGAGGGGATAACTCAGCCCCGGGTTGCTGTAAAAGTTCTCGAGCATGAGTTCCTCAATGATGCCCGTCTCCCGGTTGTCCTGTCCGTGCGCGCCGCAGATCCACATACGCACTTCGCTCGACGCGTTGCCGCCGAGGACGCCGCGATCCTGAATGAGGATGGTCTTTGCACCGTGCCGCGCCGCGGCAAGCGCCGCGGCGATCCCCGCCATGCCGCCGCCGATCACGCAAAAGTCCGCTTCATGTATCACGTTCTTCATAGTATGCCTCCGTCGATGTTCGGTTGCAAGTTTGTTTTCATTATTATTATAACGATAAATGTCGGTGGTTGCAATCGGAAAGCCGGTTTTCCCAAAAAATCCGTCGCCAGCACAAAAGCGCCCGCGTTGGCGGGCGCTTGCTAAACCGTTTTGGTCCGGGGGGAAGTTAGTGCGGTCGGTCAATCTTTGCCGTAAATGGCAATGAGGCGCGTGACAGCAGAATCGAGCGCTTTTCGGAGTGCCGCTTCGGTATCTTCTTCGACCGGGAGAGCGTAGTATCCGATTTGTTTTTGCTTGGAAGGATCCCGGCGATAATTGAGTTGGATCCCGGCGTCAGTTAGGGCTTTCTGCCAATCGTTTATCTGTGCTTGCGTCGGTTGCGGTACGATGCAATAGAGGTTGATCAGTACCCGCCAGGAATGCGCGCAGGCGTCATAATGCCGACTCCTGATTTCAAATGCCGGACGGTCAGAGGCGTGATCTTTTAGCAGAAATTTGATGTAATAGTAGGAACTCTGATAGTGGTTGATGTCCGCCGCTACGCCGCATGAATCGGGAGAGCCAAGCCCGTTTGCATATTCGACAAAGAAAGAATGCCACGCGATCAGAGTCCACCGGCTCGGCGCCCCCTCATGCCCGGCAGATACATAAAGGTCGCGTATGTGTGCCGCATAGGCACACAACAGTTCGTTCTCGGCGTGGATATTGCCGAGCAATTCAAAAATCGCGAAAATGTCATACACTTTCCAACCGAGGGTTTCAATGAGCTTCCGCTCTGCCCCCACAATATCCGTTTTGAAGAAGATGTGAAATACATGGTCGTCCCGTTCGGTATAGCGCTCGGGATTCTTTTGCTTGTGGACATGTTCACGCCACCACTGATTGTGTGTTTTGATCTCCCTCGTATAACGTTCAAGTTGATGGTCATGTTCGCCGGAGCCGGTTTTATCTTCGATGACAATCAGGTAGGTTTCATCGTTGTTCTCAAACCAGACAGCGACATCAATGTTTTTCCACTGTGCGACGGTTCGGAGATTTTTGATCTTGTCAAAATCCAGCGTACCGCCGGTGAAACTGTCGAACAACCGGCGACAGGCTTCACGGACGGCAGGACACTCTTTGCAATCGTAATTTTCGAACAGCCAACGCAGGAATGCGTCCTGGGAGAGTTCTTTCGTGGCGAAGTCAAAAATGTTTTTCATATGTCATATCTTTCCTTTGCTTTCGCAAGTGTTCCTTTGATCTTATCCCGCAGGGAGGCAGGGGATAGCACTTCAACCGCTTCGGCGAACTGGAGCGCCCAGTAGTGCATGGCGTTCGGGCTGACGGTCAGGGATATCTTCAGGGTACGGACGCGCGTGCCGGGTTCAATCGTAACGTCCTCTCCGAACCAGTCCATTACATAGTCGATATACCCCTCGTCG
The DNA here is from genome assembly GCA_963611795.1 of Akkermansia muciniphila. Lineage (GTDB taxonomy): Bacteria > Bacillota > Clostridia > Oscillospirales > CAG-272 > UBA1740. The sequence goes on along the minus strand of CAVDSZ010000011.1, from coordinate 62,209 downwards.
ACAAGGAATGTGACGCGCTCCTGTGGGTCGGAGAACATATACGGCATGGCAGTCGTGAGGGTACGGAAGTTAATACCGCCTTCAAACCCCGGGATCTCGCGGATCGGCAGGGCAGGGGTCTCCGATCGTTTCATGTTCCGTATGCGATCGAGACGGTGGTACACCATATGATCCCAATACCGGCTGTAACCCATGAGGTAATACCGCTGGTTGTGCAGAATCAGTTGATATGGTGAGATACGCTGAAAAGAAGATTTATGCAGTTTGCCGTCCGCGCCGTATTTATGGTAGTCGTATTCGACGGATTCCCCCGCCTCGATCGCTTCACTGACAATGTCGATCGTATAGAACACTTCGGCATTCCCGGTCTTGTGAAAGTCATCGATTGCGCAGATGTACTGAATGTTTTTGCGGAAATATCGGTTCTCCTCTGCGGCGAGACGCTCAATCAGATCGCGGGATTGGTGCGAGCTGATATAGCGGCTGGAAAGAACGCCGTCGATCAGGAGCCGAATCTCGGACGGTTCATAGGTGCGTGTATGCAGATACACGCCGTGACCGGTCGATACAATGTCATACCCGGCTTCCATGAGCAGAGAGAGATTTCGCCCCACGGCTTTCCGCTCCACCTCGATATCAAACTGTGCTTTCAGTTTTTTTGCGATCATTTCCTGCGTCATCGGATGCCGGATGTCCGTATCCTGCCGCAGAATTTCCAGAATGCGGAGAAGCGCGAGTTTTTTGGATTCGGTCGCCATGACAATGTCCGCCTTTCATCGGGGATGCTTTTATTAGAACACATTCGACAGGAGAATGCAAGAGCGTTCATGCGTCGGAAATAAGCGACTCCGTAAAATCACAGCGGATATCCAGGCGATTCGGCGCGCCTCTGCCGCGGGGGTACAGGCGGATTTCGCCGCGTTCCGGCGTGCCGGTGCGGGCGGTGTAATAGGCATCCGTGTACAGGCAAGCCACGGCGTCGAAAACCGAAAGTAATCGTTCCCCCCACCCGAGATCAGCCGGACATGGGCGCTTATCCCTGCGGCACTCCAAAGGGACACGCGGAATCGTCGCCGTGACGATGGCAGACACACCCCGGGGCGCGAGCGCGGAGAGCAATGCCGGGAGCGCAGCGGCACCGTGGAGGGACAGGTCGTAATTGTCAAGGACGATAAGTTTGGTGCGCTTTGTTATCTGTGCGCACACGTGCGCCGGAGAAAGTTCAGGCAAGAGAGTTACGTCGGCTTTTCGCGCCCATGGTGCACACGGTCGCACGGTCGGCATGAAAATCAGTGCGTCCTTTCCACTCGCGGCGCGAAAGGCATCGGCAAGGCAAAGGGCAAGCGTGGTTTTTCCCATCCCGGGACGTGCCGCGATGAGCAGAGAACGAAACGTCAGCATACGATCGACATAGAACATGGTTTTTCCTCCTGCGATGAGAATAGCAAATGCACCGTCCCGTTTTTGGGACACAGATCGGTGTATGATGAAAGCACCCATAAAAAAAGGAGGACTACAGAATGGCAACCGAATTTTTAAGAGACAAGTACGGCGCGCTCATCGGTTCTATCGATACGATTGGTGAGCGGCAGACGCTCCGCTCGAAGCACGGCGCCTTACTCGGCACATTTGACGGGCATGATACCCGCGATGCTCACGGCGCCCTCGTAGGGCATGGCAATCTGCTGGGAATGCTGATTCCAAAGGCGTGAAATCGGCGAAAAACGAGACCGACACCTCTTGTGGGTGTCGGTCTTTGTCATAGTGCCGCGGTTTTGCCCCGCGCGGGAGTTGAGAAACGCGGGAGAATGTGCTACAATACGGGAGGTGAGCCGCGGAGCGGCTCGTGGGGCGCGGGGTGCCGCGCCCGGAATAGGGGGGGCGGCTCGGGGGAGCGGCGGAAGATGCAGAGTACGGAAGAATCACGGGAATTACAGGAATCGCAGGAATTACAGGAATCACACGACCCGCAAAAGCGGGGGCGTGTAGCGGGGCGTCGAACCGCCCGGGGCGATATGACGGCGGCTCTCGCGGAGGGGAAGATCCTCCCGCTCATCGTCCGACTGTCGGTGCCGGCGGTCGTCGCGCAACTGATTACTTTTTTATATAATATCGTCGACAGAATGTATGTCGCACGCATTGCGGACGTCGGCATGGACGCGCTCGCCGCGCTCGGCGGGGCGCACGGCTCCGGGTGCTCTGTTGCCGCTCCTTTTCCCCAAAAATCCGCGTGCGGGATTTTCGGGGTCCCCTTTCAGGCAAAATGGTCTCGCGGTTCGTGCCAGACGTTTCTTGGGCTTTACCGGTTTTTCTTTTCTTGCGTATGGTCGTGATTGTGTTTGCGTTGCTCAACCATTTGCACGAACCACTCGACCATTTTGGGGTCGGTGTGCGAGAAGAAGGAGCTCTGCTTGCAATCAAGGGCGGCAATCTTCTGCATATCGTCATCCGAGAGCGTGAAATCGAACACGTTGAAGTTCTGCTCCATGCGGTCGCGGTGGACCGACTTCGGAATGACGACGATACCGCGCTGGAGCGCCCAGCGCAGCATGACCTGCGCCGAGGTCTTGCCGTACTGCGCGCCGATCGCGACAAGGACGGGTTCCTCGAACAGCCCCCCTCTGCCTTCGCCGAACGGTGCCCATGCCTCGTGCTGTACGCCGTACTTCACCATCCATTCGTGCGCCTCGGTCTGCTGGTTATGCGGGTGCGTCTCCACCTGGTTCACCATGGGGCGAATGCGGGCAAAATTACAGATGTCCACCAGTCGGTCGGGGTAGAAGTTGGAGACGCCGATTGCTTTCAGCACCCCCTCCGAATACAGATCCTCCAGTGCGCGCCATGCGCCGTAGACGTCCGAGAAAGGCTGATGCAGAAGCATCAGGTCGAGATAGTCGGTTTTGAGTTTGGCGAGGGAATCGAGGACCGATTGCCGCGTTTCCTCGTAGCCGTAGTGTTCGACCCAGACTTTGGTGGTCAGGAAAACGTCCGCACGCGGAACGCCGGACTCGGCGATTGCCTCGCCGACCTCCTCCTCGTTGAAATAGGCTTGTGCCGTGTCGATGTGGCGATAGCCGACCGCGAGCGCGTCGAGCACGCAACGCTTGCATTCGTCCTTGGAGACCTGATACACGCCGTAGCCGAGCTGCGGCATCTTGACGCCGTTCGATAAAGTGACATATTCCATGGGGAAATACCTCCGTTTTTTGTATTTATATGGAAAAACCCCCGTCTCGGGGGCGGGAAAACAGGGGGAAAGGGAGAAAAACGCGTGCAAAGAGGGGTGGTGGCACGTCCGGGCGTCATGACGTGACAAATGTCGGATTTGTCGGCGAGGACGCCTTGCCCCCGCATCGGTGACGGCGGGGTGCAGCAGACCCGTGCCCCGGGTGCTTGACGCGGAGGGCGGCGGCGCGGTATAATCGACTCGGAAACGGAAACGCTGTCGGCGCCGAGAGCGGGCTCGTCGTCTACTATGACGACCAATGCCCGTTCCTCCCGGCGAGGGTGGAGACGCTCCGCGCCTATTGCGAGGAAAAGGGGATTCAAGCCGAGTTCCGCCACGTCGGGTCGCTCGCCGAGGCGAAAGCAATCCCGTCGGTCTTTAATCACTTCGCCGTGTTTTGGAACGGGCAACTTATAACGGTGAATCAAATCGACCCGAAGGCATTCGAGAAAATCATCGGGCGCTCGGGGGGATAATCGCCGCACCGAGTGCGGCGCGCGTCGGCAAATTCGCCGCGCGGCTTGCAAAACAACGGGGCTTGTGATACAATAAGCAAAAACAGCGTAAGGGCGCTTGGCATATCCTTTATTTTATCAATTGCGAGGCATCACCATGCAGGAAAACAACACACCGAAAAAACGCGTCATTCTGACCGGCGACCGCCCGACGGGCAGGCTCCATGTCGGTCACTACGTCGGTTCGCTCAAAGAGCGGGTGCGGCTCCAGAACGCCGGCGAGTTTGACGAAATTTATATTATGATTGCGGACGCACAGGCGCTGACGGACAACGCCGAGCATCCCGAAAAGGTACGCGGGAACATCATGCAGGTGGCGCTCGACTATCTCTCGTGCGGTCTTGACCCTGCGAAGTCCTGCATCTTCATTCAGTCAATGGTGCCGGAACTCACCGAGCTGACGTTCTACTACATGAACCTCGTCACGGTGTCGCGCGTCCAGCGCAACCCCACCGTCAAGGCGGAGATCCAGATGCGTAACTTCGAGGCGAGCATCCCGGTCGGCTTCTTCTGCTATCCGATCAGCCAGGCGGCAGACATCACCGCGTTCCACGCGACGGCGGTGCCGGTCGGGGAGGACCAGCTCCCCATGCTCGAACAATGCGCCGAGATCGTGCGCAAGTTCAACAGTGTGTACGGCGAGACGCTGACCGAACCGAGCATCATTCTGCCGAAGAACCGCGCCTGCCTGCGCCTGCCCGGTATCGACGGCAAGGCGAAGATGAGCAAGTCGCTCGGCAACTGCATCTACCTCTCGGATACGCCGGAGGAAGTCAAGACCAAGGTCATGTCCATGTTTACCGATCCGACGCACCTGCGCCGCGAGGATCCCGGTCACACCGAGGGGAACCCGGTGTTCATCTATCTCGACGCGTTCGCGCGGGACGAGCATTTCGCGGAGTTCCTCCCGGAATACGAGAATCTCGAAGCGCTGAAAGAGCATTACCGCCGCGGCGGGCTCGGCGACGTCAAGGTCAAGAAGTTCCTCTGCGACGTCATGCAGGCGGAGCTCGCGCCTATCCGCGAGAGACGCGCCTATTGGGAGAGCCGCCCCGAGGAGGTCTACGAGATTCTGAGGGCGGGCAGCGCCCGTGCCGAGGCGACCGCCGCCGAAACGCTCCGCGAGGTGCGCCGCGCGATGAAAATCGACTACTTTGAAAACGGCAATCTTCTGAAAAACTGATACCGATCTTACCCTTCGGGTGCGCCGTCGGCGCGCTCCTTCCGGCGGTATGATGCAACGGCGTGATGCCCGGCTTTCCGGGCGTCACGCCGCTTTTTATTTTGGCGCGCTGCCGTTTTTTCGGGGGCGGTTGTGCAGCTGTTTGTTTGGCGGTGCGGCGTCGGCGGGGCTTTGGGGCGGTGCCGACGATTGCTCCCGCTTGTTTATTCCGCCCGGCGGATCGTCTCGATATAGTCGGTGAGCGCCGACTCGGGCGTCCGCAGATGATCCCCGTCGAAGCACAGGTCAAGCCCGGGGCGACCTGCGCGCCGGGGCAGGCTTTCTTAATGTCGGGGAAGGTGTGACCGAGCCAGCCGCCGTTCGTGGCGATCGGGTAGATACGCTTGCCGTCGAGCTTTGCCCCGTCGAGGAACGACCCGACCGCGGGGGCATAGGTATACCACCAGACCGGGGTCAGGAGAATCACGGTGTCAAAGCCGTCGGGGGCGATGTCCACGGGGAGAATCGGCGGGTGATAATGCTGTTTCACCTCGCGGTGTCCCTGCTTCACGACCGTGTCGTAATCCCCCTCGTAGGGGGTGACGGTGCGGATCTCGGCGGTCGGTGCACCGAGCGCTTCCGCGACGCGGTCGGCGATTTTTTTCGTGTTGCCGGTATAACTGTAATAAACAACAAGCGGTTTCATGCGCCGTACACCTCTTTTGCGAGACGGAACGCCGCCCATGCGCGCGGCCAGCCGGCGTAGAACGCCATGTGCGTCAGTGCCTCCGCCATTTCGCTTGCGGTGATACCGTTTTCCTTGGCGTGTTCGATGTGGTATTGCAGCGATCCGTCCGTGATGCCGCCCGCGGCGAGCGCGATGACGGTCACGAGACTGCGGTCACGTGCGGAGAGCTCCGCCTCCCGCGACCATACCTCGCCGAACAGGACATCATCATTGAGTTCCGCAAATTTGGGGGCGAAATCCCCGAGGGCGTCACGCCCTGCTGTCTGGTTTTTCATTTTTCGTGTCTCCCTATCATATGGTTTCGTTGCTGTTCGAGTCGGTCAATCGAGTCGGTCATACTCTTCCGCCGTGACCTCCCCGCACCACTCGGTGCGGCAGTCGGTACCGGGGATTTCGAGGGCGATATGGGCAAAGGGGCTGTTCTTCGCCGCGCCGTGCCAATGCTCGACCCCGGCGGGGATTACGACGACGGAGCCCGGGCGGAGCGCGACGGGTGCTTCTCCCTTTGCCTGATACCACCCGGCACCTGCAGTGCAGAGCAGAATCTGCCCGCCGCCCGAGGTCGCTTGGTGAATGTGCCAGAAGTTGCGGCACGCGGGGGAGAACGTGACGTTCGCAATCGAGAGCCCGACGTCGGGAGAGGTCAGCAGGTGCAGAAACGAGTCGCCCGTGAAGTAGCGTGCGTAGGCGTCGTTCGGGTCGCCGGTGCCGAAGAAATTCTCATCCGTGAATCCCGGAAATTCTTTTTCGAAATCCTGTGTTTTCATGTGTGATTCCTCTTTTCTGTCATGTAGCCGCCGCGTCATTTCCCGCTGAAAACCGGGAAGGCGGTGTACTCGCCGTAATCTTTCATTTTGTCAAGTCCGCGGAGCGTCTCCATATCGCTCGGCAGGATTGTGAAGTCGACTGCCGCGTTTTCCTTCATGTGCGCGGCGGTGGACGCTTTCGGGAGCGTCACCATGCCGAGTTCGAGCGTGTAGCGCACGCAGAGTTGCGCGGGGGTGACGCCGTATGCCGCGGCGAAACGGGCGATGGTGGGATTCTCGAGTGCTTTCCCGTGGGCGATAGGGGAGTACGCTTCGGTGACGATTCCCGCCCTGCGGCAGGTGTCGATGAGGTCTGTCGGGGTGTTGGTGATGTGGGTGAGAATCTGGTTCACCATGGGGCGGTGACGGCAGGTGTCAAGCAGGTTTTCGAGGTCGTCGGCGAGGAAGTTCGAGACGCCGATTGCACGGACAAGCCCTGCGTCGTAGGCGTCCTCCAATGCGCGCCACACCTCGCGGTTCTCGCGGAAATAGCGCTTTTCCGAGCGGAATTCCGCCCACGGCTGGGGCGCGTGAATCAGCATAAGATCCATGGAGTCAAGCCCCGTCTTGCGGAGCGTTTCCCGGATCGAAGTTGCCACCGCATCGTAGTTTTTCAGTTCTGCCGCGATCTTGCTGGTGAGGAAAATGTCCTCGCGGGGCACGCCCGAGCGGCGAATCCCCTCGGCGACGCCCGCTTCGTTCGCGTACGCCTGCGCCGTATCAATGTGACGGTAGCCGAGTGCAAGGGCAGTCTCGACCGCCCCGGGTGCCGCCGCGTCGGGAATCATCCAGGTGCCGAGCCCGAGGCGCGGAATGCGCACGCCGTTCGCCAGTGTCAAAAACGAATCCGTTACCATCGTCGTAGTAACCTCCTGTTGCTGTTTTTCGGCAATCGCCGCCCGGCGGCGCCGCCTGTGTCCGGAGAAGGTCGGTCAGCGATACCTCCGTGGACATCTCTACTATACAACTTGGAGTTGGCTCCAAGTCAAGGGGGTAAGCGATGAATTTTTTGTTAAAAATGCGTTTTGAGGGGTGCGCGGGAGGACAGCGGTCATGCACGGCGGGGGAGAAACGGGGAGCGTCGAGGTGCGGGGTGCGCGCGCCTCATTCGGTGCGCCGGGTGAACCCGGCGGCGGAGGCGGCAGACTTTGACGGTGCGAAAAGAAAAACGGCGTTGTGCCCGGTTTTTAGGGCGCAACGCCGAGGGAATCTGGGGGTTATGCCTGCTCGCCGTCGACGGGGAGCAGGTCGGTCATGCTTTTGAGGCTGATGCCGAGGGTCGAGAGGTTATGCAGGAGTGCGGAGGTGGTCGGCGGGATGACGCCCGCGACGCCGAGGGCAATCAGCCCGAGGTTGAAGGACATGATGAAGCGGTAGTTGTGTCGGATACGCGCCATGAGCAGGGTCGCGAGGCGGCGCAGGGTGACGAGGGCATAGAGATCCTCCGAGGAGACGGTGATGTCCGCGATCTCGCGCGCGATTGCCGCGCCGGTGCTGATAGCGATACCGACGTCCGCCTCCGAGAGCGCGGGAGAGTCGTTCACGCCGTCGCCGACCATGATGACGGTGCGCCCTTCGTCACGGGCTTTTTTGATATAGTTCGCTTTGTCCTCGGGGAGAACTTCGGCGTAAAATTCGTCTACGCCGACGGTCCCGGCGATGGCGGCGGCGGTGTCCTTATTATCGCCCGTCATCATCACCACGTGGTGAATGCCGCACGCGTGCAGTGCCCGCACGGCGTCTGCCGCCTCCTCCCGGAGCGGGTCGGCGATGCAGAGGACGGCGGCAAGCGTCCCACCAATCGAAAGATACAGGTGCGAGTATTCCGGCGGGAGGGCGGCAAACTTTTTTTCACTGCCGCGCGGGAGTTTCACGCCCTCGTCTTCAAAGACGAAGTGGGCGCTCCCAATCAGTACCTTTTTGCCGTTGACGGTACTGGAAATGCCGTGCGCGACGACGTACTCCACGCGGGAATGGTATTCCTCGTGCGAGAGCCCGCGGCGGCGCGCCTCCTCTACGACGGCGTTCGCAATCGAGTGCGGGTAATGCTCTTCGAGGCAGGCGGCGAGGCGGAGCATCTCGTCGGAATCGTGCTTTCCGAACGTGACGATTTCCGTCACTGTCGGGGTCGCGTGCGTGAGTGTCCCCGTCTTGTCAAACACAATCGTGTCAGCCGCGGCGACGGCTTCAAGGAACCTGCCGCCCTTGACGGACACGCGGTGATGACTGCATTCCCGCATGGCGGAGAGCACGGCGATCGGCATCGACAGTTTCATGGCGCAGGAGAAGTCCACCATGAGGCAGGCGAGGGTCTTCGTGACGTTGCGCGTCAGGAGCCATGTCACCCCGGTGCCGAGGAAGGTCAGCGGCACCAGCTTGTCCGCGAGGCGCGATGCCTTGTCCTCTGCCGTGGATTTCAGCTTTTCGGATTCCTCAATCATGTGGACGATGCGGTCGTATCTGCCGCTCCCCGCCAGATGCTCGACGCGAATGACGCAGGAGCCCTCTTCAACAGCGCACCCGGCGTAAACCGGCGCGCCCTCGCCCTTCGGCACGGGGACGGACTCACCCGTCATGGAGGACTGATTGACCGTGACCTGCCCCTCGACGACTCTGCCGTCGAGCGGAATCATGTGCCCCGTCCGCACGACCACAAGATCGCCGACGGCGACGTCCTCAATATCGGACAGCACTTCGCCCTCGTCCGTCTTTTTCCATACACGGTCGACGTGGAGCGACATGGCACTCGCAAGGTCGGCGACGGACTTCTTGTGCGTCCACTCTTCGAGCGTTTCCCCGATTCCGAGCAGGAACATGACGGAACCGGCGGTGCCGAAGTCGCGCCGCAGGAGCGAGACGCCGATTGCCGTCGCGTCCAGCACCGGCACCGTCAGATGCCCGCGGAACAGTTCGCCAAGCCCTGCACGCAGGAAGCGCACGGAGCGCAGCGTGGCAATCACCGCGCGCACGGGCGCGGGGAGAAAGAGCTTGGAAAATGCGCGGCGCGCCACCTGTCCGACGAGTTTCTCTTCATACTCGCGGTTCAGCGCGCGGGCAGAGTGCGCCGGGGTGAGCCCCGCCGCCCTCGCGGCTCCGAAAGAGAAGCCCGCGAGCGTGCGCAGAATCTCCTCTCTGCCGTCGGTAAAGGTAATCACGGCGTCGCCCGTGCGGTCATAAATCTTCGCCGAGCGGACGCCGGGCAGGGGCGAGAGCACCGCCTCAAGCAAATCCGCCTCTTCGAGCGTCATGCCGCCGGGGACGAGACGGACGCGCAGGCGTCCGCTCGATTCATGTAAAACGGTACATTTCATACGTTTTCTCCATAAAGAAAGCCGCCCCGCGGGGCGGCTCCGGCATTATGCCTCTGTGCTTTCCTCCGCGGGGTCTTCGACAACGATGACATCGTCGGCGGCTTTCGCGGCGCGACGCGCGTTCAGGTCTTTCGCATCGGCGAGAATGTCGCCTGCGTTCTCCTTGACCTTCGTGACGGTCGTCATCACTCCGTCTTTGACACGCAGGGCGGCGGCAGTCGTGTACGTGTAGACCGTCTTTGCCGTTTTGGTGCAGAGCGCCTTGACGCCCGCGGTGCCGAACAGCACGCCTGCGGCGAACAAACCGAATTTTCCGAGACTCATAAGATGAAACCTCCCGCAAGTCTTTTTTCTTAAATATAACGCAAGTATTTTATCTTTTCAAGAGGGTGGCGAAAATTTTTTGTCTTTTTCGCGGGGAGGAGAGCATCGGCGCGGGAGATGCGCCGGGGGAGAAAAAGAGACAAAAAACAGGGGCGCGCCGTGCGGCGCGCCCCTCGGGGTCAAAAAGTGAAACGGCGGCTGCCGATTACTTCACGGATTTGACGATGTTGGTAATCTCGTTGACGTACAGGATAGAGAGCGGAACTGCGAGGCAGTTGCCTTTCGCGTAGCCGGCGTTCTCGAGTGCATCGGCGAAAGCCTGTGCATCCTCGTTCGAGGAGATGTCTTTGACGAGCCCCTGGATCGTGGTGCTGTCGTCGTAGGCTTTCTTCATGTCCTCGGTCGCCTTGAACTCGATAATCAGGACGGAGGTCAGACCGTTGCTCTCTTTGGTGAGCAGGTGAAGGTTGACTGTGAGGTCATCTTTCTCCAGTTCTTCTTTGATCTTGGCGGAAACGTTTTCAAGGGCGGTGTTTTCTTTGTAGCCTTCCTTCTCAAACGCTTTCTTCAGCGCGGGGTACTTGTTGCAGGAGACGAGCAGGGTCGCAGCCGCGGCAACGAGCAGGACGAGTGCAAGAACACGGGTCAGTTTTTTCATGGTGATGTCATTCCTTTCTAAATAAATAAATAAGATTTGTCGGCGGAGGAACGTGCGTCCTCTCGCTCTTCGCCCTTATTATAGACAGTGCGCCGTGCCTTGTGCAACGGACAAATGCGGCTAAGACGGTAAAATTCGGACAAATGCACGTATTTGTCCGAAAAAAGTCGAAAAATCGCCGCTTTTCGGCTTTACAATAACGCGGCGGCATGGTAAGATGAGCGTGACGGTGCCACGGTGAGCCGACGGCGACCGTCGGAAAACGTGCCGTGCGGCGGGAAGAGCCCCGCGATTTTGCGTCGGCAACGAAGAAAATTGCCCGCGGGCAAGGAGGACGGAATGGCAGAACGGGTTACGAGCGAGAACACCAAACGAATGTTCGCGGACGCGCTCAAACACGCTTTGAAAAAGAAGAGCCTGTCGCAGATTACGGTCAAGGAACTGGTGCTGGCGTGCGGGGTGAATCATAAGACCTTTTATTATCATTTTCGCGACATCTATGACCTTGTTCACTGGACACTCGACCGCGAGACGGTCGAAATCCTGCGCGGGGCAGATCAGACGGGGAATTACGAGGCAGTCATTCACTACCTCCTCGGCTATATCCGCGAGAACAGTTATATGCTGAACTGTCTGTGCAACGCCATCGGCAAGCAGCAGTTCACGACCTTTATCCGCGGCGACCTCGCCGACACCGTGCAAAGGCTGGTTCTGGAAGAGGCGAGCGCGTCGGGGGTAGCAAAGACGCACCCCTATCTCCCGTTCCTCTGCGATTTCCTCACGGGGGCACTGACCGATATGCTCATCGACTATCTCACGGGGGACGATGACGCGCAGAGCGAGAGCAGACTTGTCCGCTATGTGGTCTATACGTTCCGTGTCTCCGTGCAGGCACTCCTCGCGGGGTTTGACACGGTCTGTGGGCGGGGCGAAACCACGGCGGGCGGAACGCCGACAATCGGGGAGAAGCCCTAAAAATCGGGCACCGCGCGGTGATAGTCGCGGTGTAAGATAAAGATTCTTTTTGCGATGACGGGCGACCGATGGTCGTCTTTGCGGGAATCGGGAGAGAACGGCTTGCGAGGTTTTCGGGGGCCACTCTGCGGGCGACCGATGGTCGCCCCTACGGGAGCCGGTGGAAAGATTTTCGCAGAGTGGCTCGGCGGTCGCCCCTACGGGAATCGGTGAGGAGAGTTTTGCGGGGTTTTCGGTCACCCGCTCGTTTTTGGGGCAGGAACCACCTTCGGCGGGCGCACACGCGACGCTGTCCGTCGGGGAACGGAAAAAACACCAAAAAAATGTCAAAAGGGGGTTGCAATTTGCACGCCCCGGTGCTATACTGGACTGAAAGTTAGCGTAGGCTAACTTGCAGACGCCCCGCCGTCGCCGTGATTTTGCCTAGTAAACGGGGCGTTTTATTCGCCCGGAGAGTTAGCGTCGGCTAACTATCGTGGAAGATGTACGCGCCGCGCGGGCGGCACCGCGGGAAGACAGCAAAAGCACTTTTGCAGAAAAAACATTTTCGTGCAAAGACAAAAAAATCATTTTCGGGCAAAGACACAAAGAAAATTATTTTACATGCAGATCAAGAGATATACGGAGGATTCAACCATTGGAAAACACTGAGTGCGCGAAAACCATTGTGGAGTTACGGGACGTCAGTCGGGTCTACACGGCAGGGGATCACGAGCTCCGTGCCCTGGACGGTGTGAACATGACCCTGACCGAGGGGTCGTTCGTCGTCATTCTCGGCCCCTCCGGGGCGGGGAAAAGTACGCTCCTGAACCTGCTCGGGGGGCTGGACAGCCCGACCGAGGGGACCATCGTCGTCGACGGGCAGGATATTTCAGAACTCACCGGCGATGCACTCGCCGCTTACCGTGCGGCGACCGTGGGGTTCGTCTTTCAGTTCTACAATCTTGTGCCGACCCTGACGGTACATGAGAACGTCAAACTGGTGGACGAGATTGCGCCGAATCCGCTTTCTGCAACCAAGATGCTCGAGGAAGTCGGGCTCTCGGATCACCTGAAAAACTTCCCGTCCGAGCTCTCCGGCGGCGAGCAGCAGCGCGTGTCCATCGCCCGCGCCCTCGCGAAGAACCCGAAAATCCTGCTCTGCGACGAGCCGACGGGGGCACTCGACTCCGAGACGGGCGTCATGGTGTTGAAGCTCCTGCTCCGCATGGCGCGTGAATACGGCAAGACCATTGTCATCGTGACACATAACCAAAATATCGCGAAGATGGCGGATCAGGTCATCCACGTCAAGAACGGGCATATCGTCTCCCAAGAACTGCAGGAACACCCTGCCGCCGCCGACGATATCGACTGGTAAGGAGGCGCTTCATGCTACTGAAAAAACTGTGGCGCACCATTGGCGTCTACCGGGCGCAGTTCATCTCAATGATCCTGATGATCGCCATCGGGGTCGGAATCTTCGTCACTTTCAATATGGAATGGAAGAGCATCGAGAAGAATACCGACACCCTCTTCCGGGCAACCGGCTACGCAGACTTCCGGGTCGTGAGCGAGACGGGCAGTGCCTTCAGCGTCGAGGATCGTGAGAAAATCGCCGACATCGAGGGGGTCGGGGAGGTCAGCCGCTTCGTTTCCGTCGCCGTCAAGGTGACGGAGAAGGACAACACCGTCGCCCTCACCGTGACCGAGAACGAAAAAGTTTCGGGTATGCTCCTGCGCGCGGGTGCTGCCTATGACAAAAACGATATCGGGGGCATCTGGCTCTCGGATAAGTACGCCGAGGTGAACGATGTTGCTGTCGGCGATACGCTGACGCTCACCTATGAGGGGACGGAGTTCCGCGGTACCGTCCGCGGGCTCGTCAAGAGCGGGGAATACCTCGTCTGCGTCCCCGAGAGCGGCGGGCAAATCATGCCCGACTTCCACAAGCACGGCTTCGCTTTCATCTCCCCCGCATGGTACGCGGAGGTGACGCGCACGCGGGTAGCGGCGGTCAAAGCCGCCGCCCTGGCAACCGCCGCCGCCGCGGCGACGGGCGCGGACGCCGAGAGCGACACCTACCGTGACGCGTATCAGGCGGCATATGATATGGCTTACAGCGCCGCCTACGACGCCATTGGCGAGGGGGCGGACATCGCCTACTACGCGCAGGTACACGTGCAATCCGATATGGAAAAGAAAGCGTTCTCCGAGGCGGTGAACCACGCCCTCGGGCGCACCAGCCTGATTCTATCCCGCGACGAAAGCGCGTCGTATGCCGCCGCCGAGGGCGAGGCGGAAGAGGGCAAGACCATGGCGCTGATTCTGCCCGTGCTGTTCCTGCTCATCGCGGTGCTGACCATGGTGACGACGATGCACCGTCTCGTCGCGAAAGAGAAAACGCAAATCGGTACGCTCAAAGCTCTCGGGTTCCGCGATCAGAAGATTCTTTGGCACTACACCTCTTTCGGGCTCATCATCGGAATCATCGGGATTGCCCTCGGGGTCGCAATCGGTTTCCCGCTCGCGCGGGTCATCATGAGCGAGACGGGCACCATGGGCACCTATTTCGATATGCCCGACTGGAAACTGTGGTTCCCCGGATTCTGCTATCCCGTGCTTGCCGTTGTGCTGGCGCTCCTCGTCGGCATCAGCTATCTCTCGACGCGTGAGATGCTCCGCGGCACGGCGGCGGACGCTCTGCGCCCCTATACGCCGAAACGGGTGAAGCCGCTCCTCATCGAGCGCACGAAACTCTTCCACAAACTGTCCTTCGGTACGCGCTGGAATCTGCGTGACACCATGCGGCACAAAGCCCGCACGGCGATGAGCCTCATCGGGGTGGTCGGCTGTATGCTGATCGTCACGGCTTCCATGGGAATGCGCGACACGATGAGCGCCTTCCTCGATTCCTACTACACGGGCGCAACCAACTACGCGACGCGTATTTATCTCGCCGAGGGGGCGACCGACGAGGAGCGGGAGGCGGTCATCGGGCAGTACGACGGTGACGCGAGCGCGAGCGTGAGCGTCGAACTCTTCGATGAAAAGCCCGTTTCGCTCGACATTTATCGCATCACGCACGACAAAGTGCGTTTCCCTGCCGATAAGAAAGGTTTCCTCCCGCTCCCGGAAGAGGGTGTGTACATCTGCCGCCGCATCGCGGACGAGTACGGGCTCCGCGCGGGCGACAAGGTGAAAATCAGTCCTTACGGCACCGACGAGACCTATGAACTGACTGTCGCGGCGGTCATTCGCAGTGTGACGGAGGGCATTATCCTCTCCGACCGTTATGCAGATTCTGTCGGCATCACATATCACTTCGATTCTGTCTATACCGATGCGAGGGGGTCGGAGGTCGCACCGTCTCCGACGGTCTCCTCGACGCAGAGCAAGGAGGACATCGTTGCGTCCTTTGACAGCATGACAGGACTGATGAACCTGATGATTGCCCTGCTTGCCTTTGCCGCCGCTCTGCTCGGCGCAATCGTCCTCTATAATCTCGGTGTGATGAGCTACACCGAGCGGTACCGCGAAATGGCGACGCTCAAAGTCGTCGGATTCCGCGATCGTCGTATCGGCGGACTGCTCATCGGACAGAATATGGGCGTGACGCTCGTCGGCATGATCATCGGTCTGCCGCTCGGTATCTGGACGCTCGGGTTCCTGCTCTCGAAACTCGCCTCCGAATATGAGATGCGCGTTTCGCTCGGTCCCCTGACGTTCATCGTCAGTATTCTCGTCACCGCGGGTACCTCGCTCCTCGTGAGTCTGCTCGTGGCACGGAAAAACAGAAAAATCGATATGGTCGAGGCGCTCAAGGGCGCCGAATAACGAAAGGAGGCAGTCAGATGACACAGTACACGGTCAAAGTTGAGGGCATGATGTGCGGTATGTGCGAGGCACATATCAACGACGCCTGCCGCCGGGATCTGCCGCTCAAAAAGGTGACTTCCTCGCACACCAAGGGCGAGACAGTCATCGTTGCGGAGGACAATCTGACGGACGAGGCAATCCGCGCCGCCATCGGCGGTACGGGCTACACCGTCGTGTCCGTCGCGCGCACACCGTACGAAAAGCGCGGTTTCTTCGCACGCCTATTCGGAAAGTAAGCGGGAAGGGCAGTGCTCGCCGTTTTTCCAAAACGAGGGGGAGCCGGTTAATCCGGCTCCTCTTTGCCGTTTCAGCCGAAAAAAGCGACGCGATTTGCCGATGCGCCTTCGCAAGGTTCCGTGCGTCCGAATCCGGTTGCCGTTTTGATTTCCCTCCTTCGGCGGGAGAACAAAGTGTGCATATTGAACAAAAAACAACGACCGTTTTTGGCCAACAATGACGCCGCGCAGGAGGAGAACGAACGGGTCAATGCAACATAGTAGACAAAAATGAACGGAAATTTCGTCGTGCATGTAAATTGCGGCAACCGAGCAATCGTGTTACACTATTAATATACAATATGATTTCGACCGCGTGAGCGGTCAATACACGGAGGCATTTGCATGAAACTCAAACAACGCATCATTGCTTTTTCGGCAGTGATACTTCTCGTGGTCCTGGCGGTTGCCGCCCTTTCCGGGTGCGGAAAAGGAAAAACGGTGGATGTCACCTTTGATGCCGCCAACGGCACCGACCCGACCGTGATCACTGTCGGGAAAGGAGGGATACCGACTGCTCCCGCGGATCCCACTCGCGAGGGATACACTTTCATGGGGTGGTATCTCGGCGATGCCAAATTCGATTTCACTGCCGTGGACGAAAGCGTGACGCTCGTCGCCCGCTGGGCACGGCATACATACAATGTCACATTCGATACGGCGGGCGGTACGGCCGTCTCGTCCGAGACGGTCGCTCACGGTGAGACCGCGACGGCACCGGAGGGTGTGACCCGCGAGGGGTATGACTTCCTCGGCTGGNNCCTCGGTGAGGAAGTATACGATTTCACGACGCCGGTGACGGGCGACCTGACGCTCACTGCCAAGTGGCAGATTAAGACGTATCGGGTTACGTTCGATACGGCGGGCGGCGATGCGCGCGACCCGCAGACGGTGGAGCACGGCGCGACCGCGACGGCACCGGAGAATCCGACGCGCGAATACTATCGTTTCGGCGGTTGGCTCTTAAACGGTGAGGCGTACGACTTCACGACACCGGTGACGGGCGATATTACGCTGAAAGCAAACTGGATTATCATTAATTATAAAGTCATTTTCGATTCGAACGGCGGCACGATGGTGCCGGACGTGCTGGCGAACGCCGGCAAACCGGTCGAGAAACCCACCGACCCGACGAAGGAAGGCTTCCGCTTCGGCGGCTGGCTCACCGCAGAGGGGAAACTCTGGGATTTTGACACCATCATCACGGGCGAGATGACGCTGACAGCACAATGGTTCGATAAGACCTCGGCGCCCGAGGAGACTGTGACAGGAATTTACCTCGATCCCGGCACGGTGGAAATGTGGGTCGGCGTTCCTGCTTTGAAACTGGCAATGATGCCCTTTGCCGTATCCGGACCGGACGGAGACTTCTCTCTCCTCGAGGCAGCCGGTATCACATTGCGGTTCGTGACGACCGATCCGGACGTCGCAACCGTGACGGCAGACGGTTCTATCACGCCCGTTTCCGTCGGTACGGCACTCGTGTATGCCATCTTCGAGACCGGCGGCACCATCAATAACGGAACGGACGACGTCACCGTGGTCGCGGGCGATATTTCAAACGCCGTGACGGTGAACGTCATCGAAACGCCCGAGTATTTCAAGGCCTATCAGGAAGATCCCGAAAACCAGCAGATTACGCTGACCTCCGGGACGGGGGTAAAAGCCGCCGACTTCTTAAATTATCCGACCGGTGACTACGGTGTAGCGAACATTGCGGCATGGTATAATGACACCAAATCGGTCTTTACGCTGACGGCAGACGATAACCAGTTGGTCGATTTCGATCAATGGTATGCATGGTTCGAGGCATACGGCATTCCCACGACCCTCTGCGCGCCGACGAATTTCTACCAGGAATGCGCCGATATGTGGACAGAAATGGTCGAAAAGGGAATGGCGGTGCAGTCGCACTCGCGCTTCCACCGCGCAGACTACCAGTACCAGAACGGGAAACTGTCCTCCGCACAGAACTGGATGGACTTCTATCTGGGGCAGAAGAATATCAACTCGGTCGAGTCGCTGCGCTCGCTGATTATTGCATATCCCTGCGGCTACAACCAGGCCGATCTCTCCTCGCTCCTTTACATTGCCGGACGCGGTACGGTCGGCAGATCCAACGGTTTCGGCGCCACGAACTATAATCTCATCGGTTCGTACAGCGGCATCAGCGAAAAGAGTTGGCAGACGCTGCTGAACATGGCGGAGAACGGAACCGGCAGCTGGTTCTCGACCCATTATCACCTGATCAGCACTTCGAAAAACGATATCCAGAACAAACTCGAGACGCTGTCGGAATACGTGAAGTCCGGCAGACTCTGGGCGGCAACCTTCGCGGCGGCATCTCAGTACGGGCAGGAGCGCGACACCGCGACCCTGACCATGGGCAGCACAGGTCGCGACATCATCACTTTCCGCCTGACCGACAAGATGAACGATTTGCTCTTTGACCATGCGCTCACCGTCAAAATCAAGGTGGACAGCACATGGAAAGGGGTACGCGCCTACCAGAACGGACAGGAGATGGCTGCCCGTGTCGTCACCGACGGCGGCGAGACATATCTCATCGTTGACGCAATTCCCGACCGCGGAGAAGTCACCGTCGTCCGCACCGAACTCTCGGGTCTGACCGAGGGGGCAGAACGCATTGCCTTCACTCCCGTCAACGCGGGTGACGGCAACGGCATGACGACCATGACGCGGCGGTTCGCTGTGGACGCGACCGTCTGGAAGCATGTTTACGCGACGCAGAACGGCAAGTGCCTCGCACTCGATGCGGCGCAAATCGTCTCGTTCGCCGGGCAGGCTTACGTCGAGGTGACCTATGAGGTCGGCGGCGGCGAGGTCGTCCTCGTCCCGACCACCACCGCGTATGACGGAAGAACTTCCTATACGATGAGCGAGTTGTACTACGGTGCGGTGGACCCGGATCCTGCAATCCCCGTGACCGTCTCGTCGGCGGCAGAACTCCGTCTGTTCGCGGCAATGGTCAATCAACGCCGTTTCACCTTTGAGGGATACACGATTCTTTTGACGGAGAATATTGACCTTGGGAACGAGGCGTTCACGCCCATCGGCTGGCAGTCCACCTCGCAGTCCTCGTCGAAAAACAGTTATTATCACCCGTTCAGCGGTATCTTCGACGGGCAGGGACATACCGTTTCGCGCCTGTACGAAAACCGCGTAGCCTTTAATGCGGGTCTCTTCGGCTACACCAAAGGCGCGACCGTTAAAAATCTCCACGTCACAGAAGCCAATATCAGCGGTATCGGACGCGTCGGCGGCATCATCGGCATCATGGACGGCGGCATGCTGGAGAACTGCTCGTTCGAGGGCAGTCTCACGAATCGCGGTATGAATGCCGTTGCCAATACGGGGTCGAACACGGGCGGTCTTGTGGCGACTGCCGTCAGTGCCGTTATCCGGCATGCCAGTGTCAATGCCGAGATCTTCGCGTACGCCGCGAAGAACCGCTCGCTGTACAGTTTTAAATCCACGTATTCCAATGCGTACAATGCCTATAACAACGGCAACAGCACGGGCGGCGCCGTCGGCAGCATCACCGGTGAAAAAGGACGTCCCTTTACGCTGATTCAGAATGTCATGTTCAACGGGAAAGTGACCGGTGTCGATTTGGACGGCGAGGGTGGCAACAAAGTCGGCGGTATTCTCGGTAGCGGCACCTCCTTCACGATGATTGACTGTTCCGCGACGGGTACTTTCACGGGATATGAAAAGGTCGGCGGGGTCATCGGCTCGCTCGAGGGCGGTTCTTCGGGCGAAGTTTCGGTACGCCACTCAATCGCGAACGGCTCTGTGCAGGGGCATGACCAGGTCGGCGGTGTTGCCGGTTTCATGGGCAGTACCGCACGCGCGGTGATTCGGGATTGCGTCGCGAATGCGACCGTTACCGGCGCAGAGGGCGCGACCTATATCGGCGCCGCCGTCGGTCAGGTAAAGGCCAGCTCGAACAGCCCGAGCGTCAAGAATGTGTTCTATCTCCCTGCGCTCAACGCGGGTATGGAGCCATATGTCGGGCTTGACGGCGATCGCAAGGTCGGCGGACTTACTTTCGTGGAAATGACGCTGATTACCGATGCAATCGCGCCGCTGAATGAGCTTGCCCTCAGCGCAGGCTATCAGACGTGGGAAGTCAGCGGAGATACCATTTCGCCGGTCCACTACCCGATTTTCCGTGTGGTGTTCTACGATAAGGACGGCGCCGTCATCTCAACGCAGAACGTTGCGAACGGCATGGGCGTGACGGATATGCCTACAGCGCCCGAAATCCTTGGTTTCCGCTTCCTCGGATGGAGCGTGACCGACCTCTCGAACGTGACCGAGGATACGAAGGTAGACGCACTCTATGAGGCGGTCGCCACTTACACCGTCATCTTTTATGACAAAGACGGCAATGAAATCAAACGCGTTACCGTCAATGAGGGAACCGACGTAGAAGCCCCCGCACTCTCCGATCTGCCGGGCTTCCGTTTCCTCGGGTGGAGTGCTAACACCGATGCCGTATCTGCCGATATGGAGGTACATGCACAGTATGAAGAAGTTCCTATCTATACGGTGAAGTTTGTCGGTAAAGACGGCACGACCCAACTCGGCGATGAACAGACGATCAACGCGGGCGACGATGCTGTCGCACCCGAGGCACCGCAGATTGACGGATATGTGTTCATCGGCTGGAGTGTTGATTTCACCAATGTGCAGAGCAATCTCACGGTGGTTGCGTGCTATGCGGAAATCGTAACAGTCCGGTTCCTCGACGCGGAAGGCAATGTGCTTGATACCGTGACCACCTATGTGGGCGCGATTCTGACAAAACCCTCCGTCCTCCCGACGGCGCCGAGCGGGCAGGTCTTTGCGTACTGGTCCACGGACGGCGAGACTGCATTCGACTTTGCGACGCCGATTCCCGGCGCCATGGATTTGACCCCGGTATTTGAAGCATCTGCGACCTATACAGTCACCTTCCAAAAGGCAGACGGGACCTTGATTGGTACGCAGACGGTTACCCGGCGCGGAAATGCGACGCTCCCCGCGCTCCCGAACGGTGTCTACTGGACGGTGACCGCTGAGGAATATGCGAAGATGTTTGACATAACGGCGGATTGCACGATTACGCTCGGTACGACGTCGAATGCAAAAACCAATTATGCCAACCCCGGTAATATCAGTCTTGCCAATGAGGCGGGTTATCGGACCGCCGAGGGATACGGCTACGACTTCACCAACTGGACGACCAATCTGGACGGTGTATACGGTGCCTATGAGCAGGAGAGCGGTGCCAGCCTGACCCTGAACTGTGACATCGTCAAGTTCTATATGGCCACGCAGATTGCGAATGGAATGACCGCAACCGTGGAATTCCGCGTAAACGGACGCCTCGTCAAGACTGTCGAGATTGACAGTACGACGACGGGTGTGGTGCTGGACGGTACAATCACAAGGGGGAATCCGGAGATTCCCGCCGGTCAGAACGAGATTACCGTGACCATCATCGGCGAAGGCGTTGTTGTCAAGTCTCTTGCCATTGTGAAAAAGGTCTGATACGCCAAAAACAAGAACTCCCGGGCTTTTGCCCGGGAGTTTTATTCTATCAGGAATGTACGGTTGCGTAGCCCACGCGAAAAATAAGGATTCCGTGTCCGCCTCGCCGGCTCGGCGTATCGGAACCCATGTTTTTCTGCTTTTCCGTCGCCCGTGACAAGCCCCCGGCGTGTTCCGGGCTCGGAATCCTTGCTCCCGAAGTGGTTCGGGACATCGGGGACGCAAGTGCAACCCCCGACCGTTCCGACCATAACAAAAGAGGGGGTCTTGTGCCCCCTCTTTTGTTATGGTCGGAGTGGAACATTCGCCGCAGGCGAAACAAGATTCGGTTCGCGGATTGCGAACGCGAATCCGGGAACCGGACCAAAAAAAGAGAGGGCGTTTATGCCCTCTCTTTTTCTGGTCGGAGTGACAAGATTCGAACTTGCGACCTCTTGGTCCCGAACCAAGCGCTCTACCAAGCTGAGCCACACCCCGGCATTTTCACGAAAGAAAAACGCAAAACAGGAGCGTTTTCCTCAAATGCTCATTGATTATAGCACAGCCGTCACGGTTTGTCAAGTTTTCTCGTAAAGAATGTTTTGCGGGTGGAAAATCTTTTTCGCCCCACTGATGATGGCGGGAGAAACGTCCGACAGGGGCTTCCCCGTGTACGGGCGACCACGGTTGCCCGTATCGTTCCGTGCCGACTGCGCACAGGCAATCCGGCACGGCAGGGGCGGCTGCGCACAGGCAATCCGGTACGGCGAGGGCGGCTGCACACAGGCATCCGGCATGGTATAGGGGCGGTTTGCGGCGTTCAAACAATCGATGCAGCATTGCGGTTACGCCGCGTCGGCACAGGCGCCAATCAGGGGAAGTTCCCGCGCCCTGCCGCGCAGGGCAAAGGTGACGCCGCAGATTTTCAGAATCAGCGCGAGAATGGCAATCACTTCCACCACGGCGGCGAGTGCCGGACTGACCGCGGGGGCGAGCCCGTCGAGCAGGAGCGTAAGTCCGAGGAGCGTCACCGTGATGCCGTCCGCAAGGAGCAGAAGCAGCCCCTGCCCGAGGTGAAACCGCACGAAGCGGGAAGTGCGCGCGAAAAAGAACGGAATCGCCCAGAGAATACCGAGGTACGACAGCGCTGCCATGGTGCGGTGCGAACGGACATCGCGCGGCGAAAAGCGGTCGGTGGTATCCTCGGTGTCGAGGATTTTTGCGTAGGCGCGCCGGAACGTGGCGTTCAGCCTCGGGACGGAATCCGCGTCGGTTCCTGCTGTGGTCTGTGCATCGCCGGTGGTGGCGGCTCCTCCGGCGGCGTTACGGGTGTCTCCCCCGCGGGAGACGCCGGTCGCCACGGCAGCATCCGAAGTCTCTGTCTCGGGGTCGGGCGGCACCGCCGTTTCCTCGTCCGGGAACATTCGAGACTCGTCGCTTAAAACAGGGCTTTCCTCCCGTTCTCTCGGCTCCGCGCTGTCACGGGGTGCGTCGGTGGGTTCCTCCTGCGAGGGCATCTCTCGCTCTTCTTCGTCCGGAACGGGATAACATTCGTCGTCGGGTGACACACGGGTGCAATAGGGGCAGAGCAACCCCTCTCGGATATATTTTCCGCAGGCGTTACAGTATGGCATGATTCAATTCCTCCGTATCACAATGTATGCACCGACTGGGAACGGCAGAACGCCGAGTGAGTGGATTCCGACGGGGAAACGATACGGGAAAGCCGTGCAGGAGACTCCCTCGCGGAGGAATGGAATACGGACGTCGCGCAGAAACAGGCACAGCACACGGCTGAGCGGTGGTTGGGCGGGGGCGCGTCGTATAAATTAAGGAGGGAAAAACGATTGCCCTTCCCTGTCAGGTGCCGGAAACGTAAAAACGTACAAAAACCGGGCGTCAATTTGTTTACCTTTCCGAAATTGATTTTCGCCCCTTGCGTGCCCCCCGGAAATAAGATATAATTTGGTAACTACATAACAAGATTTTTCCGTGTGCGGAAGCACGTGGAAAGGACGCGGAGGTACTCACAGATGAAATCGGTACGCAGAATCCTGCTTGCGCTCCTGCCGGTCCTGCTGCTTGCACTGGCGCTCACCGCCTGCGGGCAGAAGCCGACCCCAAGAGCAGCGGATGAGCGGGTGGTGTCCCTCGCGGACAAAACGGTGAAATATGAGGGCGCCGGCAGAGATGACGGCACCACCTGGAAGGTCTACGACGACGGAACGCTCGTCATCGGCGGCGCCTCCGACGAGATGTACGACTACGACGGCATGGTAGCCCCTTGGGCGAAGTACGCCGACGAAGTGACCGTCCTCAAAATCGAGAGCGGCGTCAAACACATATCGAATGGGGCTTTCACCGATATGCGCGGCATCGTCTGGATTGATTTCGGTGAGGTCGATGAAATCGGCAACGGCGCGTTCCGCAACTGCGTCAACCTGCGCCGCGTCGTGACTCCGAAAACACTGAAAACCATCGGCGATAGCGCTTTTGCCGGCTGCTATCGTCTGCGAGAAGTCACACTTGACGCTGTGACCGACCTTGGTCTCGGAGCCTTTGAAAACTGCGTGTCGCTCGTCTCTTTCAATGTTCCGGCGGGACTTGAGACGGAGGACGCCATCGTCGGGTGCGAGCAAATCCGTACCGGCACTGTCAAAACGGACGATAACGGCTACCTCATCGACGGTACGACCCTTGTCGGGTACGACGGGCGGGGGACCGAGATCGTCATTCCGGCGGGCGTGACGGAAATCGCGCCGTATGCATTCTACATGAATACGCAGGTGACGAGCGTCACCATTCCCGACACGGTTTTCGCAATCGGCGCCCACGCCTTCGAGAACTGCACCGCATTGCAGACACTTTTCGTCGGCGAGAGCGTGGGCATCATCGGCAACAGTGCGTTTGCGGGCTGCGCCCGTATCGAAACGCTGCACTTCGGCGCGGCGTCGTGCGACTCCTATCCCTCTGACGGCGGCGCATTCGCCGGGCTTACATGCCTGACCACGCTGACATTCGGCGACAATGTGTCCGTCTTGCAGGACGGTATGTTCGAGGGGTGCACGGCACTGAAAACCGCGGCGCTCCCCGGCACAATCGGGAATATCCCGGCATCGCTCTTCCGCGGTTGTATCGCACTCACCGATGTGACAATCGGGGAGGGGCCGAAGACAATCAAGGACGCGGCGTTCGCCGGTTGCTTCTCCCTACGGAACGTGACCCTGCCGAAAACGGTGAAAACCATTTACAAAGAGGCTTTCCGCGACACGGGTCTGGTACGGCTTGCACTGCCTGCCGTCACGACCATACAGCAGAACGCGTTCTTCGGTTGTTCTGCCCTCGTCAGCGTGGAAATCGGCACCACCGGGCGCATTTCAATCCTGACCGGGGCGTTCAGCGGCTGCTGCAAACTCATTGATATTGTCAATCACTCCGCCAGCACCATTGCCACCGGCAAGGCACTGAACGGGCAGATTGCCTACTATACGCCTTTTGAGCCTGCCAAGTCAGGTACTTCCCGCGTGGTCGAGCAGGACGGTTATCTCTTCTTCGTCGATCCGGAGGACGCCGCCAAGGTGTATCTCGTCGGCTATGCGGGTGAGGCAGCCGATCTTGTGCTCCCGGCGAACTATCAAGGGAAAAATTATTCGATCTATGCGAATGCGTTCCGCGCCGAGACCGGCATTCGGTCCGTGAAACTCTCCGCGGGCGTGACGGGCATCGGTGAGAATGCCTTCCGTGACGCAATCCGACTTGAGACGGTGGACGCCTCCGCCGCCCGTCTGACCTCCGTCGGACGGGAAGCCTTCCGCGACTGTGCCGCGCTCGAAACGGTGCGGTTCCCGTCCGGGACGCTCACCGAAATCGGCGAGCGGGCATTCTACCGCTGCTCGGCGCTCGGCGCCGTCGTGATTCCCGACTCCGTGACGACGCTCGGCGAGGCTGCCCTCGCGGGCAGCGGCGTGACCGTACTTACGGTGGGGAGCGGCGTGACCGCAATCCCCGCATCGTTTGCGAACGGATGCGTGCGTCTTGCACAAATCACCTATAGGGGTACCGTGACCGCAATCGGTGATGCGGCGTTCGCCGGCTGTGTGAAACTTGCCGATGCTGCGCTTCCCACGGGGCTCGTCACCATTGGTGCCGGGGCTTTCCGCGGGGCGGAGAGACTGCTCACCGCGGTACTGCCGGACAGTGTGACGACGATCGGCGCCCGTGCCTTTGAGGGGTGCAGTCGTCTTGTCAGCGTGACGGTCGGTGCGGGTCTCACCGATATCGGCGGTTATGCATTCCGCAACTGCGACCGCCTCTTCGAGGTGGTGAATCACGGGAATACGGCGCTGACGCTCACGCCGGGAAATGCGTCCTACGGGTTCCTGACGCTGAATGCGACTGCGATTTGTACCGCGACCGTGATTGAGAAGCGGGGCGATTACCTCTGGCTGACAGAGGGGAACGTTCACTATCTGCTCGGTTATACCGGCACCGAGACGGTGCTGACGCTTCCCGCCGACGATAACGGCACTGCGTATGAAATCGCGCCCTACGCGTTCCGCCACGCGGGCATCACCCGCGTGACACTCGGAGCGAAAACAACCGCAATCGGGGAGCGTGCGTTTGCGGATTCGACGCTCGTCGAAATCACGCTGAACAAGAATCTCAAAAAAATCGGCAACCATGCGTTTGCGTCGACGCCGGTCAGAAAAGTGGAGTTTAACGGCTACGCCTGCACGGTCATCGGTGACGGTGCTTTCCGTGACTGCCGTGAACTTCTGACGCTCGAAATCAAGAGTGACGGCACGTCGCTCGGCTTCGGGTGCTTTACGGACTGCGTCCTGCTCCGTGAGGTGAAGTTCCTCGCGAGCGACGGGACGGACAACGCGGTGACGTCCATCGGTGCATTCTGCTTCAACGGCGCGCTCTCCATGGTGCGTATCACCATACCGAGGTCGGTGACGTCCATCGGCAAGTACTGGTTCGCCGACTGCGAAGGCATGATCGAAATCGTCAATAAGAGTATGCAATCGGACGGCGATGTATCGGAAATCCATGTCGAGAACAAATCGGGTACCGTCCGCGTCAAGACGGACGAAAACGGATTCATGTTCTACAATGACACGGTTCTCGTCGGCTATGTCGGCGACGCGACGGAACTCGTACTGCCGGAGAAGAAAAATCATTACACCATCGGTGCGTATGCGTTCTACGGACTGAAAAATATCAAGAGCATTACATTCAGCGCAAGTGTGGTCGGCATCGGGGATTACGCGTTTGCCGAATGCACCGGTCTTACCGAAATCTATCTGCCGGGAACGACGCTGACGAAAATCAATACCAAGACGCAGACCAGCGTCGGGAAGTACCTGTTTGCCGGCTGCTCGGAATCGCTTGCCATCTTCGTGGACTTCGTGTCCGACGAGGCACTTGCAGCGACGGGCAGATGGAACCCCGACTGGAACGGCCGCGAGGTGAATCCGGGGCATGAGTACCGGGTGACGGCGAAGTTCTGGAAGGATATCAATGCAGGACAGGTATATGAGATTCCTTACGGAATCAACTACGGGGCAGGGAGATAAGGGCGGAGCGAAACGTGTCGCCCACAGCAAACCAAAAGTAAAAGTATTTTCGCATTAGCGAAAATACGTCAGGCAAACAAACGGTTTTTCCAATTAATAAAAAAGTTTGCCGAGGCAACGCCCCCGAAATAAAGTAATGGGCAACCGATATTGACTTTTCAAAGGAAAACGAAAAGTCGTGTCGGTTGCCTTTACTTTAAGAGACGAGGGGGCTTTAACCGCGTTCGCACGCTCTACCGCACTTTGTACGGCAGAGACCGTTTTCGGGGCTAAAGCGCCCGCCGTTCCTTAAAAAATAGGCAACCGACCTTGCCATACGCCTTTACGTTGTATTAGCAAAATCGGTTGCCCTTATTGCCCTATTTAGGGCGCTTGTTCTGCGCTTCTCACACTTGCCTTGAGTTAGATGGAGCGGAAACCTCTGCCAATTATCTCCGACGTCGACTGCACCGTCACAAACGCGTCCGGGTCAATCTCATAAATCTTCTTCTTCAGCCGTACCGCTTCAATCCGCCGGCACGACGTGAAAATCATCGTTTTTGGCTCGCCGGTATAGGCGCCGCGCGCCTCCGTCTCGGTCGCGGAGTGGTGCATATCTTCGATGATGTACTTCACAATCTCGTCCGCGTGGGTCGTCACGATCGTGAACGATTTACAGACATTCATGTTTTCAATCACGGCGTCGACAAGGAACGTCTTGAGGAACAGCCCCATCATGGAGAACAGCCCCGCCACTCTGCCGAAAACGGGGAAGGTGGTCGCCGCAATCAGAATATCGACGCACAGAAGTGCTTTCCCGACGTCGAGCGGCGTGTATTTCTTGAGAATCAGGGCGAGAATATCCGTCCCGCCGGAGCTCGCCTCTGCGTGGAAAATCAGCCCCGAGCCGATACCGGAGAGCATGATGCCGTAAATGAGCTCCATCAGCGGCTGGTTCGTCAGCGGCTCGGTAAGCGGAATCAGCCGCTCGAAAATCCAGATGACGCCGGAATACACAAGGCTGCAATACACCGTTTTCAGACCGAAGCTCTTCCCGAGAAACAGGTAACCGATGAGGAGCAAAAGGATATTCAGGGCAAAAATAATGGTCGCCGGGGTCAGAAACCACAGCTTACCGCCCTGAAACACTTTACCGAGGACGGTCGCGATGCCGGAGACGCCGCCCGTCGAAAAGCCGTTCGGGATTTTGAAGAAGTAAATGCCCGCCGCCATCATCAGAACGCCGACAGTCATCTCTACAAACTGTTGAATCTTTTTCTTCTTGGTGGTTTCCGCCATCACAACCTCCGTGCCACCCCGGTGGCAACGTGTCGATACTTTGCCGCGGTATCAACCGTCGGCAATTCATTGTAGCGCATTTCAAACGTTTTGTAAAGAGCAACCGCACGAAAAGACGGGCGGGAAAGTCATGGAATTGCGTGCCAAACGGATTGACTTTCGATTTTCCCCCCTGTATAATGAAATTACCAATTCGCCCGCCGAAAAATGGTGGGTCAAACGAGGAGAATATTGCCATGCCGCTTGGAATCCCCGACTACCACAAAACGCTCGCAACGCTCCACGACGGGTGTGAAAAACCGCACGCTTACTTCATTCCTTACCCCGACAGAGCCGCCGCCGACCGCGGCAACCGCGGGGCGTCCGCCTTTGTCAAATCGCTCTCGGGAAACTGGGATTTCCGCTACTATGAGAGCGTCGATGAGGTCGAGGATTTCCTCGCCCCCGGCTTTGATCGCGGCGCCATGGAGACCATGCCCGTACCGCGCTCCTGGCAGACCATGCTCGACCGCGGCTATGATGTGCCGCAGTACACCAACGTGGTGTACCCGTACCCCGTCGACCCGCCCAAGGTGCCGGAGCGCAACCCCGCGGGGCTGTATATCCGTGACTTCCGCGTCGACGCGTCCATGCTTGACGGGAAGCGCGTCTATCTGACCTTCGAGGGGGTGGACTCCTGCTTCTATCTCTTCGTCAACGGTGCGTACTGTGCTTACAGCCAAGTATCCCATTGTACGTCCGAAATCGACGTCACCGAGCGCCTCCATGCGGGGAGCAACACGGTGGCGGTCCTGGTCGTCAAGTGGTGCGACGGCTCCTACCTTGAGGATCAGGATATGTGGCGTATGTCCGGCATCTTCCGCGAGGTATTCCTCGTCGCGCGCGACAGCGTCCATGTACGCGACTTCTTCGTCAAGACGGCACTTACTGACGATTTCACCGCCGCCGCCGTCACCTGCGAAGTGGAGACGAACGGCGCACTCGATATTAATTATATGTTACTTTCCCCCGGCGGAGACGTGCTTTCCGGTGGGGTCAAGCGCATTTCCGGGCGTGAGACGCTCAACGTCGCCACGCTGACGGCTCCGATACTCTGGAGCGACGAGAGCCCGACGCTCTACACGCTGTATATCGAGGCGGGGCGGGAAGTGATTCGCGTCCCTGTCGGCGTGCGGCGGGTGGAAATCCGGGAGGGCGTGATTCTGCTCAACGGCGCACCGATCAAGGCGCGCGGCGTCAACCGCCACGAGAGCCACCCGATTCTCGGGCACGCGACGCCCCTCGACCACATCCGCGAGGATCTGATGATCTTAAAGCGGCACAATGTCAACATGGTGCGGACGTCGCACTATCCGAACGATCCGCGTTTCTATGAGCTCTGCGACGAGTACGGAATGTTCGTCTGCGACGAGGTGGATCTTGAGACGCACGGGTTCCAATGCGTGGGGCAGTGGAACCAACTGACCGACGACCCCGCATGGGAACCGGCATACCTCGACCGCACCGAACGGATGTTCGAGCGGGATAAGAACCACCCCTCAATCATCATGTGGAGCGTGGGGAACGAATCGGGGTGCGGGCGCAACCACCGCGCGCAGTCGGAGTATTTCCACCGCGTCGACCCCTCCCGCCCGGTGCATTCCGAGGACGAGTCGGCGTATATCAACTGGAAACTGATGACGAGCGACGACCCTGCCGTCGCGGAAGCCGCCAAGGCGGACACCTATATCGACGTCGACTCCCGTATGTATCCGACGCTCCAATGGATGCAGGAGATCGTCGAGACGAGCCGCCGCCCCCTGTTCCTTTGCGAATACTGTCACGCGATGGGCAACGGCCCCGGCGACCTCGCCGCGTACTGGAAGCTCATGCGCTCGGACGACCGTTTCTTCGGCGGGTGCGTCTGGGAATACTGTGACCACTCGGTCGCGACCGGGGAGAACATCTATGCCGACCCGCATTATACCTACGGCGGTGACTTCGACGAGGAGGTCCACGACGGGAACTTCTGCGTGGACGGGCTGGTCTATCCCGACCGAAAAATCGGCACGGGCATGCTCGAACTCAAAGAGGCACTGAAGCCCTTTGCGATTACGGCGGGCAGCGCCGTCGGCGAGGTCGTCGTCGAGAGTTACCGTTACTTTGAGAGCCTCGCCGACCTCGATCTTGTGTGGCAGGTGCGCGAGGACGGGGAACTGCTGTTCTCCGGCTCCGTTCCGCTCGACAATGAGCCGCGCGAGGTAAAGACCTATCGTCTCTTCTCCGGCTTTACGCCGACGGGCGTGACGACGCTCGATCTGTCTGTCCGTTACCGTGAACCCACCGATTTCTCGGAGGCAGGATATGAGGTCGGGGCGGCGCAGCTGCTCCTCTCGGACGACCGTGCGGCGGTATATGACCGCGCGGCGGTGCCCGTGACGCTGGCGGATACGCCGGACGCCCTCATCGTGTCTGCCGACGAGACGGTGTACACGTTCGGGCGCCACACGGGGCTGCTCGAGTCGCTCGTCGATAACGGCATGGAGATGCTCCTCGCGCCCATGGTGCCGACGCTCTGGCGCGCGCCGACGGACAACGACCGAAATGTCAAAAACAAGTGGTTCTCGATGCATCTGGACAAGGCGAAGCCCGAATTTTATGAATGGGAGGCACCCGATGTGGCGTCCGACCGCGTGACGCTCCGCGCACGCATCGCACTCTCGGTGCCCGGACTGCGCCCGCGCGTGAAAATGACGGTGGCGTACACCGTGAGTGCGGCGGGGCTGACCGTCGCCTGCGACGCGGACGTTTTCCCGGCAATCCTGGCACAGGCGCCGTTGCCGCGCTTCGGGTTCCGACTGACGATGCCGGAGGGGTGCGAAAACGTGCGTTACTTCGGCTACGGACCTGTCGAATCCTATGCCGACAAGCGGCTCGCCGCGCACCTCGGGGATTTCCGCACGACGGTGACGGAGAACTTCGTTCCGTATATCCGTCCGCAGGAGAACGGCGCGCATGACGCCTGCCGTTTCGCCGCCGTTTCGGATGTCGGGGGGCAGGGGCTGTACTTCACGGCGGACACCTTCTCGCTGACGGCGACGCACTTCTCGCCCGAGCAGCTGACCGAGAAGCGGCATCACTACGAGCTCGTGCCGGAGCATGAGACGACCGTCATCATCGACTACCGTCAGGCAGGTATCGGCTCGAACTCCTGCGGCCCCGATCTCCTGCCCGAGTATCGGCTGAGTGAAGAGCACATTTCCTTCACGTTCCGTTTGAAGCCGGTGTTCGTCGGGAATCTCGACCCTTACCGAGAGCTGCGGACGAAAGCGTGACGCTTTGGCGACGCAGAACTTCACGGCGCCGGGAGACGGCGCTGCGCCGCTCGCGCGGCTGACGCTGGAAAACACCGAATATGCCGACCCGTTCGCCCTCGCGGACTGCCGCGAGATGACGCTGCTCGGCTGTCGTTTCACGGGAGAAGGGACGCTACCGCGGCTCGTGGATTCACTCCTCTCGGAGTGCGTTTTCGCGCCGACTGCCGCCCGCGCACTGTGGGGCGGGGTATGCCTCAACTTACAGGGCGGGGAGATGCTGGCGCCGGAGGCGCTCTTCCGCGCCGAGACGGTGACGGTCGAGCGCATGGCGGTCAACGCCGGGGGTTTCGCCGGCGGATGCCGTGAAATGGTGCTTCGCGACGCACGATTTGAGGGCGAGAGACTGTTTGCGCTCTGCTCGGAATGCCGCGCGGAGAATGTGGAAATCCTCGGCGACGGGGCACTGCGGTCGCTCACCGATTCCTCAATTGATTTCTCGACGCTCACGGGCAGCGACCTGCTTTGGGGCGCGCGCGACGTCGTCGTGACCGACACCGTAATCGACGGCGACAGGTTTGGCTATTTCAGCCGCAATCTCACGCTCCGTGGGTGTCTCATCACCGGTCGGGCGCCGCTCCGCTTCGCCGAGGAGCTCGTCCTCGACGGCTGTAAGATCGTGGACACCGCCGCGGAGTGACGCGGGGAGACAAACGAAATCAAAACCGAAAAAAGAAACAGAGACGGCACGAAATGGTAGGCTGTCTCTGTTTTTCGTTACAATCGTTTTTGCCCGGGCGGGCAGATAGAGAACCTTGCAAGTTCTTTTTGGGGAAAGGGGGTGGGGAGCCCCCTTTTTGATCACACGGGAGGTTCCCCACAAGACGTGTTCCTTATTGATCCATCGGCTTCATAGTCGGGAAGAGGAGGACGTCGCGAATCGAGGGACTGTCGGTCAGGAGCATGACCAGGCGATCAATCCCGAATCCGAGTCCGCCCGTCGGGGCAAGACCGTATTCGAGTGCGGTGACGTAATCCTCATCGACCTGTGCCGTGGTGTTCGGATCCTCGGCGCGCTTTGCCTCGACCTGCCGCACGAAACGGGCTTTCTGGTCGATCGGGTCGTTCAGCTCGGAGAAGGCATTCCCCATCTCGCGGCAGTAGATGAAATACTCAAACCGTTCGGTGAATGCCGGATTGTCTGGTTTGCGCTTGGCGAGCGGGCTGTTCTCCACCGGATAGTCGTAGATGATCGTCGGCTGGACGAGCTTGTCCTCGACGTATGCGTCGAAGAATTCGACGAGGCATGTGCCCTTGGTCGCGTTCTTCGGCACTTCCACATGGTGCTCGGTGGCTGCCTTACGGGCGTCCTCGTCGGTCGCCCAGTCGCGGTAATCGACGCCGGCGTACTTCTTCACCGCCTCGACCATCGTGAGTTTCTCCCAATGCCCCATGTCGATCTCGACCCCTTGATAGGTGATCTTCTTCGAGCCGCAGATGCGCTCGGCAAGGAAGGTGTTAAGGTCGATGACCAGCTGCATCATACCCTTATAGTCGGTGTATGCCTGGTACAGTTCAATGGTGGTGAACTCCGGGTTGTGCGACGGGTCCATGCCCTCGTTACGGAAGATGCGTCCCACCTCGTACACGCGGTCGAAACCGCCGACAATCAGGCGCTTCAGATACAGCTCCGTCTCGATGCGCAGGAACATATCCATATCGAGCGTGTTGTGGTGCGTCTTGAACGGACGCGCCGCGGCGCCAATCTCGAACGGGGTGAGAATCGGGGTGTCGACTTCGAGGAACCCGAGGTCATCGAGGTAGCGGCGAATCTCCCGCAGAATGAGCGAGCGCTTGACGAACGTCTCCTTGACCTCCGGGTTGGCAATCAAATCCACATAACGCTGGCGGTAGCGGGTATCGGTATCGGTCAGCCCATGGTACTTCTCCGGCAGGGGGAGGAGCGACTTCGCGAGCAGGGTCAGGCTCTGTGCATGGACGGAAATCTCGCCCGTCTTGGTGCGGAACACGAACCCTTCCACGCCGATAATGTCACCGACGTCCAGTTTCTTGAAAGCGGCGTACGGCTCCTCGCCGATGTCATCGCGCCGCACGTAGAGCTGAATCTGTCCGCTCCCGTCCATCAGGTGCACGAACGACGCTTTACCCATGACGCGGCGGCTCATCATACGGCCGGCGATACGCACGGTCTTGCCCGTGATGCCCGCTTCCACGTCGGTTTTAATCGTCTCGAAGTTCTCGGCAATCTCCTTTGCCGTATCCGTTACATCGTACTTGGTAATCTCGAACGGGTCCTGCCCCGCCGCCTGCAGGGCGGCGAGCTTCGCGCGGCGGACTTCCAGTTCGTTCGTCGACGCGGGCGTGTTCTGCTGCTGTTCCATGGTATTGTTCCTTATACTGTTAGGCTTG
Organism: Akkermansia muciniphila; assembly: GCA_963611795.1. Taxonomy (GTDB): domain Bacteria; phylum Bacillota; class Clostridia; order Oscillospirales; family CAG-272; genus UBA1740. The sequence continues at coordinate 28,233 of CAVDSZ010000011.1, read as the reverse complement.
GGGTACGGTTAGGCTTTGGCGGCGGTATCGTGGCGAACCGCCTTGATGACAAGATCTACCTTGGCACCGGTCGCGAGGACGGCGGTGACGGTCTCCCCCTCCTTGTGTCCGAGGAGTGCGGCGCCAATCGGCGACTCGTCCGAAATGGGACGGAACTCTTCGTCTGCCAAGGGATTGGTCTCATAGGAGCCGACAATCCGGTATTTCTTTTCCGCGCCGCTGCGGTCGACGATGACGCAGGCACCGATGCTGACTTTCGAATAGTCGACCGTCTCTTCCGTGTTCAGGGCGGCGTGGGTAATCTCCTCTTCGAGTTCGGCAATCTGGTTATTGAGCTTCTCCTGCTCTTTCTTCGCCTCGGTGTATTCGCTGTTCTCGGACAGGTCGCCGTAGGCACGGGCGGAGGAGATATCTTTCTTATTCTTTTCGAGGTCGAGTTTGCGCTGTGTCAGCTCCTTCATCTTGGAGAGCAACTGCGCCTCGGACACTTTCTTGACCTCACCACCCTCGGGGCCGGTGTAGGGCTCGACCTTATGTTTCTGCATTTTCTCCTGCAGGTGGCGAATCTTCTCGCGAATCTGCGTCACATCCTCTTCATGCGTGGCGGCGGCATCTTTCTCTGCCTCGGAGACATCGCCGGAGGCAATCAGCGCCTGGTAAGCGCGCTCTTTCTCTTCCAGCTGTACTTCCCAGTACGCCAGATCTTCCATGAACTTTTTGTATTCGCTTTGGGTATAGACTTTGGTTTCGGACATGGGTTCTATCTCCTCAAAAATATAGAAATAAGCGGGGGTTCTTTCAGAAAATCAGTTAAAATGGGCGTTCAGCGCGTCCAGCGCACGCACAAGTGTGACGTCCGGTGAGCCGTCGGGGAGGGTGGTCGCCCCCTCAGTGACTTTCAGATACAGGTCGCCGACGCGCGAGTCGGTCGCCGTCGTTCCATACTGTTCGGTCGGGGCGATACCGACGCCGTGGTAGTTCTTGCCGAACGGCGGGTCATAAAGCCCGACGGTCATCTTGAGATAACTGCCGTCGGAGAGGGAGCGCGCGGTTTGCAGACAGCCTTTGCCGTAGGTGTTGCTCCCGACGATCGTGACGTCGGGGAAATCGAGGTACGCCTCGTCATTCGCGGCGTAGTCGCGGAGCGCTGAGGTGAATAATTCCGACGCGGAGGCGGTCGAGCCGTTGACGAGCACCGCCATGGGGAGCGTCACTTCATGGGCAATTTCCTCGGCGGTGAGCGACACGCTGACACCCGTCATCTTGCCGTCCTTCGCGCTGATGTCGTAATCCTGCAAGAGCTCGGAGCGGTAGCGGATATGGGAGATATCCCCGTCGGGGAGCAGGTAAGCGAGCATCTGCGCGACGGTGTCCAGATAACCGCCGCCGTTATAGCGCAGGTCAAAGAGGAGCCCGGAAACCCCGGCTTCTTCCGCCGCAGCAACGGCGTCGACAAACTCGCGGAGCGTCACGGTATTGAAAGCGGTGATACGGATATAGGCGGCGGTTCTGCCGCCATCCAGCGGAACGTAGGCGGTATAGACCGTCTTTTTGGTGCAGTCGCCGCGCGTCACGGAATAGTCCGCCGTTTTGCCGTCGCGCAGTACGGTTAGCGTCACGGCGGTGCCTTCCTCACCGCGAATGCGGTCGAGCGCGGCATTCGCTCCGCCGAGGTCCGTGAGGCTCGTGCCGTCGATGGCGACGATGAGGTCGCCCTTTTGCAGCCCCGCCGCCATGGCACCGGAGTCGGCAAAGATGTCGAGCAGGCGAATGGCAGGAGCGTCGCCCGCTGTTTTAACCGAATCGACGGTGACACCGATACCGTAAAACTCGCCCGAGAGATCGGCGCAGTATTCGGCATATTCCTCGGCGGTGAAGTATTCGGCGTACGGGTCGCCCGTTGCCTCGACGATCGCGCGGGCGAAAGCTCCGTCAAAATCGGTATCTTCCGGCAGACCGTAGTAGGAATACAGGCGCAGGAGCGCGCAGAGCTCCCGATAACGATCGGGCACATCGTCGACGGCGGGGTATTCGACCGGCACATAGCGAATCTCGGGCTCCGGCTTCGCCTGCCGCGTAAAGACAAACGTCAGACCGAACGTCAACGCCGCGACAAGAAGGAGCGACGCGATGAAGAGCCATAACTGTTTTTTGGTGAGTTGCATGCGGGACCTCCCGGCGTAAAGCCTTATATAACCGACAGCACCCCGGCCGCGGCAGACGCCGCGGTCGGGGAGTGGTCACGCCCCACGTAGTATGACACAGGACGGGCGCGGAAAACGTCGATTCAGAACTTTGTCGGTTTGCTTGTCAGATATTTCTTGACCATGAGTGCCACCTTGAAGGTGACGGCGTGGTCGAACTCGCGCAGGTCGAGCCCCGTCAGTTTACGGATTTTCTCGAGGCGGTACACGAGCGTGTTACGGTGGACGAACAGTTTACGGGAAGTCTCGGAGACGTTCAGATTGTTCTCGAAGAAGGCGCGCACGGTATCAAGCGTCTCGTCGTCGAGCGACTCGAGCGAGCCGCGGCGGAACACTTCCTGCAAAAACACCTCGCACAGCGTCGTCGGCAACTGGTAAATCAGCCGCCCGATGCCGAGGTTTTCATAGGAAATCGGGTTCTTCGCGGTATCGAACACCTTGCCGACCTCGAGCGCGATGCGCGCTTCCTTATAGGCGCGGGCAAGATCCTTGATGTTGGTGACGACGGAGGAAATACCGACCGAGACGTTCACGAGGGATTCCGCATTCAGCGTCTTGATGATGTTCTCGGCGATTTCGCAGATGTCCGCCTGCGTCGTGCCGTCCGGCAACTCCTTCACCAGCGCGACGTCCTGTTCCCCGATATTGATGACATAGTCATGGGCACGGTCGGGGTACATACCGCCGATAATCTCATAGGGGAACTGCTCCGATGTGCCCTGGTATTTGATGATGTACACGACGCGCTTTTCCTCGGAGCTGAAACGCAGTTCCTTGGACTTCGCGTAGATGTCGCTCGGCAGAATATTGTCGAGCATGATATTTTTAATAAAGGAAGCCTTGTCGTACTTCTGGTCGTACAGGTTCTTCATATTGCCGAGGGCAATCGAGAGGAGCGCCGCCGCCTGCTCTGCGGGTTTATCCGCCCCTTCGACAAAGACAATCAGGTCGGGCTTACCGCTCGTGACAAGGGAGCGATAGGTCACGCCGCCGGTCACGACCCCCTCGGGACGGAAGGTGAGATCCTCACGAATGCCCTGACGCACCTCGCCGATATGCTGCAGGTCGCTGCACGCGACGACAATATCGTTTTTATCAATGATGCCGATGACGCGCCCGATAGCGTCCTTCATCTGATGAATTACGCTCTGAAACATTCTGTTAAACACAGTAGAGCCTCCTCACTTTTCCGCGGAATTGTTCATATCGGACTATATTTTAACTGATTTTTTGTGTTTTTTCAATAGAATTTTGAAAAAAGTTCTCGAAAAGTGTAAAAAATGCTGTTAAATATGGCAAAAATCTACAATCTGTCAGTCACGCGGGAGTTCGTAAGCATAGGAGAGAGCGGAGAGGACATAGGCGGGGGCAGTCTCGCATCGGAGAATCCGTTCCCCGAGCCCGACGGCGATGCAGCCGGCGTCCGTCGCCGCCTGCGCCTCCTCCGGGGAAAAGCCGCCCTCGGCGCCGATGATGACGCTGACGGTGCGGGCGTCCGGGTAGCGCTCGAGCACGGCGCGCAGGGACTGTGTGCCCACGCCCTCATAGCAGAAGAGGGGCAGGTCCGCATTCGCCGCCGCATGGAGAGCGTCCGCAAAGGGCAGAGGGGTGTCGACCGTGGGAATCACGCTCCTGCCGCACTGCTTCGCCGCCGCCTCCGCAATCTTCGCGTGACGTTCGGCGAGGCGCGCTTGTTTCTCGAGCGGGGGGCGCTTGACGCACCGTTCACTCTCAAAAGGGGTGATACGGATGGCGCCGAGCTCCACCGCTTTTTGCAGGACCGTCTCGAATTTATCGCCTTTGGGGTACGCCATAAAGAGGCGGATCGAAAGCGGGGATTCGGTGCTCTCCTCGCTCTCTGCGAGAATCTCCGCCGTCACCTCGTCGTCGCGGATACGGGTAAGGCGGCAGTCGTAGACCGTGCCGCCGTCGTCACAGACGGTGACGGTATCGCCGACCGCGAGCCGCAGGGCGCGCGCGATGTGGTGCGCGTCCGCACCGCGGAGGGTGAGCGTCCCCGCCGCGGGGTCGACCGCGCCGCGGGTGATGAAGAAACGGGGCATAGCGGCTCCTTTCCGCCGTTTTGGCAGGGGTTTAGGCTTTTAATAATAAAAGGAAGGGCTTTCCGGCTCGTGAGGTTCAGTTCGCCGGAGGTTCGGCTCACAAGAGGGTTTTGCTCTCGGGGGCGCGCCCCGCGCGCGAATCAGTCGTTCTTGCGGTAGGCGAGGGCGACCCAGTCGCGCTCCGCCAGCTCGTCGATGCGCGTGAAGCCCGCCGCCGTCATGGCGTCCTCGACGAGCGGCGCCTTGTCCGCGACGATGCCGGAGACAATCACGGTCGCGTGCGGGGTCAGGTACCCGCCGAGGTCTGGCGCCATGCGGCAGAGAATCTCCGCGACGATATTGGCAAGGCACAGATCGAACTGCCCGCCCGCGAGCGAGACGTCGCGGAGCAGATCGGATTCTCCGACCTCGATCTCGGGGCAGCCGTTCTCGCGGCAGTTGTCGCGTGCGACCTTCACGGCGACGGGGTCGATGTCATAGGCGGCACACGAAGCGGCGCCCAGTTTTCTCGCACAGATGGAGAGAATCCCCGAGCCGGTGCCGACGTCGAGGACGCGCTCGCCGCCCGTGAGGTGCTTTTCGAGAAGAGAAATCACGAGGCGGGTCGTCTCGTGCGTGCCGGTGCCGAACGCCATACCGGGATCCATGCGGACGATGACCTCGCCCGCCGCCGGGGTATAGGACTGCCACGCGGGAACAATCGTCACTCTGCCGAGGGGAATCGGCTGATAATACTGCTTCCACGACTCTGCCCAGTCCTCTTCGTCCAGCCCCTCAATCGCGAAGGTGACGGGAATCCCGAGCGCGGCAAAGCGGTCGCGAAGAAACGCAAGCGTATCTTTCGGGTGCTTCTCCTCGGGGAGAAAGCAGGAGACGGTGACCTTGGTGCGGTCGGCGGCGAGCAGTTTCTCGTCGATGAGCTCGCCGTACATACCGTTCGTCGAGAGGTCACTGTAATCCTCAATCATCAGTCCGTTATCGACCATGCTCATCACGGCGGTGATGCGGTCGAGGTCTTTCGTTTCACCTTTCGCCGTCAGGCGTGTCCATGTGCCAGCCATATTGTTTTTGCTTCCTCTATGTTATGAAGTATTTCGGTTTTCAGGTCGTCGAGCGATGCGAATTTCCGCTCGCCGCGCAGGTAGGAGAAGAGCCGCACGGTCGGCGTCTCTCCGTAGAGGTCGCCCGAGAAACCGATGATGTGTGTTTCGAGAGACAGCCCCTCGCCTGAGACGGTCGGGCGGGTACCGACGTTCGTGACCGCGGGATAGGCGCGCCCGAAAACGAGCGTCTCCCCGGCGTAAACGCCGCGTTTCGGCAGGAGCAGTCCCGCCGGTATCTCCTGATTGACGGTCGGGAGCCCGACCGTGCGCCCGAGGGCTCTCCCGTGAATGACGGGGAGGGTGAGCGAATAGGGGCGCCCGAGGAGCGCCGCGGCGAGGGGCATGTCGCCCGCCGCCACCGCCCCCCGCACGCGGGAGGAAGAAACGGGCGAGCCGTCCGGGAGCGTCTCGGGGGGGAGGCACAGGGCATCTCCCCCGCCGCGGCGCATCAGCGCCGCGAGTTCCCCGGCGCCTGCGGCGGCGCCGCGCCCGAAGCGGAAGTTATACCCGACGACGGCGAGGCGGGCGGAAAGTGTGCCCGTCAGTATCCTTTCTGTAAAGGCTTCGGGGGTCATATCGCGCACGGCGGAAAAGGGCAGAACCACCGCCGCGTCCATACCCGCGTCGCGGAACAGTGCGAGTCGCTCCGGCAGGGTGGTAATGCGCGCGACACCCGGCTTGAGCTCCGGGTCGTCGTCAAAGGTGAGGACGACAGCCGAGAGCCCCCGCCGCGATGCCTCGCGGCGGCAGAGGGACAAGAGCGCCCGATGACCGCGATGCACCCCGTCGAAGAGCCCGACGGCGACAGCCGAGGGCGGGAGCGGGGAACCGCCGTTTTTCGTCCAAACGGAAACATCGGAAATGATCTGCAAAACGGCTCCTCCTCTCCTGCGGCGATTTCGCGGATGCGCCGTGGCGGCACCCGCGTGACTTTCTTTAGTATAATCGTTTTAGGTAGGATTGTCAATTCATTAGGGCACCCGGGCGGGGCGGAAAAATGTCGGTCCGGGGCGGAATTGACAGGCGACACGGAATCTGCTACAATAGGTCGGTAAAAATGAGGGGAGGCGGGCTTATGAAAATCCGCTATACCGCGACCTGTCTTTTCGGGCTCGAGCATCTGCTCGGCGAGGAAATCGACGCCCTGGGCTACGACCGCGAGGAGACGATGGACGGACGCGTGACCTTTCTCGGGGACGAGGAGACCGTCGCGCTCGCTAATATCTTTCTGCGCTATGCGGAGCGCGTCTATATCACGCTCGGGTCTTTCCCCGCAGCAACCTTTGACGAGGTGTTCGAGGGCGTGCGGGCGCTCCCGCTCGAGACGTGGATCGGGCGGAACGACGCGTTCCCCGTCAAGGGGCACAGCATCCGCTCGGTCCTGACCTCGCTCCCCGCGCTCCAGAGCGTCATCAAGAAAGCGGCGGTCGAGCGGCTCTCCGCGTGCTACGGGCTTACGCACTTCCCGGAGGAGGGTATCAAATATCAGCTGGAGTTCTTCCTCTTCAAAGACCGGCTGACGCTGATGATCGACACGAGCGGCGTGCCGCTCCATAAGCGCGGCTACCGCCCGGAGGCGAACGCCGCGCCGCTCCGCGAGACGCTCGCCGCCGCCATGGCGGCGTACAGTCGCCCGCGGGAGGAGGTATTGCTCTGGGACCCGATGTGCGGCTCCGGCACCATCGCCATCGAGGCGGCGATGCTCGCCAACCGGATTGCCCCCGGGGCGAAGCGGCATTTTGCCGCCGAGCGTTTCCCGCAGTTTTCGGCGGACGTCTGGCGCGCGGCGCGCGAGGAGGCAGAGGAGGGGCGGCTTTCGACCGACATCGAAATCTATGCGTCGGACATTGACCCCGCCTGCGTCGAGCTCACCCGCGCGAACATCGCGCGCGCCGGGGTCGCTCGGTGGGTCAAGGCGTTCCGTGCGGACGCGCGCGGCATCGAGGCGCCGGGCAGGCGCGGCACCATTGTGACCAACCCGCCCTACGGCGAGCGGCTGATGACCCCGGAGGTCGTAGAGACGCTCTATCGGGAACTCGGTGTGCATTTCCGCGCCCTCGCCCCGTGGCAGGTGTATATTCTGACCTCGCACCCCGACTTCGGGCGTCTGTACGGTCGCCGCGCCGACAAGGTGCGGAAGCTCTATAACGGTATGATTCCCTGCTACCTCTACCAGTTCTTCAAAAACGAGCGGTGATTCGCCCCCCGTGCGGAAGAGGCGGAATTGCACCACGACAGATGTGCGGCGGAGAACGGCGGAATCTTCAACCAATAAGCAGCGTTGCGCCCGGTTTTTCGGGCGCAACGCTGCTTTGGTAGTTTTTTTGACGGACGGTACCGACGGCGCCTCCTGCGATGAGGATTCGGGAGGTCGGGACGCCTGTGGGGTGCCTCAGCGGAACTCGCCCAGCACCTCCGGCGGGCAGGTGTAGGTCAGCTTCTCGCCGTAGGTTTTCTCGTAGATTTCCCGCCAGACGCGGTAGTTCTCCGTCATCAGGTAATGGGTGTTCTCGCAGATGGTTTTGTTCGGGTCGGGGTAAATCGGCGGGGCGATATGGACGGTGTAGATCTGCACCGGGAACCCGTCCTCGCCGACGGTATCGCTGTCACGCATGGTGATGAAGCAGGGCAGGACCGGCACATGGTTCTTCGCCGCGAACCGATAGGCGCCCGGCTTCAGGGGTTTCGGCTTGCGGTAGTTCCACCACATACTCTGCTCGGGGTAGAAGAGGACGAGGTCGCCGTCGCGGAGCAGCTCCCCGGTCGCCTGCACGAATTCGGTCATCACCTTGGTGTTCGAGGAGAGCGGCAGGGTATTGCAGTTCCGCATGAGGAGCCCGTAGAAACCCGGGAAGTTTGTGTAGTTGCCCTCGCGAATGACGCGGAAGAAGCGGCGCTTTTTCTGCCCGGAGGCGTCGTAGGTGAGGTGCATCGCGAAACTGTCGAAGGCGTTGAAGTGGTTGCAGGTAATGACGGCACCCGAGCGCAGGGCGCGGAAGTTCTCGATCCCCTCGAACGCGTCAATCTGCATTTTGCCCTCTTTTAAGAGTTTGGCGACGAACTTGCGCGCGGCGGCAAAGGCAAGGCGCGCACCGGCTTTCGCCGCGGGGCTCTTGCGCAGGAAATCGACCTCCCCCGGTTTCAGCGCCCGCGTGGGCGGGTCGTCCTCGACGTCCTCGTCGAAGCGTCCCTCTTTTTCGTACTGTGCAATCTTTTTGAGAATCCGCACGCGGTCGAGGTCGAGCCCCGGATTCATCATGCGGAAGTAGGTGTCCTCCCGCTTGGATTCCTCCGCGGCGAGGGCGGCGAGACGGTCGCCGGAGGCGAGATCCTCCGCGCGTTCAAGGTCGGTATAACCCCTCAGCTCCGCTTGAATCTGACCGTAGACCGGCGTCTGCTTGGCGTAGTGCCAGAAATAGTCTTTCAGGCGGCAGTCGGGGAAGTGCCACGGTTTCGACACCATAATATAGTGGATAATCTTCATTTCGCTCTCGGGCACGGGCAGGGTGCCGTAGACCTCGGTGTTCCATGCCGGGGAGAGCCACAGCACGCGCCCCTCACAGAGCACGTTCAGGTAGTCCTCGTCCTGCGTGACGCGGAAGGTGTAGGCACCGAGGAGCTTCGTGAACTTCTCGAGAATCTTATCGCGGCGGAAGAGCGCGCAGTTGATGAGCAGGACGCCCGCGTTAAAGTAGTACATACGGTCGATGCCCAGCACTTTCTCGACGTAGGTGCCGAACACGTCCGTCTGTCGCATCGCCTGCTCGGGGGCGGCGCCGACATAGTTGTCGCCGAGGTCGTGGTCGTACATGTCGGCGATGTTGCCGAGGACAATCGTATCGCTGTCGATATAGATTGCCTTGTTGTACTTGGGGTACATTTCGGCGATGAAGAGACGGTAATAGGTCGTGCGCGAGTAGTAGTCGCGCACATGGAGTGCGTCGCCGTACCGGCTGAGATAGGCGGAGACGTCGACAAACTCGATGCGGAAATTGCGCGACTCGAGCGACTCGAACGCCTCGCGATACCGCTCCGACACGTGCGTCTGCAGAATGTAAATCTGATAGCGGCGGCTCGGGTCAGCATTGGCTTTGAGGGAGGTGAGGGCGACGAGCGTGTACTTGACAAAGGCGTCGTCGGCGGCGAAGAAAATCGGTATCAGTTCATTCATGCGTTTGTTTGCTCCTGTTCTTGTTGAAAAGATGTTTTCAGCGTGAGATATTCGTCGAGAAGGGGGTCAAAGGCGCGGTAGCCGAACACGCGGCGCACGCGGTCGACCTGCCACTGCTTGATGTTGTCGGTGTGGGGATAGGGGAGCCAGAAAAGGCGCTTGGAAAAATGGCGGACAATCGTGGATTTATGCAGGAATTTCTGGTCGTTGTATTTCTGCGGGAGCATTTTCTTCCGCGTGGTGGAACGGATTAAGGCACTCTGGTCGGCAAACGTCAGTTTCCGCCGCCGCAGCCACTCCCGTGCTTTCGGGAACAGCCCGGTACGGAGTGCCTCCGGCATATGGAAGAGCAGAATGCCGGCGTTGATATAGTTCGGCTGAATTAGGAACTTGCCGTAATGGTCGCGCGCGGCGGCGTATTCGTACCCCGTGAGATCCTGCTCCCACCAGAGGTCGATGTCACGGTTGAAGAGCAGGTCGCAGTCGAGATACAGCAGTTTTTCGAGCGCGGCAAGCTCCGGCACGAGGTCGGCGAGCAGGCGCAGGAGGGTGTAAGGCGAGCAGTAGGCATCCTCGTTCGGACAGCCGGAGAATTCCCGACGGTAGAGGTCGGTCACGTCGAGTTTCGTTACGGTGTTGTCCGCGCCGAATGTTTTGACATAGCGGTCGAGAAAGGCGATTTCGCGGTCGTCAATGGGGAGATAGGCAGGGTTCAGGTGGCTGGCGTCCATGGTCATCACCCACACGTGTACCGCCTCCCGCGACGCCGTGCGGCGGAACACCGAGACAAGGCAGGAGAGAATCCCGTCAAATACTTTTCCGTTACCGGCAAAGAGCAGATGTTTCATGGCTGTGAATCCTTTCTGACGTAGCGAATGACGTCAACGGTGCTGTTCGCGGCGCGCTCGCACATTTTGGTATATACGCGGTCGCGTAAGTCTTTGCGCTGTGCGGCACCGCGGAGGGCGGAATCGGGCAGGAAGGGACCGTCCACATAGGTGACGATGCGCGGTTTCTTGCCGTGCCGGCGCTTCTGGTAGGTGTTCGTGAAACAGTAAACGGGGACGCCCAGGCGAATGGGATAGGAAAAGGCGTCGTCCGGGAAGGGGCGAATGCCTGTGTAATAGGGCCAGATGTGCGCCTCGGGGTAGACGACGACGGCACGCCCCTCGCGGGTGCGCGTCTCGACGGCTTTGGCAAAATTCCGTGCCGCGGCGAGGTCGTCGGGGAGCGGCAGAGCGCCGAGGCTCGGGGTGATGTGCCCGAGCACGGGCATCGAGACGTTGTTTGCGTGGACGATGGTGTAGGCGTGCTTCGGGTAGGTGAGCATGGAGGGAAGGACGGCGTCGCCGACCGGCTGGGTGTGGTTCCCGAAGAGGAAATAGCCGTTCTTCTTCCCACGCGGGAGGTTTTTCCGTCCGATGACCTTGTGGCGGAAATGCAGTTTCAGATAGAGAAACGCGAGCGGCGTCGCCACGATGCGGTACCAGAAGAAGTGGGTCAGGCGCTTCCAGAGCGATTTGTGAACGTAGACCCAGTTCCCGTCGATGCGCTTCGGGGTGATGACCGCCGGGGAAAACTCGTCGTTGCGCTCGTCCTCGTAGTAGATGACACTCGGCAGTTTACTCACGGGGCGGAGCCTCCTTTTCGGATGCTGCGGCGAGATCGTGCATGGCGGCGCGCAGGCGCTCTCCGAGTTCATGCGCCCGCAGGTGGTGCGGGAGCGTCATATCGGGGTAAAAAGGTCCGGCGACGGTGGTGACGGCGCAGCGCTCGCCTCCATCGGTCCTGCGAATGCCGGTATAGAACACGAAAGAGGGTTCGTCAAACCGCACGGGGTAGAGGTAGGGGGCATCGCCCGCGGTGTCCTCCGCATAAACGGCGACGGCGCCGCGGCGCACGGTATGCTTTTCGAGCCGCTCGAGGAACGGACGGACGTCGCGGTGCGTCTCGGGCGTCGGGAGCCCCGCGCAATGGCGCATGAGGGGCGCATAGGCGGCGAGGATATCCGCCGGGGCGGGCACCAAAATCGGTTTGTCCGTCAGGGAAGCGGGCACCAGGGCGTCGAGGGGTGTGCCCGTGCGGTTACCGTAGAGGAACATACCGCTGTGGCGGAACCCGCGCAGATTGTGCTTTCCGTGTGCGCGCCAATGGTGACCCCACGAGAGCATCAGGCGGGCGCGCGAACGCAGGAGCAGGTAGCCGAAGCGGCGCCAACTGCTCTTCTCCGGGCGGAAGATGTCCGGCGTGTCCCTTCGGGGGGCGGCAGAGGCAGTATTCTTTTTCGGTTTCGTGGTTTCCACGGTCGCTCTCCTTTCGGGGATTTTTGCCCGACTCCGGGCGGGAAAGTTACGTGTTTATTGTAGACAAAGAGCCCGGCAAAGGCAACCTACTCCCGGTGGCGCCGTCTCTCCTACCTGTCTGCCCCATTCTCCTGTGGCGGGAAACAGACTCTACGAATGGTAGAATCGGGCGAATTTCGGTGAAAATGTATGGTTTTATTTGCGTTTTTGACTTTGATACTGCTTGTGACAGGCACGCTGACGTAAAAACACCCGCTATTGATTTTTTTGCGGAAAGTGGTATAATAATACTGCTATGGATGAAATTGAAGCGATTGTATCAAGCAATCTGACCGCTTTGCGTAAGCGCCGCGGTTGGACACAGGCGGAACTCGCGGAAAAAATCCACTACTCGGACAAGTCGGTTTCCAAGTGGGAACGCGGAGAGGCGCTCCCCGACTTAAAGGTGTTAAAAACCTTGTCGGAACTGTACGGTGTCACAGTGGACTGCTTCTTAACCGAGGGCGCCGCCGAGGATCCGGCGCCGTATATGGCGCCCACCTCCAAACTACGCTATCAGATATGGGTCACATTGCTTGCCGTATGTATTGTATGGCTGGCGGCGACCGCTTTTTTCTCGTACTCTCTGCTCAACGCGGGCGAGGGATTCTGGACGGCGTTCATCTGGGCGGTGCCGGCGAGTGCCGTCGTGATTGCCGTGTTTGACCGTCGGTATTTCGGGGGGAAACTGTCGTTCCCCGTGGCATCAATCTTCCTTTGGGGCGTGATTACGGCAATCTTTTTGCAGTGGCTCACTTACCATATGTGGGCGCTGTTCATCATCGGGGCGCCGGCGCAGATCGGATTGGTATTGATGCATCAGATCCGACGTGTTTCGAGACAAGAGATAAGGGCGGAGACCAAGCCCCCAAAGTAATTTTAAAAGGCAACCGATATTGACTTATCATCGGATAGATGAGGAGTTTTGTCGGTTGCCTTTACTTTAAGAGACGAGGGGGCTTTAACCGCGTTCGCACGCTCTACCGCACAAAGTGCGCCGACGTTCGTGTGAACGCGGTTTCTCCCTCCCTTCTCTCTTGTCTCGGGTACAAAAGTTGAGCAATAGCTGGCGCAACGTTTGACGGGGCTTCTGCCTCTTCCTGTGAAACGTCTCGTGTACAAAAGTTGAGCAATAGGATAGCCGGCACAGATATAAAAGCAAAGGTATTTTCGCGTCAGCGAAAATACGTCAGGCAAACAAACGGTTTCTCCGATTCATAAAAAAGTTTGCCGAGGCAACGCCCCCAGAGCAATTTTAAAAGGCAACCGATATTGACTTATCATCGGATAGATGAGGAGCCGTGTCGGTTGCCTATTCTTTTTGGAACGGCGATGTGCTTTTGCGAGGGGGTGCGGATTTTGCCCTTGATGTGCTTTTGCCGAGTTTCTGTGATTAGGCGCGCTACGGGAAAGCCCGGGAAGTTTTGAAAACGAAAAGCGGAGAAAACTTCCGATAGGAGTTTTCTCCGCTTTGGAAACGGTTTATGTTCAGAAAAGGACTGTCAGGAGCATGGAGGTGAGGGCGGCGAGGAACAGAATCCCTTCGGCGACCAGTTTGAAGCCGAAGTTGGTGAAGCAGACGTTCTCGCGCCGGTTGAGGACGGTATGGGCGACCATGCCGCCGATGAAAACATAGATAGCGCCGTAGCGGAGCGCGATCTGCGAGGCGCTGCCTCTCGGAACATCTCCGAAGGCACGCGCGACGTAGACGGCAAGGAGAATCCCCGCGACAATCCAGATGAGATAGGGAATGTGCTTCTTCATCAGAGGGAGAGGCGGTTGTTCGTCTCGTAGAGGGCGCGAATCGAAGCGGCTTTACGGTCGCAACGGGCGCGCATATCGGCGAGCTGTTCCTCCGTGTAAGGATCGAGATCACCGGGCTTGAGTTTGCCCTTATACATACGGTCGAGAATCAGCGCAAAGTTGATGTCCGTCGCGACAATCTCGCTCTTGTATTCGCAGATGACGAGGTTGGATTTACCGGCGAACAGGCTGTCGACGGCGAGCTCACCCATGCGGGACGCCATGAGACGGTCGCGGAGCGACGGCGTACCGCCGCGGACGACGTGCGCGAGACGCGCGAACTTGGTCTCGACCCCCGTCTCTGCCTGAATGGTCTCGGCGAGCTCCTGCGAGAAGTCGGGTCCTACACCCTCGGAAACGATGACGATGAAGTTGCGTTTACCGGCAATACGGTCGCGCTTAATTTTGGCAATCAGGGCATCGGTATCGAACGGAATCTCGGGAATCGCGACCCCGGTCGCGCCCGTGGCAATCCCCGTCTGAATCGCGATGTCGCCGGCGTCTCTGCCCATGACCTCCACGACGTTGCAGCGCGCGTGCGATTCACAGGTGTCGCGCAGGCGGTCGACCATTTCGACAACGGTGTTCATCGCCGTATCGAAACCAATCGTCGCGTCGGTCGAGGTGATATCGTTATCAATCGTGCCGGGAAGCCCGATGCAGGGAATCCCGCGCGCGGTGAGGTCGGTCGCGCCGCGGAACGTACCGTCGCCGCCGATGGCGACGATGCCGTCAATCTGCATGGCGCGGCAGGTGGCAATCGCCTTCTGCATCCCCTCTTCGGTCTTGAACTCGGGGCAACGGTCGGAATAGAGAATCGTGCCGCCGTGGTTGATGATATTGGAGACGTCACGGAGCCCGAGGGGTTTGATATCCCCGTCAATCAGTCCCGAGTAGCCACGGTACACACCCATGACTTCCACACCGCGGTCGAGCGCCGCACGCGTCACCGCGCGGATCGCCGCATTCATACCGGGGGCATCGCCGCCGGAGGTCAATACACCGATTCTTCTGAAAGTTTTCATAGCCTATCTATCTTCCTTTTTTCGATTTGCTTTGCAAAGAGAGGGAACGCGCGGCAGAGTGCCGCGACCTGCGCCCGCACGTCTTCCTGCGCGGCGGGGAAGTCGGTCGCCGCCCGGGTGATGAGGCGCGCGATCGTGCGCATCTCTTCCTGCCCCATGCCGCGGGTCGTGACCGCGGGGGTGCCGATACGAATGCCGGAGGTGACGAACGGCTTTTCGGGGTCGTTCGGAATGGTGTTCTTGTTTACCGTGATGCCGCAGGCGTCGAGCCGCGCCTCCATTTCCTTCCCGGTCAGACCGAACGGGCGGAGGTCGAGGAGCATCAGGTGGTTATCCGTCCCGCCGGAGACGAGGCGGAAGCCGTTCTCCGTAAGCGCTTCTCCGAGCGCGCGGGCGTTATCGACAATGCGCTGCTGGTAGGCGGCGAACGACGGGGTGAGCGCTTCGCCGAAGCAGACCGCTTTGGCGGCGATGATATGCAGGAGCGGACCGCCCTGAATCCCGGGGAAAATCGCCTTGTTAATCTTCTTCGCCATGTCCTCACTGTTCGTGAGAATCAGCCCGCCGCGCGGACCGCGCAGCGTCTTGTGCGTTGTCGTCGTCACCACATCGGCGAAGGGCAGCGGCGAGGGGTGCAGCCCCGCGGCGACAAGCCCCGCGATGTGTGCCATGTCGACCATGAGATAGGCACCGACCCGATGCGCGATGTCGGCAATGCGCTCGAAGTCGATGATGCGCGGATAAGCGCTCGCCCCGGCAACAATCAGTTTCGGCTTGTGCTCCTGTGCGAGCGCTTCCAGCCGATCGTAGTCGATGCGCTCGGTCACAGGGTCGAGCCCGTAGGGGATAAAGTGATAGTACAGCCCGGAGAGGTTCACGGGGCTGCCGTGCGTGAGGTGCCCGCCCTCCGAGAGGGACATACCGAGTACGGTATCGCCCGGCTGCAGGAGCGCGACGTACACGGCGGTGTTCGCCTGCGAGCCGCTATGCGGCTGGACATTGGCGTAGGCGGCGCCGAACAGTTTCTTCGCACGCTCCTGCGCGAGCGTCTCGACGATATCCACCTTTTCGCACCCGCCGTAGTAGCGATGCCCGGGATACCCTTCGGCATATTTATTCGTCAGGATACTGCCGGCGGCGAGCAGGACCGCTTCGCTCACCACGTTCTCGGACGCGATGAGTTCAATCCCGTTTTCCTCCCGGAAATACTCCTGTTCGATGGCGTCTCCGATTTCGGAATCGAGCGCTTTCAGTCGTTGTATGTCCTCGTAAATCATCGTGCGGCGCCTTCCTTCTCATTTTTCAACTAAGTATATAACATATTTTTGAGAGAATCAAGCCCTCACCGCGGAATTTCTCGTGGAAAATGCGCGGAAATTACCCTTTTGCAAACGCGTTTTTTCTTGCCCGACCGATTGACAAGCGCGGGTAAAATCAGTATAATAGAACAAAATAGTCGGAGGAGGGTCGTCATGGGCGCGATGAAGATACTTGTGACCGGCAGTCGCGGCGGTTGCGGCAAGTCCTCCGTCGCGGCGGGGCTCGCCGTCGCCATGGCGCAGCGGGGCGAGAAAGTCGTCCTCATCGACCTTGACCTCTCCGAGCGCTCGCTGGATATGTACCTCGGCTGTGAGGATCGCGTGGTCTATGACCTCGGCGACCTGCTCACGGGGCAGCGGAGCGTGCGTGACGTCGCCGTCCGCCCGGACGGCTTCGACCGCCTGTATCTCATCCCCGGTGCCTATCACCTGCGCCGCCCGCCGACGCAGACGGAGTTCGCACGGATTCTGTCCGCAGCAGAGGGAGAACTCGGCGCGACGCGAATCATCATCGACACCTCGAACGCCGCCGATCCGTCCGTGAAACTCGGTGCCGCGCTGTGCGACCGCGCCGTCATGGTCGTGACGGACGGCTATCTTTCCATGCGCTCCGCCGCGTCTCTTGCGGATACGCTCCACGAGTGGGGCATGGACGACCCCGAAATGGTGGTCAACCGTTTCTCCATGAATCCGAAACACCCGACGGATCTCCGTAACGTCATTGACACGACCGGGCTTCGCCTCATCGGCATTTTACCCGATGTTCCCTCTTTTTCGCGGATGCAGGACGCCGGCACGCCGGCAATCCGATGCCGCGAGGCGGCACCCGTGGCGACCGCTCTCGCAAACATTGCGCGGCGGCTCGAGGGGGAAAACTGTCCGCTCCTCACGGGAATTCCGTGTAAGCGGCGCAAACTGCTGGACATCTGACACCACCCTAACACAAAAGTAAAGGAGACTTCTGCTATGCATATTGCAATCATTGCGGACGACGATAAAAAAGAACTGATGACGCAGTTCTGCATTGCCTATTGCGGGATTCTGAGCCGCCATCACCTGTGCGCGACGCAGATTACGGGGAAACACATTATGGAAGCCACGGGGCTCGATATCGAACTCCTGATGGCGGGCAGAAGCGGCGGCGGAGAGCAGATTCTCTCCCGCGTCTCCTATAACGAGATTGACCTGGTGTTCTACTTCCGCTCGACCGAGCCGAACGACGAACCCGGCGTGACGGAACTGAACCTCCTGCGTCTGTGCGACGTACACAATATCCCCGTCGCGACCAACATCGCGACCGCCGAGGTGCTGGTGCTGGCGCTCGACCGCGGGGAACTGGACTGGCGCGAGCTCGTCAATCCGACTTCCGGGCGCGCGGGAGACGCGAACAACTGAACCTCCGGCTGTCTTGCCCCCGGTAAGACAGCCTTTTCTTTTCACCGCCCGCGGGGGCGGCGATTTGCAACGGACAAACCTGCCTCCGGCAGGAGAAAGGAGCGCGACCCATGAAACAGGAGACGCCGATGCAGCTGACGATTCACAGCCGTCTGACGACGGGCGGAGAGACCGAGACCGTCTCGACCGAGGCGCGAGGGGTGCTCCGCCAGGTGGGGGATCACACGTCGCTCGCCTATACCGAACGGCGGGAGGGGGGCGCGCGTGTCATGACGACGCTCTCCTGGCAGGCGGGAACGCCGCGCGTTCGTCTGACGCATCGCGGCGCCGTGAAGTGGGAGGCGGATTTTGACCCTGAAACACCCGCCGTGACCCGCTACGAAGTGCCGCCTTACGCCTTTGACCTGACCGTGCGATGCCATGAAATCCGGCTTCCCCTTGACGAAAACGGGGGCGAAGTCCACCTGCGCTACACCCGCAACGTCGGTGGCGACGAGGCACTCGTCGAGCTCACCGTGACCGCACGGGTGCGGGAGGAGGAGCTGCCGTGATTCTGACGCAAGCGGACCTGACCAAACGACTGAAAAGCGGCGACGTCGCCGGGGCGTATCTCTTCTGCGGAGAAGAGGCATACCTGCGGCGCGCGTTCACGGTGCTTTTGCGACAAAAACTGCTCGGTGACCCCGCGTTCGAGACCTTCAATCATCTGCTCCACGAGGGCGCGGCGATAGACTACGGGACGCTCCTCGCCGGCGTGCAGACGCCGCCTTTCTTCGAGCCGAACAAACTCGTGGAATGGCACGGCGCCGACCTCTCCTCTCTGAAAGAGAGCGACTGCGAGGCGCTTGGAGAAATCGTGCGCGCGACGGGCGCGGGGCGCGGTGTGACGCTTCTTGTCGCCGTGACGCCCGAGGGGCTCGACGCCGGGACGGCGAAACGCCCCTCCGCCGCCTTCAAGCGTCTGTCCGAGTTGTTTCTTGCCGTCAATTTCGAGAAATCGACGGACGCGCAGCTCGCGGGGTGGCTCATGCGCCATTTCACCCATGAGGGGGTTACGACCGAACCGGGCGTCCCCCGTTTGCTCCTCGAGCGCGCGGGCAGGTCGATGGACGTACTCGCGAACGAGGTGGATAAACTGGTCGCCTACGCTCGCGCGCACGCGCGCGACACCGTGACGGAGGACGACGTGCGGTATGTCTCCGTGACGACGACGGAGGCCGATGCCTTCGGGCTGACCAACGCCCTGCTCGACCGTGACCCTGCCGCCGCATTCCGTAACCTTGCGGATATGCGCGCGCGCCGCGTCGAGCCGACGCTGATTCTCGGGCAGATTTCGCGCCTTTTCGCCGATCTTACGACGATTGCGCTCCTGCTCGCGGAGGGGTTGAACCCCGCCGCCATCGCCGGGGTACTGTCGATGAACGCCTACCGTACCGAACTGTACGCCCGCGCCGCTTCGAAACGGAAACTGTCCGAGCTCCGCTATGCGCTCGCGCTTTGCACCGAAACGGACCGAAAGGCCAAGACTGCTTTCGGGATTGACGTGTACGGACTCCTCGAGCGGCTGATTGCCGAGCTCGCGACCGCGGGGCAATAACGCGACGGGGCAGAGATGTTACCTTTTCCGAAAGACGATTGCATGACAAAAGAGACACGCAGAAAGCGTGTCTCTTTTTCGGTTACGGCGGTGTTGATTCTGCCGCTTTTTAGTCGGTATGTGTTTCGGTCGTGTGTTGCCCGACGGTCGCGTTCCCGCAGGGGCATCGGTTGAGGCTGTTTTGGGGGCAGGCGACGTCCCGTTATTCTGCCGCTATGCCGAGCATAGCGCGGAAAAGCGCCTCGCTGCGGTCGAACTGCTGTCTTGCGCTGTTGCCGTGCGAGAGGGCGGCGTAAGGAATCCGAAGGCAGAGGACGGTATCGTCTGGCAGGTCGCAGAAGCCGGGGAGCGATGCCGCCGGGGTGGAGCGCAGATAGACGCCGTAGCCGTCCGGGGTGGTCTCGACAGTGCTGCCCGCCGGGAGGTATTCCGCGACGGGGAGGACATACCGTCCGCCCTGTGTCGCGGTGTAGACGTCAAACGTATGTTCGGAGAGCAGATAGAGATACGCGGTCGCGAGGTTCAGTTCGCTTTGCAGATTTTCGATGTTGTTTTGGTTATAGGAATCGAGCGCCGCGCCTTTCCGAATCTGAAAATGGTCGATGCGGACGCCGTTCCCGATTCGCAGACCGCCCGATTCGATGAGCGACTCGGCGGAGGCTGCCATGTCGGCGGCGACGGTATTGTTCTTCGTCGGCAGGAGGCTTGCCTCTCCGGCATAGCAGAGAATGTAATCGGGCGTGGGTTCCCGTTTCGCGCACTGGACGATGCAGACCGAGAGCGCGACGATGAGGACAAGGGCGATGATAATCGGGACCTTGTAGTGATACCAGACGTTTTCACACCAGGTGCCGAACCGCCCCTTTTTTCTGATAAAATGTACGTCGCCCGCCTCGAAATCGGGCTTGTCCGGCTCGCCGCCCTGCGGCGCCGGAGGCGTCTCGCGTTCGTCCATCGTTCGGATCTCCTTTCGTAGGTTCTTGGTCATGGGAAAACGTATGTTCGGCGCCGCAGGCAAAGTGTCTGCCGCGGCGCCGGTCGTCAGGTTTCTCCGTCGAGAAAAGCTCGAAGCTCTCCCGCCGGGAGGTTGCCCGTGCGGCGGGCAATCAGCCGCTCACCGTCGAAGAGGAGCGTCGTCGGAATGGAGCGCACGCCGAACATGGCACAGGTGGCGGGCGATGCGCCCGAATCCAGACGGAAAAAGGTGATGTCCGGGTGCGCCGCCGAAGCCGCCTCAAAGGTCGGGGCAAACGCGCGGCAATGCGGGCAATGCGCGCCCGTGACGCAGACGGCGGTTTTCCCGGCGTTCGCGGTGACGTGGACGGCAAAGGTCTCATCGTTCAGAGTCAGCATG
Organism: Akkermansia muciniphila; assembly: GCA_963611795.1. Lineage (GTDB taxonomy): Bacteria > Bacillota > Clostridia > Oscillospirales > CAG-272 > UBA1740. The sequence continues at coordinate 7,857 of CAVDSZ010000011.1, read as the reverse complement.
AGGATTCCTCACTTTCGTAAAAGACTACTGTCAGTCTGCACGGAAGCGGGGCGGATATACGCGGGGCTATGTCCTTGTCAGGTGAGGGCGTTCGACACAATGGTGAGAATCATCGAGCCGATGCACACGACAAGATAGAGAATGCTCCCCACGTTCCCGACAATCGGGGCGGCACGGCCGCCGCGCGGCAGGGGCGAGGGGCGGAAGCCTGCGGTCATGCGCCGGAAATACAGGCAGAAGAACACAAGCCCCACAAAGGCGAAGATATAAGGCAGGTACGCGGCGAGGAGATGCGCGGCGGCAGCGAGCGGTTGCGACCGGATCAGCGCAATCAACTGCTCGCTCGTCTCGGCACCTGCGAGATTGAGCGGGAGATAGTGGTCGATAATCGTCGGGAGGATTCCGCCGAAGAAGTTCACCACCGAGTGAATGAGGACGGTGTAGAGGACGTTCCCCGTCTTGAGATACACGAGCGCGAGGAGCATACCGAGCAGAGCGGCGTAGAAAAACTGCTCCAAATTGCCATGGAAAAGCCCGAATGCCACCCCCGAGAGCAACATCGCCGACCAATCGCCGAGGAAACCGAGACGGTCGATGAGGAGCTTACGGAAGAAGAACTCCTCGAGCAGCGGCGCGATCAGGAGGGAGTAGAGGCAGGAGAGCCACAGGGTCGAGTGCGCCATGGCTTCGGTGATCTGGCTGTCCTGTTCCCCGAAAAACAGACCGATGACATTGTTCACGCCCTGCCCGATCAGTGCCCCTCCCATGAGCAGGGTGAACGCCATGAACAGGAAGATGACCGTCGTTTTCACGGACATACGGCGCCGCTCCGGCACCGTCGCCGGGACGCCGCGGAGGATCAGATAAGCACAGGGGGCGGCGATGCAGTAGAGAGAAACGATTGTGACCGTCCAGAGAAACCAGCCGGTACTCGCCACGGGGCGGAAAAAGCGCAGGACAATCAGCTGCATGATGAGGGCGGCGACTTGCGAGACCGCCATGAGGACAAAGAAAGAGAGCGCGACGCGGGAAGTGGAACGGGAAACCCGTTCGCGAATGTCCGGCATACCGGGGTCGCCCTGCGGATACGACTGCATAATACTGCCTCCTCTTTGGATTACGTATAATATAGCATATCCGCGCGGGGAATTGCAAGTCGGGATTCTTGACTTTTCTATGAAGAATCTATATAATACAGAAAAAGGCGTCCGTGGGACGCCGGGGGAGGTGGCGCCGTGGCAGAACATTTGTGTCCGAAATGCGGGGGCAAGCTGACGTACGATACGGCGGGAAAGCTGTTTGTCTGTTCCGCGTGCGGGAATCGGTTCTACCGCGAGGTAATCCTCGGCACCGCACCAGAAAGCGATGATTTGCGCGTCTATCTCGCGCCGCAGGACTCCGCCGAGGGAGACGTCGACCTCCCGTCGCAGTTCGAGCGTGAAGCGCCCGTCGAGATGCCGCCCCCGCCCGCCGTGCCGAGTGAGCGCCTGGACGCTCATGTGACGCCGAAACCGGCGAAAATCACGAGGCGAACCCAGCGCTATATGGCGCGGTATGACCGCGAGAGGGAAAGGCGGGAACGCGATCGTCTCGAGGCGGAGGCGGAGACGAAGCGCTGGGAGGCGAACCTTTCGGCGGAATATCGCCGTGCCAATCTGAAAGCAATCGGCAACCCCGCACCCCGAGGGGCGGAGGAGACGCCCGCCGCCGTGTCCGCACCGCTTGCCGGCGTTGCCGCGTCTGTGCCGCTCGTTGCGCCGACGTCCGAGGGAGAGACGGTGCCCTCCTCCGAGAATATGCCGACCCGTGCACGGTTGGAGCTGGCGCTGCGTGCGGCGCAACTGAACCTAAGAGAAAAACAGCAGACGCTGAAACGCTTGTCCGCGGATATCTGGCGGCTGGAACGTGCCCCCGGGCAGTCGCGGCGTGAGTTTAGGAACACGCTCGCGGAAGCCAATCGGGAAATCGACCGCGCGGCGCTCGCGGTGAAGGAAGCCAAGCTCACCGTCAAAGAGGCAAAGCGCGCACTCAAAAAAGCAAAATGATTTGCCTGCCTCGGTTGCGTACCCCGTTACCGTTCCACGGCATTACCCGATGAATACAGAATGAGGAGACCCGCCCCGTATATTGGGGCGGGTCTTCGGCGCTGCGCCCGATGTTTCGGGCACAACGCGGTGATAACGGGAAAGTGCTTTTGGAAACTCGGCACGCTTCCGGGTGTTGGAGAACAGTTAGCTTTTCCGGCTCAGGCAAGCGGAGTGAGTTCCCGCACGAGTGCCCCGGCGGCGTCCTCTGCGGTGGTGTCGCGGAGCGTACAGCCCGCCGCGCGGGCGTGACCGCCACCGCCGTGCAGGGCGGCGACTGCCGCGACGTCTGCCGTGGTCGAGCGGAGCGAGACACGCAGGGAGCCGTCGGGCTGTTCTTTCAGCGTAAAGGCGATTGTGACGCCGGCGACGGCGCGCACAATGTCAATCGAAGTCTCAAAATATTCCTCCCCGAAACGGTTGAGGAGCGCGCGGTCAAGGGAGGCATAGGCAATGCGCCCGTCGGCGGCGAGGACGGTATGGTCTGCGGTCGCCGCTTCGGCTTTCAGCTGCGCCGGGGTTTTGCTCTCAAAGAGCAGATGATTGACTCTGCCTGCGTCAATGCCGAGGTCGATGAGCCGTGCGGCGGCGCGGTGGGTGGCGCCCGTCGCGTTCGGGAAGCGGAAACAGCCGGTGTCGGAGGCAATCGCCGCGAAGAGCGCCGTCGCCATGGGGCGCGTCAGCCCCGCGGGTCCTGTCAGTGCCCCAAGCAGATCGGCGAGGATTTCGCCGGTCGCCGCCGCGTGCGGGCGGCAGTAGCAGGGAGCGACGGGGGTGCAGCGTTCGTGGTGGTCAATCGAGAAATCCGGAGGGGTTTCGGCACCGAAATCCCTTGAAAGCCCCCCGAGTTGTGCCTCCGATGCGACGTCGAGGGCGAGGACGGTGCGTCCTGCGCGCCCCGCGTAGGGGGTGAGCGTCAGTCCGTCGAGGAGGAAAAACAGGCGGGCGGGAATCGGGTCGGCACAGAGGACCGACACGGCTTGTCCGCGGTCAAGGTAGAAATGCGCGAGTGCGACGGCGGAACCGACCGCGTCGCCGTCCGGCTTGACATGAATCAGAATCACGGGGTCGTGCGCCGCCGCAAGGCGGGCAAGAACCGCTTTTCGGGAGAGACGCGCGGTCATTTGGGTTCCTCCGGAGCGTCGGGTGTCTCGTTAGGGCTTGTCTTCTCAATCTCGGAGAGCAGTTCGGCAATCCGCGCGCCGTGCGAAATGGAGTCGTCGTGGACAAAGGCGAGTTCCGGCGTGATGCGGAGGTTCACGGTCGTCGCGAGGTGGTGGCGCAGGAGTCCCGCACAGCGGATGAGTGCGGTGCGTACTTCCTTTGCGTCGCCCATGCAGGAGAAGAAGACGGTCGCGTTTCGGAGGTCGGGCGCGACTTCGGCACGCGTCACGGAGACGAGCGCGCCCGTCACGCGGGGATCGCGCACTTCACGGAGCGCGAGATTCAGTTCCTGCGCGACGGCGTCGTTGATACGGTTTCTTCTGTAATTAGCCATGTTTTTCAGTTCCTTTTCCTGGTAGTATCAGTGTATCTTCCGGCGGCCGTATGTATGCGCCGCGGGGTATATTTTTGTACGCGGACGGGCAGGGGGGCACCCAGAATTCTGGCGGCTGTCGCTTCAAAACGGTCGGGCGCGTCGCTGGCGAACACCTCGAGTTCCCCATGCCCGACACGGGGGGTCTCTTCGACGAGTGCCGCGGCGGCGGCTTCTCCCGCGCCGATGAGGCGGACGCCCGGCAGGACGCGGTGGATATGTGCCGCGAGGAGGGGGAAATGCGTACAGCCGAGAATCAGGGTATCGAGCGCGCTCTCACGGAGCGGGGCAAGATAGTGTTCCGCCGCGGCACGCGCGACGGGGTCGTCCGGGGCGGTGAAGCCGTTCTCCGCGAGGGAGACGAACAGGGGGCAGGCGAGGCTCCGGGTCGCGGCGGGACCGAGGCGGCGGAGAGCTTTGTCGAACGCGCCGCTCCCGACCGTTGCTTCGGTCGCGAGAATGCCGATTTTTTTATTTTTGGAGATGCGGTAGGCGACCTCCGCCGTCGGTTCCACCACGCCGAAGAGCGGGCAGTCGGCGTGTTCCGAGAGTGCGGGGAGTGCGACGGAGGAGACGGTACCGCAGGCGACAAGAATCGCCTCGGCGCCGAGCCCCGAAAGGAACCCGACCGCCTCCCCGGCGAAGCGCCGGATCATCTCGGGCGAGCGTGTGCCGTACGGCACATGGGCGGTGTCTCCGAAGTACACGATGTCGAGGTCGGGGCGCAGGCGACGGAGCTCCCAGAGGGCGGTCAGCCCACCGACGCCGCTGTCAAATACGCCGATCACGCGAGCGCCCTCCGTATCAGCGTGTCGCAGAGTGTCACGGTGTCGTAGCCGAGCGTGCCCGCGAGGGCGGGGTACATACTGTCCTCGGTGAAACCGGGGAGCGTATTGATTTCGTTAAAGTAGTACGTATCGCCGACGGCGAAGAAATCGACGCGGGCGAGGTGCCGACAGCCGAGCGCGAGAAACAGGCGCCGGGCATAGTCGGAGAGGGTTTCGGCGTCTGCTGTCGGGAGCGATGCCGGTACGGCGAGGCGGGTCGTGCCGCGCAGGTACTTGGTTTCGTAGTCATAGAAGGCGCGGTCGGTCAGCACCTCTCCGGGCGCGGAGACGCGCAGCGTGCCGTCGTCGAGGACGGCGACCTCCAGCTCCCGCGCCGCGACGAGCGGCTCCGCGAGGGCGAGCGTATCTTCGGCGAGCGCCCTCCCGAGGGCTTCCGGCAGTTGCTCCGGCGAATGGACGGGCGATGCTCCGACCGAACTGCCGGAGCGCGCGGGTTTTAAGAAGAGCGGGTAGTGCAGACCCTGCAAGGTCTCCTCGGGAGTATCGCGTGTGAGGCATACCTCGGGGAGCGTCGGGATACCGATACGGCGTGCCGTCTCTTTGGCGAGGTACTTGTTCATGGCGAGGGCGGACGCCTCGACGCCGCATCCCACATACGGGATGCCCCAGGTATCGAGGAATCCCTGCAGTCGCCCGTCCTCACAGCCGGTGCCGTGGACGGCGGGGAAGATGACATCCGGGCGGTACAGCCGCCCGCTGTCGGTGAAGAAGCCCCCGCCCGGCGCGAACCACATGCGTGAGAGACCGGGGGACGCTTCCCATGTCGCGGCAAAAATGCGTTCGGGACTGCCGCGGAAAAGGTAGAACACGCCCTCGCGGGAGATACCCACGGGCAGAAGCTCATAGCCCGCCGTGAGCAGGGCGTCACGTATGGTGGCGGCACTCCGGCAGGAGACTTCGTATTCGGGACTTTTGCCTCCGAAGAGGAGCGCGACGAGCGGACGTTTCATAAAGTCACCTCGAGGGGGGATTTCCGGGGAACGTCCGATGTTTTGTCAGTCTGTTGTTTGGAGGCAGGCGCACCGCGGGTTGCCGCCGAGGTCGTCTGTCACTTCGGCACGGTAGCCGTGCGCGGCGGCGAGGTCGAGGATTGCTTGCTTTTGGTCGTAGCCAATCTCAAACAGGAAAAAGCCGCCGGGGGCGAGATGCCCTGCGCCGAGTGTGAGAATGGCACGGTAGAAGTCCATGCCGTCCCTGCCGCCGGCGAGCGCGATGCGCGGCTCAAAGGCGAGCTCCGGCGCGAGGGTCGGAAGCACGTCGTCGCGGATATACGGCGGGTTCGCGAGAATCGCGTCATACACGCCGTCAATCTCTTCCGTGAGGAGGTCGCGGCGGCGGAAGTGTATCCGTTCGGCGACGCCGTTGCGCGCCGCGTTTTCCTCCGCCAGGGCGAGTGTCTTTTCTGCTATATCGTATGCATCGGCGGTGCAGTCGGTGCGGGCGGCGAGTGTGGAGACGGCGATACAGCCGCTCCCCGCGCAGAGGTCGGCAAAATGCGCGCCGCGGGGCAGGCGCCGGGCGGCGGTCTCGACGATGAGTTCGGTGTCGGCACGCGGAATCAGGCAGTCGGGCGTGACACGGTAAGTCTCATGACAGAAGCCGACCTCCCCGGTGATATAATACAGCGGCTCGCGCCGCGTGCGGCGCAGGAGTGCTTCTGCAAGAGCGGGGTCGTCCGATGCGGGGTCACAGCCGACGAGCAGCGCCGGGGCGATACCCGTGACGAAAGAGAAAAGCAGGCGTGCCTCCCCGGCGGCATCATCAATCCCCGCCGCGCGGAGCGCGCGTGTCAGGTCAGAGAGTTTCATCGCAGCGGGGCGCTGTCGGGGTGGGGGATTCGGTCATGTCCTCCGGCGCTGCCATATCGGTATCTTCCGACGGTGCGGCGCCCGGTTCACTCGGCAGAACGGCGTCCGCGACGGGGGCATTTGCTTCGGTAGATTCGGTAGATTCGGTCGTGTCGGTCGCGGGCGCATCACCGCTAGCGGCGGTATCTGCCGCCGTGCCGAAGCCTTCTTTTGCCTCATAGGCGGCGCGGTCAAAGTCGGGGAAGATGTCGGGCAGGGCGTGCTTGGTGGCGGCGATTGCCACGGCGAGCTGTTCGAGGCTGGGCTCGCGCGTGGTGAGGCGCTGCATCCACAGCCCCGGGGCGGAGAGGATTTTCACGATTCGTTTTTCGCTGTGCTTCCCGGCATACATGAGGAATTCATAGCCGATGCCCATGACGAGCGGCAGGAGCAGGAGCCCGATGCCGGTATAGATGAGGGATTCCCAAAGGCGACTGCCGGTCAGTGCCTCGAAATCAATTTTGAAGCCCCACTCGAGGACACAGCGCACAACGAGGGACAGAATGATCCCGAGCAGAATCATCACGAACATGAAAGAGGTGCCGCAGCGGGGGTGAAAGCGCGTGCATTCCTTCGCGTTCTCGGGGGTCAGTTCCCGATGACTCTCGAAGCAGGCAATCGTCTTATGCTCGGCGCCGTGGTACTGGAAGGTGCGGCGGATATCCGGCATGAGTGATACCAGATATATATATAAAATGAAGATAAAAATTTTCACGATGCCGGAAGTGACGGCTTTCCACACGCCGAGGTCGCGCCGGAACAGTCTTTCGAGCCCTGCGGACGCGAGGTTCGGCAGATAGATGAAGAGACAGAGCGCGAGCGCGATACCGAGGATCAGCGAGAGCCCACCGACGAGATCCATGAGAGAAAAGCCGAGGTGCTTTTTCATCCACTGATCGGACTTGCTCTCTTTCAGTTCCTCGCCCGCCGCCGCTTCTGCGGAGTCGGTCAGGACGGCAAAGGACAGTTTCATCGTGGAGATGAAGTTGCAGACCCCGCGAATCAGCGGGATTCCCATCCATTTATGTTTTTCTTTCGGGGGTGTATAGGTGCGGGGGAGTACCCGGATATTGCCGTTCGGCAGGCGGACGGCGGTAGAGCAGTTCTTGCCCGCCTTCATCATCACGCCGTCGAGGACCGCTTCACCGCCGACGCGGTTGAGCCGTTCGTTCGGCACCGAGGCGTTTTTATGTGCCATAGGAGATTCTCCTGTCTGATTTCTGTATTTCATATCAGTATATCATAAGCCACTGCCGAATGCAAGTAGAGGGCAGATATGCCGATTTGTTAAAAAATTTTTGACTTTTTGCGTATTTTCCCCTTGACAAGCTCTCTTCCGTGTGATATACTGCCAAAGCAAGTCGCGAGAAGCCCTTTGCCGAAAGGGCATTTTTTCTTCTCACCGCAAGTTTTCTTGCGAAAGTTGAAAAAAGACTTGACAAGTCCGAATCGAACGACTATAATAGACAAGTCGCGAGTAGGAAGCGGCGTCCTTGGTCATTGAAAATTGAACAACAGAAATTCGTATCACTGAACTTGGT
>CAVDSZ010000010.1:0-71681 GCA_963611795.1 Akkermansia muciniphila | reverse complement strand
AGAGATCCGTTTTGGAAAGTTTTACGCGTTTCCCAAACGAGCTGATTGTCATACGTCGCTTTTTAATGAGTTTTCGGAGCGGCTCGTAACTGAACGTGTTGTGGTAATGATAAAGTACCATTGCGATTCTCCTCTTTTTTTATTATTGTACTGCATAAAACGACAGCAGTCAACTGTCTTCGGCGGAATGATATGAAGATTTTTGGCTATTTTCTGCAAACACGACATTGTTGTGGCTTGACATCGTTTGGCAAATGCGATATAATCGCCATGTTCATAGGCGGGTATGGCGGAATTGGCAGACGCGTCGGATTTAGGTTCCGATGGGCAACCGTGCAGGTTCAACTCCTGTTACCCGTACCAAACAAAAAGCACTTGCTGGCGCAAGTGCTTTTTGTGTTAGGATTTCTTAACGTCATTTTGTATTGTCAGGAATCTTCGCCGGACTTTGCCTGCTGGATTCTGCCGACTTTTTGCGTGCCGAACGGTGTTTGACCGGTGAGTTTTTTGTAGGTTCTATAAAAACCGGAATACTCACCGAATCCAAGTGCTTCAGAGACGGCAATCGGTTGCATTCCACCGGTCAGCAGCTTTTTGGCTTCTGCAATTTTCTTCTGCATAGCGAATTGAAGAATGCTTGTATTCATATCTTCTTTAAAAACATGACAAATATTGGACGCGGAAGAAAAGACTGCCTGTGCAATTTCATTGATGCTAATATGTTCATAGAGGTGTGCATCGACGTAGGAGATAATGGCGAGTGTCAGGGGATTTATAGACAGTTCATGCGTCAGGGCGCTTCCGGGGCAGTCCGCGAGCATATAAATCATTTCAGTCAGATAAGCGCGGGCGAGTTTGTGGTATTCAGCGGTATTGTTCTGTTGCAGAAGCTGCACGCATTTTTTGCAAATTTGCACAATCGGTTCATATACAATCCCCTCGATTTTTGCGAGTTGTTCTGTAAAACGTTCATACAGTTGTTTCGGTATTTCAGTTGGTTCAAACTGAATCACCAGCCTCTTGTAAGCCATCTCGGGGGACAGTTCAATATTGTGATAGCGGTATGGAGGTACAACGCAAACGCTGTTTTCTGTAAGCATATACTTTTTATCGTTCAGAATCAGCGTGGAATTTCCCTGAATAATAAAGAGGATTTCGTAGTTTTCATGACAGTGATTATAAAGAATGCGGCTCGATTCGCTCCATTCATCTTCAAAGCCGATATGAAAATGGTGACCTGTCATTTCGATTTTCATTCCGGACGCTCCTTTGTCCTGTGTTGTATTCAGTATATACCAAATCTGCAAAAAATGCAATAGGTATAGCAAATATATATCTAGTATTTCTTATTTTGATTTGAGATAATAATATTGCAAATACAATTTACATACAGGAGGTCGCAATGGCAAAAGTTATCACATCAAAAGAGGAACTTGAGAATCAGTGCGCTGCGTCCGGCTGTACGTTTCCGCTGGCGGCGACGGCAGAGGCTTTAAAGGCGTCGCTTAAAATCGGGAAATGCACGGTCCCCAATCGTATTGTCTACCAACCGATGGAGGGGTGCGACGGAGAAGCGAACGGGGCGCCCGGAGAAAGAACGATTCGTAAATACATGGATTTTGCGAAATCAGGTGCCGGTTTAATCTGGTTTGAAGCTACCGCAGTCTGTGATGAAGGGAAAGCTAATCCGCGCCAATTGCGTTTGACGGAGACCACAAAGGACGCTTTTGCCGAACTCGTGCGGAATATCAAAAGAACTGCCAAAGAGACCTTCGGCTTTGAGCCAATTCTGATTCTGCAGTTGACACATTCCGGAAGGCAGTCCAAGCCGAACGGAACGCCCGCGCAACTTGTCGCTTATCATAATGCAATTTTTGAAGAAAAAACGTATATTGCAGATGAGCAGATTGTCAGTGATACATACCTTGACTGCCTGCAGGACCGTTTCGTATCCGCCGCCAGAATGGCGATGGAATGCGGCTTTGATGGCGTGGACATCAAGAGTTGTCACGGTTATCTCTTAGGGGAACTGATGTCCGCTTATACGCGTCCTGGCAAATATGGTGGCAATTTTGAGAATCGCACGCGGTTTTTCCGCGAGGTGATGCACCGTGTACGTCAGATTCTTCCTGCGGGTAAACTGCTTTGCAGCCGTATGAGCGCATATGACGGTTTCCCGTATCCGTGGGGGTTCGGTGTGAAAACTGATGGAACCTTGACCCCAGATTGGACAGAGGCTATTGAACTGATTCGCATGTTGAAACGGGAGGGTGTTGACCTCATCAATATTACGATGGGGAATCCATATGTCAATCCGCATGTCAATCGCCCGTTTGCGCTTGGCGCCTACACACCCGATGAGGCGCCGATGGCGGGCGTTGCACGTATGCTTGAGGGGACGGCGTATCTCAAATCGCAGTGTCCGGATGTACCTATCGTGACTTCCGGGTTCAGTTTCCTCGGCGCGGAATCTCCGTATGTAGCAGCAGGTTGGGTGGAAGCAGGAAAGACCGATCTCGTGGGATTCGGGCGTATGACGCTGGCGTATCCGACTTTTGCCGCGGATGTCATCTCCGGAGATTTTAAAGCCAATCAAATCTGTATGGCCTGCAGTAAATGTACGCAATTGATGCGTGCCGGCGGAATCGCCGGATGCGTTGTCCGCAATCCGTTCTATACACAAGAATATCTGACGATGAGAAAGGAAGGAAAAATAAAATGAAGACGGCTCTTGTTACCGGCGCGGCCGGCGGAATCGGTTTTGCCTGCGTAAAACAACTCTGTGATGCAGGATACCGTGTATATGGTCTTGATGTCCAGGAGGAAGCACGCGCGAAAGAGCGCTATGATACCTGTGCCGGCGCCGTTTATATCCGCGGCGATCTTACGGACGATGCCTCCCGTCGTGCGGCGGTCGACCGTGTTATTGCCGATGAAGGGCATCTTGACCTTCTTGTCAATGCCGCCGGTGTTGCACCGGCAGTGCGTGTGGATCTGCTGGAGATGACTGAGACCAGCTATGATCGAGTTATGACGATTAATACCAAATCGCTTATGTTTATTACGCAATATGCGGCGCTTAAAATGCGTGAAAATGACGAGCAGGACGGGATTCGTGGTTACATTGTTAATATCAGTTCCATGTCGGCCTACACGAGTTCTGTCAGCCGAGGGGAATACTGTATTTCCAAGGCGGGTGTTTCGATGATTACGACGCTGTTTGCCGATCGACTTGCGGAATACGGGATTATGGTGAACGAGATTCGTCCGGGCATTATCGCCACCCCGATGACTTCCGGTGTAAAAGGCAAGTATGATACATTGATTGATGGTGGACTCCTGCCCGTGTCACGTTGGGGACAGCCAGAAGATATTGCAAACGCGGTAGTATCGCTCGCAAGCGGCGCCTTCCGTTATACGACCGGTCAGTCGATCGACGTGGATGGCGGCTTCCATATAAGGAGACTGTAAGTGAAAAAATCGACGATTAAGGTAAACGGTAAATCCGTTAAGGTATATATTGCCGGTGCCGCGGTTGTCGGTACGGGTGCGGCGGGATACGCTGCCGCAATGTACCTTTATGAACACGGTGCAACCGATGTCGTGATGATTACAGAAGGGGTGCTTTGCGGCACGTCCCGTAATACCGGCTCCGATAAACAAACGTATTATAAACTCAGTTTGGCAGGCTCCGCCGCTGACAGCCCCGCCGACATGGCAAAAGATTTGTTCGCCGGAGGCGCGGTCGACGGCGATGTTGCGCTTGCGGAAGCGGCAAACTCCGTCAGTTGTTTTATGCGGCTCGCATCTCTCGGAGTGGCATTCCCGACCAATCGCTACGGTGAATATGTCGGGTATAAAACCGATCATGATCCGCGTGCCAGAGCGACTTCTGTCGGACCTTTGACTTCTAAAGTAATGACCGAAGCGCTAGAGACTAGGGTCAACTCACTTCGGATTCCGGTGCTGAACCATTGGCTTGTGGTCGAGATTCTAAAGCACGATGACCATGTTGTTGGGCTTATGGCATGGAATAAAGCACAGGCGGAATATGTTTTGCTGTCCTGCCCGAACATTATTTGGGCGACGGGCGGACCTGCTGGCATTTACGGCGACAGTGTATACCCGATATGTCATACGGGGAGTACCGGAGTACTTCTTGAAAGCGGAATCTTTGCGCAGAATCTAACGGAATGGCAATTCGGACTTGCTTCCATCGCGCCGCGTTGGAACGTTTCCGGGACTTATATGCAGGTGCTACCTCGATTTGTCTCTGTAGATAAATTGGGGACAGAACATTATTTTGTCGAGGAGTATTTCTCGCAGGAAGATGGGCTTTCCCGGACATTCCTCAAAGGATACGAATGGCCTTTTGATTCCAGAAAAGCGGACGGTTCTTCTGCCATTGATCTTTTGGTTGCGCGTGAGCGTAACCTGGGCAGACGCGTGTATCTGGATTTTACGGAAAATCCTTACGGAGGTGTGGATTACCATGCGCTTAGCCCGGATGCGCTCTCTTATCTGGAGCAGGCGGGTGCATGCTTCGGAACACCAATTGAGAGATTGATTCACATGAATCAACCGGCGTATGAACTCTATCTTGATAAAGGCGTCGATTTGAAATCCGAACGGCTTGAGATATCGCTTTGTGCCCAGCACTGCAATGGGGGTGCGGCGGTCGACGCCTGGTGGCAGACGACGCTTAAAGGGCTTTTTGTCGCCGGTGAGGCAGCGGGGACTCATGGCGTATACCGCCCCGGCGGTAGTGCACTAAACGCAGGGCAGGTCGGTGCTTTACGCGCAGCAAATTATATTGCCAAGTATCCACGGCCTTTCGATGGTAGTTTCCGTTCGGTTGCCAAAGAAGCCTATCAAAAGCATTCCAAACTGCTCGAAACAGTTCTTTCGGGTGAAAACAGCAATGTAGCACGGTTCTCCGATACTTTGCGTAACACTATGAGCCGCATCGCCGGTGCTGTCCGTGACCCCGAAGCGATTACGGTAGAGTGGTCCGGGACACGCAATATGCTGCAGGATTTTGCGTATTTGGTGCATATCCGCACACCTGAGGAGGTTCCTTCACTTTATAAACTGAAGGACAATCTCGCCTGTCGACTTGCCGTTCTTACTGCGATGCGTGATTTCTACCAAAAGACCGAGGGTAAAACAAGAGGATCGGCCCTCTATCAGAATCCGGCGGGCAATGCTCCTTGCGGACTCGCGGATATGACGTTTATCGGTGGTGCCGGACTGACAGATGAGATTCAAATGGTGAAACTCGACGGTACTGTGCAATGGCGTCCGGTTCGTCCTATCCCTGCGGGCGGTGGTTTCTTCGAAAACGTGTGGAAAACCTATCGTGAAAACGGTGGAATATATTAAAAACGGTGGAATATATTAAAAAAAGGCACTGTTTCGGCAGTGCCTTTTTGTTGTAAAACGAGAACTACGCAATCGTCGTGTGGTTGAAATGCGGTTAAACGGTGAAAGGCGCGTGGGACAAAGGAGTGAAAATGAGAAAAAGGCTCCTCCAAAACAAAGGTAACGAGGGATTGTCAAAGAGAAAAAAACAGAAGGGCGACATAAGAAAAACGGCAGTCCCCCCGTCTCGCTATGCGAATATGCGGGAGAGAGGGCATGACCGCGCCGGCGACCAAGCTTCTCTGCACGCCGATGGTCATCACCGCTACAAAGACAAGTTTTTTGCTTGTCGCACGCTAAAATCCGTTCACCGATAGGATTCCGGTGACTCCCTTACACACGGTAGTAGCATAGTTACGTGCAATGGTAAGAGGTGGAAATAACAGTTGCACGGCTGGCGCGTGAGCCGAAAACGCACTTATGCGTTACCGGTGTTCATTAGGAATATGCCCGAAAATGAAATACCACCCGCCAAGCGGGTGGATTTATATTCGATCAAGAAAAGGGCAAAAGCAACTTTCGGAGCGTGTCGGCTTCGTGGAGGAGACTCTCCGGGCGATTGTCCGGCATGAACTCAAGGAGAGCTCCAAAGGTGCCTCCGACTTTATGGAATACAGAAAGATATTGATTCCAAATTTCTAGGTGCGCTTCAAGCGGGAAACGCTCCGTTGCAGACCAGGCAAAGACATGAATCATGCGAGTGTCTTTTGCCAATGCTTCCGCCGCCTCCATGTTATAACTGAAACTTTCAAACTGGTTCGGTTGCCAATAGGTGCGCAGGCGTGGGTGAGAGACGGCATTCAGAAACCGAAGTTCTGATTCATAACGGTCGGTAACGGTGTTCGGATGGCATTCAAGGCATAGTGTAACACCATAGGATTCCGCCAATTCTGCGGCGTAATATGCCTCTCCTACCAATTTGGAAAAATCGCTCTCTGACAATTCAGCAGAACCACGGTTACCACCCCAAATACGGACAATATCGGTGTGGAGTGCACGCGCCGTTTCGAGTACATTTTTTAAATCATCGCGGGTTGAGAGTCCAAGTTTGTAATACGATCCACAAGAGCAGGGCATGATGCCAGCCGGGATTCCGGCTTGATAGACTTTATTGCCCTCGTCGGGAGTTTTTACATGGGAGTCCGTGCCCCATTCAATGTGAGAGAGCCCGGATTTTTTACAGACGGCCATAATTTCGTCGGGTGACAGTGACCTAAAAGAGATAGAAACAAGCCCCGGATAAAACATAGCATATCTCCTTTCTTACGCCATTGTTTTCAGCATCTCGAGAGAAACAGAGTATTTTCCGCTACTGCCGGACAGCGCCTGGCGAAATTCATCGACCATATAGGTCGCCATGCGACCTACTTCGTTGCCGTTGCTACCGGCAATGTGAGGCGTTAAAATAACATTCGGGAGTGCATAGAGCGGACTTTCCGGTAGCGGAGGTTCGGGATAGGTAACATCCAGAACCGCGCAGGCGGTGGGGTGTTCCGCAAGATAATCGGCAAGGTCGGCTTCAACGACCTGTGCTCCTCGCCCGGTATTTAGAAAAGTTGCATGGCAGGGCATTAAGTCGAACAGTTTGCGATTCAGAATGCCTTGCGTCTGTGCATTATTGGCAAGATGGTTAGAGATGGTTTGGCATTCGGAAAAGAGAGTTTCCAATGAAACAGAAGTTACACCAAGCCGTTTTGCCTTTTCCTCGCTCATAAAAGGATCAAAAGCAAGAATTTCCAAATCACTGATTTGATGCAGTTTTTGTGCAACAAGGCTACCAATCATGCCGACGCCGATTAGACCGACTTTTGTGTGGAAATTGCCCGGCATCGCATCTCGCAATATATGCGACGCTTCAATCTCCCGGCGCTTCATTAGGGGAGCGGTCGTGTAGTAGCCTTTGTTCGCGAGGATAATCTGTGCTACCGCATACTCCGCGACGGGAATAGCATTTGCCGCCCAGGCGGAATGGACTTGAATTCCCAAACGCAGGAAAGGTTCTGCAAAATATCGGACGGTCCCTGCGGCATAGAATACCGCTTTAAGGGCAGGGAGGTATGTACGAATCTCGTCCTCGTTGAATTGCGGCATACCCCATGTCGAGAATATATAATCTACATCTGAGGCTTTGCCCGCAAGGACGTCCTCACGCGTTAGATAACCCGCGCAGTTCGCTTCTTTTTCCAGTAATGTTTCGGTGCAGGCATATACTCTTTTTACGTCCGGCGGATTCCCCATATATACTGATTTCATTTCAAAAATTCTCCTCATATAAGATGAAAGCACGGTCTTAAAAACAACAAAATAATTATAGCATAAATTCTGGTCAGAATCCACAGAAAATATAGAAAAAGCGGCACAAAAGTGCCGCTTTCTAACTGTGCAATTTTAATGGCGATTTTTCTTCAGCATTGAGACTAGTTGTTCAAAGTCCTCGTCTCTGAGACTGTCTGTACTCGCCTGAGGCTGTGCTGCAGGAGCAGTCTGAGGCTGTTGCGGAGCGGGCGTGTAGGCCGGAGCTGCGGCATAAGCGGGAGCCGGTTGCTGTGCAGGTGCAGCCATGGGGGCAACCGAAGGTTGCATCTGAGGTGTCTGCATCGGGGTAACTGCGGGGGCGCCGGGGGCTTCGGTAATCGGTTGCGCTTGCGCAACGGGCGTGTATGCGGGCGCTGCTGTGGCGAAAGGATCGACCGTTGTGGAGGCGGACATACCGAGTTCGGCTTGCGAATCAAAGCCGGTGGCGATAATCGTCACGCGCATTTCATCCTCGAGGTCAGTATCGAAACTGGTACCCCAGATGATATTGGCATCCGGGTGCGCCCCTTCGGTGATAAGGACAGAGGCACGATCGACATCTTCAAGTGCCGTATCGGGAGAAACAGTAATGTTGACGAGGACGCCGGTTGCCCCTTCGATTGAGGTCTCGAGCAGGGGGGAAGAGGTCGCCGCGACGGCTGCTTGTTCTGCCTTGTTTTCACCTTTGCCGCTACCGATACCCATGTGTGCGTAGCCCGCATCTTTCATGATGGAAGTCACGTCGGCAAAGTCGAGGTTTATGTAACCGGCGCAATTAATCAAGCTGGAAACGGATTGTACACCGCGAAGCAGAACTTCGTCAGCAACTTCAAATGCATTGAAAAGGGTAATACTGGTCTCGGATACCTGCTTCAGTCTCTCGTTCGGAATGACAATCAGGGAGTCGACGCAGGCGGTCAGTTCGGCAATTCCTTTTTCTGCCTGCAGCATACGTCGACGTCCTTCAAAAGCAAAAGGCTTGGTGACGATACCGACAGTGAGAATACCCATCTCTTTTGCGAGTTTGGCGATAACAGGTGCCGCGCCCGTGCCTGTGCCGCCGCCCATACCGGTCGTGATAAATACCATATCGGCACCTTGCAGTGCTTCTTTGATTTCATCAAGACTTTCTTCTGCGGAGCGCTTACCGAGTTCCGGATTGGCGCCTGCGCCCTTACCGCAAGTAACGTTGCTGCCAATGACAATTTTGCGTGATGCGTTGGAAACAATCAACGCCTGCT
Organism: Akkermansia muciniphila; assembly: GCA_963611795.1. Classification (GTDB taxonomy): domain Bacteria; phylum Bacillota; class Clostridia; order Oscillospirales; family CAG-272; genus UBA1740. The sequence goes on along the minus strand of CAVDSZ010000010.1, from coordinate 62,724 downwards.
TGTCCGTGTTGATGGCGATGAACTCTACGCCACGAATATTGCTGGCAATCATACGGTTGACAGCGTTGTTGCCACCGCCGCCGACGCCGATTACTTTAATATTGACACCACTTTCGTTCGCTTCGTCAAAAGTGAAACCTTCCATTTGCTTGTTTACGCTCCTGTATTTGTGTTTTGTGTTGAATATTGGTGAAAAATCTATTTAATTTACTCTAACACAAATGTCGGCGAGAAACAAGACACGATAGCGCGAATTAACAAACAGTTTACACAATAATTCAAATATCGATAGATTTATATGGGCAGAGAATCAGATGAGAAAACTATCTAATAGTTTTATAATACAATCTTCGCCCGTTTTGGGGCGTAATATGCGTGTGGCATTCCGCATATGCCTCAGGCGTTCCGGATTTTTGAGAAGATTCGATATTTCGCTTTCGAGCCGTGCTGCCGTGAGTTCCCTTTCCGGAATCACCAGACAAGCACCGAGGCTTTCCAGTGCTCTTGCGTTTTTGGTCTGGTGGTCACCGGTCGCAGCAGGATACGGAACAATGATTGAAGGGACCGCCACGGCAGAAAGCTCCGTAATGGTCGCGGCCCCTCCTCGTGAAATCACGAGATCCGCCGCGGAGAGAACGGTAGCCATGTTGTCGATATAAGGGGCGAGGGTGAGTGCGTTTTTTGAAAGCGGCATTTGATCGGCGACGAGTCGCATCTCATCGTAAAATCTTTTTCCGGTACTCAAAATCATCCTGCAATTTCCTCTGCCACGATATAAGGAGTCAAAACACTCGATTGCAGTCCGGTTGAGTTGCTTGGCACCTAAACTTCCACCAACAGTGACCAGCAGGAACTCGCCGTCTTGCACACCAATGGAAGCGCGCGCAACCGCACGCGATACCTTCCTGAATTCATGCCTGACCGGCGTCCCAACATATTGAAAGTGACACTTTTTTGAGAGATGTTCGGCAATATCGGGAAAGCCCCCGAGCACCATGTCGGCTTTCCCAGCGAGGAGCCGTACTGCAAGCCCGGGGGCTGCATTGGATTCATGCAGTACACAGGGAATATGCAGTCTTTTCCCCGCCTCAACCGCGGGGAAACTCATGTATCCCCCGGTACCGATAATCAGATTCGGCTGCCATTCATGCAGGAGCTTTCGTGCCATTTTACCGGCACGAAAAAACAAATGCAAAGCTCGTAAATTTTCTAAGGTGAGCCTTCGTTGAATGCCGCGGACATCCAGGACATAGGTCGGATAACCCGCTTTTTCAATTAGGCCCTTTTCCATGCCGTTTGGTGTGACGAGAAAAAGAAACTCAGCGTCGAGATGATGTTCCTTCATCATTTGTGCCATAGCGATAGCGGGATTCACGTGTCCGGCTGTTCCTGCAGCAGCGAATAAGATTTTCATAGGTGCTCCTCATCTTTTCTGTGCTGTCGATTGTCATTTTTTCAGAACCGATGTACGCGAGATGGACAAAAGTATCCCCATTTCAAATAGCAGCATAATCATGGAGGAACCGCCATAACTGAAAAACGGCAAGGAGATACCGGTGTTTGGAATAGTGTTAGTAACGACGCATATGTTCAGGAGAACCTGTATGGCAACCTTTACGGTGATACCGATTGCCGTAAGACGAGAGAAGGTGTCTTCCTGTGCCATGCCGATTCTGATTCCGCGCCAAATAAAGACGGCGAACAGTGCCATGATGAGCAGCGCGCCGAGGAATCCTGTTTCTTCACAAATGATGGTGAAAATCATATCATTCGCCGGCTCGGAAACATAGGAATACTTAAGGCGACTGTTCCCGAATCCGAGCCCAAAGAATCCGCCGGAACCGATTGCCATAAGTCCCTGCAAAGTCTGCCATCCACCCTCCAGCGGATACAGCTCCGGATTCAACCACGTGGTTATTCGTTTTTTGGTGTAATCGGTAAATAATGCAAGGCACGTGACGCCGGTCACACAAGCGCCGGTGAAATAGCCGAGGTAACGCAGGGATATGCCGGAGACAAACATGACTGAAAGCCCGATTGCTCCGAGAATGATGATACCCGACAGGTGTTTTTGAAGCATGACAAGAATACAAAAGCAACCGATGAATCCGAAGGGAATCAAAGTGCCCCACAGAAGCATACGCGGCTTCGATCGGATTTCAAGTGCGCGCTCCTCAAACACAGAATAATAGCACGCGAGGATTAGGACAAGCGAGGTCTTTGCAATTTCGGAGGGCTGAATGGTAATGGGACCAAGGGAAATCCACCGTTGTGCGCCGTTGCCGATGCTACCGATGACAAGGACCGCGAGTAGGAGCGCAATCACGATACCGTATAGTGGCACCGCGAGATGACGATATAAGACCGGCGTCAGCTTGGCGGCGCAAAACATAACGGTGCCACTGACGATTACCCAGATGATCTGTCTGCCGATAAAGTAATAACTGTCTCCATAACGGTATTCCGCATACGCAAAACTGGCGGAAAAGACCATGAGGGAACCAAGCAAAACCAGTATGGCAATCACGGCAAGCAGCAGATAATCCACATGCGGTGCTCCAGATGCGAAGAAGAGATCTGCTCGGCTTACATCGGGGTCACGTAGCATACGACGGAAAAAGCCGCGACTGTCCTTAACGCCCGATTCCATGGGTAACCCCTCCGTAAGCAATTACAGAAAAGAGAATGGTTATGAGTGCAAAGACGATGACAATCCACCATTCGCTCATGCCGCATTTTTCAAAATGATGATGAATGGGTGCCATTTTCAAGAGACGCTTACCGTGCGTCAGCTTGAAGTAGACGACCTGTAATACGACGGAAAGCCCCTCCAAGAGAAAAACGATACCGACTCCAAAGAGCGCGAGCGGTGAGGGCGAAATCATGGCGCATCCGACGACCAACCCGCCGAAAAAGAGGGAACCGGTGTCCCCCATAAAAATGCGCGCCGGATGTCGGTTAAACGCGAAGAATCCGAGTGCTCCGCCGGCAAGCGCAGCGGCACACAGCATGAGGTTTCGGCTTTCCAGTCGTATGGCGTAAGCAAAGTAAAAGGCACCGATACAGGTATTGACGGAAGCGGCAAGACCGTCGATGCCATCGGTCAGATTCGCACAGTTGACGAACCAAAGAATCAAAAGGAAGAAAAACGGATACCAGAATAACCCCATTTGCAGAGAACGCCCTAAAAAGGGTAGTTCTACTGTTGTTCCGCATATACCGTAAATACGCAGAAGTGCCAGATAGGCTGCGGCAATTGCAGACTGCAGGACCAGTTTCTGTAGGGGTGACAGTCCGCGATTTTGTGCGCGCCGGAGCTTTGTCAGATCATCGAGAATTCCCACAGATGCATTTGCAAGCGCAAAAAGAAGCGTGAGTAGCCACGGAGAAAGATTCTCACGGGTTCGGTTGTGCAGAACCAGTGCAAATAGGGATGTCGTCAGGATAATGGCGAAAATCGGAGCAATTCCGCCCATGGTCGGCGTGCCTTCCTTACTTTTGTGCCACGCAGGACCAATCTCCAGGATCATCTGTCCAGCATGAGCTCGTACAAGACGCGGCAAAATAGTCTGCGTCAGCATAAGGGTTAGCACAAGCGAAACAGGAAAAACCTCCAGACCTAAGAGCAGGATTTGCATGACGTTACCTCCGCTTACAGCAACAGTTTCCGGAAGATTGGCAGAAAGGACTCGAGCTTACCCGTACGGGATCCCTTCATTAACAGAATATCAGACGGTTTAAAGCGCTCTGCGATTTGTCGGGCTACTATTTCGCGATTTGCATCCGCCGGAAAGACAAAAGCGGGTGTATCTGGGCAGCCGTCCTTCGCAGCGCCTTCCGCATACAGGCGGGCGTTTGATCCGATACAAAACAGGCTCTCGCAAATACGTGCCATGTAAGCACCGACCTCTCTGTGTCCGTTTTCTGTCGCCTCACCGAGTTCGTTCATGTCACCGAGGAGAGCGATAATTCTGCCGCCGGTTATTTCCTGTAAGTGCAATGCGCTTTCTCCTGCCGCTTTCATAGAGGCGGGACAGGCATTATAGCAATCGAGCAGAACCAGTATCTCTCCGAGAGATTGTATGTTTTGGCGAAGTGGCAGAGGCTTGTAACGTGAAAGCCCGCGCTTCAGTTGTTCCTCTGTAACACCGAGGTGGAGCGCTATGGCGGCGGCACATACAACCCCCGGCATCAGAGAAGAAGAAAGAATTGGTACGTAGAGGTCGGGCACCTGTGCACCGTCCGCTATGAGATTAAACCGATATCCGAATCCACTTTGTCGCAGATTATTCGTATGAAAGTCAGCGCCGCTGTCCAACGAGGAAAATGTATGCGGTGTGACCCGGGTCATATGACAGAGCATGGGCTCTGCGGATGGGCAATAGAACATTCCGTTTGGCGACATACCGTCGAGTATTTCCAGCTTTGCCTTACAGATACCTTCTTTTGTCTTTAGTTTTTCCAAATGGGAGATGCCTATACCCGTTATCACAGCTATATCCGGTCGCAGAAGGGACGATATGTGTGATATTTGCCCCGGTGCGTCCATTCCGCATTCGGCGACGAGATATTCGGTTTCCGGTGGCATGGAGAGAAGTGTCAACGTAGTACCGAGAAGATTGTTGAAATTTCCGTGGCTTTCGTGAACACGATGCCGTTCCGCAAGGATACAGGAAAGGAAGTGACGGGTCGTCGTTTTTCCCACGCTACCGGTAACGGCGATGGTTTTATGTGGTACACTTCCGGACCATGCGGCGGCGAATCGAACAAGCGCATCAAATGTATTTTCCGCCGTCAGAAGGCACATAGGCGGCGCATGATCTCTGTATCCTTCTTCAATAATTGCCGCGGACGCGCCGAGACGGTAGGCTTCTTCCAGATAGAAATGTCCGTCATTTTGCCCCGTGCGGAGAGCGACATATAAATCGCCGGGCATGAGTTCCCGCGTGTCGGTACAAAGACAGCCGATTGCTTTTTGACAGGAGTCTTCTTCGGAGAAAAACAATGTACAACTGCTGAAGCCGGCAATCTGTCGCAGAAGCATAGGGCGCCCGAGTTTAATCCTCATGCAGATTTCCCTCTTTTTCTTTATCGCTGCGGAGTCGACGTTTGGCAAGTGCTTCAATAGCAACGGTGTTTTCGTCAAAGGGACGGATTTCCCCTTTGACAACTTCGTATTTCTCGTGTCCCTTGCCGGCGAGCAACACAACATCACCCGGAGCGGCAAGTGCGATGGCAGTACTGATAGCTCGTTTACGTTCTAGGATAACACGGCGGCGTTCCGGGGCGGTATGTCCCTGCAAGATTTCCTTAATAATGGCTGTAGGCTCTTCATTCCTTGCGTTATCCGAAGTAATAAAGGTATAATCCGCTAGTTCCATAGCCGCGTGTCCCATGGGAGCACGTTTTTCACGGTCACGATTCCCACCGCAGCCGAAGACAAGCAGCACATGGTTTGGCGGCGGAGTCAGAGTACGCGCCGCCGTGAGGAGCGCACGAAGTGCCGTCTCCGTGTGTGCGTAGTCAATCAAAACGCGAATATCATCGTCCGGTCCGGATATTTGCTCGAAACGCCCGGAGATTCCAGTTACGGTTTCAATGGAGCGAAAAGCGACGCAAGGAGAGATACCGAGTTGGATGGCGGCTGTCAGAGCGAGCATCGCGTTTTTGACCGCAAATATACCAGGCAGGCGAAGTTTTACCAGATAGCGAATCGTTCCCATGGTGTATAAGAACGCATTCTGTGACGAATTCTCTTCTGCCGGAATATCCACGATATCTCCGTGTGCATTCGATGCGCTCTCCATTGCACAGGTTAGGACCGGGCAGGGAACGCGTTCGGCGAGTGCCGCACCGAATGCATCGTCTACGTTAATGATGGCATGAGATGCTATGGAAAAGAGTTTTTCTTTTTCGGCTCCGTAGGCTTCCATCGTTTCATGATAGTCGAGGTGCTCCGGTGCTAAGTTTGTAAAGAGCGCCTCTTCAAAATGAATCGGCACCACTTTTCTTAGTGCAAGTGCGTGCGAGGACACTTCCATGATGACGGCGTCGATACCGCGCGATTTTGCCGCCGACAGAAAAGGATAGAGCAAGTCTGGATCGGGCGTGGTCATAGTGGTCATTCTGTCACCGGTATCCTGCGTGGGATGATAGACTTCACCGTCCAGATAGGCGGCAACCGTGCTCAAGAGCGCGACTCTTCTTCCGCATGAGCGAAAGATGCGGTAGAGGAGATAGGCGGTGGACGTTTTGCCGTTGGTGCCGGTAATGCCAATCATACGTAGCGATGCCTGAGGTGTGCCGCAGAAGTTACTCCACAGACGGGCGAGCGCATATCGCGTATCCTGGACGATAATGCATGGCAAATCTTCCGGTAGAGAGGTAAAGGCTCCCGCCTCCACAATGGCGGCACTCGCACCGGCGCTTTTCAGCGTGGGGAGCAAAGCGTGCGAATCGTTATGGATACCACGCAGGCAAACAAAGAGGGAACCTGGAGTGATGTCCGCAAAAATGTGAGCAATATTTGCTATTTTCAATGCGGCAACATCTGCGGTCGTTTCATAAGGAATTTCCGCCAATAGTTCTTGAAGTTGCATGAATCGCCTCCTTGATGAGCATTAATCTTGATCGTCTGTGTGCAGAAAACGCAAATGGATGACAGTGCCTTTTCGCACTTTCAGACCGCGCTCTGCGGACTGCGCCGTTACGACGCTTTCTTTGCCGATATAGAAATTTGTAATACCGTCGTATGCGACGTTCAATCCTGCCGCGAGCAGTGCCTGATTTGCACTCTCTGCCGTCATGCCGATTAGATTGGGAACGGAGACATAAGCGTCCTCGTTACTGTCGGCGGTATAGAGTATGACACTGCCGAAAGAACAGTACAGCGCGGTGTCGGGGGAGGGGGATTGCGAAAGAACAATATCGCCGTCACCGATGACGCGGACGGAAAGACCGTCTGCCGTAATCGCCTTCTTGGCATCCGCAACGCGCATTCCCGTATAGGAACCGACGATTGCGGTTCGATCTTCCTCCGCATATTTTGCTTCATGCTCCAGATACGGAAGCGCTTTTGAAAGAAAACCGGAGATGTAGGGTGCGGCGACCATGCTTCCGTATTTACCGTTCTGCGGTTCATCTACGACAATAATGACAGCGATTTCGGGCTTGTCGGACGGTGCGAATGCCACACAGGAACCAACGCGAAGATAGGAATTCCCGTTTTCATCGAGAATGTCAAACTTTTGGCTGGTTCCCGTTTTAGCGGCGACTTTATAACCGGCCACATAGGCATTTTTGGCGCCGCCATCGCCTGAAACACCGCCTTCCAGACATTCTGCGACGAGGCGGGAGGTCTCCTCGGATATCACTTGTCGTTTCACCTGCGTTTCGTGCTGGGAAACGACCTGACCGTTTTGATCAATCACTTTTTCCACCAGATACGGTGTAACCAGCTTTCCACCGTTTGCGGCGCAGGCAACGGCGGTGATTTGTTGGATAATACTGATTTTGAAACGCTGGCCGAAGGAGGCGGTTGCAAGTTCCGTGACACCTAAGGCTTCTTTCTCATGAAAAATTGATTTTGCTTCACTGGGAAGATCAATCCCGGTCTTTTCCAGATAACCGAAATTTTTGACATAGTCATAAAAACGGTCGGCGCCAATCTTTTCCGCGACCTTCATCATGGTGGGGTTGCAAGAATTTTGAAGTCCGTAAGAAAATGTAAAACCGGAGCCGTGTCCGCCGCGTTTGTGGCAGGAGATGTTGTAACCGCCGATAGCAAGAGAACCGGAGCAACTGTAGTGGTCATGCATTGTAGTAGCACCTGTTTCAATTCCCGCACAGGCAGTGATGATTTTGAAAGTGGAACCGGGTTCATAGAGTTCGCTGACCGGTTTGTTAGCCCACATCGTATATAAATACTCGGTTTTGAGTTTCTTATATTCTTCACTTCCCGGAGAGTACCCTGCAGCTTCCAGTTTTTTCTTGTACAGATCCGAGAGTTCGTAAGGTGTGTTACAGTCGAAGCCATCTGTAGTCGCCATGGCGAGAATTGCCCCTGTATTGACATTCATCACCACACCTGTGACACGATTTTGCGCGTCATAAGTGGCTTTTGTTTCATTCAGCTGATAAAGCAACTGTTCTTGGAGATAGGTATCGAGTGTTGTAACAAGGCTGTACCCGTCGGTTGGAGGAACATAACTGATATATTGGTTAGGGAGTTCGTTTCCGTTTGCCGCTTTGGCGTACAGATAGTAACCGTCAGTGCCCGAGAGAACGTCGTCATATTGATATTCTAGGCCGAATAGCCCCTGGCTATCGCTTCCGGTAAAGCCGAGAACGTGACAGAAAAGATCTCCTGAGGGATAGAATCGAGTGTAATACGTTTCGGTATGTACCATATCGCCATATTCCTTTTCTTTAATAAGCGAAATGACTTTCTGATAGGTTTCTTCATCTGCACGGCGCAGGATGGTTTCGTCCAGTACGCGACTATTTGTGGCTTTTTGATAGATGGTTTCGTAGGGAATATCCAGCAGTGCGGAAAGATCTGTAGCAATTTCCGCGGCGAAATCGCGTCCGCTGTCTTTGGAGCAATCCCGAATATCTACAGGGGAAAGAAAGACACGCCATTCCGTTTTGCTTTTGGAGAGTAGATTGCCGGACGCGTCATAGATGCCCCCGCGCTTGGCACGGAGGTGCGACGTAGTCGTAATCTGTTCCAGTACTTTTTGCTGATACTGATCGTAAGAAAATACCTGCATGACTAGAATCCGGGCTGCGAGGAATACCATGAGAAGAAAGAATGAAGTTAAGAGAATCAAGATTCTTTTTTTTGTTGTTCCGTATGCGTCATCGCGTGCATGGTATCTTCCCATACCGGCCCCCAAAATGTGAAATATAGCGGCAGACACCTAAGGTATCTACCGCTATACTTACATTATGATACAAACCTGTTGCTTATGACTCAGTCATTGAAAGCACTCATGACGTTTTCAAAGGAGGAATGAGGTGTTTCCTGTTGCGGAGGCGGAGTGGTTTCCGGCGCTGACACTCCATCGTCGGGCACATCGGAAATCCCGTCGTTTCCTGCCGATGCGGAGAAGTTTGTCCACACCGGGATAATGACGGAAAGCGTCAACGCAATGCACAAAAACAGCGCGAAACACGCAAAAAAAGTTATGTGACGTTTGAAAAACGAGGAGTGGTTTTCCTTCTTCTTGCAGGCGGGAGCACTTTCGAGAGCAGGGGTACACATGGGGGCAGCGGGCACTTTTTCCGATGCAGCAACAGCGACAGGCGAAACGTCCGACACTTCATAACTACGAACGGTATATCCGTCGCGGCGTGCACGATTCCGCATGAAGTCACCGATAGTGACCTGTCCTTCAACAGAGAAACGCTCTTTCATCTTCCGATAGAGCGGATTCATTGTGTATTCCGATTCAGTGAACTTCTTTTCCTTTCTCATGGCTTTCTCCTAACAGTCAAGTAAGTGATTTCGTTTTTTCGGCAATACGGAGTTTGGCACTCCGAGCTCTGGGGTTTTCATCCAATTCCTCATCGGAAGGGAGGATCGGTTTTTTGGTGATTAAGTTGACGATTGGCTTCTTACCGCATACACAAACAGGAAAGTCGCGCGGGCATGTACAGCCTTTCGAAAGTTCCGCAAACGTATTTTTGACACAGCGGTCTTCCAGTGAGTGGAATGAAATGACGGCAATCCTGCCGCCTGAAACCATATGTTCGGCAGCGGCCTTGAGCGTCGGTGAAATGGCGTCCAACTCGTGATTGACTTCAATTCGAATGGCTTGAAATGTGCGTTTAGCCGGGTGGGGACCACCAATCTTTGCGGCAGTCGGCATCGCCCATTTAATCAGCTCCACGAGTTCAAACGTGGTTTCAATCGGTTTTGCTTCCCGTGCTTTTACAATTTCACGGGCGATTTTGGGGGCAAACTTTTCTTCTCCGTACTCATAAAGAATTCGTTGCAGGGCGGCTTCCTCATAAGTATTGACCACATCGTATGCGGTTAATCCGCTATCCGTATCCATTCGCATGTCGAGCGGGGCATTATGCATATAGGAAAAACCACGCTCCGGCGTATCAAATTGGTAGGAAGAACAACCGAGATCAGCGAGCACCCCGCCGAGATTTTCGATATGCAAGTCACTTAACACAGATCCGATGTCAGAGAAATTCGTATGAACGAATGTGATTCTGTCCAAATAATCATTAAGCTTTTCGTGAGCGGCGGACAAAGCATCCGTGTCGCGATCCAGACAAATCAAACGAGCATCACCGCTGAGGCGTTTGGCGATTTCATAACTGTGGCCGCCGCCGCCTGTTGTACAGTCCACATAGGTGTAGCCGGGGCGAATACATAGTCCTTCAATGCATTCCGAAAGCAGAACGGGTTTATGCGAAAAGACGTTCGTTTCCATGTTACAGTCCCACCGAAGCGAGTTGACTGCGGATTAAATCCATGTTCCGGTTAGCGGTTTCTTTTGCCCAATACTCTTCCGACCAAATCTGTAGGTGGCTACCGGCACCGACGATGACGGCATTTTTTTCAATGCCGGTGTGTGCAAGCATATGGGGGAGCAGAACAATACGTCCGCTTCCATCAGGCGATACCTGTGCCGCCAAGGAAAACAGGGCTTGCTTGATTCCCGTAACTTCCGAGTCAGGAAAGGCTTCCAATTTTTCGACGAAACGGTTCATGTCTTCTTCCGTATAAATGGCGAGGCACGGGCGGTTCATTTTGCAAGCAACATAGAAACTGTCGCCGAGGTAGTCACGATACTTCGCGGGAATGAAAATACGGTTTTTCGCATCTAGGGTATGTCTGAATTCGCCGACGAACAGCATATATTGCCTCCTTTCCGCCATTTTTCACGTCATTTTCGGGAGAGGAGTGGATTTTCGATACATTTTGCTCCACTTTGCCCCACCTCGGTATCATTATACATGACCAAAAAAATATTTTCAAGTGGGAGTAACATTTTGGATACAAAAAAACGTAGAATTTTTCGAGATTAAAATATGCAAAATGCACAAAACACCTAAAACACCTTGCCTGTCCGCCTGTTTTTGATATATACTATACACGTTCAGATAAGGAGAGTGTGCCATGTTGTTCGAAAGCAAAGCGACCCGTGAGAATCGAAAGCGTGCGCTTGCGTTGCACGGCATGACCATTCGTTATGTCACGGAACGGTTAGGGCAGGAAGAGTTGGTTTTAGGGCGGTCTGGTGTTGTGTCGGTCCGTGCGGGAGAACTGATTGTCTCTTCTTCTCGAAAAACGATATTTCGCGCATCGCTAAAGGGACTTCGTGTCAGTTACCTAATGTCGGGAAATGGAGCCATTCTCGCCGGCAGGGATACGGAAAGCGGCAGGGAAGCACGCGAAATTACGATTCATTTTGTGGACTATATAAAGTGAGGTAAGCATGGGAAAGCCGACAGATGTCGTGCAAGGGGTCTTGCGTGCCAGAACATTTTTCCACCGCCCGAAAACTGCTGCCATGGTTCTGGCGGGCGGGACAGGGGAACGTATGGGCTCCAAAACGACGAAACAGATGATGCTTCTTTTGGGAAAGCCTGTTATTGTGCATACGCTGGAGGCGTTTGAAGCCTGTCCGCGGATTGACGAGATCGTAGTGGTGGTGCGCCCGGAAGAGCGTATTGCGGTCACTCTGCTGTGTGAAAAATACGGCATTACTAAATGCCACGCACTGGTGATTGGGGGCGACACACGCCAAGAGAGTGCGGAACGCGGGTTGTCGGCGCTCTCTGATGATGTTGAATATATTGCCATTCACGATGCAGCACGTCCGCTTATTACACCGGCGCAGATCTCGCGTGTGGTAACATATGCCTATGTGTACCATGCCGCCACGGCGGTAACACCTGTTTACGATACGGTAAAGACCGTTAACCTGAGCGGTTTTATTGAAAAAACAGTGCCGCGTGATGCTGTACGTCTCGCGGCGACACCGCAAGTGTTTCACAGGCGCTACTATGAGGCGGCGATGAAACTTGCCAAAGAAAAAAATGTGACCGTCACCGATGATAATAGCCTGATGGAACTGATTGGGCAGCGGGTGCGCACGGTTGATACCGGGCGTGAGAATTTAAAGATTACCGTTGCGGGGGATCTGCCTGTCGCGGAGGCAATTTTGAGACGCAGAGGTGAATGCAATGGCAGAGATTGATTTCCGGATTGGTCATGGATACGATGTGCATCGATTGGTGCCGTCCCGTCCCCTTGTGCTTGGCGGAACGAAAATACCGCATGATATGGGGCTCGATGGGCATTCCGACGCTGATGTACTTCTGCATGCAATCATGGATGCGGTTCTTGGAGCTTTGGCACTCGGGGATATCGGTCAGCATTTCCCGGATACCGATGTAAAATACAGTGCCATCTCTTCACTTGCTTTATTGGAACGGGTAGTTGCCATAATGCGGGAAAGGGGCTATGTGTTGGGCAACTTGGATGCCACCGTACTGGCACAAAAACCACGCTTGGCCCCTTATATTCCGGCAATGCGGCACACGATTGCCACCGCTTTTTTTACCGATGAAGAAAACGTCAGCGTGAAGGCAACGACTGAGGAACATCTCGGTTTTACTGGCAGAAGTGAGGGAATTGCCGCGCATGCTGTATGTATTCTGAAACGGCAATAAGCGCGGCACAGACGCATCTATACCGCGCTTTGCAGTGCCGCCTCGATCACTGCGTGACCTCTTAAACGTCCGTTTTGTTTGATTTCGGCGCAGGCGACGCGACACGGGTTTTCCGCCGTACCTCACCTATATTATTCTATGGAAGAAAAAATCATCTGCCACTCTCGGCATGAAAGGTAAAAATCACTTATGGTTAAAATTGCTCCGTCGCTCCTCTCCTGCGATTTTACGAAAATGGGGGATGAACTCCGCGACATGGAAAAGATGGGCGCCGATTGGGCGCATCTGGATGTGATGGACGGTCATTTCGTGACCAATCTGACGTTCGGTCTGCCGATTATTGCCGCGCTTCGCCCGCTCAGCAAGATTGTATTCGACGTTCATCTGATGATCGAGTCGCCTGAAACCTATATTGACCGTTATATTGATGCCGGTGCGGATGTGCTGACAGTGCATCTGGAAGCTTGCAACGACGTGACGGCGGCACTTCGTGCCATTCGCGCCCGTGGTCGTGTTGCCGGATTGTCAATCAAGCCGAACACGCCGGCGTCGGCGGTGCTGCCGTATATAGCCGAAGCGGATATGATTCTTGTAATGACGGTTGAACCCGGCTACGGCGGGCAGAAATTGATTCCTGCATGCCTTGATAAAATCAGGGGAATTAAGACTCGTGCTGCCGAATTGGGAAAGTCGGTTTTAGTCGAAGTGGACGGAGGTATCAATGCGGAAAACGCAGGAGATGTCCGTGCGGCAGGCGCGGATATACTGGTCGCCGGCTCTGCCGTGTTCGGATCTCCCGACCGAGCGATGGCTGTTCGTGCACTCCGCGGCTGATTTTTGCGCTTCATTCAATAATGAAAAAAGAACTGCCTGAAAGCAGTTCTTTTTTGTATGGGTGCATGGTTCAAACACTTGCGTCATTCGAGAGTTTTTTGAGCTCTTCGGCCAGGGAACAGCGCCCTCCGCAACTTCCGTCGAACATATGGGTCAAGTCGGCGCAGAGTCTTCCGTCCTGCCGACTCTCAAATCCGACTAAGCGTAACAAGCGCAAGTCCCCCGCGTCCGGGGAGCAATGGCAGGTATGAAAACCGTGGAGGTCAATCCAATTCAGCGTTTGACGTGCGAGGATAAACAACGCTTCCCAATCGTCAGAGCCACGACAAAGAGAAAGAGTATCGAGAATGCCACCTTTTTCGTTGAGGCGAAACTGTGACAGGGCAATAAAAGCACCCTCCTCATAAGCGGCATAAGCAAGATCCCCGATATGGAACGGAGCATTGCACGCCTCGGCATAATCTGCCTGTAACTGTTTGTCGGCGACGGGCTTAATGATCAGCATGGGCGCCTTCCTCCCCCAGAGGTGTGGGTGTTCTTGTATAGGTAAGCCACTTCTTCACTTGTGAGGGAGCGCCATTTTCCGACAGGTAGCCCTCCGAGCTTGAGCCGACCGATTGCGACTCGGTTCAGACGGCGAACGGTAAGCCCTGCCAGTTCGCACATTTTTCGAATCTGACGGTTTCTGCCCTCGTACAGTGTAAAGGTGAGCGTCGTCGTGGTATCGTCGAGCGCATAGACCTGTACATCTGCCGGTTCGATACGGTAGCCGTCGATGGTAAGGGGAGAAGTCAGAACGGCGAGTTGCTCGTCCGTGACGCTCCCATCCACTTTGACACGGTAAATTTTCGGAATTTCGTGTTTTGGGTGGGTGAGGCGATTAGCCAGTTCACCGTCGTTCGTCAAAAGGAGCAGCCCTTCGGATATTTTGTCTAACCGTCCGACGGGATAAACACGTTCTTTTACGTCCGCAATCAGATCCATGACACACTTTTTTTCGTGGGGGTCAGAGGTGGTTGTTGCGTAGCCACGGGGCTTGTTCAAGATTATGTATACAAATTCTTTTTTCGCGGGAGCGGTAATACGGCGCCCCCGGTAAGTGACACAGTCGGCTTCCGGATCGATTTTGGTACCGAGCACTGCAGGTCTTCCGTTTACCGACACAAGTCCTTTGCGGATTTCTTCTTCCGCCGCCCTGCGGGACATAATCCCGCAGTCGGTGAAGAATTTTTGAAGTCTGATTTTTTCCATGCTATTCCTTTACAGAAGATGACGTATCAATGATGAGAGGTACATCACTAATCATCTTTCCTTTATAATAATACTGTATGGAGCCGACGACGGCACCCGGTTTTTGTCGTGTTACGAGAAAGTGCGGTAAATTGATACGGACCTCAGGCATCTCGGCGTCTTTTGGGAGAATGCCGCGGGCTTCCTCGGCATTGACACAGATTTGTGTTCCATTACTGTCAATCAGCGGTAATTCGTAAGTGTAAGCTCGGGCGGGGCAGAGCAGTCGGTTTTCCATTCTCGAGAAACCGTAATCAAAGAGGCGGATATGATCGTTCCAGTCATTCGGTGCGTCAAGTGTCACAGATATGAGTGTCATTCCATCGCGACAAGCGGCGCCGACGAGGCATCGGCCGCTTTTTTTGGTAAAGCCGGTCTTAATGCCGACGGCATCTCTGTAGAGACGCAACAGACGGTTATGATTGAAAAGAACACGAGTACTACCGTCGTTGCCGCTTGGAATCGTGTATTTTACGGCTCCAACTATATCGCGGAACTCCGGAATTTCCATGGAAACGGCAGCGATGCGTGCCAAATCCTTGGCAGAAGTAAAATGCTCGGGGTCATCAAGTCCATGCGGGTTGACGAAATGCGTATTGGCAAGTCCGAGAGTGCTCGCACGTTCATTCATCAGTCGGGCGAAAGCCTCGATTGATCCGCTGACCGTAATCGCCAGTGCCGCCGCCGCATCATTTGCACTTTGCAAGAGGAGGGCATAAAGCAAGTCGCGTACTGTCATGCGTTCGCCCGGTTTCATATAAATAGAAGATCCTTCTATTCCACAGGCCTCCGGCGGAATACTGACAGTTTCATCGAGGTTTGCCTGTTCCAATACGACGAGGGCGGTCATCACTTTTGTCGTGCTCGCCATTGGCGCCCGATTATCGCCGCTTTTTTCATAGAGAAACGTGTCGGTTACCGGTTCGTACAGTGCCGCATGACGGGCACTGACGGTTGTATCGGTGACCTCTGACAGCGCATATAGTGGGAGAAGCAACGCGGCGGTCAGAACGGCGGCAAACAGAGTTACGGATATTTTTTTCACAACAACACCACCTTTTACGGTAGTATGTGTTGCGCCTTACGCAAGCATACCGGGAAGTATTATCCTCTCAAAGAAGGGGTGGATTACTCTTCCGCGGACTCCTCTTTTTTCTTCTTTTTACTGAGAAATACATTTTTGATGCGTTCCAGGACAGAAGGCGCTTTTTCCATAAGATTTCCGACTTTGTCCAACGTGTCCGCATCACTTGGATTGGCAATCGGGAGCAGATCGACGTTGCCGCCCTCGGAGATAACTAGGAAGGCAATCGGCGTGACGGTCACACCGGTACCGCCACCCCCGCCGAACTTCGTTGCAGTATGTTCCCCCTTTTTGTCCGGGAAGTCGATACCGCCGGAGGCAAATCCAAGCGACACGCGTGACACAGGAATAATTGTCACGCCACCGGGGACGGAAATCGGATTGCCAATCACTGTTTCGTTATTCGCCAGCTCCTTGATTTTAGACAGGGAAGTGCCGATAATTTCATTGAGATTAGAGTCTGCCATATCATTACTCCTTTTTGAGAGAAAGTACAATAAAAAATGCGTGATCGGTTTACATTCGCGGTTCAACCGGGATAGTAGAAGCTGCTTTTTCTTTTTCGGGTCGCGGTCTGCGAAGATAAGCAATCAGTATGCTGAACAAAAGGCGTATCACAGCGCCGAGGCTGGTGGATAGAACAAGGGACAAATCAATAGAGGATTCGTGCCCGAGAAAATCCGCCTCGACGGATAGCTGACTGCTTCGATTCGTTTTTACGGTAAAGACGGTATCGAGCAGAGTACAAAACCAAGCAAGCGTTCCGCGCACCGTACCATACAGAATGGCGGTATTCGCGGCATCTTTACCGGCGACGACGATCACGCATCGACGGAGATGCAGATGAAAACAGCAGGGGAACTTTTTCCAAACCGAACGTAGGATGTGCATCACAAGTCGTAAGACCGCTGTCGGAGAAACTTTTTTCTTGGGTTTTGGGTGCGGTGGGTGATTTTTCTTTTTATTTGGGACAGCATGTTTCCGAAATTGCTTTGCCGCCTTTTTTTCTTGCCTTTTCTGCTTTTTTAAGATGCGCTTGGGTGTGATTTTTTTGGGATGTATCTGTATGCGGAAGCATAAAATACGCAGGCTGATACGCAATTCGCCGGAAAAGTCCAGGCAGAAACGAATCCTAACGGAAAGAAGAAAGATGAATAATAGCAGAATGCCGCCGATGATCAATAAGGCTTTCATCTTTAGTCCCTCCTTTCGGAATCGTCGTTGGTTTTAGGTCTCGTCCGGGAAGTGGCGCTCCGCTTCTTCCGTCGCATTGTCGGATTCATCAGGCTCCGTAGCGCCGGTATCAATATCGTAGGTAAGTTGTGTGTCTTCCTCCCGCGCGGGCTCCGATGCAGTCGGCATCGTAGCACCCATCAGGTCGTCAATCGAAAACTGTCCGTCATCGTCATCGAGATGCAGGCGGTGGTCGATTGCTGCAAAGACATTTTGCGCTTCGCCCTCACTCCCCGGCAGGTCATCGAGCGATTTTAGCCCAAAGCAACGCAGGAACGCGCTGGTGGTTCCATAAAGGATAGGTCTGCCGGGGGCATCTTTCCGTCCTTTCGGTTCAATCAGTCCGCGGTCGAGCAGATTGGTCACGGCATAGGTGGAATCGGCGTTGCGTACTGCGTCAATATAGGCGCGTGTGACAGGCTGCTGATAGGCAACAATCGTTAGCGCTTCAATCGTAGATGCCGAGAGAGTTCCGCCGTTTTTACGAATGCCGAGTGCGGTACGAATGGGCGCGATATACTCCGGCTTTGTACATAGTTGACAGCAGGTATCAAATGTAATCAACGTAACGCCGCGCGGCACATCGGAATCATTATACTTTGCTGCATATTCCTCGACAATTTCGCGCAACTCCCAAAGCGGAAGTTCAAACGTTTTTGCCAGTTGCTCATAGGTGACGGGATGACCTGCCGCAAAAAGAATGGCTTCGATTGCCATTTCATAGTCCTGTTGCGTCATTCCTTCCGTTTGGGCGGGAGCGACAGGCGGCGTTTGCTCGTCTCGAATTTCTTCAGTTTGTGCCATTATTTTCGGCTTCCTCCTCATCTTGTGTGGGGACTGTTTCAGGGGCATCGCTCTCAAATTCACTTGCAAAATCGCTTGCTTCTGGGTCGAAGTCGGGGTTGAGTGTCAAGGCGAGTGTCAGTCCTACCGTTGCGTTAGAAGTGTCCCCAAGCCCGGTGTCGACCGCTTCCGGCTCGTCCGGAGAGGAAAGAGGCGTTGCATCAAAGATACTGTTGCAAATCAAAACACGTCTGATTTTTATGAGTTCCAAAATACCCATAAACCGAGCGAGCAAATCCGCTTTGCTTTGAGCAAATTTCAGAAGAGTGAAAAGCGTCGCGGTTTCGTTTTTCTCAAGGTAGGAGAGAATTTCGACAATCTTCTCCTGGACGGAAACAATTGGCATTTGAATCAGAGGGGAGATTAAGAGTTCCGGCTCCGGTTGCAGAGCGTTCACACGTGTCATCATCGCATTCAGCGCGGCGGACAGCAAAGAGAGATCAAGCCCGAGCGGCATATCTTTTTCCGGCAGAATCTCGTCGGTTTCTTTTTCCCATCTGCCGGCATATTTTGAATAGAGTGGACGCAACTGTTCTGCGGCGTTTTTCGTAGCAATATAGAGTTCTAGGCGATTGACAAGTTCCTGGCGCGGGTCCTCTTTTTCGTTCCTGCCCGGCAGGAGCATTTTGCTTTTGATGAGCATTAACTCGCTTGCCATCAGCAGAAAATCACTGGCTACCTCGAGGTCCATGCGTTGCGCTTCTTCAATAAAAGCCATGTACTGCTCGCAAATCATCACAATCGGGATGTCGTGAATATCGATTTGGTTTTTGGTAATCAGGCTAAGCAATAGGTCAAGCGGCCCGTCAAAATCAGTTAAATGATACTGAATCGTGTCCATGAGAGACTCCGTTTACAGGAATGGAATGAAAGAGAAGAGTTTCAGAATCCACGCGGAAAGGTGACTCGTAGCAGAAGACACCAACCCGCTGAGAGAAAGAATTTTCACAAGGCGTGAGAATACGACACTGTTACCGATTGCCGGAATCCGCAGAAGATAGCGACAAGCGACAGAACCAAACAGTAGCCAAAGCATCAGAAGAACGTAGAGATCCCGGCGGCGACGTTCTACCCAGGCATTGATGCGCGCCGGCAGAATCAGCGCCAAAACGTGTGATCCGTCCAGGGGACTGATAGGAATAAGATTGAATACGAACAGCGTTAGATTGACAAGGTGAAATACATAGAAAAACTGTGCAAGATAGTAGAAAAAACGCGGTAAAAGGTTGACCGAGGCAAGCGGGAGAACCCATTGCAGAGCCCATAGGCTTGTCAAATAGAGTAGGGCAGCGATGAGTGACATGATAAGGTTGGAGAGCGGTCCTGCTATGGCGACGATTGCCATATCGCGTTTTGGCTTTTGAAAGTAGCGAGGATCGATTGGCACCGGTTTTGCCCACCCGAATCCGAAGAGCAGCAACGCGAGAGTCCCCCACGGGTCTAGGTGCTGCCACGGGGCGATGGTGAGACGCCCGAGAGCTCTTGGCGTCGGATCGCCCCGTCTCGTCGCAGCAAGCGCATGAAAGTACTCATGCACGGGAAGGGCAATCAAAAGGGTTGGGATTAGGAGCAAAAGGAGAACCGGTTGATCAAAAACCGAAAAAATCACAAATGAAACTCCTTTTTTGGTATTAAAGCACGCGGAGGATACGTTCCCACAGTGCGTCTTTTCCGACGCGAGTGACGGAAGAAAACGGAATGACTTCTACCGTAACATCGCGGAAAAACTCGTGTTGGAGGTTATTCAGTATTGCGTCGAGTTCCCGTGGCTTCAGCTTGTCCGTTTTCGACAAGGCAACGATAAAGGGAATGTCGTTGTCCAGTAGCCACTGCATCATCATGGTGTCATCATCGGTCGGACCGACGCGCGAATCAACCAGTTGGACGACGAGACGGAGACGGTCTCCCAGCGGATTCGCTGTGAAGTAGCTGTCCGTCAGGACCGAGAAAACCTGTCGCCTTTCCCCTGATCTACGTGCGTAGCCATACCCGGGAAGATCAACGAGAAACAGTTTTTTGTCCACGTCATAAAAGTTGATGGTAACGGTTTTGCCGGGGGTTCCGCTGACGCGTGCGAGGCTCTTCCTGCCGAGCAGGCAGTTAATGAGAGAGCTCTTGCCGACATTGGAGCGCCCGGAGAAGGCGATTTGTGGAACAGCGTCTTTGGGAAACTGATCGGTTCTGCCGGCGCTGACGCGCAGCTCGGCACGGTTTATATTCGGTTTCATCAGACGCGTACCCGTGATTCACCCGTATGAGGGGAAGTAAGGCGATTCTTTCGCGGCGTTTCTCCCTGCGTATAACCGATAATGGCAGTGGAGAGCACATCTTCGATGGTGTCACAGGGGATAAAATGCAGGTGCCGCTTGACTTCCACATCAATCTCCGCAAGGTCGCGTAGGTTCTCGCGCGGAATCAATACCGTCTTGATGCCGGTGCGATATGCCGCCATTGCCTTTTCTTTCAGACCGCCGATTGGAAGCACTTTGCCACGCAACGTGATTTCGCCGGTCATGGCGATATCGTGCCGTGCAGGTAACCCGGACAGAGCGCTGAAAATCGCCGTCGTCATTGTGACACCGGCGGATGGTCCGTCTTTCGGGACGGCGCCTTCGGGGAAGTGAATATGGAGGTCTTTTTCCTTGTAAAAATTCTCATCAATGCCGTGACCGCTTGCGAGAGAGCGGACAAGACTGATAGCGATTTTTGCCGATTCTTTCATGACATCGCCGAGTGACCCGGTCAGTTCCAGTTTGCCGCTGCCGCGGTTAACAAGTACTTCGACTTCCAGCACGTCGCCGCCGACAGACGTATATGCCAGCCCGTTGACAACGCCAACAAGGTCGTTCTGCTCAGCTTTTTCCTCCGAATATTTGTAAACGCCTAAATATGCTGGCAATTTGCCGGCGCCGATTGTGACGATTGCATTCTTGCCTTCTGCATGGCGTCTTGCAATCTTACGGCAGAGCGTGGCTATGCGACGTTCCAGTTCGCGCACGCCTGCCTCACGTGTATATAGACGGATTAGCTCACGCATGGCGGGTTCGGTTACTTTGAGCGCATCCGGCGCAAGTCCGTGTGCCACAAGTTGTTTGGGGAGCAGGTGGTGGAAAGCAATCGCGCATTTTTCGTTTTCTGTATAAGATGTAAGCTCGATTACTTCCATTCGGTCGAGCAGGGGGGCGGGAATCCCCTCATAGTAGTTTGCCGTTGCGATAAAAATGCAGTCAGACAGATCCATCGGCAATTCCGTGAAATGGTCGCGGAAGGCTTTATTTTGTTCGGGGTCCAAAACTTCGAGTAACGCTGATGCGGGATCTCCCATTTGGCTCGAGGAAAGTTTGTCGATTTCATCAAGGATGAGAACGGGGTTCATAACGCCGGCGTCCGTTAGAGCATCGACAATGCGTCCTGCCTGTGCCGCGACATAGGTTTTTCTGTGACCGCGTATATCTGCTTCATCGCGGATACCGCCGAGCGAAATGCGGACACAGGGGCGTTTCATTGCACGTGCAATAGAGAATGCAATCGAGGTCTTGCCAACACCGGGAGGGCCGACAAGACAGAGGATCTGCCCTTTGACGTCGGGGGAAATCTGTCGTACGGCGATGTAGTCCAGAATGCGGTCTTTAACTTCTTTCAGTCCGTCGTGCTCACGATTGAGTACCTCCTCCGCCTCCGAAACCAGAACAGGATTTTCTGCGTACTTTCCGAAAGGGATGTCAAGGCATGTGTCTAGATAGTTACGAAGGACGGTGCTTTCCGCAGCGCCATACGGGGTCTTTGCCAGGCGCGCAAGTTCTTTTTCCAGTTTTTCGTGCACGGCGTCCGGGAGTGCCATGGAATCCAGTCGCTTTTGGTAGTCAACGATTTCGTCATCGTCTTCTTCGCCGAGTTCGGCCTGAATTGCCTTCATTTTCTCACGGAGGTAGTACTCTTTATGGCTTTCCTCCATACCCGCATGCACATCCGATTCGATTTTCGCTTCGCATGCCGCCCAGGCAAATTCTTCTTTCAGCAGATTTGTTAATCGTTCGAGGCGCGCATACGGATCAAAAACGTCAAGCATCTGCTGACGATGACGGTAATCATTGAGAAGCGCAGAGGAAATGCAGTCCGCGGTCTTGCCGATGTCTTCGCAGCTGACAACCGCAAGGTAAGAATTGCGGAGCATATCGCTGCCGCGCTGTTCATTTTCGTCCGATATCATGCGTGCAAGTCGGTATAGTCCTCCTTTGCTTTCGTCCGTAACGGGAGCACTCGGTTCTTCCTGTACCAATGCAAGGGCATCAAAATAGGTTTCTTCCCAAGATAGTTCCATGACATGTGCACGGGAAAGGCAGGAGAAAATGACGGTACGACCGCCTTCCGCCCCTTGGATGGCCTTTTCGATCTTGGCGACAACGCCGACGTCAAAAAAATCATCGTTAAGCGGTTCATCTTCCAGAATATCTTTTTGGGCAAGCAAGAGAACTCTGCGATCGCCTTCATCGCCGAGAGCAATGTTGACGGCGGGGAAGGCAGAATCCTCGGAGCGGAATTCCATACGGAAAACGGTATGAGGAAAAGCCGCTGTTCCGCGAAGGGGGACAACGGGCAAATTTGTTAAAGTCGCGGTGTTGGTCTCTGGATTCATTTTGGCTCCTTAGTGGAAATGATATGTGCTGATATAAATGTATCAACGAATTATAACATAACTCTTAGGAAAATACCAGTAGATAATGAAAGAAAAATTCTGGATACGGCAGTAAAAACGTTAAAATATGCACAAAAAGCACTTGACATGGCATGAAATGTATGCTAAAATAAGCCGTACTCGAAGAAATCGGGTCTATCAAGAAGAATTTCGTTCTCACCATACCACGCGGGTGCGTATGGTTTATAGCAAGACACGCATGGCGCGTGCTTTGTTTTGGTGCGTACGGAATTCGTACGCATTTTTTTATGGAGGATACAGACATAGCAACTGCAAATGCGAGAGAAACCCTGATTAATGAAGACATTAGGGTGAAAGAAGTCCGCCTGATTGGTGTGGACGGAGAACAGGTGGGTGTCATGCCGACACGGCAGGCACTCGAGTACGCGTATGATCACGGCGTGGATCTTGTAATGATTGCGCCGACGGCAGCCCCCCCGGTATGCCGTGCCGTCGATTACGGCAAGTTCCGCTTTGAAAAAGATAAGCGGGAGAAGGAAGCCAAGAAGAATCAGACCATCGTCAAGGTGAAAGAGATTCAGCTCTCCTGCAAAATCGATACGCATGATTTTAACACCCGTCTTTCACAGGCAATCAAGTTTTTGCAGGGCGGCGATAAGGTGAAGGTCGCTATTCGCTTCAAGGGTCGCGAAATGGCGCATCAGCAGATTGGCATTCAGGTTATCGAGCGGTTTATGGAGGCGTGCGCGGAATACGGTACGTCGGACAAAAAGCCTTCGATTGACGGCAGATTTGCATCCGTCTTGCTTGTTCCCGTAAAACCGAGTGCAAAACCGGCAAAATAAGTTCATATTTTAGTGAAACGCAAGGAGTATCACAATGGGAAAGATTAAAACACACAAGGCTTCTGCGAAAAGATTCACTCTTACCGGCAATGGCAAGATTAAAATGAATCATTCTCAGCACCGCCACAATCTGGGGCTCAAGACCCCGAAGAGAAAAAGAAATCTGCGCAAGGGTGCTGTCCTCAGCAAGTCCATGACCCCTGTTTACAGATCCCTTATTCAGAAATAAGGCAGACAGACCATTAGGAGGAAGAAACAATGGCAAGAGTAAAAGGCGCGATGATGACGCGCAAGAGAAGAAAGAGTGTTCTGAAAGCCGCGAAGGGATACTGGGGTGCGAAATCCAAACACTTCAAGATGGCGAAACAAGCCGTCATGAAGAGCGGCAACTACGCGTTTGCCGGTCGTAAGCAGAAAAAGCGTGACTTCCGTCAGCTTTGGATTGCTAGAATTTCCGCACAGGCAAAAGTGAATGGAATGAACTATTCCACGATGATGCATGGTCTCAAGAAGGCGGGCATCGGTCTCAACCGCAAGATGCTGGCGGAAATTGCTGTTTCCGATAAGGCAACTTTTGCGGCGCTCTGCGAGAAAGCCCAGGCTGCCCTTTAAGGACATTTGAGAACACCCGCGCAATGACGCGGGTGTTCTTTTTTGCATAGAGGACAATCGCAACGCTCTCGACGGAGTGCCGTCTGCCGTCAGTTATCTTTTTTCAAATTGCAATTTAAAATTGCCGAAAACAACAGTTGAAAGAGTGCAGAAACTATGATTCTAAAATCGGACCTTGTCTCTAGTCGCCAGAATGAAGCGGTCAAACGATTACTATCGCTCGATGATAAAAAAGGTAGAGACGCCGAAAGAGTGTTTGCCCTAGATGGTGTAAAACTTTTCGAGGAGGCAGTGAAATCCGGTGCCGAAATTGATACTGTTTATATTAGTTCGGACAAGGTAGAGCAATATATGCCATTTATAGCGTCGGCTTTGCAAGGCGCACTTTATGCAACTACGCGAGTCATACGTCTTGAGGCGTCGCTCTTTGAACGCATATCGAGGGAAAAATCGCCGCAAGGCGTTATAACCCTCGTAAAATATCTTGACAAAATTCAAAATATTATTAAAATAAATAAAGTAGCGACTTTTTTGAATGAAGACGTAGTTGCACAGGGAATTCTGCTTTTGAACGGCATACAGGATCCCGGCAATCTCGGTGCTGTCATTCGGAGCGCTGTCGCTTTCGGAAAAAATAAAATCATTTTGGACACCGATTGCGTCGATATCTATCATCCACGTGTTTTGCGTGCGACAATGGGAGGCATATTTCGTCTTCAGGTCATGTATACGGAGCATCTCGCCACCTGCGTAGAGGATCTCCGCGCAGCAGGGCACCGGGTGTTCGCCGCAGAATTGCGTGACGATTCTGTGTCCTTGCAGGATGTCGGGATTCGGCCGACAGACTGCATCGTCATCGGGAATGAAGGACATGGGATATCACCAGCGGTCTCCCGCGCCTGCAACGGTAGTGTATATTTGCCGATTGCGCCCGGGACGGAATCATTGAATGCGGCGGTGGCAGCGTCTATATTTCTTTGGGAGACGCGGGAAGTTTGAAAAACAGGAGGTTCACCATGGCAGATCTGCTATACTGGGTTTGGCTGAGTACACGCCTGACGCCGGGAACAGACGCATATGCCAAGTTGCGGACCTCTTTTTCTTCGCCAAAAGAGATTTATGATGCGGACGAAGAGGCGCTCAAACATACCCTCGGCGCCAAACGGTCGGCGGTGATATCGGCACTAACTGACAAAAATCTGACCGATGCAGAACGGATACTGGACTTTGCTGCACTAAAACACGTCGGGATTCTGACATATGACGATTCGCGGTACCCCGAACGGTTACGTACCATCGAAACGCCGCCGGTGCTTCTGTATTATGCGGGCAAATTACCGGATCTCGAAACTTGTTTTGCGGTCGCCGTGGTCGGCAGTCGTGATTACTCTGAGTACGGTGCACGTCTAACGTTTGAAATGGCACACGACCTCGCGGTCGGCGGGGCGACAATCATCAGCGGTCTGGCTTACGGTGTAGACAGTATTGCGGCTTCTGCCGCCATTGCGGGTGGTGGACGAACCGTAGCCGTTTTGGGTAGCGGTATTGATGTCATTTATCCTCGTGAGCACGTGAAACTTGCAAGACAGGTTGCGGCGCACGGTGCTGTCATGACGGAATATCCTCCGGGTACGCGGCCGTTCGGCGGACATTTCCCGGTCAGAAACCGCATTATTGCCGCCTTGTCGCACGTCGTGCTTGTCACTTCTGCTTCGCTGCACAGCGGTTCATTGATTACGGCACGTTATGCAAAAGCACAGGAAAAGCAGCTCTATGCTTTGCCGGGGAATGTCGTTGATCCGCTTTGCGAGGGAACGGCATTACTTCTTCGCGAGGGAGCACGTGCCGCCGTATGTGCGGAAGATATTTTGAATGCGAATGAAAAAGTATTTCCCGGCATTGTGAATCTGTTTCGGCTCTTGGAGCATCCGACGGCGCCGATGGAACAGACGCTCAGTGCCAGCGGGATTGCTTTCCGCGGACAAAAGCGTGTCAAACAGTCCCCGGTAGTGTCTGGATCCAAGCAAGCGGTTGCAGAAACCGAAAGCGAGGGAAAAACGACGGAACGCGTAGCAGAGACGAAGCCGGCAATCGTAGACGATTCGGTACTCCGTGCGCTTGACGATGTTACGCGCGAGGTTTATCGGCACATACCTGAGACGGGTGATATAACGGTCGACACCGTCAGCATTGAGGGCATATCGGCGAGTAAGATTACTGTATGCATCACAAAACTTGAAATCAAACACCTGATTAAGATACTTCCGGGTGGCAGAGTCACACGTCTGCCATTACCCGAGCGAAAGGACTCATAACACATTCATGGCAAATTTAGTAATCGTCGAGTCGCCGGCTAAGGCGGCCACCATCAAAGGCTACCTGGGCACCAACTTCAAAGTCGTCGCTTCCAAGGGGCACATCCGTGATCTGCCCAAAAGTACGCTCGGCGTTGATGTCGAAAACGGTTTTGCGCCGCACTATATCAATATCCGCGGGAAGGGCGATGTTATCGCACAACTGAAAAAGGACGCGAAAAATGCCTCCAGAATCTATCTCGCGACAGACCCCGACCGAGAAGGGGAAGCCATTTCGTGGCATTTGGCATATACCCTCGGGATTCCTATGGATCGTGCTTGTCGCATCACTTTCAATGAAATTACAAAATCGGCGGTGAAAGATGCCGTCAAGCATCCGCGCACCATCGATCAGGAGCGTGTGAATTCTCAGCAAGCGCGGCGCATCTTGGATCGCATCGTCGGCTATGAACTCAGCCCGTTCTTATGGAAAAATGTCAAGAGCGGCTTGTCTGCCGGACGGGTACAGTCCGTAGCGACTCGTGCAATCTGCGATCGTGAGGACGAGATCCGAGCATTTGTTCCGAAAGAATACTGGACGGTGACGGCATCGCTCAAGACCGCCACCGGAGAAATCGTCACGGCACATTATGCAGAGCGCCCGGCGAGTCGGGAAGAAGCAGATGTGGTAACGGCGGCAGTGAAAAATGGTACATTCCGTGTAGTAACGGTCAAAACGGCACAAAAGAACCGCCCGAGTGCGCCGCCATTTACAACGTCGACATTACAACAGGAATCGTCAAAGAAACTCGGAATGCAACCGCAACAGACCATGCGGATTGCCCAGGAATTGTACGAAGGTATTCAGCTTGGTAGTGAATTCGGCGGTGTTCAGGGTCTTATCACTTATATGCGTACGGACTCGCTTCGCGTTGCTGAATCTGCGTCCGACGCTGCCCGTGCTTATATTGAGGAAAAGTTCGGTACGGATTATGTTCCGGCAAAACCGAATGTTTATAAATCCAAAGCCAATGCACAGGACGCGCACGAAGCCATTCGTCCGGCAGACGTCCGCCTTTCTCCCGAGTTGATTAAAGACAAACTCTCTCGCGACCAGTTCCGTCTCTATCGCCTGATTTGGGAACGCTTTGTCGCGTCGCAGATGACACCTGCCGTTTACGATACGACAAATGTGGAAGCGGACTGCGCAGGCAAGATCTTCCGCATGGGTGGCTATACCGTTCGTTTCCGTGGTTACTCCGTCATTTACGACAATCACGACAAAGAAGAAATTGAAGCGGACGGAAGCCTCGCAGCAGGGAAACTCCCCGTCATGAAAGAAGGCGACCGCCTCGGAACCGTTGAGGTGACGGCGGAAAGGCACGAGACAGAACCGCCTGCCCGCTATACGGATGCGTCGCTGATTCGCTACCTCGAGGAGAGCGGGATTGGCCGCCCGTCCACTTATACAACAATCATCACGACCATTATCGGCAGAGATTATGTAAAACGCGTCGGGAAGAGTCTCGTTCCGACACAGCTCGGAGAAATTACGACCCGACTGATGAAAGAGAGTTTCCCCGAGATTGTTGATGATGAATTTACGGCGCAACTGGAAGAAAAGCTTGACAGCATTGAACACGGCGGCACAGCGATGCAGTCGGTATTGGGAGATTTCTACCGCGGGTTTGAGGATTCGCTTGAAAAGGCAAAGAGTACCGTGAAACCGACCAGCGTACCGACGGAAGAATCTGACGTTGTCTGTGAGAAGTGTGGCAGTAGAATGGTGTATAAATCAGGGCGTTTCGGCAAGTTCCTTGCCTGTCCGAATTATCCGACTTGCCGTAATACAATCGCGGTCGACAAAAATGGAAATCCGCTCGAAAAAAAGGCGGCAGAAGAACCGAAAAAAGCAGATTTCCAGTGCGAACTCTGCGGGGCGGATATGTTGATTCGTCGCGGACGTTTCGGCGAGTTCTATGCTTGCTCGAATTATCCGACGTGCCGTTTTACCAAACAGATCATTCAAGAAACAGGCGTGCCTTGCCCGAAATGCGGCGCACGCATTGTGGTGCGGCGCAGCAGAGACAGAAAGGTGTTTTACAGTTGTGAGCGGTATCCCGAATGCGATTTTTCGACATGGGATATGCCGGTGAAAGAAAAATGCCCCGCATGCGGCGGTATGCTCGTGTACAAGAAGGGGAAGAAGTGCCTTGTGTGTACCTCGGAGGCATGTCACTATACGCGTGATGCGGAAATGAAGGTTCCGGACTGATGGCGGGGCTTGTGAGAGTCATCGGTGCAGGACTCGCCGGGAGCGAAGCCGCATGGCAAGCGGCGCGACAAGGAGCATCGGTCGAGCTTTATGAGATGAAACCGCTGAAGCATACGCCGGCACATCACGCTGATACGTTTGCCGAACTCTGCTGTTCCAACTCCTTGCGCTCTAATCAGCTATCCAATGCCGTCGGGGTACTGAAAGAAGAGTTGTATAGGCTCGGCTCTCTTATGATGGAGGCTGCGTATGCGACCGAGGTACCCGCAGGCGGTGCACTCGCGGTAAATCGTGACGATTTTTCAACGTATATAACGGAAAAAATCAAGTCCGACCCGTTGATTACCGTTCATGGAGCCGAAGTGACGGAGATTCCGCGCGACGGGATTCCGACCGTGATTGCGACAGGACCCCTAACTAGCGACGCGCTGGCTACCGCCATTACGGCTTTAACCGGTGACAGAGGTTTGCACTTTTATGATGCTGCGGCGCCGATTGTCGACTTCTCCACAATCGACCTTGGTCGTGCTTTTTTCGCATCCCGCTACGGGAAAGGGAATGGTGACGACTATCTAAACTGTCCGATGACCAAAGAGGAGTACGATGCATTCTATGATGCACTTGTACACGCAGAACTCGCTCCGCTGAAAGAGTTTGATGCAGAATCACAGAAAGACTTGACCGTTTTTGAGGGGTGTATGCCGGTGGAGGTCATGGCGAAGCGCGGCTACGATACACTCCGCTTCGGTCCGATGAAGCCGGTTGGTCTGCCGGTCCCCGCTACGGGGAAAGATGCTTATGCCACCGTACAACTCAGACGCGAGAATCTTGCAGGTACAATGTATAACATCGTCGGGTTCCAGACGCATCTGACATTCCTGGAACAGCGACGTGTTTTTCGGATGATTCCCGGGTTGGAAAACGCAGAGTTTATGCGTTACGGGGTCATGCACAGAAATACTTATCTGCACTCGCCGGGATTTCTGACGTCATCATACGAGGCGATACCGTGTCCGAACCTGTATTTCGCAGGGCAGATGACAGGGGTAGAAGGGTATGTGGAATCTGCAGCTTCGGGGTTCATCGCCGGGGTTTCTGCCGCTCGCGCGGCTTTAGGGCTACCGCCGGTGACTTTCAGCGATGAAACGGTGATTGGCGCGCTCGGCGCATATGTCAGCCGCGGCTTGCAGACAAAGTTCCAACCCATGAATGCCAGCTTCGGTATTCTGGCGCCGCTCGCGCAGAAGGTAAAAGGTGGGAAACGCGCCCGCAACGAAGCTTATGCCGAACGGGCTTTGAACGAGATTGATAAGCTCTGCCCGATATTATTCAAGTAAAACAGCAATTTCTAAAACAACGAAAGGAGGTCTGTCCCATGCGGGTTATTGTAGATGTCATGAGCGGAGATCATGCGCCGTTGGCGCCGCTGTGCGGTGCCGCGCTTGCCCGTGACGAATACGGAGTGGATGTGGTGCTCGTTGGCGACGAGGCAGAAATCCGCAGAACTGCCGAGGCAGAGGGGATTGATCTCGGCGGATTTAGCATGATACATGCGCTCAGCACCATCGGCATGCGTGACGATCCGTTGTCGGTCGTGAAGAAAAAACGTGATTCTTCTATGAGTATTGGGCTTCATATGCTGGCTGACGGTGAAGGAGATGCGTTTGTAAGCGCCGGTAACACCGGAGCCTTGGTGGCGGGTGCCTCTCTCATTGTACGGCGCATTAAAGGAATCCAGCGGGCGGGGATTGCTACCGTCCTTCCGTTCCCGATGCCGTGTCTCTTGATTGACAGCGGTGCGACACCGGAAGTGGGTGCCACCCATCTTGAGCAGTTTGCCTTTATGGGGTGTCGTTATTTTGAGAAGGCGTGTGGTGTGTCGAATCCGCGTGTTGGGCTATTGAATCTCGGTAGTGAGCCGGAGAAAGGATCCGAGGTCTTGCGCGATGCATATGCGCTGCTACAGGATTCTGGGCTGAATTTCGTCGGGAATGTAGAGGGAAACGATGTCCCCGCAGGTGTTTGTGATGTCCTGGTGACAGACGGCTTCACGGGTAACGTGCTTTTGAAATTTACCGAGGGTATCGGTAAGTATATGTTGCAGGTGATGAAGGACCTGTTTACCTCCAATACACTGACGAAGTTTGCCTATCGCAGCATTCGCGGGAAAATCGGAAATCTCAAACGGAGTTTTAACTCTTCCGAATACGGTGGTGCCCCTTTGCTCGGTATTGCACAACCGGTCATCAAAGCTCACGGTTCCTCCGATGCCCTTGCAATCAAAAACGCAATCGGACAGGCGATTCGTTTTGCGGAAAGCGGAGTGAATCGCGAAATCGCCCGATATGCGCTGGATTATGATGAAGAAGCGCGAACCCGTGCCAAGGCGCGCGCAGAAGCGAGAAAACAAACGGAACGGGCAGAGAAACTTGCTCGTAAACGCAAGGTAGGATTGCCTCTTACGAACAATGACACGAATGCGGGGGAAGGCGAATGAGTTTTTCCTCTGAATCCAAGACAATCTGTGCGCTCGAGAAAAGCATTGGTTATCGCTTTGAAGATGAGGCTTACCTACGTACTGCGTTGACGCATACCTCCTATGTCAATGAAACCAAGGCAAAGAATCCACTTGTGAGATCCAGCGAGCGCCTCGAATTTCTCGGGGATTCTGTGCTCGGACTTACAGTCAGCACGTATCTGTACGAGACATTCCCGGAGTCGTCGGAGGGAGAACTCTCCGAATACAGGCAGCATCTTGTCTGCGAGGCAACATTGGCGCACGCGGCAATGCGATTATCACTCGGTGATTATCTGCTACTCGGACAAGGAGAGCAGGGAAACCGAAATCGCTCATCGCTCCTTGCTGACGCAATGGAGGCGGTTATCGGTGCCGTATATTTGGATAGTCACAAAAACGGCGAGATGACTCGCGAGGTGATTCTACGGGTTCTGTCCGAGGAAATTGCCTATTGCCGCAATTTGCGTGGAGGGGATTATAAGACTCGATTGCTCCAACTCGTGCAGGGTGACGGGACGGATATACTCACCTTTGAGTCGAAGGAGACAGGTCCCGCCCATGACAGAATGTTTGAGGCATTTGCACGACTGAACAGTAATGTCATCGGACACGGATTCGGAAAAAAGAAAAAAGAAGCTGAGCAAAATGCCGCGAAAGAAGCGCTGATGCTCTTCGGTATGATTCAAGATAATTGATACGGGGTGCCGTTCAATATAAGGAGTTTGTCAATGTATCTGAAGTCCCTGGAAATCCATGGGTTCAAGTCGTTTCCCAACCGAACGGTGATGACTTTTGAGCCGGGTACGACGGTCGTCGTCGGGCCGAACGGAAGTGGTAAGTCAAATATTTCGGACGCTATGCGCTGGGTGCTCGGCGAAGTTTCCGCGCGTAATATCCGCGGCACTACGATGGAAGATGTCATATTCGGCGGCACGGAAACACGTCGCCAGATGGGCTACGCCGAGGTAACCGTCTGCTTTGATAACACCGACCCGGAGTTTCGGTTGGATTCCCCGTATGATGAGATCTCCGTGACACGTCGCTGTTTCCGCAACGGTAACTCGGAGTATCTCATCAATCAGAAACCGTGCCTGCGCAAAGACATTCACCAACTCTTTATGAATACCGGTATCGGTAGAGACGGTTACTCCATCATCGGACAGGGTAAAGTCGCCGAGATGATTTCCAAGAAGAGCGATGAACGCCGCAACATTTTTGAAGAAGCGGCGGGAATCGCCAAATACCGTGCCAGAAAGCACGAGGCGGAACTGAAACTCGACGCTACCAACCGTAACATGGAAACCACGCACGTCCAGATTGCCATGTATGAAGAGCGGTTGATTCCGCTCGAAAAAGAAGCGGAAAAGGCACGTCGCGGCGAAGCAATCAAGGAAGAGAAAAAAGCTGTCGATGTGGCTCTGTGGCTTTATGATACGCAGAAGATCCACGAGGACGTTGCAACGGCTCGCGTTACGTACGAAACGCTTCGTGACGATTTTGCGGTTCTGTCGGAGACGATCGACAAACTGTATGAAGAGAGTGCCCGCTTAGAAGAAGCACGTACGGCAGCTACCTATAATGCCGAGGGCGTTTTGCAGAACAGCCACGCTGTCAGAGAGCAGATCCATCAACTTGAAATGCGTTCCACCGCGATCGCAGCGGATATCGGTCACGCAAATACACTTATTACCCAAAGTGAAGCAAGACGTCTCGCTTTCGTTGCACAGCTGGAAGCCGCCGAGCGTGAACTCGCCGGTTATCGTGAAAAATCTGCAGGGATCGAAAAACAGATTGCTTCGCTAAGTGACGAGAAATTCAGTGTCCTCAGCGAACAGCAGGGGATTCTGCAACGCCTCAAGGAATTGGATGCGGAAATTGCACAAACACAAAAACGTATCGAGACCTTAGAAAACGAAACGACCGATACACGCGTACGACTCGATTTCATGAAGAAAATCCGGGAAAGCGACAGAGACCGTTCCGCCGCGCTCGATGCGGAGATCACCAAGTACGAGGAAGAAGAAAAGCACTTAGAAACGGAAGCTGCTCGGTGTGAAAAAACTGCCGCTTCCTTCCGTGATAAAATCGCGGCACAGGATGCCGTTATTCGTGGAGCAGAAGAAGAGCAGGCAAAATTAACCGCAAAGAAAAATGACCTTGCCCGACGGATTACCGAGACGCGCGTCGCAAGAGACACGCGCCTCTCCCGCGCGGGAGATCTGCAACGGATGATCGATCAGCTTGACGGTTACAGCCGTTCGGTCAAGGTCGTGATGAATGAATATGAGGCAGGGAATATCCGCGGTGCCGGTGAAATCTACGGACCGCTCTCCCAACTGGTTTCCATTGACCGGGAGTATGTCACCGCCATTGAAATGGCGCTTGGCGCGAGCGTGCAGAATATCGTTACCGATACGTCCGAAACGGCCAAAGCCGCTATCGAAACCCTGAAACGCACGGAAAAGGGACGCGCGACGTTCCTGCCCGTGAGTGCCATTCGCCCATACTCCGAAACAGATGAAATACGAAGTGCAGCTCGATTGCCCGGCTATGTTGCCCGCGCAGACAAGTTGGTGTCCTGTGACAACCGTTTTCGCGCCATTGTGGAATACCTGCTGCTTCGCACCGTTGTGTTCGATACATTGGAGCATGCGGTGCAAGCCGCGAAGGCGCTCGGACATAAAGTACGTCTTGTCACGCTCGACGGGCAGATTATGAATGTCGGCGGTTCCATGACAGGCGGCTCCGTTAAAAATGAGGGCGCCGGTATTCTTTCGAGAAACGGCGAGGTGACAAGGCTTCGTGAAGAAGCGGCGGATCTCACCGAAAAAATAGAGATACTTGAGGCGGACACGCAAAAGCTTGATGACAAAATGAGCGAGCTGCGGACGCGCGTCGAGGATGCCGCGCAAACCAAAGTGCTTCTCGATACCATGTCGCGTTCTCACTTGACCGCACTCGAGTCGGCAAAGGCGAAAATAGACGGGAACGAGAACCTCCTTGAGCGCTTGCGCGCCGACAAAGATTCTCTTACCGGTATGGATGAAATCAGTGCGTCGGAAATCGCCGTCGCAGAAAAACATTTGGAGGAACTCACCACCGAGCTTTCGGAAACGAAAAAATACCGTGCCGGTACGGAGGAACAGCATCAACAGCTACAGGCGACGCGAGATGCTTACCTGGAAAAGACGCAGGAATTCGATATTCGTTTGGCGGAGCTCTCCCGTGATATGGAAGCAAATCGGTCGATGACGACCGCGGCGGAATCGCGCCGCAATATGCACATGGAGGATGTGCGCGCCCAGGCGGAAGAGGTCGAACGTCAGCGTGCTGCCATCACCGACCTCGATCGGGAAAACGGCGAAAATATGGAGACGGCAAAGCGGCTTGACGAAGAGCTGCGTCGTCTGACAGAAGAGCGCGAAAACCTCTTAAACAGTTCCAACGAACTCACGAAGAAAATCAACGATATTACTACGTATCGCAAGCAGAAAGAAAACGAACAAATCAGCGTGAACCGTGCATTTATCGAGAGCCAGACACGCTATGAACAGTTGACCAGTGAGCAGGACAAACTCTCCGGTCGTCTTTACGATGAATATGGCATGAGTTATGAGGATGCGCTCGCCGCCGACTATCCGCCGGTCACGCCGGAGAATGTCGATCAGATGCGCCAAACCTCTATTTCCTGCTATAATCGCTTGCGTAACATAGGTGGTTATTCGCCGACAGCCATTACGGATTATCTTGAAATCAAGGAAAAGTTTGACGAAGTCAACGATCAGTATCAGGATCTTCTGAACTCTTTCAAGAGCCTTACGGACATTATTGCGAAACTGGAAGAAGAGATGGCAACGACATTCGTCAAGTCTTTTGAGCAAATCAACGAAAACTTCGGTCAGGTATTCCGTGAACTCTTCGGCGGCGGTTCCGCAGAACTGTCTTTGACCGACCCGGAGAATGTGCTGACATCCGGCATTGAAATCAAAGCGGCGCCCCCCGGCAAGAAAATCGGGAACCTGATGCTTCTTTCCGGCGGTGAGCAGTCCTTTGTTGCCATCGCACTGTTCTTCTCCATTCTGAAACTGCATCCCACGCCTTTCTGTATTCTGGACGAGGTGGAGGCGGCACTTGATGAGGTCAACGTATTCCGTTTTGGCGAGTACATCAAACGGTTTTGCGGAGATACGCAGTTTATCCTGATCACCCACCGTCGCGGTACGATGCAGATTGCGGATAGGCTCTACGGCGTGACGATGCCGGAGCGCGGTGTTTCCAAGGTCATCGGTGTTGATATCGCCGAGATTGACGCAAAGAAAAACGAACTGACAGATACGGAGTAACCAAATGGGGTTTTTTGAAAAACTGAAAAAAGGTCTATCCAAAACCAAGCAAGCCATTTTCGGCAAGATTGACGCTTTGTTCAAACATTTTGTTCGTGTAGACGAAGATCTGTTTGAAGAACTCGAGGAGCTTCTGATTGAGTCGGACATCGGCGTCGATACGACTGAGGAATTGCTCGATGCTTTGCGTGAGTGGGTCAAGGATACACGAGAAAAAGATCCAGAGGCGGTCAAGCGTGAACTGTATCGCATGCTGAAAGATATGCTCGGTGATGCCGAGCCGCTCCGCCTGGATACTAAACCGTCGGTGATTTTGGTCATCGGCGTGAACGGCGTGGGAAAAACGACGTCAATCGGTAAAATTGCGGCGGAACTGCACGCCAATAAAAAGCAAGTGATCGTAGCGGCAGCGGATACGTTTCGTGCGGCGGCGACAGAACAACTGGCGGTTTGGTGTCAAAGAGCGAAAGTGGATCTTATCCGCGGTGGTGACGGAGCCGATCCTGCGGCCGTTGTGTTCGATGCCGTTCAGGCGGCGAAAAGCCGTGGCGCGGACGTTTTGATCGTTGATACCGCAGGACGTTTGCACAATAAGAAGAACCTAATGGACGAACTGGCAAAGATTAACCGCGTGATTCTGCGGGAACTCCCGGACGCTACCAAAGAGACGTTGCTCGTCGTCGATGCGACAACGGGGCAAAATGGGATTGCGCAGGCGAAAGAATTCCGTGGCGCGGCGGATATTACGGGTCTTGTGCTGACAAAGTTGGATGGCACCGCCAAAGGCGGCGTTGTACTGACGATCAAGAAGCAACTCGGTATTCCCGTGAAGTATATCGGTGTCGGGGAGGGAATTGACGATATGAAGACTTTCGACCCCGAGGAATTTGCCGAGGCACTGTTTCAATGAAGACACTTTTACTCGCAACGCATAACGCGCATAAAGTGGAGGAATTCCGCGC
Organism: Akkermansia muciniphila; assembly: GCA_963611795.1. Taxonomy (GTDB): domain Bacteria; phylum Bacillota; class Clostridia; order Oscillospirales; family CAG-272; genus UBA1740. The sequence goes on along the minus strand of CAVDSZ010000010.1, from coordinate 26,235 downwards.
GATTCTTGCGTCTCTTGCACAAAATACGGGAAAGGACTATCGTGTGCTTTCTTTTCGCGATGTGCCGGATATACCTGAAGTGGAAGAGATGGGAACAACGTTTGTCGCTAATGCTCTGCTGAAAGCAGAGGCAGGTGCCGCGTTGGGATATATCACCGTGGCCGACGATTCCGGACTCTCGGTGGATGCCTTGGGCGGGGCTCCAGGCATTTTCAGCGCCCGCTATGCCGGCGGTCACGGAGACGACGAAGCCAACAACAAAAAACTCCTTGCGGAAATGCAGGGAAAGATGGAGCGCAGAGCGCATTATGTCTGCGCTATTGCCTGCGTTTTCCCCGACGGGCGGCACTTTACGGTAGAAGGAACCTGCGAGGGCGAGATTCTGACGGTGCCGCGGGGGAGTGCTGGCTTCGGCTACGATCCGCTGTTCCTAATCCCGGGGACGGGACATACGTTTGCGGAAATGACGGCAGACGAGAAGAATGCACGCAGTCATCGCACGGTGGCGCTGAAACGTTTCGTCGAAAAGATTCAAGAATATTTGTAAGGAGAAAATTATGCTGACCGGCAAACAGCGCGCATTTCTGCGTGGGAAGGCGGCATCGGAACAACCGATTTTTCAGATTGGAAAAGGTGGCGTCACCGATGAGATTATCAAACAACTGTCGAATGCTCTCGAAGCACGTGAACTAATTAAAATCCGTGTCCTCGATAATGCGGAAGAGGATTCCTATACCGTCGCCAATACAATTGCACCGATGCTCGGGGCGGACGTGGTGTCCGTGATTGGAAGTAAGTTTGTTCTCTACCGAAGATCGACAAAAAAGCAAAGGATTTTCTTTGAATGATAGACACTCTTGGGGTGTATGGCGGTACGTTTTCGCCGCCGCACCGCGGTCATTATCATGCGGCTGATGCCTTTATCCACGCGATAAATCCCAATCGGCTTTTGATTATACCGACGTTTATTCCGCCTCACAAGACCGCGACAGATGGTGTCACCGCCGCCGATCGTCTCACCATGTGTCGTATCGCTTTTTCAGGCCTTTCCGGTGCTGTTATTTCCGATATGGAAATCCGGCGTGGTGGGAAGAGCTACACTTCCGACACTCTGCGTGTTCTTGCTGGGACGGCACGACGTATTGCCATGCTTGTCGGGACCGACATGATGTTGACACTGGATACATGGCATGAACCGGAGACTGTTTTTGCGCTGGCGGATCTGTATTGCGTACGACGAGAAGATGATCCGAAATTGCTGGAGCAAATTCATGCGAAAAACGAGCAATATTTCAAGGCATACGGGCGTCGAGTCCATCTGATAACGGCGACGCCGCTTGAAGTTACTTCGACTGAGATTCGGAAAATGCTAGCGAGGGGAGTACCCGGGGAACTACTCGACCCCCGCGTGTTTGCATATATCCGGGAAAGAGGACTGTATGCCGGAGAATGAATCCTTGGAGCACTTGCGTTCGGCAGTCGCTGATTTTGAGACTGAAAAACGTTATCGTCACACCCTTGGGGTTGAAACAGAAGTGGCAGCACTTGCGACCGTGCTGTTGCCGGAGAAGATAGATGAATTACGTGCTGCGGCGTTGCTTCATGATTTGACGAAATGTCGAAGCGATGATGAGCAGGTTGCTTTGGCGAAAAAATTGAATGTCCCCCTCACGAAAGAATTGCTTTCTTCACCGCAGGTCCTGCATGGATTGACGGCAGCAAAACTGATACCGCAATTGTTTCCCGAATTTGCGTGCCCCGAAATACTGCACGCTATTTCCGTCCATACGACCGGGGAAGCGGATATGAGCCTTTTTGATAAGATTCTGTTTGTCGCCGACTATACCGAACCCGGTCGTACGCAAAGCATTTGCCGCGCAACGCGGGCGGAAATGTGGGAACTTCTTAGAACCGCGACTGATAAGTATCGTGCGTTTGATACAGTTGTCTGCAAAATCCTTTCCGATACTATACAGTATTTACGAGAAAATCATCAACCCGTTGTTTGCGCTACCGAGGATGCCTATTGCTTTCTCGCTCATAGGCTGAACGACGAACAAAGGAGATAAGATGGAAAACAAACCTGATATGAGCAGTGCCGATTCTTCGGTACTTGCGGAAGAGATTGTCCGCATCCTGTATCAAAAGGGAGCAAGCGATCTCAAACTGTACCGCGTGGAAGATGAGTCTTCCATTACGGATTATCAACTGATTGCAACAGGACGTTCCTCCACACACGTGAAGTCCTTGGCGGATGAACTGGACTTTGAGATGTCCGAGCGTGGTGTCGAGGTGCATGGCATAGAAGGAAAAGCAGGCGGTAGCTGGATTCTGCTCGATTATATCACTGTGATTGTACACATTTTTGACACTGCTTCTCGCGAATTCTATCGGCTGGAAAGATTGCAAAAGCAGGAGCACCTGGTGGATATTGCTCGCGTAATTGACAGTGCCAAACTGAATTGACTAAGTTTGAAAGAGGATAGATATGAGATACGATTTTAAGACCATTGAGGGGAAATGGCAAAAACGATGGGAAGCGGAGGGTACCTTCTGCGCAAGCAATGACACGTCCAAGCCTAAGTTTTACGGGCTGGTGGAATTCCCGTATCCTTCCGGCGTTGGTATGCACGTCGGACACATTAAGGCATACAGTGGTCTGGAGGTCATCTGCCGTAAACGTAGGATGGAAGGGTATAATGTGCTTTTTCCAATCGGGTTTGATGCGTTTGGGCTGCCCACAGAGAATTATGCGATTAAAACGGGGATTCATCCACGTGAAGTCACCGATCGTAATATCGCCAAATTCACGAGTCAGTTAAAACGGGTCGGCTTCTCGTTCGACTGGTCGCGCACGATTGATACCACGGAAGAGGATTATTACCGCTGGACACAATGGATTTTCCTCAAAATGTTTGAACGGGGACTGGCGTTCCGCAGTACGGCGCTTGTAAACTACTGTCCTTCCTGCAAAGTGGTACTCTCCAACGAAGACAGTCAAGGCGGTAAGTGTGATATCTGCCATTCCGATATTATTCAGAAATCAAAGGACGTCTGGTATCTGCGAATCACGGAATATGCGGACAAACTGCTTGAGGGACTTGAGACCGTTGACTATCCCGCCAACATCAAGCAACAGCAAATCAACTGGATTGGAAAATCCCGTGGCGCATTTGTGAACTTTTCGCTCAAAGGTGCAGAGGATACGCTGCGTGTTTATACCACACGCCCCGATACTTTGTTCGGCGTTACCTTTATGGTCATCGCGCCGGAGCATCCGATTATTGAAAAGTACCGTTCAACGATTCGTAACATGGAAGCTTTGGACGCTTATAAGGAAGAATGTACGAAAAAAACCGAGTTTGAGCGGACGCAACTGGTCAAAGACAAAACGGGCGTCAGAATCGACGGACTCGCCGCTATCAACCCTGTCAACGGTAAGGAAATCCCAATCTACATTTCGGATTATGTCATGATGGGTTACGGTACCGGCGCCATTATGGCAGTGCCGGCGCATGATGACCGAGACTGGGCTTTTGCCCGGAAATTCGGTATTGATGTCATTGAGGTTATCCGCGGTGGCGATGTGGCGACTGCGGCATACACCGGCGACGGTGAGATGGTCAATTCCGGGTTTCTGAACGGCTATACGAATAAAAAAGACTCTATTGCCCGCATGATTGCGCATCTTGAAGAGCGGGGGATCGGCGAAGGCGGCGTCCAGTATAAGATGAAGGACTGGGCATTCAACCGGCAGCGCTACTGGGGCGAACCAATCCCGATCGTGCATTGTGCCGCCTGCGGTATGGTACCCGTACCGTACGACGAACTACCCCTGCGTCTCCCGAAGATGACCAGCTTTGCCCCCGGTGAGGGTGGGGAAAGTCCGCTCGCGAAAATCCCCGAATTCGTCAATTGCAAATGCCCTCGGTGTGGCGGTGTGGCAAAACGCGAAACGGACACCATGCCGCAATGGGCAGGATCTTCCTGGTACTTCCTCCGATATATTGATCCGCATAACCAAAAGGCACTTGCCGACCCGGAACTTCTGAAGTATTGGCTTCCGGTCGACTGGTACAACGGGGGAATGGAGCACGTGACGCGCCACCTGATCTATTCGCGATTCTGGCACCGCTTCCTCTACGATATCGGTGTCGTTCCTACCAAGGAGCCGTATGCGAAGCGGACGGCGCAGGGATTAATCCTCGGCCCCGACGGCGAAAAGATGAGTAAGTCACGCGGTAATGTCGTGGATCCGAACGATGTCGTGGACGAATTCGGCGCAGATGTTTTGCGTGTTTATATCCTCTTTATGGGGGACTACGGTTCCGCCGCTCCGTGGTCGGAATCCAGCGTTCGCGGGTGCAAGCGGTTCCTTGAACGTGTCGCCGACCTGCCCGAAATGATTCACGTGGGAACAGAGACGCCCAAACTGAATTCAAAACTGCATAAAACGATTCGAAAAGTTTCTTCCGATATTGAAGAAATGAAGTTTAATACGGCCATTGCTGCGATGATGGGCTTTCTCAACGATGTAGATGAAGCAGGCGGTCTGACAAAAGACGAGCTTTCGCTGTTTATCCGAATCCTGTGTCCGTTTGCACCGCATCTTGCAGAGGAAATTTGGGAAAACCTCGGTAACACCTCGCTTTGTGCGGTGGCGCCGTGGCCGTCCCATGATGAGGCAAAGACGGTTGATGAAACGATAGAAATTGCTGTCCAGATGAACGGTAAAATGCGCACAGTCATTGAGATTCCGACCGGGTGTAATAAAGACACGGCACTTGCCGCCGCGCATGCCGATTCACGTCTCGCTCCGATGCTTGCGGACGTACAAATTATCAAGGAAATCTATGTCCCGAATAAAATCATCAACTTTGTTGTAAAACCCAGATGATGAAATAAAAGACCGTCGGCTCTGCCGACGGTCTTTTATTGTAAGAATCTGTGGGAAATGTTCAGTTAAAAAAATCAATCGGTGCTTCGTATTGCGAGCCGTTATTTTTTGTGCCGCCTGTATGTTCTGTGGAATCGGTCTTGTTACAGTTTTTTACCGTGAGAAGAATGCCGGTAATCAAGAGTGAAAGGACAAGGACAGCCAGAATCGAAAGCGTTATCCACATCTGTTTTTTTTGCTTTCCTGTTTTCATACAATCTCCTATAAAGATCAGACAGACTTGAGTCAGTTTGGCAGTGGCGGGAGATCGGGCTTTTCTGCCTTGATTCTTTCAAACGAAAAAAAGGCACCGCATTCTGAACAGTAACTGCCTTTGATGCCCGAGTAGCCACACCAGGTACCATCATCCGTCAAATACTCTCCCGATGATTCCAAAATGACAGCACGCTTCGAGTCGGAATTCACGACGGCGGGCGCATAACTGTGGCTGCCGTATTCTGTGTCTGATACTGTGTAACGGTCGCCACAATGGCAACGGTATTCAGTGTGCCCGAACTGCAGACAGGTGCCTCTTGTGTGCGTAGCAACATAGGCATGCGTGTGCTCACGGTAAACGGGGGTATCTTTGGTACAGGACGTAAGCGAAAGTAAAAGCATAAGCATTGCCATTAGGCAAAGGACGCTCAGCAACCGTTTCATCTTTATACCTCCGGGGAAGTATTCGGCTGTCAAAAAGTATGACAGACTACTATTTTAATGATACCATACACGTTATCAAAAATCAACCTTACTTTTATCATGAAAGTTTTTCTTTCGGAAATGCGGGAAAACAGTTGCAGTTAATTAGGTAAAATGGTATACTATATAAGTCTTGTTGACATTTGAAGAAGTGCATAAATACGAAAGAGGTTCCTGATGTATAAAGTCTGTTTCGATCAAGAAAAGTACACAAAGTTGCAATCTGAACGCATTCGAGAAAGAATAGCGCAATTCGGAGGAAAACTGTATCTGGAATTCGGAGGAAAGCTGTTTGACGACTTCCACGCATCGCGGGTGCTACCGGGATTTGCGCCGGACAGCAAAGTGCGTATGCTGGCAAAGATGAAGGACGATGCCGAAATTGTTATTGTCATCAATGCCGGGGACATCGAGAAAAATAAGGTTAGGGGAGACCTCAGCATTACGTATGACCAGGACGTACTTCGTTTGATTGACGCATTCCGCGAAATCGGCCTGTATGTCGGTAGCGTTGTATTGACACGTTTCGCTGATCAACCCTCTGCCGTGGCGTTCCAGAAACGTTTGGAATCTCTCGGTATCTGTGTTTATCGTCACTATTCCATCCCGGGCTATCCGGCGAACCTGCCTTTAATCGTCAGCGATGAGGGATATGGTAAAAATGATTATATCGAGACCACGCGCAGACTGGTCGTCGTAACGGCGCCCGGACCCGGTTCCGGGAAGATGGCGACCTGTCTTTCCAACATGTATCACGACCACAAACGCGGTGTTCGCTCCGGCTATGCCAAATTCGAGACGTTCCCCATATGGAACATTCCTCTTTCGCACCCTGTCAATCTCGCTTACGAGGCAGCAACAGCCGACCTTAATGACGTTAACATGATTGATCCCTACCATCTGGAAGCATACGGTGTCACAACCGTCAATTATAATCGCGACGTCGAGATCTTTCCGGTCGTTTCCGCGATGCTTCGACTTGTGAGTGGAGAGTGCCCCTATAAATCGCCGACTGACATGGGTGTCAACATGGCGGGGTATTGTATTACGGATGACGCCGGTACACATCAGGCGGCAAAGGACGAAATTATACGCCGCTATTATAAAGCACTGTGCGATATGCGCAAGGGGATTGCGGACGGATCCGAAGCAACCAAAATTGAAATTATGATGAATAAGGCGGGAATTACGACTGCCGATCGTCCTGTAATCACCGCTGCACAAAAGAAAGCCGAAGAGACAGGCGCCCCGGCGGTTGCTTGGGAATTGCCCAACGGCACGATTGTGACAGGGAAGACATCATCGCTCCTCGGTGCCATTTCTGCCGCACTTCTGAATGCCATTAAGGCACTTGGCGGACTTCCGAAAGATATGCCGTTGATTTCTCCCGAAATCATAGCACCTATTCAGTCTTTGAAGATTGATCATCTCGGAAACCATAATCCCCGGTTACATACCGATGAGGTACTGATTGCCCTCGCAGTCAGTGCTTTGACGAATCCGACAGCCAAATACGCAGTTGATTTGATTGACGGCTTACGGGGAAGTGAAATACACTCCACGGTAATTCTTTCCCAGGTGGATGAAAATGTATTGAAGAAACTCGGCTGTCACCTGACAAGCGAGCCTGTGTATCAAAGCAAGAAACTGTATCACAGTCGATAAACACAAAAAGGAGTAGTAACCATGGAAGTAGGAACCATTTTGCATGGTTTCCGACTTGAAAAAATCGAGTCAATTCCGGAACTGGACATGGCGGCATATCGTTTTACGCATCTGAAGAGCGGAGCCGACCTCGTCTGGCTTTCTTGTGATGACGAAAACCGTGCTTTTTCCATTGCTTTTAAGACTCTGCCTCAAGATAGTACCGGTGTTTTTCATATTTTGGAGCATTCTGTCCTTTGCGGTTCAAAAAAGTTTCCTTTACGCGAGCCATTCGTCGATTTGATTAAAGGATCGCTCTCCACGTTCCTCAACGCCATGACTTTTCCGGATAAGACCATGTATCCGGTTGCGTCGACGAACGAAAAAGATTTCCTGAATCTGATTGACGTCTATATGGATGCAGTTCTGCACACGCGCATTGACACCAAAGACGAGATTTTCATGCAGGAAGGCTGGCATTATGAGCCTGCCGATGGTACTGCTCCTGCAAAATTCACCGGTGTGGTTTACAATGAAATGAAGGGAAGTCTTTCTTCCCCCGATTCCGTGTTCTGGGATGTGATGCAGAATGAACTCTACCCGGATACGGTCTACGCCGTCAATTCCGGCGGTGATCCCCGCAATATTCCCGAATTGACCTATGAGGCATTTCTCGCGGCACACAAAAAGTACTATTCACCCGAAAACAGTTATATTTGTCTTTATGGTCACATTTGCCTCGAAGAAATTCTTGCTTTCTTAGATGACAAATATCTGTCTGCTTATGAAAAGCAGGGAGTTCATTTTGAGATTACGCGCCAGGTTCCGCTGGGTGATCGCACGGTATATCACACATATGAGCTCGGCGAAGATGAACCCATTGAAGGAAACGCCATGCTCGGGCGTGCGATGACGCTATGTGATTACAGTGACCGAAAGACAATACTCGGCATGAAACTACTGCTCACATCGCTGACCTTTTCCAATGCCGCCCCGCTCAAAAAGGCCGTTTTGCGTGCCGGTCTCGGAGATGAATTCGATGCCTGCGTCAATGATTATCTGTATCAGCCGTTCGTGACCTTCCGCCTCAAGAAGACCGATGCCGCAAAGGCAAATCTTTTCCTTTCCACCATTGATGAAACATTACGGGAACTTGCACACAACGGAATTGACCGCGATCTATTGACGGCGTCTATCAATAAACTTGATTTCAGTCTCCGTGAATGTGACAACGGTTCTGCTCCCGGAGTGGAGTATGCTATTTCCGTCATGGACACTTGGCTGTACGGCGGAGATCCCGTCGATACACTGAAAAACCGCGATCTTCTTCGCGAAATCCGTGAGGAAATGGAGCACGGCTATTTTGAAAATTTGATTGAAAAATACCTGCTTCATAACAACCATTCTCTTACTGTCATATTTGAGCCGTCGCACACGATGGCGGCGGAACGCCTCGCGCGTGAGGCACAGGCTGTTCGTGCCTATGAGGAACGGATTGGCGAGGAAGGAATTCATGCATGGCAGGAAAAACTCGAGCGTCTCCGTTTGTTCCAAACCACGGAAGATACGCCCGAGATTCGTGCGATGCTTCCGCATCTGGAACGCTCCGATCTGGATCGTCACTATCACGGCGTTCCGGTTCACATTGCCGACATTGACGGCGTGCCACACCGTTTCTACGATCTCCCGACTTCCGGTATTGACTACCTGCGCGTTTATTTTGATGTGTCCGGAGTACCGCTTGAGGATATTCCGTATCTGGCGCTTCTGACAAAAATACTGTTTAACGTTTCCACAGAGAAAAACGATTTGCTCGCCTATCAAAACGATGTTGACAAGAATCTTGGCGGGCTGGATGCGTACACGACGGGGTATGAGACCGAGAGCGGCGAATATCATCCGCTGGTGGTTGTCTTCTCCAAGTTCCTCGAAGAGAACTATGCCGATGCAAGACGTTTGCTATCGGAAGGTCTCTTGATGCCGAAGTTCCTGCCGAATGAAGTCGCTGAACAAATCAAACAGCAAAAAGCATCTTACGAGAGCGCTTTGGCGCAAAACGGCGATCGCTTCGCGACAACTCATGCTGCGAGTTACCTCTCGCGTTCGTATTTATACGATGAGTATTTTGATGGTGTAAAGTTCGGAGATTTCCTTAGCGACCTTTGCCTTAATCTTGATAGCAAGATTACAAATGTTTGTGAGAAACTGGGGACTTTGATGAACGGCGTGCTGAAGCGTGAGCGGACGCTGATTTCTTTCGTCGGCTCCAAAGCGGCGCAGGAATCCTATATTGCGGCACCGTTTGACTGCTATACAGACGGTTCTGCCGCTACCCCTTGCATTGTAGAACTTCCAACACCTTCCAATGAGGGAATCGCTATCCCGAGCTCGGTTGCCTACGACGGCATGGTGATGAATCTGCATGACTGCGGTATTCCTTATAACGGTTCGTTCCGGGTCCTGTCAAAGATTCTTACCTATGATTATCTTTGGAATGAGGTCCGTGTCCGTGGCGGCGCCTATGGCATACGTGCGGTCTTTACGAACCTGCGTGTCTTGGATATGCTTTTGCTCTCTTCTTATCGCGATCCTCACGTTAAGAGAACCTATGAGACGTTCCGCAATATCATTTTGTATCTTCGTCGCTTCTCCCCGGATGAATCGGAAATGACGAAGTATGTAATCGGTGCCGTCTCGATGCTGGATGCACCGACTCGTCCCGCACAGAGTGCATACCTCGCAGACATTCGTGCATTCGCGGGACTCTCCGATGATCGGATGCAACAGTATCGTGAAGAGACAATCGATACTACGGCGGAGCAGATTCGTCGGTATGCCGACGTATTGGCGCCCGCATTCGAGCATGCAGTCATCTGTACCGTCGGGGCGGTCGACAAAGTACAGGCGGCAAAAGATTTATTTGATCGAGTGCGTTAAATCAAGAAGAATCCCGAACCGGAATCGGTTCGGGATTCTTTTAGTGATTGAGGTTCAGCGCAGGGAAATGGTGTCTTTGGCACCGGCGGTGACAAAGCCGATGTAGGACGTACCGCGGTTAACGACAAGCTGATTTCCGTCGGTATCGTAAAAATCGAGAGTCCCGTCTTCTGCCCGTTGCCAGGTGAAGTTAACGGTTGTACCCCTCGAAATATAGTAGCCGGAACCGCCATCTTCCATCACGAGATCAAGCGATTTTTTGTTCTCGGTCTCATAAGTGACAGAGGAGGCGCATAAGATGAAGAGGTTGTCAAAGGAGACTGCCGTATCGGTTGCGGCGTCAATCTGCTGTTCACCGTACTCGGAACGGACATACTTGCGTGTGGAAGCGTCATAAGTATAGGTCACGTTGAGGTCGTCGGAATAGCGGATTGATGCTTTCGTCGTACGAGTAGCACCCGAGGGCGCATCGGAGCCGTCTTTCGCAAAGACAAAGGGGAGATAATTCGATGCGTCTCTGTCAGCGTAACCGGCTTTACGAATACCCGCATCAATCAGAATGCCGTTAGTCATAAGATCATCTTTATTAAAGCGAGTGTCATCGTAGTAGTACATGCCGGCAAGGTTTTGCGATTCATTGTCCAGTACCGTGTAAGAACCGAGCTCTTCGGCGCTGACAGTACCGTCGGTACCGTCGGTACCGTTGAAGCACTGAATGGCGTGGAACGCGTTGCAGATTTCCATGAGGTACGAACGCGTGGAAGCAACAGCGCCGATGGTCGTCATGTTACGATAGTTGGTCGTGAGGAGGGTAAGGCGGGTAGAACCGTCTGCAAGCGGCACCTCGATCAAAATATCGGCATTCCCGATGCCGTATTGCGGGAGGGAATAGGCGGCATTGGAGATAGAAATAGCAACAGGTCTTAAATCAGCAAGTTCACTTGTTGTTTCAAGACCTGTTAACACATTGTAAGACTTTTTCACCGGTTCCGGGGTCGGAAGGGGATCGTTCGTCTCGTTTTTTACTTCTTGATTGGTTTCCGCTTCCTTCGTTTGATTGAGATCCTGCGGCGGCTTACTGTTGGATAGAGAAGACAGTTTGCAACCGGTGAGGGCGGCGGCGACAATTAAAAGCACGGAAATCAGTGCGATGACCACCGGCCGCACAAAACGTGGGATCTTGTGCGTTTTCAAAGTAAGGGGTACCTCCTAGATATGTTTTTATCGGTTATAGCGAGTCAGCCACGCAGTACCGAATTCAAACGCATCCGCAAGAGAAGTACACATCTTCTGCATTCCTTTGACCGGTTTTTTGGACGCGGTGTCAAACAGAGTTACAATGACTGTGGTCGGAACGCTGACTCCGAGTTTTTCTTCGGACGCCATAATGTTCATAGACACATAGCCTTTATCGGAGAGGTCACCGAGAAAGATATCGTTGCCTTTGCGGACAAGGTGTCTTCCTTGGTATTACAGATACTTGCCTTGAATGCCATTCGCCGTTATCATATTTCGCTCCTTTCCTGCATAATTTTGAGTTCGGACTGCTTGTCTTGCTGTCAACATCTTATCGCGTGAGCATAGTCGTGTCAATGCAATCGACAGGATAAGCCAGGGATGAAGATGTAGGCAAGATAGCACACCAATCTTCTCATTCCGCGATGAACGGTCGGAATCCGTAGAGTTTTTCCACCGGTTGCGGTGTCGGTACGCTTAAAAAGTACAGAGAATCCGCATAATCGGCAAGTTCAACGGCTTTGCGCGCATTGGCGTCCATGATATGACGGACATCGGACGGCCGAGACAGAATGGGAAGGGAACTATGCTGTTTCAAATATTTCAAACTCTCTTTACCGCGGGTGTTCAAGGCAAGCAATCTCGTGAACGCGGGTGCAGAATGCACATCGGAGGAGGTAACGCCGAAGTAAGCATTCAGGAGAGCACGTCGCAGATGCGCCTCTGTCATATGTTTCGCTTTAAGGAGAGGAATGAACGTTTGGATACTCGTTGCCTTGTTGAGGGCAACTTTCATTTTTGCGGCAAGCGCCGCGTCAATGTCGAAGTAGGCAGAGAGATCGTTTCCGGCGTAAACGCGTCGCAAATGCGTCAGCATCACCGTAGAAAGACGTTCCATATCAGCAGGTGCCAAACCCTGTTGCAGGTCGCTTTGCAGAGTGAGAGCGAAATCTGCCGTGATATATTGCTCGATATTTGAAATTTCACCTTGTTTGATTGTTTGCCTGATAGCACCCGCGGACATAAAACCGGAGACGGAACTGCCGCTATCGTGATATGCACCCTGCCGCATAATCGTGTATGGTTTTATAGAAGAGCCGAGCATTTGTAATGCCAATAGATACTCAATTGCCAGAATATTATTAGGCAGAGACGCCTGCTTTGCAACATCGGGGGATAAGTTCTTCTCGATTAAGTCAGTACGAATCTGCGCGTAACTCTTACATGGGTGTTTCTCGCGCTCGTTTGTGCCGGCACATTGAAAGTCCGTCGAGGAGAGATAAGATACAATTTCTTTAATAGTGTCGATTTCCCCGCATTCACTCCCGAAGCAAAGAGCATCGATTGCGCCCAAATGCTCTAAAATTGAAATAGCGGAAGTCGCGTAAATCTGTGCTGTCTGGCATGAATAAGGAAAAGGAAGTTCGAGGACAAGATCTGCTCCGATTGACAAGGCACCCGCAGCGCGGCGATAGCGATCCGTGAAAGCGAGATCACCGCGCTGTACATAATTGCCGCTGAGGAGCATCAATATGCAGGTACCGTCGCCGAAGCGATTTCGTACCTCACGTATGAGGTGTGCATGACCCGTGTGTGGAGGATTGCATTCTGCGATGATGGCAACAATCACAAAAAGCACCTCCCGGGGCAAGATATTCCTTGCAAAAATGTCTATCCCATTGTATAATATTTTTCGTAAAAAAACAATAGGAGAATTGAATAATGAAAATATTAGTTGTGAATGCCGGCAGTACCACGCTGAAATATCAGTTGTTTGACACGACCGACTATCGTGTTATGGCAAAAGGGAACTGTGAGCGTATCGGAGATGGCGGCATCATCGGGCACAAAGTGCCCGGTCGCGAACCGTTCGCCTGTGAAGTGACACTGAATAATCATGCAGAGGCCGCGGCAATGGTTGTCAAACTCCTGACGGATCCCGTTTACGGCTGTATTCAAAATCTCTCTGAAATCAACGCGGTCGGGCACCGAATTGTGCACGGTGGACCTACGCTCTCCTCCTCTGTTGCAGTGAATGACGCGATTATGGCTGAACTCGAAAAATGTCGGGAAATCGATCCGCTACACATTCCGGGTGCCATTATGGGAATTGAGGCGTGCCTCAAAGCAATTCCCGGTGTGCCGCAGGTGCTCGTCTTTGATACTGCATTTCATCATACAATGCCGCCGGAAGCCTATACGTATCCGATCCCGGCAGAGCTCGCAGAGAAATATCACATCCGTAAATACGGTTTTCACGGCACCTCGCATCGCTATGTCAGCGGGGAGATGATCCGTATCCTCGGGAAGCCGGCTGAAGATACCAAGATTGTGACTTGTCATCTCGGGGGAGGCTCCTCCATTGCGGCGGTTCGTGGCGGCAAAGTATTGGACACCACCATGGGCTTTACCTCGCTTGACGGTCTTGTGATGAGTACCAGATCCGGCTCTATCGACCCTGCCGCGGTCACGTTCCTTATGGACAAAGAACACTATACTCCTCGTGAAATGGACGATATTCTCAACCGCAAAAGCGGTCTGCTCGGTATTGCCGGCATGGGTGACTGCCGCGATCTCTGCTCCGCTATGGAACGCGGAGACGAAAAGGCGACAATTGCCATGAAGACGCTTTGCTACCAGATCAAGAAATATATCGGCGCTTATGCCGCCGCGATGGGCGGGCTTGATGCCATTGTCTTTACAGCCGGAATCGGCGAGAATCAGGCAATCGTCCGTAAACTTGCCTGCGAGGGGCTGGAGTTCCTCGGTGTATCGTTCGATAACGCTGCCAACGAAGCGGTACGCAGACCTGCTCCCGTAACCAAACTCTCGACGGATTCCTCGCGCGTTGCGGTCTATCTGATTCCGACCAATGAAGAGCTTGTGATCGCACAGGATACTGCCGCAATCGCCGCCGCCACACATTAAACAGAGAAGAGCAGACTCGTTCTGCTCTTTCCTGCTGTTCTGACGAATATTCCTTGCGTCGAACGGTCTTTCGGAGCCGCCAACTCTTGACAAGAAACACAATATATAGTATTATTTTTAGAAGAGATTTATAAATCTTGTGCCGGAGGCATCTATGATCGTCGTTGGACTATGCGGTGGGAGCGGAAGCGGGAAGACACTCGTCTGTCAGACCATTCTTTCGCTCGGCATCCCCGTTTTTGAATCGGATGCCGTTTATCATCGCTTGATTGCGGCCCCTTCCGACTGTGTACAGGAGATTGTAAATGCGTTTGGTTCTGAAATTTTGAATACACGCACCGGTGGTATTGATCGTCGTGCACTTAGCAAAATCGTTTTTTCCGACTCTCCCGACGCCAAAGAACGCTTGCAATCCCTAAACGTTATTACACATCGCCATGTCATTGAAGCGTTCTGCCATTGGCGCGATGAGCAAGAAAAAAGCGGTGCAGCCTGTGCCGTTTTGGAAGCGCCGTTACTTTTTGAATCCGGTCTTGATCGGCTTTGCGCGGTAACGGTTGCCGTTACCGCGCCGAAAACGATCCGTATTGCACGGATCATGGAGCGCGACGGTATTTCGCATGAAGAGGCTGAGGCGCGAATTGCTGCCCAGCGGACGGACGACGAACTTGTGCGTTCCTGCGACTATGTCGTCGAAAATACGGGCACAATGACCGAAGTGCGTGACCGTATCTCACAATTGCTTAAAAATATTTTGAATAGAGGGTAAAAACGATGAGTGAACTTGCAGACAAACTTCTTTCCAAAAAAGAAAATTCTTTCGGTTGTGCGACCGAGGAAGAACTGGCTCTTATGTTTTCGTACGCAGACGGTTATAAGACCTTCCTTAACGCCGCCAAAACCGAACGTGAAGCCGTGCGTGTAGCGGTTAAGCTTGCCGAAGAGCACGGATATAAGCCTTTTCGTTTCGGCGACACGGTACACCCGGGGGATCAGCTGTATTACAATAACCGTGGAAAAAATCTGTTTCTGATTCGTGTCGGGTCGGCTCCTCTTGAGACAGCTGGTGTCAAAATCCTTGCGGCACACATTGACTCTCCTCGTCTTGACCTGAAACAGTGTCCTGTTTATGAAGACAGCCAGATGTGCTTTTTGAAAACGCATTACTACGGCGGGATCAAAAAGTATCAGTGGACTGCCATTCCTCTCGCATTGCACGGTACCATTGTGCGCGCCGACGGCGAAGAAATCGCTGTTTGCGTCGGGGAAGATGAGAACGATCCGATCTTTTATATTAACGACCTGCTTCCGCACCTGGCGCAAAAGCAGTCGCGCGAGCCTCTCGGTGAGGCAATCCCCGGCGAAGCGCTGAATGTTCTGGTCGGTGGGATGCCTGTGGCGGGTGAGGACGGAGATGCCATTAAGCTCAACGTCCTGCGAATTCTTAACGAAAAGTACGGAATCACGGAGGACGATTTCCTCAGCGCCGAAATTTCCGCAGTTCCCGCTATGAAAGCCCGCGATGTCGGCTTTGATCGTTCTTTGATTGCCGCTTACGGTCACGATGATCGCGTCTGCTCTTATCCTGCTTTTACAGCGCTCTTTGACGCGGATGACCGTGCTAACACGGTTATCGTCGTTCTCGCTGATAAAGAAGAGATCGGCAGCGAGGGCAATACGGGGATGCAGTCCGTCGTTCTCGACGACATTCTGAACGAGCTGTCGCTCGCTGCAGGTGCGAATCCCCGCATTGTGCGTGCCGCTTCCTCATGCCTCTCTGCGGACGTTACAGCCGCCTATGATCCGAACTTCAAAGAAGTCTATGAAAGGGCAAACAGTTCGCTTCTTTCCTGCGGAACGGCGCTTTGCAAATATACCGGCGCCCGCGGTAAATCCGGTTCTAACGATGCTTCCGCCGAGTTTGTCGGACGTATTCGTCGCATCTTTGCGAACGGTCATGTCGCTTGGCAGAGTTCCGAGCTCGGCAAAGTGGACGCGGGCGGCGGCGGAACGGTCGCTAAGTATATCTCCAAAATGAATATTGACACGGTTGACATCGGCGTGCCCGTACTCTCCATGCACGCCCCCTATGAAGTTGTGTCGAAGGCAGACTTGTATGCAACGTACAAGGCCTTTGTCGCTTTCATTAATGCATGCAACTAAAGTCTGCCTATCAGAAGCTTGCAAACGCTGTTCTACGCTATGAAGAACTGACCGCGTGGCTTGGCTCGCCCGATGCCACGCGGGACATGAAACAGTACCTTGCGCGCACTACAGAACTTCGAACATTGGAACCGGGAGTCATTGCGTATCGTCAATATCTTTCTTTATTGCAGGAGCGTGAAGAACTGATAGCGCTCGCTGCTGAAAAAAAAGACCTGTCGATCGCGGCACTGGCACGTGAAGAACTGGTAAGCGTGGAAGCGAAGATCGAACAGGCAGAAAAGGACCTCATGCTCTATCTGCTTCCGAAAGATCCCGAGGACGACCGCAGTGTCATCATGGAAATTCGAGCGGGCGCGGGCGGGGAAGAAGCAGCGCTTTTTGCCGCAGAACTCTATCGTATGTACATGATGTATGCCCAAAAGCAGGGATATACCATAGAACTGTCGTATGTCAATCCGACCGAGCTCGGCGGATATCGCGAAATTGATTTTTCCGTGGAAGGTCACGGCGCTTACGCGCATTTTCGCTATGAAAGCGGTGTTCATCGTGTACAACGGATTCCGTCGACTGAAGCTAACGGCAAGATCCAGACATCCACTGTAACGGTTGCCGTCTTGCCGGAGGTTGACGAGGTTGAAGTGCACATTGCTCCGCAAGATGTCAAAATGGAATCCTGTAAATCAAGCGGTGCGGGCGGTCAGCATATTAACAAAACCGAATCCGCCGTCCGTCTGACACATATACCAACCGGTATTGTTGTGGAATGCCAGGAGCAGAGAAGCCAGCAGAAGAACCGTGAACGCGCGATGAAAATGCTCGAAGCAAAGCTATATCAGCGTGACAAGGAGTCGCGAGATTCCCAAATTGCCGCAGAAAGACGAAGCCAGGTTGGAACGGGGGAGCGATGCGAGAAAATTCGCACGTACAATTTCCCGCAAGGGCGAGTGACGGATCACCGTATCGGGAAGACGATCTATTCACTTGAACGCTTTTTGTCCGGTGATATGGACGACATGATTACGGCCCTCAGAATGGCACGGAACGAAGAAATCCAAAAAGGGAATGAGTCGTGATGACGACAAAGTATTATCAAATAACAGATGTTACATCGAGGCAGAATGTTGAAATTCTGCAACAAGCAGGAGAGATCATTCGCCGGGGCGGTCTGGTTGTTTTCCCGACGGAAACGGTTTACGGGCTCGGCGGTGATGCGACCAGTTCTACCTCCGCAAAGGCAATTTATGCCGCAAAAGGCAGACCGGCAGACAATCCGCTGATTATTCATGTGGCAACGCCGGATGACGCGAGTCGTTATACGGAAACGAACCGAATGTTCGATCGGCTTGCTGCTGCTTTTATGCCGGGACCTCTGACGGTCATTCTTCCTTCAAAACCGACGATTCCGAAGGAGGTGCGCGCGGGGCTCGATACCGTGGCTGTGCGCTGTCCTTCACACCCTGTTGCTAACGCATTTATCCGTGCTGCCGGTGTCCCGATCGCGGCTCCATCCGCCAATCTGAGCGGTAAGCCGTCTCCGACTTCTGCTGCCGATGTCCGTGACGATATGGACGGTCGTGTCGACATGATTCTTGACGGCGGGGAATCGGAGGTCGGACTTGAATCCACGATTGTCAAGATTGAATCGGATGACTCTCTGTTGCTTTTGCGCCCGGGTGCCATTACCCTCGCCGACCTTGCGCGTGTTTCGGATCACGTGGCGGTGGCTCCCGCAGTTACAGCCAAACTGGCGGAAGGTGAAAAGGTACTATCCCCCGGTATGAAATATCGACATTATGCGCCGGATGCGCCGGTCGCGCTCCTCGGCGGTGATACGGATCGTATCATTGCGTATCTGCAAAAGCAGACAGGCAGAATTGCAGTCCTCGCTTATACGGAAGATATTCCGGTGCTTCGCGCGGCGCTTCCTTTGCAAGATGTATATTCTTTTGGCAAGCGTGAAGACCTTTCCACACAGGCTCATCTTTTGTTTCATTTGCTTCGCGATATGGATAAACGGCATTACGACGCAATCTTTGCGCCGATTCCGCCGCAGGACGGCATGGGACTCGCTCTCTATAACCGTATGATTCGCGCAGCGGCACATAAAATCATCAATCTCTGAAAAGGATACGGACATGGCAAGAAAAAAGAAGTCAACCGTACAATTGCCCGAAACTGTTGCCGAAATTACTCGACAGCCAATCACCGAAACGCTCGAGAAAAACTATATGCCGTACGTTATGACGGTTATTGTTTCGAGAGCAATTCCGGATATTGACGGCTTTAAGCCCTCACAGAGAAAACTCATTTATACGATGTATAAAATGGGGCTCCTCACAGGTCATCGGACGAAGAGCTCCAATGTCGTCGGGCAGACGATGCGTCTGAATCCGCATGGTGATGCCGCAATCTACGAAACAATGGTGCGTTTGACGCGAGGGAACGGTGCGTTATTGCACCCCTTTGTCGATTCGAAGGGGTCTTTCGGTAAACAGTACAGCCGTGACATGGCATATGCGGCACCACGCTATACGGAAGTGAAACTCGATACATTCTGCCAAGAATTATTGTCAGGTATCGACAAAAACGCCGTGGACATGGTGCCGAACTACGATAATACGATGACGGAACCGACTTTGTTTCCGACGACCTTTCCGAACATTCTTGTGTCTCCGAACCTCGGCATTGCCGTCGGCATGACCTCCAACATCTGTTCCTTCAATTTGGCAGAAGTCTGCGACGGTACGATTGCCATGCTCCGTGATCCTCACATTACCACCGAGCACATGATGGAAATTATTAAAGCACCTGACTTTTCGGGTGGCGCTTTTCTCATTTATGACCGTGAGGTAATTCGGAGCATTTTTGAAACCGGCACCGGAAGTGTTCGTCTGCGGGCACGTTATGTCTATAATAAGGACGACAACACGATCGACATCCTCGAAATTCCATATAGCTCCTGCATTGAATCCATTATCAAAAAAATCACCGACATGGTGAAAGAAGGGCGTATCAAAGGTGTCACAGACGTCCGTGACGGAATTGACTTGAGCGGATTCCGCCTTACGCTTGATCTTAAGAAAGATACCGACCCTGACAAGTTGATGAAGCGCCTCTTTGCAACCACCGATCTTGAAAAATCCTTTGACTGTAACTTTAATGTCCTGATTGGCGGAGCACCGAAGACACTTGGCGTCATGGATATTCTTCGGGAGTGGATACTCTTCCGTATGGCGTGCTACAAACGGGAACTCGCTTTTGAGCTTAATCGCAAATCGGATAAACTGCACCTTTTGCTGGGGCTTGGCGCCATTTTACTCGATATTGACAAAGCAATCCGAATTATTCGCAATACTGTCAAAGAAGAAGATGTTGTCAAGAACCTCATGGAGGCATTTAATCTCTCCGAAAAGCAGGCCGAGTACATTGCCGAGATCAAGCTGCGTCACCTGAACCGCGAGTATATTGCGAATCGCATCAGTGAAATCGAGAATCTGCAGAAGGAAATTGCGGAGCTGGACAGCATTTTACGCGATGACTTGAAAGTCAAACGGGAAATAGCAAAGCAGTTAACCGAAATCAAAAAGAAATATGGGAAACCGCGAAAAACACTTATCGTTGCAAAAGATGAAACGCCGGAGGTGATTGAGCGGGAAGAGATTGAGAACTACCCCGTCCGCGTCGTTGTCACGAAAGAGGGGTATTTTAAAAAGATCACCGCCCAATCGCTTAAAGGAAACGACGAACAAAAAGTAAAAGAAACTGACGAGATCCTGTATATGGAGGATACCGATAATCTCGGAGAGTTGTGTGTGTTTACGAGCCTCGCCCGAATGTATCGCATCCGTGTATGCGAATTCGAAAACACAAAAGCATCGCTCCTCGGAGATTATCTCCCGCCAAAGCTTAACATGGACGACGGTGAGACGATCATTGGCGCGCAGGTGATGCACGAATACCGTGACGATGCGTATTTCGGATTCATTTATGAAAACGGTAAAGGTGTAAAAACGCCTGTAAAAGCCTATGAAACGAAAGTAAAACGGCGTAAACTCGTACAGGCCTTCTCCGACAAGGTACCGTGCGTCGGTGTTTTTTATGAAGAAGGGAAGCCCGTAGATGTTCTGTTGGTTTCCGCACACAACAAAGGTATTTTGGTTTCTTCGGATTTGATTGGTGTTAAAAGCGGCAGAGGAGCGCTTGGATCCACGCTGTTTGAATTGAAGCGCGGTGATACGCTCGTCTATGCTTCCACGGAATATGAAGCAAAATATCCTACTGCGGCATCGACTTGCCGCAAGCGCAAGGTGCCGACAACCGGCAATCCGCTTTGACAGGATCAAACGGCGGCGCCGCTCCCACGGGAGCGGCGCCGCTGCTATTTTGGATGTCAGAGAAGAAGCAGTAATCCAATCAGGGGGATTGTCACGACGGAGAGTAGTGTTGAGACGGAAACCAATTTGCCGGCATAAGCAGTATCTGTCCCGAATTTTTCCGCGAACATGGAAACGCTTGTGGCGGCGGGTGTAGACGCACATATCAGAAGGATTGTCGTCATAAGTGTAATCTCATTCGGAGCAAGAATGCCGTCGAACGCCATTCCCAGCAGTTTCAGGATTCCAAATACAAGAACCGGTGAAAGAAGAAGCCTGACAAACAGGTACAGATATAGATATTTGTCCCGGAAAAACCCCTTAAAAGACATCATGCCGAGCCTTGTACCGACGACAACCATGGAGAGCGGGCATACCGTGCTGCCAAGGATAGAAATGGCACGACTGACAGGCATGAGAATCGGATTCGAATCAATCAAGGAGCCCGCGCTCAGTAAAAACAGAACGAAACCGATGACAGAGGATATGATTGCCGGATTTAAGAGTATGGCTTTCGGTCGAATACAAGCAGAGTCGTGGGTATGCAGATAGGCGCCGAGTGACCACATGTACATATTGAAGAACACGAGATAGACTGATGCATATACCGTTGCTTCCGGCAAGTCGGGGAAGAGAATCTCAAACATTGCAATGCTCATGTAGCCCGCGTTGGTGAAGATCGTCGAAAAACGTAAAATCCGGCGAATACCGTCGGGCGCGCCGCGATAGAAAATGAAAGCAATGCCTGTAAAAAGTAAATGTATGATAATTGAGAGGATGAAAACGATTGCCATACGGCGTAGGACATCGGATGTGACCGGTGTGCTCAAGAATGCACGGATAAACATACAGGACTGTGCAACGTAAAGAACAAAATTGGAGAGTCCACTAGCGAAGCCGTCTCCGGCGAGCTTGAATTTGCCGAGTAAAAATCCGGGCAGAACCATCATAGCGAGAATAGCAACTGTCTGAACGATATCCCCCGGTGAAACCATGATTGTACCTGCCTTTTTATCATAGAATTTGCGTGTATTCAATCGCAAAACAGCTTTGACTATTATAGTCTTTTGCGGGATAAAAAGCAAGAGAAAAAACGTTATTTTGTTCCTAAATTTCTATTGACAAGCCATAAAATATTGTTTATAATATTTAAGCGCATGTGTGTAGGCACCCAAGTGCGAGAGCCGCCTGCAACAGCGATTTTTAAAGAAAGCGAGGTACTCTTCATGTTCGCAGTTATGGAAACCGGCGGGAAGCAGTACAAGGTCGCCGAAGGCGACGTCCTCTTCGTTGAGAAGCTGGGTGTCGAAGCGGGCGAGACTGTCACCTTTGATAAGGTTTTGGCAGTGTGTGGCGAATCCGTTAATGTCGGCGCGCCCTACATCACCGGCGCAACCGTTGTGGCGGAAGTTGTCAAGAACGGCAAGTCCAAGAAGATTGATGTCATCAAGTACAAGTCCAAGAAGAACGAGAAGAAGAAGATCGGTCACAGACAGGACTACACCGTCATCAAAATCAGCAAAATCAACGCGTAACGATGACAACGATCACCTTTTTGAGATCCGGTGAAACGTTTTGGGCTTTTCGCTCTTGCGGACACACGGGATATGCGGAAGAGGGGAGCGACATCTTATGTGCCGCAATCTCTTCGATGTCACTCTTGGTCGTGAACACGATTGAAAGTGGTTTCGGAGCTCCGGTCGACTATCAAATCGATGAGGAAACTCCCGCTCTCTCTGTATCCGTTCCGGCTTTGATTGTCGGAGGTATTGACGAAAATATCTGCTTTGCTGTTTCCCGGCTCATTGATGCTTACAGACGCCAGTTGCAAGAACTGGCAGGTGATTATCCGAAGAATATTCGGGTTGTGATACGTGCAGAAGATCCGTAAGCGACAAATTTTATGGAGGATACTGAAATGTTGAAACTGAGTTTACAGTTCTTTGCCCATAAAAAGGGTGTTGGTTCGACTAAGAACGGTCGTGATTCTGAGTCCAAGCGTCTCGGTGTAAAGAGCGCGGACGGTCAGCACGTGACTGCCGGTAGCATTATCGTCAGACAGCGCGGCACCAGAATTCGCCCGGGTGTCAATGTCGGTCGTGGCAAAGATGATACCCTCTTTGCTACCATCGATGGCAAAGTCAAATTTGAGCAGATTGCTAACGATAAGAAACAGGTTAGCGTATACGCCGAATAAGCAGAAGGAGAGCAGTTACGCTCTCCTTCGTTTTATATAAAACTCCGGGGGCTTTTGTGGTGCCACGGAGTTTTTTAATGCCATTACGACAGACTGTCCAAGTAGTGACAGGCGGCAATTGCGGCACAGGAGCCGTCTGCAACCGCGGTCGTTAACTGTTTGACAAATTTTTTGCGGCAATCTCCTGCGACAAAGATACCACTTGTGCGCGTTTCTGTGCTTTCGCCGGCGCATGCATAGCCGCGTTCATCCAAATCGGCAAATGCCTTAAGAAGGCTTGTTTGCGGATTATGCCCGATTGCGACAAACAATCCGCTGACAGCCAGGGATATTTCGGTGGTGGCACCTTTCTTTAAAAGGATGGTGACACCTTGTAATTGGTCGGTTCCATGCAGCGCGATAATCTCAGAGGGGCAGTGCAGATGAATATTTCGGCGACGTGCTATACGTTGGGTGAGGCTTTGGTCGGCACGAAAGGTGACGCGGCGGTGAATTAGGTGCACATTGGCGCAGATATCGGATAGGTAAAGAGCTTCCTGCAGCGCGGTGTTGCCACCTCCGACAACAGCCACATCACTTTTGCGAAAGAATTCTCCGTCGCATACAGCACAAAAGGAAATGCCGCCGCCGATGAGCGCTTCCTCATGGGGTAATCCAAGATGGCGTGGCGCTGATCCTGTCGCTAAGATAAGTGCCTTTGCATTAAATTTACCCGATAATTGCGTGCAAACGCAGAAGTCGTCATTGTTTTTTGTGATCTTTGTTACTTCGTCGAGTACGAGCTCTGCACCGAGCGCCATGGCTTGCGCCATCAGATTGTCACCGAGCTCCATCCCGGAAATCGATGCAAAACCGGGAAAATTCTCGACTTTCGGCGACCAGATAATTTGCCCGCCAAACGTGTTTTTTTCGATGACCAATACGGTTTTTTCGGCACGGCGCGCATAAAGCGCGGCAGTAAGACCGGCGGGACCGCCCCCGATTATGATAATATCATACATTAAAGAGCGCCTCTGTCTATATAATATTTTTTAATCGCGCCCGCGCCCGTCTACTTAGTAGTGCTGTCGGAAGAGACAATTATCGGGGAAGAGGCGCACAATACGATACTCTTTCACCAAATCCGAGCGTTCGGACGCGATGGTTTTTTCACAAGGGATTTCGCCTTTTTCAAGTAGCCACATACGAACGGCAGTTTTGAAAATTGTCGGGCAAACGTCAGTAGCTTATGTGATTACGATCGCGCAGGAGTTGTTCCGTCGGATTGCCTGCTTGAAAGCACCGCTTTTAATGACATATCAAAAGCAATCTTTAGTTCTACGGATTTACCGGCGCTCCAGTTTGCGCATGGAGGTAGTAACCGGTGATAGACTATATACGTTCGACTTTTCTCCCCATTTCGGGAAGGGAGATGCTTTCCGTAAAGGCAGCCGTAGTTTTTGCAGACGGAATATGTCGGGGAAATCGTATTGTGACAATATTAAAATCGGATTTTTCCGCTTGACAAAGCGGTACATAATAATATCCTTTATCGAATCGTATTTTTTATTCCAGTAATCTCATTCATCTGTAGAAGAAACAATTTCTTTGTGTATTCGGCATGAAAAGTGTCTGATCCGCAAAAAGTGGATCAGGCACTTGCATTTATTTTCATTTATGAAAATTCTGTCGCATGATTTCATAGGCAAACATGGTCACAGCGGATGCCGCAGATAGGGAAGCGCGGAATTCGCGACAATAGGGAATTTTGACTCGGAGGTCAACCGCATCGAGAACGCGGCGGGAAATACCGCGTTTTTCGCCACCACAGACCAATAGAATTGGACGTGAAAGTGCCGTTTTACCGAGTTCATTTTCTGTGCGAAGATCTGCCGCTACCGTTAAAAAACCGTTTTGTTGAAAGAGTGGAACCGCTGTTTCTGCTGTGGCAAGAAACACGGGAATACTTTCCGATGCCCCTGCTGAAGAACGAGCAACGACACCGGTGGCACTTAACCAATTTCTCTCGTCAAGAATGATACCATCTGCTCCACAGGCGTATAAAGAACGTATCGCATAGCCGAAATTATAGGGGTCCTCGATTCCATCTATAAGTGCATAGAACCCATCTTTACGCAAATTTTCTATAGAATCGGCAAGCGGGGGCAGGGAACGCGAACCACATTTTGCAATCAGTCCCCCGTGTGTATTTCCAATCGCCATATTGTCAATTTCTTCCCGCGACAGTTGTTCAAACCGATAGCCATATTCTTTGCTTTTTGCACGCAGATAGGCAAGATCGCGCTCTCTTGCTTTATCAGCCAAATGATAATAGATGACTTCTATTGGCCGGTCATTGACGCCGGCATTTTTGGCGTGGATTAACGCCCGAATACTGGTCATCCCTTCAAGATAAGTGCTGTCTTTGAATTGATCTGCTTCTTTTCGCATGGATAAGGTGTACCTTTCATATAATGTTCCAAAGGATGAAGGGGGATCTACTATGTTAACCGAAGAATTATGTCGTGACCGTTCGGAACTGATTGCTTCCTATATGATTGAACACCGTGTAACGGTCCGTGAAGCGGCAAAGCATTTTCACGTCAGTAAAAGCACCGTACATAAAGACATCACCGAAAAATTAAAATATATTAACCCGTCACTCCATGACGAAGTAGGCAAACTGCTGGCGATTAATAAATCAGAGCGACATTTGCGCGGCGGTGAGGCAACGCGCAGAAAATATCAGCTGATGCACAGTGCGCAGAGTGAAAGTGCAGATTCCAGTATCTAAATGCACACAAGCATTGTAACACGAATACTTGCAAAAGACAAGCACGGATGGTGAAATGACGCTCTTAACAAAGGGAGCGTATGCAAGTATTCGTCCCGCATGGGCTGGGACGGTAATTTTTGTAGAGAAGCAATTATACCTAATAAATATTTTGTATAATATAGGGAAAACAAATACATTTAAACTCTTTATAAAATTAAAAATGGCGAAGTCAATGCCGGATTGATTGCTTGGCTTCGTCATTTTTCAGATATAAGGTTTTTCGTGTAAAGTCGTCGAGTTTCGATAGTAACTTCAGTTGTTATTATTGAACGAATTCCGCGTAAATAGCACGTAGCGCCATATG
>CAVDSZ010000009.1:0-79672 GCA_963611795.1 Akkermansia muciniphila | reverse complement strand
CCGAAGGTTTCGGCGAGATTGCGCTCCTGTCGCTTGCCACGGGTACCGAAGTGGTGGACGAGCAGGACGTTATGTATCAGGTGATCAAGGCGACTGTCCTCCCCGAGAGCGCGACGGACCAGTCTACGACGTGGGAGGTGTACTGGATCGACAATCAGACCGGCGACGAGGACGCTAACGTGACGGACTATGTGACCGTCATGGCGTGTACCGGTGAGCAGCCTTACACGGTACAGTCCGGCTCTAACTACTGCAAAGTGACTTGCAAACAGCCGTTTACCGGCAGTACGATCGGCGTGCGTGTCACGACCGTCGTCGGTGGGTTCACGGCGGAATGCAAGGTAACGTATGAGGGAGTCCCGACATATCTTGGGTTCCATGAAATTCTTGCGGGCGGTGGTTATCGGTTCGTGAACGATCAGCCCCTGCTTGAAACCGGTTCCGAAACCAGTTATAAACTGGTTCTTGATAACGTTTTCCACCAAATCGGTGATGGGTTTGGCTCCTATGAGATTCAATCGGTAGAAATGGTTAATGGAGTTATCAAGGCGAATCAGATTAATTACACGCAGACCGGCACGTATGTAAATGCAACAAATGATCGTTACGACATTTCGGACTTGGTCGACTCTTTTGTATCGGCATCAATCGAAGGAGATGTGCTGACCGTGACGGCGAAGAAAGTGATTGAAAGCTATATCGGCAATTATCAGGGCGGATCCTCGAGCGGTTCTTACTGGCAGTTTGTCGATTATGCAGATTCCGGTAAACCGTATTTTGCGGTCACGGTGAAGGATACCGTTTCCGGCGTATCGAACACGCTGCGTTTTAGCATCCTTGATGTCTCGTCGGTGTCGCTCTCGGACAGCACTCTCACATTCTGACGGGGGTGACAGGCAATGAAAAGAGCATTAGCTGCATTGCTGGTGTTGCTCCTGATCGCCGGTGCGTTGTTCGGCGTGTGCTACTGGATAGGACACAATGATCAGACTTCCTTCTCCGTCCAGTTCGACGGTGAGGAAGTTACCGACGAGATCGGCGGTATTGGAGTGAGTACCGGCGAGCCGCTGCAACTGGTTGTCACCGGCGCGTACACCTGTACGGTCGTTCCTCATGAGGGTGTTAAGTGTGCTTTCCGTGAGGGGGATAAGACCCGCAACTTGTCCGAGTTTACAGATGTGACCGCGGGCTTTCGCTTTACCAAAGGTGAGGGAGACACGCTCACCGTCACACCGGTCGGCGGACTGTCGGTGGTGATCACTGCCGTCACCGGCAAGGACGCAACCGTCGGGGAATACGACGACACGGCAGATCTGTTCACGCTCCTGATTCAGAGTGAGGACGGGAAGCAGACTCGGAAGATTCATTTCGGGCTGTATCGTTACGAGGTGGACGGCGTTAAACTGTCCGATAAGGAGATCAGATTTTGAAAAAGATTCTGTTAATCTTGCTGGCTGTCTTTATGGTTCTGCCTCTGTCGGTTTTACCGGCAGGGGCTGAAACCGTATCTGCCGCGCAGTTTGACAAAGTTGCGGTCGAGACGGATCTTGCCGGCACGACGATCGGCGGTGTCAAGTTCGATCCGGCACGGTACGGATATAATCCGCTCGGGGATTTGCAGATCCTGACGCTCCTCGAGTACGGATACCCTGAGGATCCGGCGCTGTATCTGTACCTGTACAATCCGCAGGATCTCGCGCTGTCCGCGCTCGATCGCCGGTATGCCGTCACGTTCGCCCTGGGCGGAGAGACGGAAAACTATACAAAGTACACGCTTAAAGTGCTATCGACCTCCGGGACGGAAGCGCATAGCCGGTTGTGGATCAAGTGCCGGATTGATGTCGGCACCGACAAACTCACCGCCGCGTTTAAGGACACACAGACGCGTACATACCGGCTTGGTGAAGTCGAACTTGTGCAGAACGGCAAAGTCAAGTCTTACGGCATCGGGGGCGAGTGGACGTATAGTGGCACTACCGCAAACGGCAACTTGACATCGGAAGCGAAACTCATCTCCGTGATCGAGCTCGACCTGCATCCGCTGGTGTATCGTGGGGATGCTATGAATGGTAAGCCCGGTGCATACGATCAGATCAATTCGGTGTACTTTTCTATGCCGAAGGATTTTGAAAAGGAACACGGTGAAATCAAGAGCATCCTGTGTACATGGACGGAGTATGACTCCGGCTGGATCCTCGGTTGTAAGACACAGGATGTCTACGATATGTTAACGAGCAAGGGGGCGATTGGCACAAAACTGACCGCGCACGATAAGAACTATCCGTCGATTTTTTATCAAGATGGTAGCGGTCCTTCTATTTTTGCTTGGAACCCTTGGCCGTATTCGAGCAGTGGCGTCGTCTATTTTGCGGACACCTTGCAGTGGCTGGTCAAGTATGATGGTAGCAAAGCGAAATACGGTGCCATGCTCGAAACGGATCTGCAGGAACAGATGGAGGCTGCATGGAATGCCTATCACAACGGTGAAACGAATTATTTCTCGAACGGCGGAGAGACCAAAACGATCGATATTCTAAAAGATCAGAATTTTTCGGTTAAGGTTAATGACGGATCAAACTGGTGGCAGAAAATCTTCAGCAAAAACCATGGTATAGAAACGAATGATAATCAAGCTTTCCAGCGCGTGACAGCCGATGCCCTTAAGGATCCGGAGACAACTCTCTTTGTCGATCAGTCGTATAAGAATGAGCTGGCGCTTGCTTTGAGTACAGCAACCGTTCGGGATGAGGATCTGCTGGTGCTGCACTTTGCGTCTTGCGATTATTATTCAATCCCGGTAGAAGGGACTGGGAACGTCGGAGACAGTAGCACATGGATCAATGACTGGAAAGAGGATATGTATGCCTGCCGTGAACAGGTCTACATGGGCTTTGACATTATCCAGTTTACCTGCGAAAAGGACGGCGAAAACGTAGTGGTGCCGGTGGCGGCTACGCCGATCAATGTAATCGGGGATTTGCAATTCTTCGAAAAGATGAAAGATGCCCCGAAATGGGTGATCATTCTCATCGCAATCATTCTGATTGCAGTCGTGCTGTTCCTTTGCCCGGTGCTGCTCCCGATTCTTGTTAAGGTCGTTGTCCTGCCGTTCCGGTTGCTTTGGTGGATCCTTCGGGCAATCGGCAAGGGCTTTGCTACTCTGTTCCATAAGAGGGAGTAACGCGACAGCATGATCACCATTGTTTTCGGTAAGCCCGGTGCCGGCAAGACGGCATATCTTGTTCACGATGCTCTTACATACATGACCTTCGGCGACGCCGGGCGAGCCCTGCACGCGACCACCTGCCGGAAAGTGCAGGAACTCAACGATAACGGCGGGTTGTTCACTCTGCCGACGGTCGCACCGGTGTATTCAAACTTTCCGATTCGTTCCAATGCCGGCACGGATGCCGAGAGTTGCTCCTACTATATCGACGGTTTTCATCTCGGTTTCAAGAATGAAGATGTCGATGTGATGCCGGTGATGCCCGGTTCGCGGATCTACCTGTCGGAAGCACAGCGTTACTATAACAGCCGCCGCGCAAAAGATCTGCCGGACTGGGTGAGCCGGTTCTATGAAGAACACCGGCATTTCGGACTCAATATCCTGCTCGATGTGCAGCGTCCCGCTCTAATCGATGTCAATATCCGCGAATTGTGCGGCTGTTTTCTCGAAATGCGCGGCATGACACATATCACTAACAAGCAGGGTGTTATTACATCCAGCGTGTTCCATGTCCGCCGCTTCGAGGACTGGAAGTATGTCGAACGGTATATGAGCGGCAGTGATGTAGCATATGACGAGATCGATATAAAGCACACCGGTAATGTCTTTGAAGCGTATCAGAGTTTCTCGTATTTTAATCAGTTCGTCCCCACCGAGGGAGATTTCAGTCAGATCTTCCATGTGCAAGGGCGGAATGTGACGGAGGACGCGGAGATCGCGCAGATCCTCTATCGGCAAACCCCGCCGGAGGGGTTCTATCCGGGATCACGAAAGAGAGGAGGCAACAGCGATGTTTCAGTCGTTAAATGATCGGTACTATACGCTGTTTGCGGCTCTTTACACAAACCGTGCGTTATTGCCGGATAAGCAATACAAGACGATGAGCGACGCCCTCACGACGGCATACAAGCAGGAACTTGACGACCTGTTAAGTGCCGAACTTCTCAAAAACGCGCGTCAGATTTATGAGATGCGTTTCAAGAAACGGTACTATATCCCGCGCGGCGTCCTGTTTTGGCGGAACGATGTGTCCCGTGCGTATCGGAAAGCGTGTAAAGCCGCCTTCCGGCAATTCCTCGCCGATTTGCAGAAGGCGAAGCCGGAGCCTGCCGCCGATCCTCCGCAAACAGAGTTGCCCGTTCCCACCGAACACTCGATTGAACCGAAGTAGCCTTTTCCCGGTACGGGGAGGATTGAGGTATGTAGGCTTGACAATCTCACCGGGGCGTGATATACTACCCGGTGAGAGAGGCTGGGGATTATAATGCGGTTAACAGCATGACCAGCGTATTCATAAGTATTCCGCTATACGTACGAATAAACTCGTCAATGTACCACAGCAGCATTAGAATCACCTCCTCTCGAACTTATTTCAACAAGATCGTTATCTCGCCACGGCGGGACTGTCAAGGGGCGAAAAGGCTTAAAGGGCAATCGTTACCTTGCAAAATACGAATAGAGAAGGCACCCGCCGCGGCGGGTGCCTGTTTTATCTCTCCCATTTCTTTTTCTGTATGTCCATCTCGGCATCAATGCCGGGGTACTGCCGAAGTAGATCCCGGTATCGGTTGATCGCTTTGTGCCGCTCTTTCCCGCTGTACTTCTCGGAGATGATCGCCTCCTCTGCAACGCCGGACAAGTCAAAGACTTTGCAGAGCGTGACGGTATAGGTCACGCCGGAAGTCCAATCGGGGATGCGGCGCAGTTGCAACCGTAACCGGTAATTGCTCGCGAGGATCTCCCGGTGCCGTTCATAGAGGGCGAGCCGGTATTCCCGCAGCCGTTCGATGACCGCCTCGGCGGATCGGATTCCCTCGGCGGCGGTGCGGTCAAGTGATAGGATCTTGTTCGCCGAAGTGATCCGCGCCGGTCTTTGTATGTAGCAATGCCATCCGAATGCGTCAATGTAGCCGCTGGTGTCCGCATGCCGAAACAGGTCTTTCAGTTCCTCCGTCATCGTGTTTCGGGCGGCTTTCGCCGCCCGCCTCCTTCCTTATGCTGTCGCCGGGAGCAACCGCCGCCCGGCGTCGTCACGCTTCACAACCTCCGAGCCGTAGATCTCGCGGATTCGATCCATAGAGATCTTAACGGCGGTTGTGTAGGGTTCTTCCGCCCATGCCCACATCTTTTTGGAGGAGCACCAGAAGAAGCCCGCTTCTTTCAGTTCCTTCCGGTAGTTGTACGCATTGCCGACCCACACCCAGCAGCCGCAGATCTCGATCGTGACATCGTAATGGATGATCCGGTCGATAATGTCCTTGAACCGGTCAGCGGCGGCGTTGTAGCCTTGCTTTGTGTAGGTCTCGCCGTCTTTGTTCCGGCGGGTGCTGCCGACGGTCTTTAACAGTTCTTCATACTCCGCGCCGAGGGCTTGGAAGTCCTCCGTACTGCCGCCCCGGTCGGGGTGGTACTGCATCGCGAGTTTTTTATATTGCGCGCGGAGATCTTCGAGCGTCTCCACCTTTTGAAAAAATCTGTATGTCATTTTTGGCGTCTCCTCTTGACTTTCTTTTCTGCCTTTGTTAAACTAAGGGAGCAAGGGCAGGACTTGCTCCCCTTTGTTTACGGGTGACCGCTACGCGCTACCATCGCTAGCGGTCGTTTCTTTATCTGCTCAAAATGTAGATAAGTAGCTTAATAATTGCCGTGTCCGACCAACCGACTTCACGCAAGTATTGAATGAGCCGGAGTTCTTCGCCTGTTGTCATGGCTTCCATCTCCTGTTCTCCTGCCGGTATCATCTTCTTACCTCCTTTCTGATACTATTATAATACATTATGCGCATAATGTCAATAGGATTTTGCGCATAATGTTCTACTAAAAACATAAAAAATTGTGCCTGCATTTTGTGCATAATGTATATTGCGTAAAATGCGGCTTTTTGTTATTCTAATATCGAGGTGATTTTATGCCGACTTTTAATCAATCAAAGTATATAAACTCGTTCATAAATGAGAAATACGATCGCGTCAACCTGACGCTCCCCAAAGGGCAAAAGGACATTATCCGCGCACACGCGGAAAGCCGTGGGGAGAGTGTCAACGCCTTTATTCAAAGAGCCATCGCGGAAACGATGACGAGAGACGGCAAACCGGAATAAAGGCAAAACCGCACCCCCATACAAACCCGCCCCGGAGCCCCTCCGAGGCTCCCCTCACGCGTTATGCCGTTATGTCAACAGAACGCGCACGACGCTATGATCTCTGACCAAAGTACCATCGGCGCAAACGCCGAAGTAACCCTTTGTACTTTGTAAGTTCGCAGGGAGGGGACGCAACGCCCGTGCGGAGCACGGACCCGCAAAGCGGTTAGCGTTGCATTGAATAGGGGAACCGCGGACGGAGGTTCCCCTCGGTGAAGCCCTATCGGGGCTTCACTACCTTATAGCCTCATCGCCCTCCGCAGAGGGCGAAACACTCAACCGTCATTCCCGCCCGGCAACGCCGGGCGTCTATTGTCTGACCGTCAGACGAAGAAAGAGATTGACGGCCGCCCGAGCGAAACCTCGCCGGGCGCCGTCGATCCGCTTTGTCTGACGGTCTCTTATCCGCTCTCCACACAATAAGAAAGGACAGAACCGCCAAGAATGCCGAACAGAACCTACCGCCGTATCACCTATGCCGACCGTGTCCGGATCGAAACCATGTATAACCGTTTTCACATGAATCCGTATGCCATCTCGAAAGAACTCGGTTTCCATAATGTCGCGATTTATCGGGAAATCCGTTTAGGGCTGTATGACCATTTAGATGGAGATACATGGAAAACGGTGCGAAAATATTCGGCAGATAAAGCGCAACAGACATCAGATTATCGGGCAACAGCTAAAGGCGCGCCACTTAAAATCGGCAAAGATCGTGAGTTTGCCCGCGTGATCGAAGAATTGATCGTAGATCGTAAACTCTCCCCGGCGGCAGCATTGGCAGAAATCAAACGAAAAAAGATAAAGGTAGCCACGACCGTCTGCGTGACTACCTTGTATCACTATATAGATTCCGGCGTGTTCCTGCGCCTATCAAACAAGAATCTGCTCATGCAGGGGAAACGGCGCGAGCAGAAGAAGCACCCGCGCCCGTTACGTCAGCCTCTCCGCGGCACCTCCATAGAACAACGCCCCGCAGAGATCCAAGAGAGATCTACCGCGGGGCATTGGGAACTGGACAGCGTCATCGGCAAGCAAACAAGGGGAGAGACGCTCCTGACCTTTACCGAGCGCAAAACGCGCTATGAACTGATCTTCCGCTCCAAAGATAAAACCGCCGCATCGGTCGTTAACTGCCTTGACCGACTGGAACGATCGCTCGGCAAAAAGAACTTTTCGCGGATCTTCCGCACGATCACTTGCGATAACGGTTGTGAATTTTCGGACTATCGCGGCATGGAATTATCGATTGACGGTAATTCCCGCCGGACGAAGGTCTATTTCTGTCACCCGTACCGCTCCGGCGAGCGCGGATCCAACGAGAACCAAAACCGCATTATCCGCCGTTTTATCAAGAAGGGTACTCCGATCCGACATTATTCCGACGCCAATCTCCGGGAGACCGCCCGTTATATCAATCAAATGCCTAGAAAACTACTGGGCTGGCACACTTCCGAAGAACTCTTTATTTCCGAGCTTTCCGCCCTCGGAATAAATTTTTTCGACTTTTTCTGAAAAAAACCTTGACTTTCAGCGATTTTTTGCGGCTGTTTCAATGGCATCTTTACCTGTTATTTCAGCGTCACGACCGTTACGCCCGAATCCCCCTCGCCGAGTTCTCCGAGGCGGAACGATTTAACCCGCGAATCCGCTTTCAGTTCCCGATGGAGTGCCACGCGTAGCGCCCCGGTCCCCTTTCCGTGAATAATCCTAACCGTTTCCACGCCGGCGAGCACCGCCTCGTCAAGGTATCGATCTACCTCAAACCATGCATCATCGCCGTATCTGCCACGCACATCGAGTTCCGGCGTAAATGCGGCAACGCCGCCTCGGGCGACTTTTGTTTCGCTTTTCGGCTTCGGTGCCTCGCGTTTTTTCATATCGCTGAGCAAGCGCACATCGGAAATCGGCACCTTGCCGCGAAATACGCCCGCACGCACTTCAACGTCTTTGCCTCTCGGAAGTGCCGTGACCTCGCCCTCTGCTCGGTAGGAGACAATATAGATTTTATCTCCGATGCGGAGCGGACGCGGCAGTACATATTTTTCTTCCGATTCCGTCCCCTCGAACTCCGTTTCCGACCATGTTTTTTCCGCCGATCGCATCTGCTCGCGCACGGCACGTCTTGTTGCCTCAAGCGCTGCCGCACGACTCTTCGCATCTTCTTTTTTGCGGAGTTCTTCCAGTTGGTGAAACACAAATTCGCTGGATACACGGGCGCTGTCGAGAAGTTGACGGGCACGGTCGCGATCACGCTTAATGGCTTCTTCTCCTTCGCGCAGACGGCGAGCGAGATCTGCCTCCGCGCGCGTTTTGTGCGCTTCGTATTCACGACGTAACTTAGCTGCCTCTTCTCGCTCACGCTCCATTTCGAAGCGAGTTTTTTCAAGCTCTTCCAGGATTGTCTCGAAGCGACGGTTATCCGCACTCACCAACTCGCGCGCACGATTGACCACTTCCCTCGGCAGTCCGAGCTTTTCCGAAATGGCAAAAGCATTTGATTTTCCGGGTGCACCGATCATCAGTCGATACGTCGGCCGAAGCGTCTCTACGTCGAACTCGCAACTAGCGTTCCTGACACCCGGTGTGTCGAGCGCGTACATTTTCAGTTCCGTATAGTGAGTCGTTGCGGCGGCAAGCGCACCGGCATTACGACATTCTTCCAAAATCGAGATAGCCAGTGCCGCTCCCTCTACGGGATCGGTACCTGCCCCCAGTTCGTCAAAGAGCACGAGAGATCGCGGGGTGGTATCCCGCAGCATCTGCACTTCATTCACCATGTGAGACGAAAATGTGGAGAGTGACTGCTCAATACTCTGCTCGTCACCGATATCCACCAAAATCGCGTCAAATACCCCAACAGTCGAATCCGGGGAAACCGGGATATGAAGCCCGGACTGCGTCATCGCGGCGAAAAGCCCCATTGTTTTGAGCGTTA
Organism: Akkermansia muciniphila; assembly: GCA_963611795.1. Lineage (GTDB taxonomy): Bacteria > Bacillota > Clostridia > Oscillospirales > CAG-272 > UBA1740. The sequence goes on along the minus strand of CAVDSZ010000009.1, from coordinate 70,366 downwards.
CGGTTTTACCACCCGTATTGGGTCCGGTAATAATCAGCGTATCAAAATCCACGCCAAGCGAAACATCAACCGGAACGACCCGATCTTTATCAATCAAAGGGTGCCGAGCCCGACGCAGATCGAGCATCCGTCGGTCGGACAGACGAGGGGCACAACCACTCATGCGCTCGGAAAGCGATGCACAGCCGAAGGTGAATGCCAAATCTGTTATATTGTAATAATCCTGCCGGATGGAGCCGCCGAACGCAGCACAATCGGCGCTGAGCTCCGCAAGGATCCGCTCGATCTCGCGTGTCTCTTTGATTTCCAGGGCGCGCAGGTCGTTGTTCGCGTCCACGACCGCCATGGGTTCAATGAAGACCGTAGCACCGGAAGAGGACGTATCATGGACGATTCCCTTGACTTCCCCTTTGTATTCCTGCTTGACGGGAATTACGTAGCGACCGTCGCGAATCGTCACGATATTTTCCTGAAGCGCACGTTGCCGGGAGCCGGTCACATAGCTGAGAAGCGCCTCTTTGATGCGGTTCTGTGCCGCGCGGATCTGGCGTCGAATGTCTGCGAGTGCCGGGCTCGCGTCATCGGAGATAAGTTCCGGCGAGATGATGCTCCTTGTAATCTTCCGTTCCAGTGTCGGATTCGGCAACAGTCGGTCGAACACTTCGTCCAACGTTGTATCAAACGGATGATTCTCTTTCGCGTAAGAAATGCAACCGGCGACCGAGCGAAGCATGGACGCGATATGCAGCAGTTCCGTCGTCGTCAGCGTCGCGCCCTTTTCTGCGCGCTCCGCGGCATCCGGCACATCCTCGCAGGCATCAAACCCTGGGTACCCTTTTACATCGACGAGACGGCACGCGTCGCTCGTCCTCGCAAGTCGCCGCGAAACCAGCACCTCATCATCTGTCGGAGACAGCGCAAGCGCCCGGGCTTTCGCCCCGGCGGTACTGCAGGAATCGGCAAGCAGACGTACAATTTTGTCAAATTCCAATATGGCTCTAGTTTTTTCGGTAAAAATCATATTTTTCTTAAAGTGCCACCTGGTGATAGAATTCCAGCGTGGAAAATTGGTGGTCGGTGTGCCAAACGAGATAATCCTCCGCCGCATGCGCGAAGATGTGCAAATCATCCTCTTCCAATCGGAAAGAAAAGAGGCGCTCGGGCGGTGCTGACAACACGTATTCCACGGCAGCGCGCACACCGGGCGTCAGCATCTCGATGCGGTGTTCACCCATTCCTTCCTCGTACAGCGCACGCGCGGTCAGCGTATCACGGCAATCACGGCAAATCAAATTCCCTGCGGACAAGTCAAAGATAAACTCTCCTTCGGTGATGCCGCACACGGCACAGGCGGTTACATCCGGCATGAACCCCAGTTCCGCCGCCATGCGGAATTCAAACGCCGCTTTGATGAGCACCAGATGAAACAGTCCTCGCGATACCGCATACAAGGTGTTGAGAATCAGCCGCAGAAGTTCTGTGTCCGGCACTTCCGTCCCCGTGTAGGTCGCGACCTCGCAGATATAGGCACCGAGTGCGGCCCGATCCACCTCACGGCGCAGATCGTAAAAGGATTCCTCCAATGTCACGTCCTGTACGGTATATCGATCGTTTTTCTCGGCAAGGAAATACCTGCCGTAGCAGAAAAGCTGCGTTGTCGTGAGATAACGATTTTTCAGGGTGCGTGCCCCGTTCGCATACACCGTCAACAATCCGCGCTCCGCGGTCAAAAGCTGAAAGAGACGATCGCGCTCGCCGATATCGATCGTGTTGACGACGATACCATGCACTTCGACGGTGCTCTCCGGGGCTCTCATGTGTCCTCCCGATACCCGAGATCGTTCAGATTAAACTGGCTGTCGCGCCAGTTCTCCTTGACTTTGACCCACAAATCGAGAAATACCTTTGTCCCGTAGAATTTTTCAAGATCCTCACGCGCCATCATGCCGATGCGCTTGAGTGTCGCCCCGTTTTTCCCGATGATGATTCCCTTGTGCGATGCGCGCTCACAATAGATTTCCGCGCGGATACGAACCATTTTTCCTGCGTCGCGAAATTCTTCGATTGAAACGGCAGTTCCGTGCGGCACTTCGTCGGAAAGCACTCGTAGCAGTTTTTCGCGGACGATTTCCGCCGCAATCTGCCGCTCGGTCTGATCGGTAACAATATCATCCGGAAAGAACCATTCGCTTTCCGTAAGATATCGTTCGCACTCCGAAACAACCGTTTCGACGCCCTTCCCGCTCTTGGCGGCAGTCGGCACGACGGCATCGAACGGAAAAGCCTCGGCATAGGCGGCAATCGTCTTCACCACATTGGCAGCGGTAACAGCGTCTGTTTTATTGACCACGAGAATCGCGGGCAAGCCTGCCGCGCGGATATTGTTCAGAATCTCTCCTTCAATATCCCCGACCGCTTCGCGCGGCTCTACGACAAGGATTGCCGCATCGGCACCGCCGAGAGTCCCCGCCGCCGCCTTTACCATGTAATCTCCGAGTTTGGTGCGAGGATGATGCACACCGGGTGTATCAAGAAACACATACTGGTCGTCACCGACCGTATGTACGCCCGTAATGCGGTTTCTCGTCGTCTGCGGGCGCTTGGATACAATGGCGACTTTTTCCCCGAGAATATGATTGAGAAGAGTGGACTTCCCGACATTCGGGCGTCCGACGATAGCGATAAATGCCGTTCTACGCATAATTTACCGTTCCTTCGCTTTGTATTTTTGTTCGAGTAGCGCAACGATCTCACGTTGACGTCGGCACATGTTTTCCTCGTCCTCCTGAGACCGTTCATGGTCATAACCGAGCAGATGCAGGGTGGAATGAATACATAGGAACGCGACCTCGTCAAGAAAAGGATGCCCGACCTCCTGCGCCTGTTCCGCCGCACGTTCGAGCGAAATCACAATATCCCCTAGCATAACGGGCGTATCAATCTCCCGCGCAGCTTCACCGGGCTCATACTGCGGGAAGGAAAGAACATCGGTCGCTCTGTCTTTATCCCGATAGGTGCGATTCAGCGTATGAATCCGCTCGTTGTCAACGAAAGTCACGGACACTTCCGCATCCTTGCCAAAATGCTCATAATCGAGCGTTTCTTCAATGGCATGACGGCAGGCAAGTTTCAGCGCATAAGTGATATTTGTCGTTTTTCCGTCAGCACCGAAATCAATGGAGACGCGATAGGGTCTCGCAAGATAGTGCTTCACTTTTTCCCCTCCCCGGGTCGGTGCGTGAACCGATGCCCCGTTTGCGTTTTCGGCGTTTCGCGTTCATACCGCTCATACGCTTTGATGATCTTTTGTACGAGGTGATGACGGACAACATCGCGTTCCGTAAATTCATGGACAGCGATGCCGTCGATGCCGCGCAGGATCCGTGCCGCGACGGCGAGACCGCTCTTTTTCCCGTAGGGCAAGTCTGTCTGTGACGGATCCCCCGTCACAACCACTTTGGAGCGGTATCCGAGACGCGTCAGAAACATTTTCATCTGCTCCCCGGTCGTGTTCTGCGCCTCGTCCAGAATGATAAACGAATCATCCAGCGTTCTGCCGCGCATGTAAGCCAGCGGCGCTATTTCAATGGTGCCGCGTTCCATATGCCGCGCGAAGTTTTCACTCCCCATCATTTCAAATAGGGCGTCATACAACGGGCGCAGATACGGGTCAATCTTATTCTGCAAGTCCCCGGGCAAAAACCCAAGTTTCTCCCCTGCCTCCACTGCCGGGCGCGTCAGAATAATGCGTGACACCTGCTTGTCCCTGAGAGCCTCGACCGCCATCGCGACGGCGAGAAACGTTTTACCCGTACCGGCAGGACCGACACCGAGGACGACGGTATTTTTCCGCACAGCCTCCACATAGCGGCGCTGTCCGACCGTCTTCGGTCGTATCGGTTTACCGCGGCTGGTGATACAGACCACGTCGCTCCCGAGTGATTCGAGTTCATCTGCATGACCGTCCGATACCATGCCCAGTACGTATTCAACGCTCTGCTCGTCCAGTGTATCACCGGAAGCGGTCATGCGTTTTAAATACTCCAACACTGCGACGGCGCGCCCGAGCCCCGGTTCCTCCCCCGTGACGATCAACGCGTCTCCCGTGTCCGCACCGCTACCGCCCGCGTTCCAAACCGTTACCCCGAAACGTTCCTCGAGCAGTCTGATATGTGCGTCCGCCGCGCCGAACAGAGCGGCGGTTTGCGCGGCGGATACGGTCGTTACGATTTTTTCCGACATGAATCGACTCCTGCTTAATAGTTCTTTTACACTATATTTTACTGAGTTTGCGCGTCAAATGCAAGCGCTTTTGCAATATTGGTCTCATAAATCACCCTCGCGCGAAGAATCAGTTCCCCCTCTTCGGACGAAAAGATTGTTTCACAACTGTCGAGCGCCCCCTCCTCCAGCATGACGGAAAGGCTGCGGCGCAGTTCCGCTTCCGCGATATTCTTCGCCTCTTCTTCAGAGCGTACGACCGTCACCGATGCCGTCTCGGTTCGATAGCCGATTCTCGCGACGAACGGAAGACGTATACGGTCGAAAAGGAACAGTCGACGTTCCCTGACGCAATCGGCGCTCTCGCGCCGACCAATCGTCAAAGTATGCCCGAACAGCGTCAGGGAGCAAAAGGCAGGGTGCGATGATACTACACGGTATCCCTCCGAAGAAAACGGTACCTTGATTTCAACCGTATCTTCCACACGTCCCATGATCGTTGCGGCGGCGGGGAGCAGTCGCGTTCCACCGACGTCTGTCAGTACCCCGGTCACAAGTAAGTCTCCCAAAGCCACGGTCTGCCCTATTTTAACCGACGGTTTTCCGGCATAAATGGTCATGTCGGTAATCACGGCATCGCGTGATGCCACCAAATTGCAGGGGGCGCGCGTCGGTTCTGTTTTCGGAGGTGTATCTCTTTGTATCAGCTCCACTTCCGCAACGACGCCGCGCATATGGACAGTCGCGAATGCGACATCGCTGTCTTTGCTTAAAAATTCTGCCACCACTCTGTCGGGGTCTACCTTTGCCGCCCATACCCCCTCGTAAAGTCCCGATTCCGCCAGTTCCGAAAGTATGATATCTTCGTCTATGTCATTCTCCGATTGAATACGTACTTCCCACACGACTCCGCCGAGCCACACATAAAGAAACAGTGCCACTGCCACTCCCGCAATCAGACCCGGATGTTTTCCGATACGACGCAAGAGCCCCATCAGCCCCCGTAATTCTCCCCTCACATAGCAAATTCCGGCTGTTTTCAATGCCAGTTCCCATTGAGAAGAATCAAAATAAGAGATGCGTACAGAGCAGTATCCGCTCATTTCGCTCTCCCCGTATGTTTCAATCCCATAAGCGAGCGCGAGATTCAGAATATCGAGCCTCTGATCGGCCGCAACTGTATAAGTGTAGTATCCCAAGCGTTCTCTCATGGCTCCCCCGCTCTCTCTCCGCCAAAAGCAATGCCGCTAACATTGCCAATGACCTCTGCCGTACGGTAGGCGTAGGTGCGACACCATAGCCCCTCACCTGTAACCGACACGACCTCGTGACTATGCCGAAAACAAACTTCTTCACGGCTATACGCGCAGATCTCGTCACAGGCGCATATCAGCACCCGCTTTCTACCCCCACCCGCGGGACGCACTTCCACACGAAAGGTTCCGGGGGACAGTTGAAGTGGCGGCGGGCATTCTGCCTTCGCTTTTTTTGTTTTTTTGTGCATAAGTGCAAGTCCCCTTCCGGTATATTGAACTGTCCTATTTTATGAAAGGAGCCGCTGACTCTATGACCGCAAGCACAGAAAAGCCAAGGCAACGCTATATGATTTTGCCACCGCTGATAGCGCTGATCATTCTTCTTCTATGGAAGAACGCGGCGCTCAGCGAAGGAATTCTGGCAGGGCTCTCGCTTTCCTCCCACGCCGTGCTCCCCGCACTGTTTCCGTTTGCCCTGCTCTCTCCCTATCTTCTATCTGCCATGTCGCCGAACGGCAGTGGACGCTTAAAATTGCCGCAGGCGACCGTTCCGTTGATTGTCGGGTTGCTTTGCGGCTTTCCGCTCGGCGCCAAGGTCGCCTGCGACGGTGCCAAGCAGGGGCTTTGGTCACGCCGCGACGCAGAACGTATGCTCTGCTTTTGCAACAATACCGGGCTCGCATTTCTCGTTGCCGGTGTCGGCGGCTCCATGCGCGGTCATATCCGAGACGGCATTCTTTTATTCTGCGTACAGACGCTGGTTGCGCTGATCACCGGTATTGTTTTATCCGCACGGCATCGTAAAGAAAAAACGTACACCACCGTGTGCAGACCGGCGACACCGTTCCCACGTTTTACCGACGCAATGCACAGCGCCGTCGGTGCCGCTCTGACCGTAACTGCTTATATCGCATTTTTCTCCGGGCTTCTGTCGGTGATACATACTTTCTGCTCAGCACGGCTCTTTCCGCTCATCGCCGCCATGCTCGAAGTGGGAACGGCTTGCCACACACTCGCCGCTTTTCCCGGGAGCTTACCCCTCACCGCATTCGCAGTCATTTGTTCAGGGCTTTCGGTGCAGCTCCAAACCGCATCTTTTGCATCCGAGGAAAACATACGTATCTTTCCCGCCATGGTTTGCAAGGCGGTGGGCGGTGTTATCGGCGCAGCGCTGACGGCACTATTCTTGCACATTGCCACTTGACGAATGCAAAACACCGTGCTACAATGTAGGAAAAAGGAGGGCAGAAACGTGAGAAAAACCAATCCGGCAGACCGCGACCCACTCGCGTCCTGCTCATTTTGCGAATGTGCCCGTATCTCGGAGGGCGACCGAGTCTTCTGCGAGAAACATCAAAAATGCATCGCCGGGCGCACCTCTTGCTCCGCCTATGTCTATGATCTCACCAAGCGACGCCCCCTGCGACTGCGCTCTTCCTGCCATTTGACAGAAGCGCTCGTGGACAACGATTTGTGAATTATCCCGTTACGATTTGAAAGCCGCGCCCGAATCGGGCGCGGCTCTCTTTATTTAATTGTGCCGATTGTCTGCAATTCTGTTCTTAAATATCATACTTTGCGATAATCGCTGCCGGCGTCTTACGTGTCAGCGAAAGAATCGGGAGCACACCGCATACCACCGTGACACCGAGCAGGAAAAGGAGTGTTATGGCGGCAAGCCAAAACGGATAGTAGAAAATCATCGACATAATAGCGGTAGCCTTCCCTGTCATCCACGCGAGCGAGCCGGAAGCAATCAGATACCCAGGCAGCACCGTCAACGTAAAGACAACAAGTGATTCTGTAAAGAACCGGAACAGCAGATTCCCTCTGCTGACACCAATCGCCCGCAAGATGCCGATTTGGCGGACGGATGCCATGAGTCCGCTCCGCATAATGAGGAACAGGCAAAGCACCATGAGCAAAAGATATACCACGGCGGTGATTAATGTAGCAATCAATTCGCCAATATATTGGCCGCGCGCAATCAAATACAAATCATGGGGTGTAAACACACCGCTGTCAATTTGTTTCTCTTCCATATAGCCAAGGAGCGCATGGACATTTGGGGAATGCAGCGCAAAATGGGTAAACGTCGGATTGACCGCGGACGCGAAAGCATAAGAGGCATAGTCGGGGAGCGTAATATAATCCTCAGCTGCCATGTAGTATTGACCGGTCAGGCTGTCGAGCACCGTCTGTTGCTGTTCGGTCAATTCGCTGCTATCCAGCGCCGGGAGAGTCGTATCATCGACCCGATAGGTTTGTGTCAGGATTGTCTTAGCCCCGGAAGCGGATGCAGACTCTTTATATCGCGCATATACCGTTCCCGGTTGCGGTGGATCAATGCCGAGTGCCTCCCACGTGTCATTGGGCAGATAGGACACGTCAAGTTTGGCAGGCCCCGTAAAATTCGCGGAAAGAAACGGCGGCGTGACATAAAGGCACGGGTTCCGATCCTCGGCTATCCCGACAATTGTCAAAGATGCTTTTTGTGCGGCAGTGATTCTACTGCTGATATCTCTGCCGTAACTCTCAATACTGTCATTGTATGTATAAGCATAGTCGCCGAGTTTCGTCAGTTGATGATACATAAGATCATCATAGGTACGCAAAAAGCTCATCCCGGACGCCTTCAGCAATGCGTCGGCAAATCCGGTGGAAATCACCACTTCTCCTTCCGAAAAATCCGTGTATTTCCCCCGGGGAGAAGTCGATGTTATCTTTCTCTCGGTCAAGGCAGCAACATCCAGCAGTTGCGCCTCCTGACCCTGGGTCACCGTTGCGGAAGCCCCCAAAACACCCAAATCCAAACGCCATGCACTCTGATAGGAAGTCGCACCTACATAGTAACTCCCGTCATACTCCCGAATCGCCCCGAAAGTCACACTGTCTATTAACCCGCGCGAGCGCATTTCGGAAAGACTCTCCGGCGCGAGTGCCCCGACGGGCACATACACCATATCGGTATTATACTGATACCTGACTTCCTGTAAAGTGCGAATATCGGTACCGAAATAGGAAATCATCATAACGAACGTGAGGGCGAAAATAAACAGCCCCGTGATGAGTACCTTCTTCCCTCGTTTGACCCGTCCGAAATGAGAACGGAACCCGGACGCAATCGCGTTTCGGAAGCCATACATTCGACCGCATTTTCTGCCTCTGTCGGTCGGCGCCGTCAGCAATACCGGAGGAAGCGGTTTTTGCGGCTTATGCTCCTCCGGGTGAAAAGATCCCTCATATACCCGTATTTCTGCCGAAGAATCCAACACGCGAAGCCGAACACCGGAGGGAGCGGCGATATACAGCGTGCCGCCGTGCGAAATCAGACGCAACGACTGCGGCGCCGCGTCATTGTCTCCGAAAAACTCGACAAAAGTCGTACCGACCGCCCCGGATGTGTGCGGAAGATCTCCGAGAAAAATATCGGATTTATTCTGTGAGCGATACCCGTCACCCGTATCGTTTTCTCTCTCCGAAATAACGGTACCGTCCGAGATTTCTATGATTTTATCGCAGTAATACGGAAGTAAATCGTGTTCGTGCGTGACAAGCAGGATGAGATGATTCCGCGCCACCTGACGCAGAAGTTCCATTACCATGACGGTATTCTGTTCATCCAGATTTCCCGTCGGTTCATCGGCAAGTATCAGCTGCGGATCCTTGACAAGTGCGCGGGCAATGGCGACGCGCTGCTGCTGTCCGCCCGAGAGCGTACCCGGTAAACGCCGACGGTACATTGCCATATCCACGGCTTCCAGCGCTGCCATGGTGCGCGCCTCAATCTCCGCGGTGTCCGAAACTCCGCATAAGCGCAGGGAAAGTGCCACATTTTCATAAACCGTCTCATCGGCAATCAGATGGTAGTTCTGAAAAATGTAACCGATACGACGATTGCGCGTTTCCGTGGCTTTCGGAGTGACACGAGCGCCGTCAAGCAAGACTTCCCCGCTGTCTGCCGTATCCAAACCGCCGATGATATTCAAAAGGGTCGTCTTCCCACACCCGGAAGCACCGAAAAGTGCAACAATGCCCGTATCGGGGAGTTGTAGGGTCGTATCGCGAACGGCATGGACCTCTTTTTGAGAACCTTTCGCGTAATACTTATCGAGATGACGTACTTCAATCATTTGCGGCACCTCCTCTCAGTGTTTTTCGCACACTCTGCGAAAAGATCTTTCGGTTATACCGCCCGGAGACGCGTAAGCAAAGGATCACAGCGCCCAGCAGAATCAGGAGGTAGTGCCCCGCGCCGAGGAACGGGAAAATCGCGTTGGTTTTCGGTAGGCGATAAAGGACAAAAGCGGTCATGCCAAGTGCAATGACAGCCGGCGTCATTGCGTAAAATGTTTGTGCATACGAAGATACCCGAATCACGCCTGCGGAAATTCCCATGGAGCGCAAAATCCCGAGATCTCCCCGCAGCGCATTCACCCCACGTGTATAACACAGCGTCAGGAAAAGACTCAGGAACAGAATCAGAAGAAGCCATGCGACATATTTAAACACCCGGGTAAAGAATGTACTGATGACAAGATTCGCGTCCGTATAGTATGCATCACTCCGAACGGCAAAATAGCCGCTTTCCAAGGTGCCTTTCTCTTCCTCCGTCAGCTCTGTTGTCGCGTCAGCAGTGAGATCCGCCAGCATCTTTGCGGCATTGCCGGCGGCACGATCGCTTGAGAAAAACAGGCTTGCCTGCCCGTAATTTGCAGCAGCTGCGGCAAAAATGTCTTTCCAAATATCCGCACTGACATAGAGGACATTTATACCATACCAATTTGTATTCAGGCTTTCGGACAGTTCCCGCGATCTGGCGATATCAACCGCCGTCGCGGCGTTCCTGTAAATCAGTGATGTATCGCTATCATAAAGATACGCGTTTTTCAAAAGATTCACGCGCAGTTCGACCATGCCCGGCACATTTTCGGCAAACTGCTCAAAACCGTACATTGCAACCGCAACCGTACCGATAGCAAGACTTTCATCGCACCGAATGGCACCGAATGAGTTGTTATCCACAACCGTAAGCGCCTGCTTTTCGTCTTCTGTCTCGTCTCGCTCCAACGGATACGACAACGTGACTTCATATTGGTCGTCTCCACCGGCGTTCAGAACCTGTTCCGCGCTGAAGTTTTCAAACGCCTCGGTCGTCATATATACCACAGCTGTTTTTCTGTTATTGTAGTAATACTTCACTCCTGCGACTTTTAACGTCTTGGAGCCGCTCAACACCGTGATAGTGTCCGATTGCAACGTTCCACGCCCGTATATCTGTTCCCAGGAAATCGGGAGATACAGAAAGGCTTCGTCTTTCGCCGTCGGCATAGTCCCTGCGTCGGGCGTGAATGCATTCGGGTGCGAGGTAATCTCTCCGAAATCGCAAGAAAAACGATACTCAAGTTCCAAGGAACTCGACGTATTGGGAATCGTCATGTAAAGCGTTCCTTCTTGATCGAGCAGATAATCGTATCGCATGGTACGTTCTGCCTTCGTCACTTTTGCAAGCGCCGCGAGTTCCTCGTCTGAAAAAGCGCCTCCGTCACGGTGTGAAAGAACCAGACGTCCCGGCACATATCCAAACAGCGGTCGTTCCGTATCCGAATCTGTTCCCGCTATCAGGTAAGATGTCAGCGCAAAAGTACCGAGCAGTGCAAGGAGCATCACAAAACAGATAAACGTAGTTAGGCGTGGCGTTGCACGAAAACGATGCCAACCGAGAACAATACCGCGACGGAGCGTATCTCCCTTTGTCGCCGGCTTTGCCTCCGTGCGGCGCGGGGTGACAGGGGTCGTTTCACGGATTCGCTCATCGCGTTCGATTTGCCCGTCGAAAACACGAATCTCGCGCGTCGCACACTCGGCTAACTGATCAAAGTTGTGCGTAACGACAATCACAAGCTTATCGGCAGACACCTCTTTTAAGAGCGCGATTACCTCTTTCGCCGACTCGCTGTCAAGGTTCCCGGTCGGCTCGTCTGCAAGAATAATCGGACTATCCTTCGCAAGCGCTCTGGCAATCACCGTTCTTTGCTTCTGTCCGCCGGAAAGCTTCGAGCCGCGGTGGTGGCGGAACGGCGTCATGCCGACACGGTCGATGAGGGCAAGAGCGCGCCGCCGACGTTCGTGTCGCGAGGGGATATACATTAGGGCGAGTTCCACATTCTGCAAAACGGTAAAACTGTCGATAATGTTGTAATCCTGGAAAATAAACGATATGTATTTTTCACGGTACGCTTCCCAGTCCGCTTGGGTATAATGTGAGGTAGGCTGACCGTCGATATACAGTTCACCCTCCTCATAGGAATCCATACCGCTAATGGTATTGAGCAGTGTCGTTTTACCGCTCCCCGACTTCCCTGTGACCGCAACGAATTCGCCGGCATCAAACGAGAGATTCACGCCGCGTATCCCGACGGAGACGGCGCCCTCCGATACATATATCTTCCCTATATTTTCGAGTGTCAGAAGTGCCATAAAACGCCTCCTCGGACTTCGGTTTCACGCACGGTGTCGGCAAAGCGACCGAACACCGTAATCGTTATGTGCTTTATTTTACCATGAATGCGTCGTGATTGCAACACGCAACCCGGCGTTCGACATAAAAAGGGCGGGTATCAAGCCCGCCCGGAATATTCGGTTTCAGCGAGAAATTTCTCTGTCGTGGAACCGCAACGTATAATCAACGTTTTCTTCCGCATCGCAGAAGAACAGAATCCCCAGTGTGCGCGTATCTTTTTTCGGTACGGTTTCGTAGTCCGACGTGTAGAGCCGATTGCTCCCCATGGTACCCGACTGAAGATCTACCTTCGTCACATACCCTTCGGACGCGATTTCTTCACCGTTGACGATAAGCGTGTAGTCTCCCTTTCGTACAATGACCGCGTCTTTCATTTCATTCTCGACGGATACAAACACCAAAATATAATTTTTGCCGCATTCTTTCTCATTGACGAAAGAAGCCCGGCTGACACTCGTCGATTTAACGGTTTGACGGAATTGATCGTAATCAATGACAACGTCCTTTTTGCACCCCGTCAAGAGCAAAAGCGACGCGAGCATGAATGCTGCCAACGAAAAAGCCAAAATTCTCTTCATAAAATCAATCCTTTCCGATAACGGGAAACTGTACGGCATATCCCGCGTTTGCGCTATACATTATAACACATTCGGTGCAATCCGTCAATTCTGTTTTTGTCGAAGAGAGCACTATAGACTTTACAGTGCTATATCCGATATCACACCGTCGCAAATCAATCCGCGAAGCACCGATATTTCGTTCTTCACACTGCGATAAAGGCGCTCGTTGTTTTTCCATGCGTCACGCTGATCACGCAGTGATCCCGTGAACCCGAACACTTCCATATATCGGAGCAAAAGCACTTTCGCCAAGACAAGGCTCCGACGGATATGAAAAGGTTCTGTGATAATCGTCACGCGGTGAATGTGCGTCACATCGCAAAGAGTACTCATCACGCCGAGAGAATAAACCATATTCTCTACCGTTGTCGTTGCATGGGGTTCATCCACGATTGCCGTCTGCGATACACCTTTTGCTACCAGTTCCCTCCGCATGGCCTCACACTCGGTCACCGTCGGATCCGTCACGGCGGCGCCTGTTACGATTATTTTCTTTGCTCCGCCCAAAAAATAGAACGACGCGGCAATCTCTGCCCGTTGCATTGCATACTTTGGTGCGGTCCCCTGCAGAATCGCGATATCGCACTTACGTACACATTCTGGATCTATGTCAAACAGCAGTCGATTGATCTGCCCGTCCGTGAGTAACGACGGCTCTGTTTCCGATAAAAACATCCGGTGGTCCTCTCTGACACGAAAACGCGCGCTTATGCCGACTTTCGTGCCCTATCCGTTATTTTTCTTCCGTGCAATCCGTTTCTTTTTGAATCGTGTAACCAAGCGCAATGACAAGCCGCAGCGTGTTCAGTGCCGTTTTTCGGTCATATTCGCGCTCTTCCTCCAGCAATTCGGCGTATGGGACAAGACACGGAGTCTGCTTTTGGGCGTCGTCACGGTGCTCGCCGTAGGTCCACCCCTCCGCAATTCGACTCTGCGACCATACTTCGTGGACATTTTCCGCGATTTTTTCCGTCAGTGCAAGCAAATCTTCCGGCAACTCGATATAACTCGTATCGATCGGTTTTGGAATATACATCTTTCTCTCTCCGTTTTTTGTCTTTCAGAACATATCTCTGATAGGGTAAACGCTTGCGCCGTCAAATGCAGATACCGCCGTTCGGACTGAGCACCTGACCGGTAATAAAATCTGCCGCAGAGGACGCGAGGAAAAGGACAGACTCCGCGATTTCCCCCGGCGTGGCAATGCGCCCGAGTGGTGTCTCATCGCAAAGCGCCCGATAGTCCTCCTGTGACAACGCACGGTTCATTTCCGTATCAACGACGCCGGGCGCAACGCAATTCACCGTAATACCGGACGGTCCGAGCTCTTTTGCGAGAGCGCGCGTCATTCCGATGAGCGCCGCTTTTGCCGCTGAATAGTGCACTTCACAAGAGGCGCCGGTAATCCCCCAAATGGAAGAAATATTAATGATTTTCCCCGCTTTGCGGTGAATCATGTCCGGCAAAACGCTCTGGATAAAATGAAATGCTCCCTCAACATGAACGCTGAACATCTCGCGCCATTCTTCTGTCGTTATCTCATCAAACAGGCGGAAAGACGAAATACCCGCATTATTCACCAGGACATCCACCGGACCGCTCTTGGCGCGCGCCAAGCCTACAGCCTCACGGATTGCCTCCGAATCACGACTGTCGGCACGGAACGCCTGTGCCCCCGTTCGTTCAGCCAACGCGTCAGCGGCAGTATTGTTTTTCAGATAAGTAAACGAGACCCGGTCGCCACGTTCTGCGAACCTCTCGACCATGGCAGAGCCGATACCGCGGGAACCTCCGGTCACGAAGATATGTGCCATATTCACAATCCTTCCGCTTTTGATTTTTTCGCTTTATTATAATCTGCTGATTTAGTCATGTCAAGCAAAGTATTATAGAAAATATAGTTGCAAAATTGATTCGAACGTGCTAAAATAATGGACAAATTGTTAAGTTTCAGTGAATGTGTTGGAGGTCATTATGCTAATTCTATCCGATTCCGATGAAGAAGTGCTTCTTCGCACGCGCCGAATGTTGTATGCCGCCGGTATCATGACCATTACGCTCCCTTATTCCGAACTGTTGACCGTCAAGTTTGATGAAACGGTTTACGGTTTGATTTTGGAAAATCCGTATGACAGTCGTCTGCCTGATGGTTTCGTTTATACGTTCCGCAAACGAAATCCGAACATCCCCGTAATTGCTTTTAAACAACCGCTCAAAGACGACTCCACCTCACTGTGGAATGCCGACATTTTGATTGACAGCAGTTTGCCGAGTGGTAAACTCATTGATGAGTTACTGCTCACGCTGTCCAAACATCACCGCCGTGATGTCGCACTGTTCCAACTCGGTACAGCACGTGACCACTTGCTTGATGATGCTCCTACCTTTAACAGCATCGCCGTCCACATGACGCCGATTGAGCGCAATATCTTCCGCCATCTGATTGTCGCGGCATACCATCCCGTTTCGGCAAAAGAGTTGCAACGTTATTGTACCAAGCCGGGCACTTCACCGACAATCGGCAATATTGCCAGTCATGTATACCGAATCAATCTGAAAGCACAAAACACGCTTGGCTATCACATCATTCTCTCGGATAGCGGCGGTTACCGACTCCTGACCGAGGAAGAAGTTCGTTTACGCCCGTATTAATACAAGCACATATCCGCATACGTTGTGTCGTATGCGGATTCTTTTTTAGGGAGGTTGTCATGCTTGCATTTCTCGAGCGTATCATTCACTTTTTCGCGTCTGTCATTCTCGGCATATCGACCGGGCAAAACTTTCCGCCCCCGCTCGGGCGCGAGGAAGAAAATGAACTGTTTCGCAAAGTTGAGGCAACGCACGATGCCGATGCACGCGCAACGCTGATTGAACACAATTTACGCCTCGTGGCACACATTGTGCGAAAGTATTACACAAACGCACCAAACCCTGACGAACTCATTTCAATCGGTTCCATTGGCCTTATCAAAGCGATCGACTCTTTTCGCTCCGGCAACGGTGCAAGATTTGCAACGTATGGGGCAAAATGTATTCAGAACGAAATTCTAATGTATTTTCGTTCGCAAAAGAAGCAGAACCTTGAGGTTTCCCTCTCGGAAACGATCGACGTCGATCGCGACGGAAATCCCCTGACCTACATCGACATTATCTCCGATGAGTGCGACATTCCCGAAGAATTGGACCGAAAAATGACAAATGAAAAAATCCGGCGTCTGCTATTTCACGTACTGGACGATCGCGAACGGGAAATCATTTGTCTGCGATACGGTCTATCGGGCACCGCACCGAAAACGCAACGTGAAGTAGCAAAACACCTCGGTATCTCCCGCTCCTATGTCTCCCGTATTGAAAAAAAGGCACTGGAGGCTCTTCGGGGAGAAATCACAGATTAAGAAGATGAATGAAACGTTATGTATAACGCTGCCCAAGCGCAAGCATACTATCCCCGACGAACATCGTTTCGTATTTCTTTTTAGGGGGATAGTATCATGGTTCTTGACAGAATCGCATTGATCCTGACCATCATCGGCGCTCTGAACTGGGGCAGCATCGGTCTTTTCTCTTTTGACATCGTCGCATGGATCTGCGGCGGGCAGGGCTCGGTCGTGGCGCGGATCATCTACACGGTCGTCGCACTCGCGGGGATCTGGTGCATTTCTCTGCTCTTCCGTCCTCGCGAAGAGGCGGTCACGGGAGCAGAATAAACCGCAAGACCGTCCACCGGCGGGATTCCTCCGAGGGACGGTCTTTTTTCACACTTCGGACAGAGGAAAAATAATCTAATACTAAGAAGATTTCTCAAATCGTGATTAAAAGTCCCCCGCAAAGGACAGACTGAATGCACGGGATACCGGAATCACAGAAAGGAATACGTTACGCGCAAAACGCTATGATGAACATAAAACGCGGTGATATATACTATGCGGATCTTTCTCCCGTCGTCGGCAGTGAACAGGGCGGATTGCGCCCTGTTCTGATTGTACAGAACGACGTCGGAAACCGATACAGCCCGACCGTGATTGCCGCCGCTATTACAAGCAAACTCGGTAAGGCAAAACTACCTACCCACATCGACATTTTTGCCGCCGACGTAGGATTGACGAGGGATTCCGTCATTCTGCTGGAACAGATACGCACCCTTGACAAACAGCGTCTGCGCGAGAAGATGGGACATCTGCCCGATGCGCTGATGCAACGGGTGGACAGCGCCATTTCCGTCAGCTTCGGTCTGACGCCGCACACCGTGGCACCGCCTCCGCCTCCCACACCCCCGAACGCTGTCAAACCGAACATTTGACGTTGTGCGACTTGACTTTGCGGACACAAACGACTATACTCATATCGTTCATTTCCCGGTCAATCGGAGGATTATATGAGTTGGATCAGTCACATCGTCGCTGATATTCACGACGAAGATTATAATGGTATCTGCCGCCCCTCTGCCATTCTGCGTTATCTGCAGATTGCCGCAAACGGACAACTGCACGGTGAGGGACCTTCCAATGAAGAAATGCGTGCCATGGGGAAAGCCTTTGTCCTGACTGCCATTGATGTCACCCTAAACCGCCCCGTCCGCACATATGAAGAACTGGATAGCGAGAGTTGCGGTTGCGTGGGGCGCGGCTTTCTCTTTCCCCGCTATTACGCTCTGCATGATAAGGACGGAACGGTCGCCGTGGGACTCGGTCAGTTCGGACTAATCGACATCGAGACCAAGGCGCTGCAACGCTATGAGGACTACCCCGCCAGGTTCGAGCCGATGCCACTGCCCGCATACCGTATGAAACGATTCCCCCTCCCGCACACAGACCTCATGGAGCGGGTGGGCACCTACACCGTCACCTACGGGCAGACAGATCAGAACCGCCACCTGAACAACACCTTTTACCCCGATTTGTTCGCCGGATTCCTCGACATGGCGGGCAAGTGGATCTCCCGCTTCTCCATTCGCTTTCAGAAGGATGCGCCACTCGGTGAGACGCTCACAGTCTTTCGCACCGTGCTCTCCGACGGATCTTACGGCTTCTGTACACTCCGCGAGGACGGCGAAATCAATGCAGAAGCCTCCCTCACAGTCGCAGACCTGTAAGCAGAATACACACGAAGCACCCGGTCAAAACCGGGTGCTTTTTCTGTTGTTTTTTCTAGTTTTGTCGAATGGGTTCTTGCAGGACATGCTCTCTCATATCTTGGTAATGTATCACAAACAAAAGACTACAAAAAAGAGGTGTATGCTATGTATCCCTATCAACCGGAAGGCTCTCTGCTCACAGGGAGCGGAAACCAGGAATACCTCCAAGGGCGTACCGGGCTTGAAAAAGCCATGGAACGCGGAAAGATTCTTGAATCCGTCGCACTGCTCTGCGACAGCGACTTCTGCCTGCATTTCGACCTCGGCGGAATGCCCGGAAAAATGCCGCGCGAAGAAGTCGTGTACTGCCGCCCGGGCGAGAGCGTCAAAGACATCGCCGTTCTGACACGCGTCGGGAAGCCCGTCTGCTTCAAGGTCATCGGATTCGAGCGCAATGCCGACGGGGTGTCTGCCGTCCTCTCCCGACGAGAAGCGCAGAAAGACTGCATGGAGCATTACGTATCGGGGCTGGTCCCGGGCGACATCATTCCCGCCGCCGTCACGCATCTCGAAAACTTCGGCGCTTTCGTCGACATCGGATGCGGTCTTGTTTCCCTCCTGTCTATCGACAGCATCTCCGTCTCCCGCATTTCGCACCCGCGCGTCCGTTTCTCGCCCGGCGACCGCATCTTCACCGTCGTTAAGAGCATCGACGACGAGGGGCGCATTTACGTCTCCCACCGTGAGTTGCTCGGCAACTGGGAAGAGAACGCGGCGCTCTTCACCCCGGGGCAGACCGTCGCCGGCATCGTCCGCTCGATTGAGCCATACGGCATCTTCGTGGAACTGACACCCAACCTCGCCGGTCTCGCGGAACTGAAAGAGGGGGTCGAAGTTAATCAAATCGCCGCCGTTTACATCAAAAGCATTCTGCCGGAAAAAATGAAAATCAAACTGATTATTATTGATTCCGCCGCAGGCGGTACGGTAACGCCGATGCGTTACTTTACCGATACCCGAGAACATACCCATATCGATACCTGGCGCTATTCCCCGTCATGCTGTGAGCGCATCATCGAAAGCGTTTTCTGCTGACTTGTATTTTCCCCCTCTCTGTGCTACAATGAGAAAAAAGCCGGAGAGGGGATTTTTATGCCGAAAATCGGAAATGACTGGGACGACGTCATCGGAGACGAGTTCCATAAGGACTATTACCTCGCCCTGCGCGAGTTTCTCAAAGAAGAATACGGAACACGGCGCATCTATCCCGATATGTACCATATCTTCAACGCCCTGAAAAGCACGCCTTACAGCAAGGTGAAAGCGGTGATTCTCGGGCAGGACCCCTACCACGGCCCCGGACAGGCGCACGGACTCTGCTTTTCCGTCCAGCCCGGAATCGAACCGCCGCCGTCTCTCTGCAATATCTACCGAGAACTCGCCGACGACATCGGTATGCCGACGCCGAAGGGCGGCTACCTCCAAAGCTGGGCAGACCAAGGCGTACTTCTCCTCAACACGACCCTTACCGTGCGTGCGGGCGCCCCGCAAAGCCACAAGGGGCACGGCTGGGAGACGTTCACCGACGCCGTCATTCGTTCACTGAACAATGCGGATCACCCCATTGTCTTTCTCCTTTGGGGCGGTAACGCGCGGTCAAAAAAGAGCCTGATTACGAATCCGCGCCATCTCATTCTGGAAACAGTACACCCCTCGCCACTCTCCGCCTACAACGGCTTTTTCGGTTGTAAGCATTTCTCCAAATGCAATCATTTCCTCATTGAAAACGGAATGACCCCCATCCGCTGGGATTCCGTCCTCGAACAGCCGTAACACAAGAAAAACAGCCCTCAGCAAAGGACTGTTCTTTCTATTCGTGCGGCGAGAAACCGTCGCACAGCGCGGGATTCGCAAAGGCGGGGATTTGTTTGCTCCGCTCTTACGATTTCGGAACAACTTCCCCGCCGCGGAGAATGTCGCCCGACTGTACCGGGAACGGCACGGGCAGGTAGAAAATCATCGCCGGATGCGGCGTGGAGGGTATCGGCTGATGCTCCTCATCAAAGAGTGCCGTGCAGGAAAGAGGCTGCCCGCCTCTGCCCGGTGTCAGAAGTTCCATCGGGTCGCCGACGGAGACCTTATTTCTCTGCACGCACTTGGCTTCCCCGGTCACGGGGTCATAGGACAGTACCGTCGCAAGATAAGCCTTTTCACGAATATAGCCGCTTTCCCGACAGGTGAGTGCCTCTTTTCGGGAGTCAGTGTAAAAATAGCCGGTATCGTATTCTCGGTGCGAAACGCTCTCAAGCTCCCGGAGCCAGAGAGAATTCGGCTGTGTCTCCCCGCGGAGCGCAGCGTCGATTGCCATACGGTAGGCATTGGTGACGACGGCGGTATAGTAGGCGCTCTTCATACGCCCCTCAATCTTAAAGGACGCGATACCGGCGTCGATGAGTTCCGGCACATGGGCAATCATCGAAAGGTCGCGGCTCGACATGATGAAGGTCTCCCCCGCCGTCTCCTCAATCGGAATCGGCATCTCGGGGCGTTCCCGTTCAATCAGTTCATAAGACGTCGGGCGAATCTTGTATTCCCAGCGGCAGGGCTGGGCGCAGGCGCCGTGATTCGCGTCACGACCGCAGAGATAGTTGGACAAAAGGCATCTGCCACTGTACGAAATACACATGGAACCGTGGATAAAGCATTCGAGTTCCGTCCCCGGGGGAACCGCCGCGCGAATGGCACGAATCTCCTCCAGCGTCAGTTCCCGCGAGAGTACCACGCGCTTCGCCCCAAGCCGTCCCCACGCCCGCACGTCTGCGGCGGAAACGCTGTTCGCTTGGGTTGAAATATGCAGTTCCATTTCGGGTATCAGTTCCCGACAAAGGGAGAACACACCGAGGTCGGCAACAATCAACGCATCGGGGGCGAGCTCTCCGAGGCGCCGCAGATAAGCGGCGAGTGCCGGGTACTCCGCATCGCGCGGAGCCGTGTTTACCGTTACATAGACCCGCACGCCGCGTTCGTGTGCGTAAGCGATTGCCGCAGCGAGTTCTTCATCGTTGAAATTGTCCGCGGCGGAGCGCATACCGAAAGTGTGCCCCGCGAGGTAGACCGCATCCGCGCCGTAACGAATCGCCGCCTCCATTTTTTCAAAATTCCCTGCCGGAGAAAGCAATTCCGGCGCTTGTCTGTCAGCTGTTTTCATGTGTCGCGACTCCTTTCTCGGGCAGCGCGATGAGGTCCGCCTCCCACGCGGGGAGGCAACGCTTACGCCGCAGGTAAATGTCATAATCGGGGCATAACGATAAGAGCAATTTCGGCAATGCAATCAGATCCTCCGTGCGATGATACGCCGCGACCCGCAGCTTCGGTCTCGCGCGGTCGATTGTCGCGGCGGCACCGATTAGCCCTTGCCGCTCTGCCCCCTCGGTATCGAATTTAATATAATCCGGGTTCAGTCCTCGGGCAAGTGTATCAACGGGAACCAGGGCGGTGTCCGCCGGGCGGTTCTCAAACGATGCTCCGCAGAGAGAGGCATTACGGTTCCCACTCCCGAAAAAGCACCCCGTCCCTGCCACGTCCCATGACGCGGCATGTATGCAGGTGACGGAGAGCGGCGCGAGTGCCTCCGCCCTTGCCATCAGTTTCCGGAAATTCCGACAATCGGGCTCCACACAGACAGCATGCGTCAGCGGCGCCCCCAGTTCGAGCAGCTCAGTAAGCGTGTCGCCGGTATAGGCACCCACGTCGATGTAGGTTTTGACCGCAGAGAGCCCGAGCAGCTGCGTCGTCTCTTCCGCGGGCGTCCATGCGTCGAATAGAATCGCGGGATCGCCCGTGAGTTTATAGGTGAACATGGCGGCGAAGAGATTCCGCGACGTTTCGTCGGCGAACCGAGCACTAACCGCAAGGAACTCTTCATAATGGGCGCGATAATAGGCGGTATCGAACAGCGTCTCCCCCGCAACCGGCAGGTCGGGCAGATACAGCGGATATTCTCCCATACGGCAAAGGACGGATTCCAGTACCTCGGGGCGCCGCGTCCCGAACGCCATGACGAGCGCCGGTGACGCATACTTTTCCCTCACCTCGGAAAACGAAAGCACGCGTTTATCGTGAAAAGACTGCCCGCGCACGAAACCGTCCGAAGCGACAAAGTCGGCAACGGTCAGCCCTCTCTCGGCAAAAACGTTCAGCAGTTTATCGGCGCCGTTCCCCATGCCCCAAACAACCAAGGGGCGCATCTCCTCCCGCAGGCGCTCCCAAACGTCCGTGACCCCCTCTGGGGACGGTAAAATATATGATTTCATCAGTCTTCCCCCCTTGCAAACCGCGGTCGGTGTGTGCTAGACTAAAAACACATTCAAAAGCGAGGTGCAAAATTGATGGATTGCCTGTTTTGTAAAATCATCGCGGGGGAAATCCCGTCCGCCAAAGTGTACGAGAACGACTATGTTTACGCTTTTCGGGATATTCAGCCGCAAGCCCCCGTCCACGTCCTCATCGTGCCGAAAGAACACATCGCTTCCATTGACGAAGTGACTCCCGCAAACAGCAATATCGTGCGTCACGTCGCGGAGGCAATCCCCGAAGTCGCGAAAACACTCGGGCTCGCAAACGGCTACCGCGTCATCACCAACGTGGGTGAAGACGGCTGTCAGTCTGTCCGCCACCTGCACTTCCACCTGCTCGGCGGCGTGAAACTGCCGGAGCGCATGGCGTAACCGCACGGTTGGCGTTATGACTGCGCGGATGAACGCCGCAGACGACAGTCCCCCGGCGCTTCACAGAAGATACAGAAAACGACCGCCGACAGAGCAGCGGTCGTTTTCTATTTGCCGACGAGGAAATCAAATCTTCTCTTTTACCTTCGCGGCCTTACCAACTCTGTCACGCAGATAGAAGAGTTTCGCGCGACGGACGGAACCGCGGCGGACAACTTCAACTTTCTCTACATTGGGAGAGTGGAGCGGAAAGGTTTTCTCAACGCCGCACCCGTAAGAAACACGTCTTACGGTAAAGGTGGCGGAAATCCCGCCGCCGCGCTTCGCGATGACCGTGCCTTCATACATCTGAATTCTGGTCTTGGCACCTTCCTTGATTCTGTTGTGTACCCGAACGGTATCACCAACATTGAACTCAGGAACATTTTCCTTGAGTTGCTCGTTCACAAAAGCCTCAATCTTATCCATTGTGAGACCCTCCTTAAAAATATCGGACATTCATACCGAGTTGCAGAGGACTGTCCTACTCGCCGTTTTGACACGACGCATTTCATTATAACGACATTTTTGACAAAAATCAATAGGTAACGCAAAAAAGTTTTTCGTTTTTTCGGAAAGATACGCAGTTGTATTTTTCATGTGCGTGTGTTATTATATATAAGATATGTTTTCGTCCCGGAAACGCCGTTTTATGTCAAACAAAAGGAGACTTTTATGTCCGATCTCTCAAACGGTGATACCTTCTTCCCCGAAGAGACGCCGCCGGAGCCGCCGAAACAGGTGACACCCGACCGTCGCCGTCTTGTCACCGGAACCCTCTTTGAATATGTCGAACTCATCGTCATCACCGTGTGCGTTCTCCTCTTCGCCGCACTGTTTCTTTTCCGCCATACGGTGGTAGACGGCAGTTCTATGGAGCCAACCCTCAAAAACAGCGAACACCTCATTATCTCCGACCTGTTTTACACGCCGAAAGTCGGCGATATTGTCGTCTTTGAAAGCGCGGTGGAGACCGGGCTGGACGAGCCGCTCATCAAGCGCGTCATCGCCGTCGAGGGGCAAACCGTCCGTATTGACCAATACGGTGTCTCCGTCGACGGTGAAATCGTCGCCGCCGGAACGGATTACCTCGACTACAACAACCGCCTGTACGGACGTTATGCCGTATCGGACATGCCGCTCTATTCGGACGAGGAGGGACTTTACTACCTCTATTCGGTCGGCGACGGTAAGTGCTTCGTCATGGGGGATAACCGCTTCAATTCCCACGACAGCCGTGTGTTCGGCGCTATCAGCGAGGACTGTATCCTCGGGCGGGCGGTGCTGCGTATTCTGCCGCTTGACAAATTCGGAGGGCTCGACTGATGCCGGATATTAAGCAGATACAGTGGTTCCCGGGGCACATGGCAAAAACGCGCCGTCTCATGAAAGAGTCTCTGCCCGATGTGGATATTGTACTCGAACTTCTCGACGCGCGAATCCCCTACAGTTCCAAAAACCCGGAAATCAAGAAAATCATCGGTGACAAGCCAATCGTGACCATTCTCAACAAAGCGGCACTCGCCGACCCGAACGTGACCGCCGACTGGTGCCGCCGGTACCGGGCGAACGTCAACCCGTGTGTCACGCTCGACTGCCTCACGGGAGAGGGCGTCACCGACCTCAAGAACACCGTGCGCGAGGTGCTCGCCGACAAAATTGCCCGCTACCGCGACCGCGGCATGGAGGGTCGACGGCTCAAAGCCATGATTGTCGGCATCCCGAACGTCGGAAAGTCCTCGCTCATCAACCGTCTCGCCGGCGGTAAACACGCCAAGGTGGAAAACCGCCCGGGCGTCACACTCACGAAACAATGGGTCTCGACCGATATCGGTCTTTCCCTGCTCGATATGCCGGGGGTTCTTTGGCCGAAGTTCGATGAAAAGCGCGTCGGGGAAAATCTCGCCGCGACGGGTGCTATCCGCGACCAGATTCTCGACGTGGAAGAAGTCGCGATGATTCTCGCCCTGCGGCTCGCCGAAGTCGCGCCCGACCTGCTCGCGGCACGCTACCGTCTCGCCCCCGGCGAATACGAAGATCTCGACGCTTACGACCTGACCGAACTAATCGGCAAAAAGCGCGGCTTCCTTATGGCGGGCGGCGCCGTCAATTTTCGCCGCACGGCGGAAACTCTGCTCGACGAATTCCGTTCCGGCAAGATAGGCAGGATTTCTCTCGAAAAACCGAAAGGAGCCGTCTGACATGCCTGACTATTCTTTTGAACTCGCTGCCCGTGACACCGGCTATCGGCATGTCTGCGGCATCGACGAAGCCGGGCGCGGCCCTCTCTCGGGGCCCGTCGTCGCCGCGGCGTGCGTGCTGGAGCCGGGCACCGAAATTCCTGGGCTCAACGACTCCAAAAAACTGACCCCGAAAAAGCGCGACCTGCTCTATGATCTCGTCATCGATCGCGCGACCGATTTTGCCATCGGATTCGCCACGCCCGAGGAGATCGACAGCATCAATATTCTGAACGCGACGATGCTCGCCATGCGGCGCGCCATTGCCGCACTGAAAGAACCGGCGGACTACGCGCTGGTCGACGGAAACTGTATCCGCGATTACCCGATTCCCGCAAGGGCAATCATCAAAGGGGATTCCCTCTCCATGTCCGTCGCCGCGGCGAGCATCCTCGCAAAAGTCACGAGAGACCGTCTGTGTCTCGAAGACGATCGGCAGTATCCGATATACGGCTTCGCAAAACATAAGGGTTACGGCACGGCAGAACATATTGCCGCCCTGCGTGCTTACGGTCCCTGCCCGATTCACCGCAAAACCTTCCTGAAATTCCTCGAAAACTGATGTTCCGCCTGTTTCGCAAGCGAACAGGGGCAAAATCCCCTCCCCGACGCACCGGGGACTACGGAGAACGGCAAGCCGCCGCTTATTTGAAGCAAAACGGTTTCCGTATCCGTGCCCGGAATGTACAATACGAGGGGCGTGAGGAACTGGATATTGTCGCCGAGGACAGAACCACCCGACGATTCGTCGAAGTCAAGACAAGACGGCAAGTCCCGGGCACGGAAAGCCGATACGGCACCCCGATGACCGCCGTCACCGCAGAAAAACGGCGGCACATCCTAAATGCCGCGCGGCGCTATACGGCGGCACACCCGACACGAAAAGTCGCCCTGTTCGATATTGTCGAAGTGTATATTGACCCTGTCGACGAAGAGCCGACCGTGCTCGCCGTGCGGCATCACTCGGACGCCTTCCGCACCTGACACATATCCTGTCATGCCGGAGGTAACGATATGAACTTATGGATTCTGCACGCCGATACCCCTTACCGTATGTACCGCGAGGAACGATCGTTTTCCGATCCCGCGTTGCACGTCAGTGCGGACACTCTGCGTCCCTATAACCGAACCGTCTTGTGTTTTGCCTTCTGGGCGTACAAACGGGAGAGTGACGAAGCCGCATGGCAATCCTGCCTTTCCATGTATGAGGACGCGACGGAAAAACTGAAAAATACGCCCTGTCATGTCATCTTTTCCGTTGAGGACGCGCGAATCCTCTCTGTACAGACGCGGGGGCGACTGGCGAGACTACGGCGCCGCGGAATACGGATTCTGACACCTTTCTGGAGCGGTCGCAACCGATTCGGCGGGGCGCACGATACCGAGGCAGGGCTGACGCCTGACGGACGGAAACTCTGTGCTGACGCTATGACACTCGGAATGCTCCTCGACGTCTCTCACGCCTCGCGGCGGAGTTTTGACGATATGGCAACGATTGCCCGCACACGAAAGTTGCCCCTCCTCGCCACACATTCCAATTTTTTCGCCGTCACGCCGCATTCACGAAATCTTACGGACGCGGAAGCCCTGACAATCGCCCGGAGCGGCGGGGTCATCGGACTGTCTCTCGTCCCTGCCCACACCGGCGGGGCGCCGGACGTCTCCGCGCTTTTTGCCCATATTGACCACGGGGTCGCGCTCGGAATCGGGGATGCACTCGCCGTCGGCGGCGATTTCGACGGTACGGACACCCTCGCCGCTTCCCTGCATGACGCCGGCGACTTGACAAAAGTTCTGCTTCCTGTCATGACGGCAAGATACGGCGAAGACTTCACGCAACGCTTCTTTTACGGGAACGCACACAAACGACTCGGTACGTACCTGTTACAGTCTCAAAACAAGTAAAGGATACCGCTATGGTTTACACAGACACCAGAACCCCCTCGACGCGCACCGTCTCCGCCGCTGAGGCAATCAAAGAAGGGCTTTCCCCCGACGGCGGGCTGTATATGCCGATGGAACTCCCCGTGCTCACACTCGCCGAAATCGAAGTGCTCCTCACGAAGAGTTACGCGGCGCGGGCGGCATACATACTCGGGAAATACCTCACGGACTACTCCACCGAAGAACTGCGTGAAGACTGCTCCGGCGCATATGCCGAAGCAAGGTTCCCCGGCGGGGCGACGCCTGTCCGCCGTCTCGACGACGAGACATATGTGCTCGAGCTCTGGCACGGTCCGACCGCCGCTTTCAAGGACATGGCACTCCAACTCATGCCGCGCCTGCTCTCCCGTGCCCTCGTCAAGACGGGGGAAAAGCGCACGGCGCTAATCCTCGTCGCGACCTCCGGCGACACGGGCAAAGCGGCACTCGAGGGCTACCGCGACATTCCCGGCACCAAGATTCAGGTGTTTTACCCGGTCGACGGCGTGTCTGCGGTGCAGAAACTGCAAATGATGACACAAGAGGGCAAAAATGTTTCCGTCGCGGCAATCCGCGGCAACTTCGACGATGCCCAGAGCGGTGTAAAACGCATTTTTGCCGACGAGACCGTCAAAGCGACGCTGAACGAACACGGCGTTTTCCTCTCGAGCGCGAACTCAATCAACTGGGGCAGACTTGCCCCGCAGATTGTGTATTATGTATCCGCCTACTGCGATATGGTCAGAAACGGCGCAATCCAACTCGGTGAACTAATCGATGTCTGTGTCCCGACCGGCAATTTCGGGAACATTTTCGCGGCATATCTGGCGAAGCGCATGGGTCTGCCAATCGACCGCCTCGTCTGCGCCTCCAACACTAACAACGTCCTGACGGAGTTCCTCACGACCGGGGTCTACGACCGCAATCGTGCCTTCCATACCACGATGTCGCCGTCCATGGACATTCTGATCTCCTCCAATCTCGAACGCCTGCTCTACCTGCTCTTCGGGTATGAAAGAACGGCGTCCTGTATGCGCTCGCTTGCCGACACAGGACGGTACGAACTCACCCCGGCGGAACTCGCCGTTGTGCAGAAGACGTTCGTCGGCTACTACACCGATGAGGACGGAACGCGAAAGACCCTGCGCGAGACATGGGAGGACAGGCATTATCTCGCCGACCCCCACACCGCCGTAGCGCTCGGTGCCGCGCGGCAATACCAAAGAGACCATGGCGCAAAGAAAAAGCTTCTCGTTGCCTCCACGGCCTCCCCGTATAAGTTTGCCTATGACGTGTGCCGTTCCCTCTTCGACGAAACGCCCTCCGACGGGCTTGCCGCGCTGACCATGCTCGCGGAAAAGACCGGTGTCGCCATTCCCGCGCCACTCGGGCATATCGCCGAGCGCACGATACGTTTCACCGGTGTGATAGACGCCGACGAAATGCCGGCAGAGGTTCTGCGCTTCGCTTCAAGCGCCGATTAACCCTCGGTCTTGGGACGGAACGTCACGCACAGCGTCTCGGACGAGCAGCACGCGGACGTCGGTCCGACGGCAATCTCCGATGCCGTGCATTCATTCGCCTTGTCGTGATAAACGCATTTCTCCACACTGCAAACGATGCCTTTGATGTGTTTGCAACCGCACTTGTTTTCTTCCTTCATGGGATGCCTCCGCAATATTAGATTTCGGGCTTTGCCCTTATCAGTATGCGCGGTGCGCGCCCCTTTTACACCTGAAAAACGGAGACGATATGGCTCTTTATGTAATCGCTGACCTACACCTCTCCTGCGCCGCCAAAACCGATAAATCCATGGAGGTGTTCGGCGACCGCTGGGCGAATTATACCGAACGGCTGTACCGCAACTGGACGCACCTCGTCGCGCCGGAGGATACCGTCATTGTACCGGGCGACATTTCATGGGCGCTGACGCTCCCGGAAGCGCGCGACGATCTGGCTTTCATCGACCGCCTCCCGGGGGAAAAAATTCTCATGAAAGGCAACCATGATTTTTGGTGGTCGTCCATGAAAAAGCTGGAAAACTTTTGCAAGCAGAACGGTTTTTCGACGCTGTCTTTCCTGTATCACGACGCCTGTCGCGTCGAGGGAAAAATCATCGCCGGGACACGTGGCTGGCTCTGGGCGGACAACGCGGAAAAAGCCGACCCCGAAGGGCAGAAAATCCTCGCCCGCGAAGCGCTTCGACTGGAGATGAGCCTCGCGGCGGCACGGCAGCTCCGGGAAGAGACGCCGGAATGTGAGGTCATCGCGTTCTTTCATTATCCGCCCGTCTGGAACGGTGTGGTCTGCCCTGCCCTCACCGAGCCGCTCCGGCGGGAGGGCATCCGCCGATGCTATTTCGGGCATATACACGGCGTCTCGGGCGCACGCAAAATCACTGAGGACGGCATTGCTTACTGTCTGACGTCTGCAGACGCACTCGATTTTACCCCCTGTTTTATCCCGCCCAATCCGTAAAAAGTGATACAAAATCACCCGACTGCCCGAAAAAAGAAAAATTTCGCTCTTGTCAAGAGATAAATGCGAATTTTATTTGTTAATATTTTGTGAACTGGTTAAAATCGCTTGAATTTCTTTGTCAAAGAAATATTGTGATGTGTAATAGTTAAAAATTCCGCGCGGGTAATTGTTTAGCCATGCAGTAATTTCCTCCACTTTGTCGTCGGTCATGTCGTCAAAGTCTGTTCCTTTCGGTATAAAACGGCGGATCATGCGGTTTTGCTTTTCGTTACTTCCTCTCTCATAGGAGGAATACGGATGGCAAAAATAAAACTTTGTCCGCGCTCCCTCTCGTAAGCAGGATCGTGTCATGCCCGCTTCGTCATAGAATTCCGACCCGTTATCAACCGTTATTGACTTGAAAATCAGCGGGAACAAGTCGCCGTATTTCCGTTCCAGCATATCCAATGCCCGGACGACGCTTGCCATAGTGCCGTCCGGTATTTTAATTTGTATTTCTTGCCGTGTTTTCCGCTCCGTCAGCACAAGCATATTGTTTTTACTCTTTTTCTTTTTGCCTTTTACGGTGTCCATTTCCCAAAATCCAAAGGTTTCCCGTGTATCTACTTCGGGAGGGCGGTTCTCGATACTTTCGCCGCGCGGCGGGCGTTTAACTTTTGTTTTTCTGTACTTTCTCTTTTTCCGGCATTTGTCCGGCAAATTTTTAT
Organism: Akkermansia muciniphila; assembly: GCA_963611795.1. Classification (GTDB taxonomy): domain Bacteria; phylum Bacillota; class Clostridia; order Oscillospirales; family CAG-272; genus UBA1740. Next base: position 40,552 of record CAVDSZ010000009.1, on the reverse strand, counting down.
TTGTCAGATGCAGAAAAATCCCTTTGTCTATGTAACTATATAAAGTGGGAATACTGATTGTAACCGTGAATTCTATGTTGTCCCGCCTGATTTCTCCGAGGACAGCGGCAGGGGAATATTTATCATGAATGATCTTCTTTTCGATATGCTCCGCCAACTTGCGGTCATTGCCGATTTTCAGTGCCGGCCCTTTCGCACGCAGATTCTGTTGATATTTTTCCTCCGCAATATCCGGGCTGTATCTCCATTCCCGCGTCCAGTCCGAATTCAGATGTTCATATTGTCCGCGCTTTACTTCTCTGTAAATCGTGCTGATATGTACACCGATTTTGACGGCAATTTCTTTTGCCGTCAGACCGCACCGCAAAAAGGCTTCTATTCTCAATCGGTCGGTTTTTGTCAATTGTTTGAATCTGCGCATGATTCCCTCCGCAAAAGAAAAGCCCGCTTCCTACAAAGAAACGGGCTTGAATTTAGCTGTTCAAAAAATCTTCGATCGCTTTTTTTATGATTTGCGCCTGCGGCACTCCTTCGGCGGCGCACTTTTCTTTGAATGCTGCGGCAAGTTCTTTCGGTACATAAGCAGTAATGGCCCCGTATGTTTTTTTGTTATACCGCGCTTTTACCGCCGCAGAAGTCCTCGTTTTCCTTTTCTCCGTTTCCATTTTGTAATCCTTAAAACATATCTTCTTTTTGAATGTATTCCTTTAATTCTTCGATCGTGGCGCAAATGTCTTTTGACACCTGAAAATCTACTGTCAGCGAACCGGATTTCAAAACAACCGACCAATGCCTTTTTCGTTCTGCTACTTCATACTGTTTGCCGCTCTTTTCAACAATCATTTTTCCCTCCATTCTGCGGAAATATGCCGTCCGCTCGGCTATTTTCGACTGCCCGCTTGACTTCTGCAAGCAAATGTGATATAATGGTCTTACGGGAGGGGCTTTCGCCCCGTCCCTGCCATTGAAAGCGTTACTTGCTTTCGGTGGTTGCCTTGTTTGGTTTTGGTTTCTTAATGGTTAATGTAATTTTGATACTTTCGACGGAATCATTGCATTCAACCACTTTTGCCACTTCCTGCAAGGCTTTTTCTATTTCGCCAATCGGCGCTTTCGTTTCTCTCATTTCCTCACCCCCTTTCTGTATATATTATAACATACTATTGATAGTATGTCAAGAGGTTTTGCAAAAATAATTTTAATTTTTTAAAAAAATTCCGCCGGAAGTGTCCGGCGGTTTTGCTTTTATGGTTCTATCCCCAAGAGCCACGCAGGGGAAACTTTCAGACATTTTGCAAGTATCAACAATTCATAGTCGGCAACAAAGCGCGTTCCGATTTCAATTCGGCTCACGCTGTCACGTTCCATGATGATTCCTGCAACTTGTAGCTGTGCCGCCAAGTCGGATTGTGTCATCCGTAACCGTTGCCGTGCTTCATGCACGCGGTCGCCGCAAATATTCTTCTTGCCGTTCCAGTCGTAAATTTTCATTTTTCTATGTATTCCTCCATCGGATTTTGGAAATTTTGTGTTAAAGTTCGGAATCACTCTTGACTTTAACACACTTTCGGTCTATAATTGTGTTAATGATAAGAAATGCGAATAAACTACAGAATTGTTTTCAATTTCGGGGGTATTATGAAAAAGAAAAGCAAAAAATTTATTATCGGTCTGATTCTGTGCATAGTCGGTGTAATCGGGCTTTTTGGGCTGTTATCTGATACAAATGACAAAGCCGCACTTGCGTTCGGTAGTGTCGCATTGATTGCCGTCGGCGGTATTCTTCTGTTCCTCGGAAGAAAGCCCGTCGTGATCGCTGAAAAGTCAGCCGATATTCATAAAAAAGCGGAAGCGGCAAAGCAAAACAACGATTATTTCAAATTCCGGCTTGCGGGGGTGACATTCAACAACGGACGCAAGACACGGCAGGCAATCCTTCGGAAAATCAAGTGGGGCGATGAACCGTTTGATTTTGTGGAATGGACAATTGAAAAATACGATTATAACGGCGAACCCGCCGTTGGTGTATATGCAAACGGCGAGCAAGTGGGGAATGTTCCGAAAGAACAGCTTGCGTTCGTCCTCAACAATTGGGACAGAATCAGAAGCGTTTACCACACCGATATTTACGGCGGCGGTACAGATGACAACGGTCAGCCGCTGAACTTCGGGTGTGAAGTCACTTTATGCCTGAATAAAGCATGATAAAAACAGCGGAAGCTATACGCCTCCGCTGTTTTTTGTTTATTACGTTTCCGTCCCGGTATCGTTGCCAGCGTTTTCTCCGTTATGTACGGGGGTGCGCTCTTTCTGCCCCTCTCCGGATTCGGAAAAGCCGGGCAATTCAATTTTCGTGATGTCCTCGCCGCTCTCCGCCGCTTTCATCAACTGTTTGAAAATCTGATTGGTTCCGGTCGCCGCAAGCCCTGACACCGCACCCGAAATGATCGCCGCTGTAAGCGTTGCAGCGCCGACAAAATCCGGGACAATGTAAAACATGGCAACCGCAAGCACCGCGCCAAGTGCGCATGAGATCAGCGGAAACCACTTGCTTTTGATGTTGGTTGTCTTAATTGCCGAAATCACTACATAGCAGATAACGACAATCACCGGGATAATTGCATAGTTTACCATTTTGTTTGTACCTCTCTTTGTTTTTTATCATAATATCCTGCAGGAATATTATTTCGTTTTTTCATCGGTCGGCAGTGCCATGACCTTTTTGTAAAGTTCCGTCGCAACATCGTTCCCGCCCAATTCATGATATGCGGCATAACCAATCCGCAACGCTTCTTCCGCATATATCGGGCAATATCCGCGATCAACCCATTTTTCATATTGCCGTATAATCTCCGCACGTAGCAGGCACTGCACACCGTTTTCAACGGCTTTTTCGCGCTTCCGCTCTTTCCTGCGCATGGTGAAAAGGGCGGTGCAAACCGATACCAAAGCGCCGCAGGCAAACGGTATCAACCATTGGAGGAAAATTTGAATCATCATTTATTCGTCCTCCGGCGGCGTTGGAAATGTGACATCGTACGGGAATCCCGGCTGTTCAGGAAGATCGCGCAGCGCTTTCCGATATTTCGCCCATTCGCCGCTGACCTCTTTTGCAAGCGTTTTCAGAAAGTCCAGCCACGCCGTGAAGCCCGTTCCGCTCGGTGCAGAAAGGCCCATGCGGTCAAGGCACATTCTTGCGTCACTGTCTTTCAAGAGTTTGTCCCGCTTTTCGCGGATCGCCGCCGCAAGGCGGCTTTTTTCACTGTCCTTTGCCCGTGCCAGCCAAGCGGCAAGATTCTGTTTTACAGCGCTTGCAAGATTTTCACGTGTCGGAACGGTCAGTCTGTATTCGTCGTACAAATAGACTGTTTCTTCCTCTTTTTGTGTTTCCGTGATATTCTCACGCAAAACAATTTCTGCAAGCCCCTGTGCGCATTCTTCCACCGCCAGCACTTCGGGTTTGATGTTGCTTTCTGTCCTCATTTCTGATGATCTCCTTTAACTTTTTGATTTTTACAAGCGGCTTGACGTATTTCCGCCAAAAGTTCCGGGAATTGCAGTGCTTCAATGCTCCGATTTTTGACATGAACGAACGCGCCCGGTGTGGCGTGATTCTCTTTGCTTTGGCAAGACGTGCCGCACAGCGACGAATGGAAAGCGCATTCCTCTTTCTCAATATCGTTTTGTTCCGGAAGAACCGGAATCCCAAAGTGTCGATTGCACGCCCTTTGTGGATTTCTTCTTGCTTTCCCGTCTTTGGGTTTACCCGGAATCCCACAATGTGATCGAACCGGAACACTTGCCAGTTGTCTTTGATTTGAAGCCCCATGGAAGCGGCTTTTTCTATAATACAATCAACAATCCGATGAAGTTTCTTCTTGTTGTTGGAAAACATCGTCATGTCATCCACATACCGCACATGACATTTGACCTTTAATTCCTGCTTGATATATGTATCAAGCGGTGTCAGAAGAAAATTGCAAAACCACTGCGAAGTATAGAAGCCGATTGGAAGCCCAACGCCGGGTGCGTCCTTTTCGCTGCAACTGTCGATAATAGAGAAGCAGAAGCAAAGGAACAGACTGCCACGGAATTTTCGACGCAACATTTCCTTCAAAACATCGTGCCGTATATGCGGATAGCATTTCCGGATGTCTAACTGCGCCGCATATTTGATTGCACTGCTGCGCCTGTTTCTGCCGATATAGCGTTCCAAGTATTGCTTTCCCTTGTGAACCCCTCGCTTTGGAATTGACCCGCAGGAAAAGCGGTACATCCCGCGCATAAAAACGCTTTCCGCAGACTTGATGACAAGCTGGTGAATGATCTGATCCGGAAAGACCGGGACGCTTGTAATGACGCGAACCTTCCCGTTTTCACACTTGCGGGTAAATGAACCGGAAATGTGTGGAACAAAAGCATTCGGAAAATCACCGTCACGGTATGTCCCGCTTTTGATTGCCCGTTCTTTTTCCTCGGTTTCGCAGACAATCGTATGAATCAAATCCGTGTAGCGGTCAATATTTGCAAGAATTTTCTGCGCCTGACGGTATTTCTTCGTCGGTCGTCCGTTTCGCTTCTTTTTGCTTTTACATACTTTTTCGATTGCAAGGCGTATTTTAACCTTGTCTTTCATATTACGGTCTATATGAAAAGATTTCATTTTTACAGTTCCTTTCTTATAGTTTCGGGGTCGTTGGGCGACGAACGCTTACTAAACCCCGCCGTAGCAACAATTTTTGCCAAGCGGCAAGGAATATAATGTGCAAAGGTTTTCCCGTTTTGGTTGTGTTGCTATAAGAATGGCGCGCACGATAGTTCACACTCGTGTCCGAAGGGGCGTTGTTGCAGTTCCAGTAGCACGGGCCAGCGTTCGACCCGTTGTTCCAGTTGCCGCCGACACGCGCCGCGCACGGCACATTATATCCCTATGCAATGGGGGCTGACCGCCCCCAAACCCCCGTTAATTCCGGTGGTAAGAAAGGCGCGCACGAAAGTCCACACTCGTGCCCGAAGGGGCGGTGTCGCAGCACCAGTAGCACGGGCCAGCGGGCGACCCGGTGTACCAGTAGCCGCCGACACGCGCCGCGCACGTCGCATAGCGCGGAAAATAGTAATAGTCGCTGTAATACGTGGTAGAGCCGGCCCCGGTTTCGCAGGGCAGGCGCGCCCACGGGAAACGACTGTCAATTCCAAGCCTTTTTACATATCCGTCTGCGGTCGGCAGTTTGAAGTTCATCGGCACATAATCTTCCGTGATTGTACCGTTTGCGTATTTTGTTGCGTCCGGCAGGTACTGCGGTGTGTAGGTGTAGGGGCTTTCTTCCGTCCCCGCTCCCTCTCGTTTCAAAAGAATATCCGAAATCCATTCAAAGGAATTTCCATATGGTGTTTCTTTCCCACGGTACACGCAATTATATTTGCCGCTTGTATTTGATACGGGTGAACCGCTCGAAGCAATGACGGACGCACAAGAACCGTTTTTCCATGCCAGTGTGAAAATGATATTGCCGACGGCAATATTGACCGCCGCGCCGTCAAAAGAAATTGCTTTGTTCGCGTCGTCGTATGTCTCGATTGCCGTTACAATGCGGTTATTTGCAATCGCAGTCGAACCAAGCGAAGCGCCAATACCGATTGTCTGACCGACAACATATTTTGCAGCAACGGCATTTGAAACAATAATGCGGTTTACGCCCGTTTCCGCCACGGTCGCCGTGCCGCCGTCAGTGTACGGCATACCCGTTGCGCCTACCATTACGCTTTGCAAATTGCGTGTAGCAAATTCCACCCACATATACAGGCATTCCGTGTATTGCTCTGCGGCGGTTGTGGTCGTGTAGTTTGCGCCTGCCTTCCTTGCGTCTGTCATTGCCGAATTCAACGAATACAGACCGGAGAACACACCCGCGCGGGAAGTCGGTTTGTTGTCCACGGTTGCCATCGGAAATGCCGGGGTATATGCCTTTTGATACGGGGCGTCTTTGTTGCCGTTCTTTTGGAAGATCGGCGCAGGCTCAAATCCCGCAAGTTTGGTCGCAGAAATGACGATTGTTTCATCAGTCCCGCCGTATTCGTGTTTGAAATAGAACAGGGAATGTTCTATCCATACTTCACCGTTTGTTCCGTCCTCGGCATAGCCCGGTTCACCCTTGTAGGCATTTACAACAAAGTTTCCGTTTTCGTCCCAATAACCGCAACAGCGGCGGCGCGCATTCCATGGGAAGATGTTGTCAAAGTCGTTTTGCGGGGCTTCTGTATCTGTTCCCACGCCTGCCACAAGTCCCACAGCATTATACAAGCGGGAAACGGTTTCGCCCGTGTTTGCCGCTCCGCCGAAGTGTACGCCGTAGCGGGTAATAATGCCTTCTGCCGTCCTGACGATTTCCTCCGCCTGCTCCGCTGCGGCGTTTGCCCGTTCTGCGGCGGTCGTTGCGCTGGTTGCAGCGGTATTGGCGGCACTTGCTTTGCTGTTTGCATTTTGTGCCGCAGTGTTCGCCGTTCCTGCGGCGGTATCGGCGGCGGTTGCTTTATCGCCTGCGTTCTGCGCTGCGGTATTTGCCGCATTCGCCGCAGTGTTTGCCGCTGCCGCCTTCTTGTTCGCATTTTGTGCGGCGGTGTTGGCAGTTCCTGCCGCCGTGTTGGCGGCAGACGCTTTTTCGTTGGCATTGGCAGCTGCCGCGTTTGCGGCAGTGGTTGCCTGTTCTGCCGCCGTAATGTGGGAAGCGATTTCTGCCTCCACTTCTCCCGTCTTTTCCAGCGCTTCCGTTGCTGCTTCCAACGCCGCCTGCGCAATGCCGCTTGATTTTTTCACGTCGGTAAGTGCATTTTCCAGCGATTGAAATTCGTCTTTGCTTTCGATGTCCGGTGCAAGGGACGCAGGGGACACCTTCAGGATGAATTTCACGGTTGTAAGCGTTCCGCCGTTTGCGCCGTAAAGCGTCAGTTCACAGCGGCAGTTTCCGACAGCGGCGGTCATCTGTTCGCTGAACATTGCCTTTATTGTTCCGCCGTCCTCGATTGCGCCATCGTTCAGAATGTATGTTCCGTCCGGTTTCTTTGCCCGGAGAACGGCGCTTGCCCCTGATTCAGGGATATACCGCTGATTGTTTGCAATAATTTTGATCCGGACACCGCGCGCACTGTCGCCTTGCACTGCGGTGATATAGTCAAACAGTCCCTCGCCTGAAAAATCGGCGCAGATTTCCTTGATGTACTCCATTGATTATTCCTCCGTTTTTCCGTCGGCGTGTACTTGTTCGCATTCCGCCCGGTACTGTTCGGTAGCGGCTGACAGTTCGTTTTTCTTGCCCTCTCGCAGTTGCCTGTGAATCTCCGCAATAATCGGTTCATAGAAACTGCAAGGCAGACTATGACGTGCCATAATCTCATTGACCGCTTTCACCGTTTCTTTCTCCGCTTCGTCGATTTCCAGCACAAGCGGCTTTTTTGCTTCGTTCATTGCTTCATCCTCCTGTTTCTGTTTTTTCCAGTATTGCAAGGCGGTTTTCCACCTCCCGCAAATGTGCTTTCAGTTTCTGAATTTGCCATGTGTTCAACGACACAAATTCTTCGTAGCGAAGCCCGCACCGCTCTTTGTCTGTCCCTGCGCCATCCACGCAGAACGCCGCAAAATCGCTTGTCGGGACATTTGCCGCTTGCATGGCTTCTTCCACTTCCTGCGCCACAAATCCGCTGTGAAGCCTGCCGGAAGTGCCGTCGTTATACCTATACAATCTTGCCCGCAAACCGTCGAACAACGTGTCGTATTTCTCGTCAATGTCTGCAATGCTGTTTTTTGCGTTCCGGTCGGAACTGTTTATCACTGACCCGTTACAATACCACGTCCCGTATAGCTGATTTGAACCGCTTGAAGAACCGATACCGATTGTGTAGTTCCACGAATACACCATATACCGCCCTGCGTCATAATCCATGTAATGTGAAACGGCAAGGTTGGTTTTGGTGTACATCTGCAAAAACGCATATCCTCCGCCTGCTGGCAGTTGTACGGTGTAATTATGGCGAATAAAGAACCCTTGTGAAGAATTCGATTGAAGAAATGTTGCGCTTCCGGTAAATGTTGAACTTCCCGTTACCGTAACACTGGTCGCGTCCAGCTTGATATAGTCCGATCCGCTCTTGTCGGCTGTAATTCCGATATAATGCCCTGTAATGGAACAAAGTTCACCTGTTGCGGAAATCCCGCATGTTCCGTATGCGGTCGTTCCAGAAAGGGTGTATTTATATGTACAGGTCAGCGCCGCTGACATAAGCCCGGAAGAATCCGACACTGAGCAGGACGCTCTCATCATGCTACTGTTTTTGTCAACGATCCGCATATTATACTGCGCCAACGATGTATTGCCCGAACCGACAAAATTTATAGAACCCTCCGCCTGCATGGATTTGTCATTGTTGCAAATCGTGTCCGCCGTCAATGTCCCTTTGATCGTGCAGGTTTCATCAATCGTGCAGTTGCTGAAACTTCCGCTGTTTGCCGTGATCGTTCCCTCAATCTTTGCCGCCGAAGCGTACAAAGAGCCATCATCCAGTACAACAAATTTCCCGTTTATCCGGTCGCCGTTCCCGGCATAAAAGCGGACGGGTGATGTGCCTGTTGTGACAAGCGAATTTTTGGTGTGCTCATTGCTTGCATTGATTCCGACAGAACCTTTGTATATTTCCGTGCTTGAGATTATCCAGCCACCGATCGTTCCGCTCGTGGAGGTAATACGCCCCGTGATGTTCAATCCGCTTGAAGTTACTTTCATAACCTCGGTATTGTTGGATGTCAGAACAAAACCGGATGTGGTCAGCGACCACGCGAACGACGAAGCCGCGCCGCCTGTCGTACTGACTTTCGCGGCAATTTCCGTTGCGTTTGCCGTAATGCGGGATGACAGCGCACCCTCTGCGTCGGTCGCACGGCTTACCTCGGCGGTGATTTCCGTTGCGTTGGCAGTAATGCGGGATGACAGCGTGCCTTCCGCGTCGGTTGCGCGGTTTACCTCGGCGGTGATTTCCGTTGCATTTGCGGTAATGCGGGACGACAGCGCACCTTCCGCGTCGGTCGCGCGGCTTACCTCGGCGGTGATTCCCGTTGCATTTGCCGTAATGCGGGAGGACAGCGCACCTTCTTCCTTTGTGGCACGTTCCGTTTCCACAGTAACATCACCAAGTACGGCGATTTCACCTGTCCGTATGATGTCTTGCACGTCAAGACGCGCCGTTGCAATTTGTCCGACTGTGATAAAATCAGCAACAATTGCACCGTCCTGTGTGATCGCAGTTTCAAACGGCCCGTTGTAGCCGTTTTTGGAATAGCCAAGACCGCCGCTATTCCAACGCCAAACGCGCTTTGCCGCCGCAATGGTCGGCGCATCCATAATCAGGATTTCCTGCGGATTCTTTGCAGGGTTCAAAACCACATAGCCGCCGCTTTGCCCAGTGATCGCCTTTGTTGCGTCGTCAATGGCTTTTTTGAAATCGACTTCCACTTTGGCGGATGATTGCTTGATTTCCTGCTTTGTCTGCTCGATTGCCGCCGATGTGTCTTTCACTGTGTCAGCGAAGTTCGCCCGCGCGCTGCCAAGCGTAATTTGCAGATATTTTTCACTCAAAACATCATATTTTGTCTTGATGATTTTTGCCGTGGTGGAAATATTCAGTGCCGGAAATTCCACGGAAACCGTATCGCACAGCCCGCACCGCTCCAAAAGTGCGTATTGTTCGTATTCAGGGCTTTGCCACAGATTTTCAAAAGAAACTGTAATATTGACCGACGGCACATCAAAGCCGCTTGTTTCTACCCAATTTTGAGCCTTTGTGCGAAGCTGTTCGACCGTGATTTCTGTTGCCCCGTTGAAACTCTCGGAAAAATCTTTGATACAAACCCGCTCCCCGGCGGCTTTTGACGCTTTCTGTGAATACAGGATTTTTTCAGGCAGTGAAACCGTGATTTCCTCCGGTTCGGTCTGTCCATCCGTCGGCTGCGTGGTGTATTTTGCATAAGGGTAAACCGCAGTGTACACGCCTGCGACGCTTGCCTCCTGCTTGATGTCGGTAATGTTTTTCCCGTATGCAATTTTGATTCCGGTTTTCCGTCCTCTTGCCTTATGCAATTTTACGGTAAAGTTATCAAATTCAAACTCGCCACCCCAAAGAGACAGGACAGACCCTTCCACGCCGCCCAATGCGGCACGGGCGGATTTGCGGTCAATCGTTGTACTTTTCAGTAATTCAATATCGCTTTGTGCCGTATAACGGTGTGCAATCAAGGTTGCGTTCAGGATTGCATTCATGGCGGCGCGCGCCGTGGCGTTCTCAACAGAAACACTTTCCACAGGATAGCCGCTTAATTCATAGGATATGTGTTCGGCTCGGTAAGTCACAATGCCGTTTATCGGTTTTGATGAAGCGTATATCCTGAACAACTGTGGATCGGACATTTCGTTCGGGTTTGCCTTGACAATACGGGATTCCTGTATTTCAGCGAACAATTTTCCGTCAACAGGGTATTTGAATTCGCATTCAAATGCGCCGTTTCGTTCCTCCGTAACTGTACATGAAGTCATTTCCGAAAGTGCGCCGATTCCACAGTGCGAAAAATCAGTTTCGTTTGCCGTGTACAAAATCGGAATCATAGTGCGCACCACCTCGGAATAATTTCTATTTTGGCAACGCTTCCTTGAACGCTGACGTTGTTTTCTCCCTCTCCGAATTTCGGAAATTCGGTAAAGTGAGCTTTTTCGTTTTGTAGTAGCGTTCCTTTGTACACTGCCATGATGTCGCTGTCAATTTCAATATATCCGTCAATATCCGTAAAAGGGAACGAAGCGTGATTGACTGTCAGCGTGATATTTCCGCTTCCGGTTATCTTGATGTACGGGGCGCTTTCGGCGTGTTCCGGGTTGAAAACTGCGCCGGCCCCCGCAAGCGTTATCACATGGCGACCATCTATGCGGTATTTGTAGGGCTTGCAGTTGAATTTCACCGTTCCTGTCCCAATCTGCCGCAGAATCTCGGTAAAACTCAATTTCCCGTCCAACTGTGCCATACGGTAATAAAGCGGATCGTAGGTGTCTGTCAATACAGAATACCCGATATTCCCGGCAAGCCACGATCTGATTTCCGTCATCATGGTTTCCAGCAGGAATTCATCCCGCACAACTGCCACTTTGTAACTTCCGGATATATTCTTGTATCTTCCGTTGTCGCGGATCAGGTCGCCGCTTTTTCCGGGAATTCCGATATACGAAATATCCCGTTCAGGGAACGTGAAAACCGGGGGTTCTGTGATAATCAGACCCATATCGTCATAGGAACGGCGACCGCCAAACGAAAACTGATTGATTCCTTCAATGATCACGCAAATACACCCCCGCGCCTTCTGATATAATCCTCCGCAACTTCCATTGCTTCCTCCGTCAGTTCCTGCACGTCTCTGTCGGTTGAATTATAGAAGTTTTGAATAGAAAAGGTAATGCCGCCCAAGTTTACCGGGGACGTACCTTCCTGCGGTGCGCCCCGGCGGGCTTCTATGTCGAACGTGTTCTGTATTCCGGCGGTTACACCGTCCAGATTATCGTTGATTTGCTCCTGCAGGTTCGGCGTTTCCACGTCGAAACCGACCGCAATTCCTTTTACAAGATTTTTACCGATCATGTCGCGGAACATCGTGGACGGCGAATGTATGCCGAAGAAATCTTTAATTCTGTCAACCACTCCGCCGAAGAATCCGGATATTTTATCCCACAGCCATTCGCCAGCGTCTGAAATACCGTTCCAAAGCCCTTTTATCAGATTCAAACCACATTCCGCCATCTTGGGAACGAACCCTGAAAAGGATTTTACAATGCCCGCGATAATCTGCGGAACGGCTTTCACGACTTCAACAATGATCGTCGGCAGATTTTCAATCAGAGCAACAAACAGTTGCACGCCCGCAAGAATGATCTTGTCAATGTTCCCGATCAGTGCATTCACAATCCCGGTGATAATCTGCGGAATCGCCGCAACAATTGTTGTGATAATTTGTGGAAGTGCCTGCACCAAAGCCACCAGCAAATCAATTCCGGCCTGAACAATCAAAGGAAGATTTGCAAGCAGTGCGGTTATAATTCCGTTTATGATTTGCGGAATTACGGCAACGATAGCCTGAATAATAGTCGGCAGTGCGCTGACAAGTGATGTCAGCAATTGAATTCCGGCATTTATCAGCTGCGGAATTGCCGCAAGAATGGCGTTCAGCAATGCCGAAATGATTGTTGGAATCGCGTTCAGCAGTTGCGGGATTGCGTCAATCAGCCCTTGCGTCAATGCCAAAATCAGCGCAATTCCTGCGGAGATAATCAGCGGTAGGTTATCCGTTACGGCCTGTACAAGTTCCGGTATCATGTCAACAATTGCCTGTATGATGTCCGGCAATGCTTCCGCAATTCCGGTAATCAGTGCGGCAACAATTTGAAGTCCCGCAGAAATAAACAGCGGCAAGTTCGTTGTGATGAATTTAATAACCGTTTTCAGCAGTTGCATGATGACATTGACAACTTGCTTTGTATTACCAAGCAAAGAATTCAATACACCCTGCAAAACTTCAAAAACAACAGGTATCAGCCCCGGTAATGCCGCCAATATTGTGTTCTGAACTTCCGTCAACAACTGCCCAAGCGTAGATAGAAGCGCCGGGAACATTGATGAAATCGCCTGTATCAGAACATTTACAACCGTTGGCAGGGACGATACAATGTTTTCCACGATCGGCGTAACATTCTGAATCACTGCCCCGAAGCTGTCAACCACATTTTGTGTCAGCACTGTCATGTCGGCGTTGGCGTTGCCAAGCCCGCCGACGAACGATTGCAGGGCAGCTTTCATCAACCCAAAAGAACCGCTGATTGTCTCGGTGGCTTCCCGCTCAAAGTTTCCGGCGTACTGCTGCGTTTGTTCAAAGAAATACGCCATTGCAACTTCAGCTTTTTCGGCATTCGACATATCTTTGAACGCCTTTTCAAAGCCTTTACCTGCGGCGTATGCGTCAAGAGTGGTTGCGTTCATGGCAACGCCCAAATTGTCCATCATGGTGTAATTGCCCTTCGCCGCTCCCGTGACCGCTTCCAACGCGGCGGAGGTTTCAATGCCCATAACGGAAGCCATGTCAGCGGCACGTTGCATTGCCTGCGTTGTCAGTTCAAGGCTTCTTTCCTGCGTAACGCCTGACCCCTGAAACAGTGCGCCCATTTTGTTTGCGGTTGCCAAATATTCGCTTTGGGATGTTCCCATTGCTTTATAGGCGTTTTCACCTATGCTTTGCAGTTTTGCGGCGCACTCTCCGAATACAGCCTCCGAACCGCCTAAATTCTGCTCCAATTCGGAATATTGGTCAATGACTGCCTTCCCAAGTGCAACAGTCCCCGTCACTGCCGCCGTGATACCGACAACCGCTACTTTTCCGGCGGCTTTCGCAAGATTCCCGAATTTTTCCCAACCACTCCCGCCATCTTTTGCGTCCTCTCCGGATTGCTTTGCCTGTTTGCCCGCTTTTTCGGAATCGTCGCCTGCACCTTTTGCGTCTTTGCCGCTTTCCTTGCATTGATCGCCGAAATTTTCAACTGCCGATTCTGCTTTTTTGACCTCTGCTTCGGCGTATGTAACACGGGTTTGAAATGCCTTGTATTCGGCTTCGCCCATATCTCCGGATTTGAACTGCGCTTCAACTTGCGCTTGCGCCTGCCGCAGAATATCCAATTTCTTTTTTGCGTTTTCTGCGGCTTCGGCAAGCAGTTTTTGCTTTTGCGCAATCGCTTCGGTATTGGCGGGATCAAATTTCAGAAGTTCATTCACGGCCCGTAATTGCGATTGAATGCTTTTGCCTTCCTGACTAACCTCTGCAAGCGCTTTTGACAGCGGCGACACGTCGCCGCCAATCTCAATCGTGATACCCTTGATCGTGCTATTATTCTTCGCCATTTGCCCCCTCCTTTCCAAATCTTTCACGCAGTGCTTTTCTGTCCGGCTCGGTTTGCTCCAAACGCCAGCAGTTTTCCAAATATTCGCGCCCGGCTTCTGTTTTTTGCCGATCGTAAATAAAAGCGTCCCGCAACAGAAGAAAATATGTGTCGATCGGCAGTTCCTCAATTTCAAGGAAGTTCAGCCCGGTATAATCAGATACCAGTTTTTCACCGACCGTCACGGTTGTGTATCGCACCGCACTTTCCCCGTTTGTCGGATAGTACGGTATTTTCAGTTTGGGGCTTTCGTCAGCCCTCCAGCAAACAGCGCATATTCCCGGAGAAGCAGCGCCATGTCCTCGATGTCCATCAGTCCGTCCACGACTTCCGGCGTGAATACTTCCTGCTCCGGATTGTTGGAAAGCACTTCGGCGGCTGTCGTCAGAATCTCGTCGTACATGGTTTCCGGCGTTCCTTCCTCCTTCAGCATACTTTCCAATGCCGCAAGGCGGGTGAACAGCTTCTTTTTCGGTGCGCCGATTTTTACAATCTTCCCGTCAAGCAGTTTGATTTCAAGGAACTTTTTCGGTTTCTTCGTGTAATCAAGCATGGTTCATTCCTCCGTCCGTCATGAATTGCCTGTTTCTTCTTCGTAACGGATCAGCGTCCCGTCGCTGTCGTGCGGCTGTGCTTTGAATTCTGCGTCAACGACGGTTTCTTTGTCCTTTGCAAAAGCAAGGGAGAACCCCGCCTGATTCTTTCCGACGATTGTAACGCGCACATCTCCGTCGGTTGCGTCCTCGTGGACGAAGTGCAGAACATATGATTTTCCGTTGTCATTTGCCCGCCCGCCGATTTTTACGGTACGTTTTCCCGCCGCGTCCGTCACTCTTGCTGTCTGACACAGCTTTGCCAGCGTATTTCCGCTCCATGTGCAAAGCCCGGATTTCAGCGTGACTTCCTCTTTGGTGATAATGGTTTTCTGTACCAACCCGAAATCATCTTCGGCGGTGTAGAATTCAGGCTTGTATTCCAGCGTTGCTCCGCCCTGAATCAGACCAAGCAATTTTTCTTCGGTTTCGATTGCCGCATTTTCCGGAAGCGTGCCGGAAAATTCGTCAATATAAAGTTTACCGCTCCCAAGTGTCAGGGTTTCGGTTTCCGATCTCTTTGACATTTTCAAATCCTCCGTATTTTTTGATAGATGTCGAATTCCCAAGATACGCACCACATCCGTTCTTCGTCGATGTAATCTTCGTACTTGTCAAATTCAAATTCATTGATTGCGCCCTCGACGCGGTTTTCAAGCGTCGGCGTTTTTTTGTCGGTGTACAGTTCCACGACAATATGCAGTTGCTTGTAAAGGTTTTTTCCGTCCGCACCGCGCCCGCTCTCCCTCTCGGCGTAATACACCAAATAGGGAGGGGGCGGCATGGGTTTTCCCTTGAAAGGTTTGAACTGACGGTAGGCAATCGGAATTCCGACGGCGTTCAGTATTTCTTCTATCTGCTTACTTTCCGCCATTTTTCACAATCCTTTCTACTCGTTCCTCAAAGGCAACCCGCGCCTTTTCTTCGTTTTTCGCAATGTGTGGGTATGCTCTCGACCTCCCGCCGTTGCGGAGGGCGTGTCCGCGTTCAAGCAAATGTTGCAGTCGGTAGTGTGGCGATTTTACATACCACAGTTTTTTTCGCTCGTATGTATTTTCGCTGACCGTTTTCACCGCCATTGCCTTTCTGTATTTTCCGGTGCGTTTTGGAGCGTCTGCCCGAATATTGTCAAGCAGTTCCTGCGCCGTGGTGTCAACCGCTTCTTTGACTTCCTCGGCGATTTCTCCTGTGTAAGCGGAAAGGGTATTCGCCAGTTCTGCCGCCAGTTTATCAACACTGATTGCCACCGAAAACACCCGCCTTGCTTGTCAGATACAATTCTGTTTTGCCGTCGTCGCGGTCGTATGTCCGATAAACATACAAGCGACGTTTCCGACCGTGCAGAAGCAGTTCTGCAAATTCCTGTCCTTCGTATTCCTCATACCGGACGGTCAGTTTGCATTCCGCCTTGAACCCGCTTTGTGCGGCTGCAAAAAATTCTTTTTGCCCGGCGCTCTCCCGTGTAGCAAGAATTTCTGTCCGCTCTTCGGTTTCGTCATCAATGCTTGCAATCAGCGTTACGGTGCAGTCCTCGGACAAATTGTTTCGTACTGTGTTCATTCGTCAAAGTACCGTCCTCCCTTGATTTTTGTCAAAAGCATATTATACGAAGCCATCAGACGTTCACTTTCCGGATTATTCCCGAAATTTGCGTTGATGTAGGTCAGAACTGCTTCTTTTATGATCGGGTCGGCGCAGTCGGTCAAAAATCTGTCCGATACGCCGATCCGTTTCAGGTCTGCAATGGCTACTTCTGCAAGCTGTTCAATATCCCCGTCAAGGATGTTGCTTTGCGTCTTGCGCAGGCGCAGTTTTGCGGCGCTCAACAGTTCCTGCGTAATCATAGCCGCCTCCCGTTACTTTCCGGTCGTGGACGAAGCCGCCGCCTTCTTGACGCGGATAAAGCCGTTATAGGACGCGACATTTCCGCCCGCGAAGATTTCACCCTTGTGCGCAATCTGACCTTCCTTGAATTTGTATTCGGTCGATCTCTGCACTTCCATGTCGGAAAATACGGGCATTTCGTAATGGGAAAGATGACCGTATGCCATGCAGTACGTTCCGGCGGCGGTTGCGGTAGCAGTGACCGCAGCGCACGCAGAATTGATGATGTACGGCACGCCGTCAATATACCCGGTGTTGCCGTTGTTCACGACCTTGTACGCCTTGTCGCCGTTGGTCTTGCGGCATTTCGCAAATGCCTTCAAATCCTGTTTGTTCAGAATCAGCACCGCCGCGTCCTCGACGTTTTCATCACCGCCGTAGTTGTAAATGATGTCGTCAAGGGTGTTTTCGTCGATTGCCGAAATGGAAAGGTCTGTGTTTCTGTCGATGATGTCATCGGCGGCGGAGGTAGGATTGTAGAAAATGCCGTACAGCTTGCCGGCCCCGCCTGCGCCCTTCATGATTTCGATATTCAGCTTCTTGCGCACCGCTACTTCGACGGAATCGCCAATCGCGCGGTCATAATCGGCAGGGGCAAGTTTGGCGATTTCTTCCGGTTCTTCGCAATATGCAGTGATTTTCGTTTTTGTCATCTCCGCATAACCGAACACAGGTTCAGCGGTTGCCGCTGCCGCTCCCTCTGCGGTATAATCGCCCGTGCCGTAGCTTTTGGCAAAGCCGCGCTTGTAGCTTTCACCGCCGGGGAGGGGGACAATGCGCACGCGGTCAACAAGGCTTGATGTCGGATTGAAGCCCGGAAGCACATCATTTGCCGTGTGCTGTGTCATCACGGTAGAGGACGAAGTGATGGTGTTTTTCACACCAAAGGAACGCTTTACCTTGCCGCCCGCTTTCAATGCATTGCCGCGCTTCGTTGCGGTGTCCTGCGGGTTCTGTGCGCCCTCTCCGGCGGCCTGCGCCGCTCCCTCTGCCGCGCCGTCTGCAATCTGCTGGAGGCGTGCGCGATCTTCCGCCTCCGCAATCTTTGCTTCAATGTCTCTTGCTTCCGCAAGAAGCACATTCAGCTTTTCCACGTCGCCGGGGGCAACCTCCTTCGCCTGCACTCCGATTTCGCACAAGCGTGCTTTCAGTTCCTTGATGGTTTTCATTGTGTTATGCTCCTTTCGTAATTGCCTGTAATTCAAGGCGTGTAATTTTTTCCCGCATTTCTGCGGTATTATCTCTTGCCGCTTGCGCGGATTTGATAATCTGATCAGGGATTTTTCCGTATGTCTGCGCTGTTTCTGTGATTTTTGCGGCATACGCTTTTGCTTCTCCGGTTTCAACGGCAAAATATTTCGCCGCTTCTTCGCCGTTCAGCCATGTTTCTTCTGCGACCATTCGTTGGATGTCCTCAATGGTTGCGCCTTCCGCAAGGTGTGCTTTATAGACATTCAAAATGCCTGCTTCCACTGCGTCCAGATCGTCCGCCATTTTGCGGCAATCGTCCGCATTCCCGGTGCATTCCGCCCATGGCTTGTGGATCATCAAAAACGCATTTGACGGCACAATCACGCGATCGCCAGCAAGTGCGATCACGGACGCAATGGAAGCCGCCATGCCGTCCACGTGAACTGTTTTGAAGCCCTTGTGCCGTGACAGCATATTGTAAATTGCAATTCCGGCAAAAACCGAACCACCCGCACTGTTGATGTAGATATTCAAATCTTTACCTTCACACCCTTTGAGAAATTCGCGGATTGCTTCGGGGTATTGGTCGGTATCGTTCCATGCACCCCACCAGTCGGAAACAATGTCGCCGTAAAAGAACAAGTCTGCGCTTGTCAGCGTTTCATTCTTTACGGATAAAAACTGTTTCAGGCTATCTTTCGGTACTTTCTTCATTCCTGCGTCCTCCTTTCAAACGGTATTCGATATACTGCGATACACCGCCGACACTTTCCGTCAGTGCAGGCGGGGCTTTATTGCCGGCCCCGTCGTCTCTGCCCGTTTGGTAGGCGGTTTGGTCGTCTGCCTTTACATAATTCAGCGACACTTGACGCACGTCGCCGCCCTCAATCGGCGGTAAATACATCAATTCGCGGTATTCGTTGACTGTAATTGTCCCACGGTCGAACATTGCCTGTCCGATAGCAGAACGTGTTTGCAACGTGGCATATTGCAGGCGGTTGGACGTGAAAATAATTTTGTTTCCGTACCCCCGCGCCCTCTCGGAAAACAGTTTGAATGTGCATTCCAGCGAAAGCTGAATGGCGATCGGTTCAATTACCGCTTCATAGAAGCTGTTCCATTCTGCTTCCGTGTAGTTGGAATTCAGAATTTTTTCATTCACGCCATAATAGCGGTAAATATTTTCCCGAAAGAATGTTACTTGCGCCGTCGGAATCGCTTTCGGCTGTTGCGTCAGTTCGCGGAATTCGTATGTGTTGTCCAGCGCAGCAATCCCGCCTTCATTTTCGGCGGAAAAGTACGCCCGTTTGAATTCTTCCGCTTTTTGCTTTAATTCATCATCGTCTGCGAAGTTGTTGTATTTCAAGTACCCGCGCAGGGTTGCAGAACTCTGCACCGCTCGGCGTATGCCTTCGTAGGTTGTTTCCAAAAGTTCCGTCGAACAGCGCAATTCAGAATCCGGGGACGTACCCAAGAATCGTTTTTTGTTGTATCGGGATTTCAGGTGAATGACAAACTGATACGGTACGGTGTATTCTTGCCCGTCAAAATCCCACACGAAGCGAAACAGCAAATTTCCCGCGTCGTCCTCAAAAATCCGGTGGTTGCGGACGGTTACGGGCTGTATGCGGGTTACTTCTGTATAGTCCTCGTTGTAGAAAATGACGGCGAATGCGTTTGATGTCCTCAAAAGGGTATCTGTCATTTTGTAAAGCCAATCGTAGGTGGACGCTTCGGGACACGGCCGAAGCGTCAGCAACCTTGAAAGCCTGTCGTTTTTGACAGTCATTCCGCTTGCGTCCCGGCGTATAACCTGCGGTGACAGCTTCGCCACATTGGAGGCAATTGCATTTGCCACTGCGCCCACAATATCGTTGTCGTAAAGTGTGCCGCTCGGCATATATTCCGCTCGGCTGAATATGATTTTGACTGTCCGTTTGAACCTTGAAACGAACCTTTGAAACCAGTTCACGGTTTACCCCCTCTTTTCGTTCGCAAGTTGCCGGGCAATCTGCGAATAATACTTTGAACGCACGGTGAAGGCGTCAATGACGGACACAAACCCGTCTATATGCATACGTTGCTCAATCTTTACGGGCTTTTTCCGACCGTCGCCGCTGTTGATCTGAACGGCGACGTTCAGAAGGTGTGATTTCAGTAAATTATTGTTTCCTATCCGCACGCTTCCGTCTTTCAATTTTCCTTCGAATTCATCCAGCAGCGGGGAAAGGTTTGTCCCCTGAAATACATCATCGGTATGAAATCCGGAATTCTGCAAGTCCTGAATCAGATACTGTGCCGAATAGCGGTCATATCCGACATACAGCGGCTTTATTTTGTAAACCTTTAGAAGCATAACAAACCAGTTGTACACATCCCGATAGTTTACAAAATGGTCGCCTGAAACGGTCAGAACGCCTTGCTTTTCAAAGATTCCATACGGTACATTTTCCTCCTCGGTTGCTTGTTCCAGACGGTCACGCGGCATAAAGAATTGTGTGAAGATATAGAACTTTCCGTCCTTCTCAATGACAATAGAAGCCGCCGTCAGGTCTGTTGTGCGGGATAGGTCAATGCCTGCCACGCAATAGCACCCCCGGAAATCATCAAGTGTCAGCGCCGCGCCGCACGCCTGTTCCACGTCTCCGAAGTCAAGCCACGCAACGGAGGAATTCTGCTTGATATTGCAGTATTTGCAAAGGAATTCCGCTTTTTTTGAAAGGGAAAGCCGGGCAATTTTGATTTCTTCGATGTAGAATTCCACAGAAACCGAAACGCCCAAATTCGGGTTTGCTTTCTTGATTTCCTCGATGTCGTCCCATTTTTCCACATCGTCAATCATGTAGAGGAACGGCAACAGGCGCATTTCGTCGCTATTTCCTTTCAAAAATGCTGTGGCGCGCTTTACCAGTTCGTCAAATATACCGTCGTTGATATATCCGGCTGTGGAAATGCTCAAAATCAACGGCTGTTTCCGTGCGCCAAGCGCAGATTTCATGACTTCATACTGTTTCAGCCCTTGTTCGCCCGGCCACGCTTCGATTTCATCACACACCGCCAAATGCGGATTGAAACCGTCTGATTTTTTGGAATTGAACGCAAGGCGACGAATACTTGTATTTGTCTGTTCGATGTAAATATCCGAACGCCGCTTTTTTGCCATTTCGTCCAACTCGTCATCAGATTGCACGATTTGATAAAATGCGTCATATACAAGATCAGCTTGTTCCAGCTTCGGGGCAAGGCAGTACACTTTTGCGCCGTATTCGCCGTCAAGATATGTCATGTATGCAATGATTGCCGCCGCAAAAAGCGTCTTTCCGTTTTTGCGGGCTACTATGATAAAGACTTCCCGGAACTGCCGGAAACCGCCTGCGTCCACAATGCCAAAGATAGCGGACACAATCGCTTTTTGCCACAGTTCCAGTTTCAAAAGATCGCTTCGACCTTCCGAATGGTGACAAAAATTTTCAATGAATTTGATTGCTTTATTCGCTTTTTTTGCGTCAAAATACCACTTTTTTTCTTGAAGCCCGGCAATCAAAATCCGGTAAATCGCGTCTATCCACTTGCCGACCGTGACACGCCCCGTCCGGATTGCGTCTGCGTATTCGTAGATATAATTTGCGAACGGCATTTAATCCCGCCCCATCAAATCCTGCAGGCGGCTTTTCTTCGGTTTGGAAGCCGGGGCAATATCTGCAAGCGTCTTTATGGCGGCTGTAAGATTTTTTTGCATGGCAAGAAGTGTTTTTACTTCGTCGGATTGCCTTGTGCCAAATTGGTTTTCGCCGTTCTGATATTCGACCGTATAGCCGTTTTCATTGACCGCCCGTTCCAGTTCCGCAAGCGAAACTGCCATGAACGCGGCGGCGTTGATAAGCGGCAAAACAACCGCAAGTTTGTTCCGGTCAAGATCAGCCAAAGCGCGCTTCAACCGGGCAACTTCTTTCTTGATTTTTTGATCTTTCGACAACTCTTTCTTGCCGTCCATAAAAACACCCCCTTTCTGACTACACACCCCACCCCCTCATGCTACACCCGTTGTGCGTGCGCCCGCAGAGGAAAATTCAGGTCCAATCTCCGGTTTCCTTTTTCGGTGTGTTTTCCGGAAGGGTGGGGGGGATTATGTTTCCGCTCTTGTCAAACGAATACCGCGTCGGCTTGCCCGAATGCTCCTTGTTGTGGCAGTCGATACAAAGCAGTTCAAGATTCCGAAAATCCAAAGTGATATGCGGATCGTGGATGTTCTGCGGTGTAATGTATCGCCTGTGGTGAACAATGTCGCCCGGCGCGCCGCACCGCTCACACAGTCCGCACTTGCTTATGTAGTATGCCTTGCGTGTCCTTTGCCACGCTTCGGAAAGATAGAATGCCTTCGCATAATCTTTCGCCACTGCTCCCACCCCTCGCGTTCCGTAATGTGGCGCGTTAGCCCTATAAAACAACAGAACCGCGAATTGCTTCACGGCTCTGTATATTCTTATCATCGTACAAAGTATAGCATATAAATACGTCGCACTACTGACAACTTACAAAACGGGGCGGTATTTTCTTTCGTCTGCGTCCGATATGCGAAGCCCCCGAACGGCGGCACACAAAAGCCGGGCATATTTCAGCCATCTGTACACCGTTCTTTCATCCGTCGGATAGGTGATTGCAAACCGCCGAACCCTGTTTGATATATCGCCGCGACGCAGAGGGAAGGAAGGATTCACAAAATATACTGCTTTCACCGCCGCAATAATATTGCCCTTTTCTCCCTTGTCCAAAAGTGAAAGCGTGCTTTCCACAGCCAGCACGTCAAGAAGCATGGGCGTTTGCCGCTCCACAGCTTTTTCCGCCTGTGCGATCGCCAAGTCAGGCGGGGCAAGCCTGCGCTTTTCCAATTCTTTTTCGTAAGCAATTTCCCGCGCCCGTTCATAGGACGGACAGCCCAAGCGGGCATACAGGCGGAACGCTTCGGTTATGTACACCTTTGTGAAATCCCTTTCCATTTCTCCCTCCGTTCTTATCGGCTGATTTTCCTGTACCGTTCCAGTACTGTCATCAGTTCAAGCAAAAGCCGAACCGCTTCAAGCGAATGAACCCCGTATTTCCCGAACACCGCCAGTATTTCCGCTGTCATTTTGTCATCGGTTTTTCCGCTCCCGGCCAGCTTGTTGCTGATTGCGGTATCAAGCAAGGCGTTATAATCAAAATTGACGTTCATTCGATTTCCTCCGTTTGTGTTTTTTCTTCGCCCGTTCCGAAAATTGTTTGTTGCTCCGCCTGCTTTTCCTGCGTCCGCTTATTGAACAGCGCTATTTCGCATTGCTGCGACAATTCTTTCAGTCCGTTCACAAACAGTTCGTTGATTGCGTCATACGGAAGAACAATTGCAAGAAGCATAAATCCCGATTTGACCGCAAAGTAAATTCTGCCGCCCTCTCCGGTTCTTTCGTACACTTCGATATAATCCCGTGTATCTTCCAATGGCGCAAGGTATTTTTCGTCGATGAACAGCACCCCTTGTGAAGTCTTGAACGGAATGATGTTTTTCCCGCCGGCCCCGATCACCATCATTCCTTTTTCGCACAGTGCTTCGCCTTGCACATAATCGTCATTGCAAATTGTTGACGGCAAGTGCAGTTCATACCGAAATGAAATCTTGTCCTGCTGCTTTTCTGTAATGTCGAATACGCGGTACAGCGTTTCTTTGTCAAATTCCGGAAGATTGTACAGCGGGTACAATGCACACCCGTCGGAAATCCACTGGACGCTTTCGCCTGCATAAAGGCGGAAAATCCCGCGTTTCTTGCAAAGGTCAATTATTTTCTTGATTTTCATAGTTCCTCCTAAAACGGCAAATCGCCGTTGTTTGGTATTTCTTCGTATTCGACAGAAGGCGTGATTTCGTCGTCGCTTTCCACTCCGGCTTCTTTTTTCGTGTCCCCGAAAGTCACTTCGTCACAAATGACCTCGTGCGAAACACGCTTTGCGCCGTGCTTATCTTCCCATTTGCGCGCTGTCAGATAGCCTGTTACTTCAATTCGCTGTCCCTTTCGGAAAAAGCGTGAAACGAATTCAGCCTTTTGCCGCCACGCAATGCAGTCAATAAAATCCGTTTTGTCTTTGACGTTCGGGCGGCGTACCGCAACCGAAAAACGGCATACGGAAGTTCCGTCCTGCGTCTGCTTCAATTCCGGGTCGCTTGTTATGCGTCCGCTGATTGCAACAACATTCATTCTTCCGTCCTCTCTTTCACTTCGCATACAGAAAAGCCCATTACAACAAAGCCTTTTTTGCAGAACCGCTCGTCATCCACGATGTGGGTAATGCGGACAAGAACGGAACGCCCGCTATATCCGGTTCTTGAATCGTCCAATTCATTCAGTGCCAAATAGTCGTCAACCACGAAGTTCCGGTCATTTTCCCGGATTTCAAATGCCTTTTTGCCGTCGATGATGTCACTGAAATAGTTCGGTTCGATTTTCAGCGCATGAATTATGCCGTAATTCGTTATATTTGTCATTTGTCTGTCCCTCTCATTCCAAGATATTTTGTGATTGTGTCCTTTGCATTCTCCCAACCGACGCAAACGTGCGCGGAATAGCCCTGTGCCATCAGATCAGACAGCCATTCGTTCTGCTTGTCGGTGGTTTTGTTCTTTCCGGCTTTCAGTTCGATGTACAGCCCATGAAAGCCGCCACGGGCAACAGGCAAGCAGATGTCCGGAACTCCTGCCTTTACGCCTTGCCGTTTCAGGTTTGCCGCTTCAAAACGATTTCGTTTACCGCCGTTTGGAATGTGGTACATCAGGCGCAGTTCCGGAAATGTTTGTCGTACTGTGAAAGCCCATTGAAACAGCGCCGCTTGTTCCATTGCTTCGTGTTGCACTTCGCGGTGGTGAACCGCTCCCGGCGGCTTTGCCTGTGTGTCCGTTCCGGTTTGTAATGCTTTCAGCCATTCGTCAAATTCATTGTCCTTCATCCTGACCCGCTCCCTCTCTGATGTAATCTGCGATATATCCAATCACCCGCAATGCGCAGGGAATAGCAAGAGAATTTCCAAGCTGGCGGTATCGTGTGCCGTCCACGTCCAGTTTGTTATGCCAATTGATCAACTGCTTTTTGGTCGGAATTCTCCTGACCGTTTTCCCTTTGATTTCTTTGTCGGTGATGTATGTGGCTTTGTAAAATTCGTATTCTTCGTCAGTCATGGTTGCGATCTTCCGGAGAACCGTCCAAAAATCCGGATAGCCCTGCAAGCGTTCGCACTCTTTCGGTGTCAGCCGCCGCACGCACCAATACACAAATTCTTCAACCGTCATTTCGTATGCTACACCGTGTCGGTCTGCCGTGTTCAGCGTAAAGCACACATCCTTATTCACGCCGTTTCCGTTCGGCCCGTTTTGATCTTCACGCCCGAACATTGACCCTTGCAAAGAGTAAGCGACGGCAGACGGCTCCTTTGCAATGACTGTTTGTGCGACACCGCTTTGCGAAATACTGAAATCATAAAGCGCATTTTCTCCCTGATTGAAAGCCGCTCGATCAACGGCATATACCACACACGGAAGTCCGTCTGCGTCTTGATGTTTGGCAAGAAGTGTTTTTGCCTTTTCGCCTGTGACTGTCTGATTGTATGTATCTACACCAACCACAACGCCGTTGCAAAACCCCGGACGTGTACCGTTGCAAATAGTTGTCGCTTTTTCTTCGTATAGGCGGGTGTTCTCCGGTCTGAATCCAAGCGGGAAACCGTATGTTTTTATAAGCGCGTCGGCCTGCTTCTTTGCGGTTAGTGTCGGTGCTTGCTCCTTTCGCAGTTCCAACCCCGCCGCCGTCACGCTGTTCCAGCCGTGAAAACCGAAGGATTGTAGGACGATTGCCGAATAATCAGTGATTCGGTTGTTATGATCTCCCATCATGGTCGGTGCAACCCGTCCGTTTCCGTTTCCACGACCGTCAAAAACGAATTGGCTTCTTTCAGCGCCTGCGTCAGAATTTCGTCCAACGTCCGCCCTCTGCGCTCCGCTCGGCGTAAGATACCGTCGCACGCTGTCCGGCTTAAATAGTATTTCCGCGGCACAATCACTTCCAAAACTTCCGACAAGGTAGATTCGCTTCCTTCGCTGGGGCACTCCCCAATATTGAGCGTCAAACAATCGCCAAGCGGCGCAGATTGCCCCCCCTCGAACCATTCCTGCGCTTGCCCATTTTCCACTTGCAGGCATTGGAATATCGGTTTTTGTGATTTCTTCAAGCACGGTTTGAAAATCGTGTCCATGATGACTAATGAATGCGCCGGGTACGTTCTCCCAAACAATGAAAGTTGGATACCTACCATGTGTTGCCTCCCTCATTTCATAAATGATTCTGATTGCTTCGACGAAAAGCCCGCTGCGGGTCGTTTCGCCGTCGCCTTTGCTTGTATTCTTGATACCGGCCCGTTTACCTGCCACACTTAAATCCTGACACGGTGAACCGAATGTGATAATGTCCACAGGCGGCAAATCCGCCCCGTTGATTTTAGAAACATCCCCATAATGACGCATACTGGGAAAGCGCTGTTTCGTCAGGGCAACACACGCTGCGTCAACCTCTGCCGCCCATATTGGCGTTACTCCCGAAAGGACGGCGCAGAGAGGGAAACCTCCGATTCCGTCAAACAGACTTCCAAGCGTTATTCGTCTATCCATTCTTCAACCTCCCACGGCGGCAAAGCGCCTTTTCCTGCCGTTTTGTACATGACCACGGACAAGTACCAATGACCGTTGTATTCGTTGTATCGCGCATATGTACGCACAAAACGATACCCCTTGAATTTCCGTTCCCAATATTCCCGATCGTCGGCGCGTAGTTTCACAAGGCGTTCCACGCCGTGCGCTGTGATTTTCCCATCCCGTATTTGCGGTGGCTTCGGCGTGCGCAGATTCTTCGACCGAAGGATCTTCCTTTGCCCGTGCAAATCCTTTGTGATATATTTTGCGGCGGCTTCCGGCCCGAACCGTTCCGGTTGAAAACGGTCGGCATTGACACGGGAGCGGGACGGCCACAAATCCTCCAATGTGTCGCGGTCAACCCCGCCCGTCATGAACAAGTGAAAGTGCCAGTTGCTCCGCCCCTTGTTTCTGCCGCTCTTGTATATGACTTCCTCCAGCGCGCAATAATAGACGAACGGCTGTTCCAGTTTCTTTTTTGCTTGTTTGTATGAATCGTTATCCGGATATTTCATGCACAGTGCTGTGTAGCGTTTCAGTTCAGCCGCTCGTTTGGTCTTTACGCGGCGAATGTAGTTTGCAAAATCCCGTTTTGCTTCTTCCTCGCTTTGCGGTGCGTCCTCCGGTCTGTATGTTGGGTGCATAAGAATGTCGCCTGTGTCAAAATTTTCATTGATAAGCCGCACGGCCTTTTTTACGGCTTGATTATGGTTGTAACGTGCCTGTGCTTCTGTTGTCGGCGCTGTTTTCGGTTTTCTCGTCGGCATTCGCCGGCCGTCTGAAAACACGGGGTAAAAGTCTATTTCAAGCAGGCGACCGCTTCTTGTCCGTTTTTCTCGCTGCATATCCGCCTCCCGTTATCCGTGGCGGTGTGTCGGGAATTCCGGAAAATCTGTCCGAAAATCGTTGACATTCCCGCTTTCGTATTCAAAAACCACGTTGTAAAGAGCCGTCCGAATGTATGTCTTTTTGAACTTGACGGTATAGGTCGCCGCTTCAAAATTCTGTATCACCCGGCGGATGTGGTCTTCCGTTAAAAGCAAGTACACTTCCTGCACCAAAGACGCAGGCAGTTTTTGACCGTTGATTTGCACCTCCGCCAGCGGCGGCAGTTTGTACATCTCTGCGATTATCAGAAAAAGTTCATTTACCTGATCCCAGTCCTCGCGGAAAAAGCATTCAATGTTGATCTGATCCCGCACAGCTTGCAGAACCTCATAAAATGAACCCGACGGGACTTGACTTTGACTGCGACCTGACTTCTGTTCGGAAGAAAAAATTGCATTTGTTTGTGTCATTGTTTCAGCACTCCTTGAAAAATCTGTTTTGCCTTGCTTTCGTCGTTGAAATACTATACAATACAAGGCCGACAAGCGGGCAAAATATCCCGCTTCTGTCTTGACTTTTCACCGCTGTTGTGCTATAATATAAATGTGTTCAGCACAAGCGGCAACAGCCGTTTCCCTCTGACCCGTCCGCCGTTATCGGACGGGTTGTTTTTTATGATTTGGCGTTCTTTCCGCCATCCTGATTCCGGTTGATTTACTATCTGCCGTATTTGTCACGCCCCTGACCGCTGAAATCACAGATTCCGTCGTCAACGGCGTTTCTGCGAATTTCACAATCTGCGCCAAGCATGAGTGCAAACACATTGAAAAACGCCTTGACTGCCGCAAGCAGTTTTTTCATTTTTGTTTCTCCCTTGCTATGTACCGTTTTGCGGTTTTCCTCTCGTATGCCGCATTCCTGATAATCAGCCGATATTCAAGAATGCGCGGCTGTGTGCAATCGCCGTCCTTATAGTAGATACAGGGCGGTATTCTTTTTTATCTGCACATAGTGGCGTGCCATCGCACCCGTGGTCGAAATCCGGGCAGTGTTCCTTCATTGCCTTTTTGTAGTTTGTAAATTGTGAACTTGTCATCAGTTCGATCATGTTCTATTCCTTTCAAATAAAAGTCTTTTGCCGCATTGCCATATGACGGATTTCCGCCTCCACGTTCTGCGTCGCTTTTTCGATGTCTGTTTTCGGTGTATCCGCCGTTCGTATAAGGGAAACCAGCATTGCCGCCGCTCCCGCAATGCGGTTCGCCTGTGATTCCGCAACCGTGGCACGGTGCTTTGCGTTGCTCTCCCTCTCGGCTGCGCTTTGCATTCTGCTGTATTCTTCGGCGGTCATAGTGACAGCAACGGTTACGGTGTCCGGCTTTCTCCCTGCTCCCCGAAGTTTGAACAGATGATTTCGCACCGCGTCCTGCGTGCGGTTCAGTTCCTCCGCAATCTGCGGAATGGTTCTGCGCTCCGCCTGATACAGGCGAAGGAGGGCGGTTTCTTCCTCTTGCGTCCACCGCAGATTTGAAACCGTGGGCGGTTTCTGCACTTCAAATTCAAAGCCGCACTGCGGACACTTTGCTTTGCACATATTCAATCCTCCCATAACGGAATGATATTCAAACAGGCGATTTTGATCGGGCATTCTCCGCATTTACCCAACCGCCCCCGCCGCTCGGCACAATAGTTTTTAATGTTTCTAATACTTTCCCGAAGTTCTTCGGCGTGTGGCGCTTCATTCCGGCTTGCCACTTTGGAACAGTGGCGGCAGATATGAACACCTTCAGGAATTTCCTGACCGCAGCACACGCAACGATCAACATCTGTCATTGTCCGCCTCCTTTGCTTCATCTCCGAAGCAATCCCATCCCGCGCGGGTTGTGCGGGCAAACAGTTCTATTTTGTTTCTGCTCCGAAACATATCCTCCAGCATTCTATATGCCGCCTGTGGTTTGCGGCTGTGGACGGTCGAACCCTCCCGGATAATGGTTGAATATTTCCCGCGACAATCTTTTTCCGGCATGACGATATTTCCGGGTTTGTAAAACCACAACAAATATTCGGTTTGAAAGCGAAGCGTAAAAGCAGGGGACGGCCCGTTCAGCTTGTCCCACACAATCCGGGCGTGTAGCTTATAGCCAAGCCGTTTCATCATTGCTTCTGCTTCGGGCAAATACTTGTCTATTGCCCACATGAATACATTGTGCTTTTCTTCGGTGCATTGCCGCAAAAATATTCGGTGCAGTTCCTCAATGTCAGCAAGCGGCATTGTTTTGTATGTAAGCGGCAAGCCGCTTGAATTCGGGCGGGTGCTTTTCTTGCCGCCCCGTGACTGTTGCCACGGTTGATCAGTGTACACTATGGAATACTTTTTGGTGCAGTTGTTCAAATCCTCAATGATCATCATGCGCCTCCCGATGACCGTCATCAAAGCGAATTTTCAAAACTTGCGTACAATCTCCGTATTCTGTACGGATTACCACTTCGTGCGGATAGTGCTTGTCCGAAATCAGATGTTCCCGCAGATTCTGCGAAAACGTGTTTATGATTCTTTGGTACACTTCCTGCCTGATTCCTGTTTCCGGCATTTTCAGACCTCCTTAATAGTGCTTTGCGCCTGCGTCAAGTGTAACTAATGGATTTGTTTCCGGTGTCCAGCTAACACCAATATAATCAAGGACACGCGCCCAGCCGAAAAGCGTTCCTTCCTCGTCTTTACAACACCGGAACATAAGATAATCCCATTCTTTGGGGTTTGTTTGATAAAGGTAATCAAAACGGTTCGGACGCTTTTCAAGATGAACCCCAAAGCCGCACATGGAACAGCCTGTCCTTTGCGCTCTTGTGGTGTACAAATTTCCGTTTTCGTCCGTTGCTATTGTTCCATATGCTTCCGGAATAATGGTATCAATTTCAACTTCTCCGAATTCACGCCAATGTGCATGATAGTATTCATCCATTTCAAGCGCCAGCCTGAGAATGTCTTGCCGTCCGAAGATGGCAAACGGTGCGCTTCTCTGTGTCCCCTCTGTCCAATAATTACATCCATTCACCATTAAAGCCTTTGCACGTCGTCCGCCCTCGGAAGCCATAAGACCGACGAAGGGAACGCTGTTATGCTCTTTTGCCCAAAGGTCGCATGGACGCTCTTTCAGGTAGTAACAACATTTTGCGGAAACTTTGAAGTTCGGCTTTTGATAGTTCACGCCTTCGTTTTCGTTTTCATAACCGCCGAACTTTTCAAGCCATTTTTGCGATAGCTTCATTCTCGAATTTTTGCGATTGCCACCAAATGCTCCGGTTTCTCCTGTGATGATCGCATGTCGTACTGTTGCATTGTTTTCAGTCGGATTCTGTAACAGTTCGATCTTTGCGGCGATTTCTTTTGACAAAACAGGAAAACCGAATTCCTGAATGACTGCCGATTTTGTCCACGGCTTTCCATTCTCGCGTTTGATCGGGCTAACAGATATAATCCCCAACGCCTTATGTACCGCCTGATTCCCGCGATCTTCAAGGTACGACGCGGACACGCCGGGGCAGTAAATTCCGATGGAATGCAGGAACAAAAACAACGTGATACTGTCCAACCCGCCAACCGATACATGATAATTTTTGTCGCGTTCATCACACATTCCAACGAATTCCCGCGCGCGAATTGCAGCATACTTTTTCTTGAACTCGTATGATTGTTGTTGCTTCACCATAAATGCGGCACGCTTTACATCCGCACCGATTCGTTTATTTCTTTCGATAATAGATTCCATTGATTCAATTCCTTTCATCTGTATGATTATAAATAACAACCATTGATGGAAACGGTGCAGGCATAGCCCGTCCGCTTTTGTCTCTTTGCGGATTGCCGTTCTCGTCCGTAAATGTCAGCCGTCCACGTACAAAACGAATTTCCGCTTTTCCGTATATGTAGTCATGGAAAAAGGCGGTGTCCGTCCTTGCCGGAATCAGTAAAACGATCGTTTGCCCGCGCTGCGCTTCGGCATAAGCCTTTTGAACCCACTTCCGAATTTCACGTCCATACGGTGGATTGCAGAACACCGCCCCCCGGCAACTCCAAGACTGCGCCAACCCGTCCGTTTCGGGCGTGAAAAAATTTGCGCACTTTGCGGAACGCTCTGTTGCTGCTACGTCAAGGACAAAGTGAAATTCCGCATTCAGTTCGTCAAAGAAGTCCTGCGGTGTACACCAATTCATGTTTTGACTACTCAACAAGGCGGCGTTCATAATCTGTCCTCCCGTGTGTTCTTTCTCCCTCTCGCCTGAAAAGAGGATTGCAGGGCGGCTTCGGCTATTTCGGCACTGTAACCGGGGCGCATATTGTTGTCATTGCTTCCCGTATAGCCCCGTTTCAGTTCTCTGTAAATTGTGGCAAAACACACCCCAAGACGGGAAGCAATGACAACAATTCTTTCACCGCTCCCGTATAGTTTTTCAAGCTGTTTTCGGTCATCGAAAGTTAAGTATCTGTATTCGTTCATTCTTCGTCCCTCTCCGTCCTCATTTTTAACCACTCTTTGATGTTTGTTTCTTCCACATTTCCGTTCGGACAGTCTGCGCAATTTTCAATTTCACACCCGCCGCAATACTTTTTGCGAAAAGCGTCATTCCATGGCCCGTCAAGCGTCGGCAGAGAAGCAAGAAAGCCCGAAAGCCTGTCCGGTGTTCCTGCGTACCGCTCGTAATTGTTCATTCCTGCGGCAAGGAAGTAGTTACACCAGCAATCCACGCTTTCATCAAACCACGTTTTGCCGCTCTCGATACTTTTTGCAAGGTGACGCACAATAGCGTTTGTGTGGCATGATAAGTCGTCGCCGTTTTCCGTTTCACCCGAAAGCGACCGTTTCAAACACTTATGCAGTTTATAGTAGAGGTCATGCGCCTTTCTGCTCTTATCCTCTATAATCGTGTGGTCAGCCATTTTCTTTCCCTCCGAAATAAAAATAAATGCGATTGGCACGTCCGGAACAGGGCGGAAATACCTTTCGCATTTATTGTATTATTTTTTAAAAAAGAAAAATTTCCCGACAAAGTCTTGACTTATTATTTATAATCTTATAAAATAGTTTGGCTATGCAAAAATGAACTTACAAACCACATGGAGGTATCAAACCCTATGAGTCTTTCCAAAAAGGAACTGACCGAAAAGAATCAGTATGAAATCGAATTCACCGTTGATGCGGCTGCTTTTGCCGCCGCTGTGGATCGTGCATACAAAAAGAATGTGAAGAAGATTAAAATCGACGGCTTCCGCCCCGGTAAGGCACCGCGCCACATCGTCGAGCGCGTGTACGGCAAAGAGGTCTTCTACGATGACGCCATTAACGACGTCCTGCCCGATGCGTACGAAGCCGCAGTGAAGGAAGCGGAACTCGATCCTGTCGGTCAGCCCGAGATTGAAGTGGTCTCCATAGGTGACGGTATCACCTTCAAGGCGAAAGTCGGTGTCAAGCCCGTGTTCGAGCTGACCGGCTACATCGGCATCAAGGCAGAAACGAAAGTCAAGCGCGTTTTGAAAAAGGACATCGACGAAGAGCTGGAACGCGTCCGCAAGCGCAACGCCCGCACCATTGAGATCACCGACCGCGCGGCGGCAGACGGCGACACGGTCAACATTGACTATGCCGGCACCGTGGACGGGGTTGCTTTCGACGGCGGCACCGCGCAGGGGCAGACGCTGAAGCTCGGCAGCGGGCAGTTCATCCCCGGTTTCGAGGAGCAGATTGTCGGCAAAGAGATTGGCGCCGAATTTGACGTGAACGTCACCTTCCCGACCGAGTATCATGCGGAAGAGCTCGCCGGCAAAGCCGCTGTGTTCCACTGCAAGCTGAACGGCATTACGACCGAGGAACTCCCGGCGCTCGATGACGAATTTGCGAAAGATATTTCCGAATTTGACACGCTGGAAGAATATAAAGCCGATGTCAAGGCAAAACTCCAGGAGAAAAACGCCAAGGCGGCAGACGATGAAGTCGAGCAGAAGATCTGCGAGGCACTCATCGCGCTCGTCCCCGACGAAATTCCGGAAGTCATGTATGTGCAGGAGACAGAGAACTTCGTGCGCGACCAGGACAACCGCCTGCGTATGAACGGTCTCGACCTCAAGACCTACCTGCAGTATATGCACATGACGCTCGACGATCTGCGTAAGCAGCTCCGCCCGCAAGCCAAGAAGCAGGTCAAACTGCGCCTTGCCCTCGAAACCATCGCGAGACAGGAGAAGCTCACGGTCGCCGACGAGAATATCGAAGCCGAATATACCCGTATCTCCGAAGCATACAATGTCCCCGTGGATCAGGTGAAGTCCATGGTGGCACGCGAGGATATCGAGAAAGATATGCTCGTCAAAGCGGCAATGGAATTCGTCAAGTCCAAAGCCGTCACCAAGGCTCCCGCCAAGGCAAAGACCGCCGAGGCACAGGAACAGTAATCACGGGCGCGGGGGTCTCCCCCGCGCTACCCGACAAAACGCCCCGTCAAATACAAAGGAGGATCCATTATGGCACTTGTCCCAATGGTTGTCGAACAGACGAACCGCGGCGAACGCTCCTACGACATTTTCTCGCGACTTCTCAACGACCGCATTGTGTTCCTCGCCGATGAGGTCAACGACACGACGGCATCTCTCGTCGTCGCGCAGATGCTCTACCTTGAAGCGCAGGATCCCGACAAGGATATCAACTTCTATATCAACAGCCCCGGAGGCTCCATTTCCGCCGGTATGGCAATCTATGACACCATGCACTTCATCAAGTGCGACGTGTCGACAATTTGTCTCGGCATGGCGGCGAGCATGGGCGCTTTCCTGCTCTCTTCCGGCACGCCCGGTAAGCGGCTCGCGCTCCCGAACAGCGAGATCATGATTCACCAGCCTCTCGGCGGTACGCAGGGACAGGCGACGGACATCAAGATCCACGCGGAGCACATCGTCCGTATCCGCGAGAGAATGAACCGCATCCTCTCCGAGCAAACGGGCAGACCCTACGAGGAAATCTGCCGCGACACCGAGCGCGACAACTTCATGACAGCACAGCAGGCTCTGGAATACGGTCTTGTCGATAAGGTCGTAGAAAAGCGCGCCTAACCCGAACGAGGGACTGTCGCACACGCCGTGCGGCGGTCCCTTACTTAGTCAAGAAAGGAACACTGACGATATGCCAACATTCGGTAAGAACGGGGACGTGCGCCGCTGCGCTTTCTGCGGCAGGACGGAGCATCAGGTACTCTGCCTGATTCCCTCCCCCACCGGCATTTATATCTGCGACGACTGCGTAGACGCCTGCGAGGATCTGCTCAATCGGGCGGACGCGGAATCCAAGGGCGAAGCAGTGGAACCGCTGACAGCGGACACGCTCCCGAAGCCGCAGGAAATCAAAGCCATGCTCGACGAGCACGTCATCGGGCAGGACGCGGCAAAGCGCGTTCTCGCGGTCGCCGTCTATAACCACTACAAGCGCATCCTCCGCCTCGACCAGAAGGAACAGCGTAAAAAGACGCGCGAGCGTTTTAATGACGGGAATCCGACGGAGACCCCTGCCGAAAAGCCCGCAGAGGATGACGTCGAATTGCAGAAGTCGAACGTCCTGCTCCTGGGTCCCACCGGCGTCGGGAAAACCTATCTCGCGCAGACGCTGGCGCGCTCCTTCCGCGTGCCTTTCGCCATTGCGGACGCGACAACCCTGACGGAAGCGGGGTATGTCGGCGAGGACGTCGAGAATATTCTTCTCCGTCTCATTCAAGCGGCAGACTACGATGTGGAACGCGCTGAGCGAGGTATCATCTATATCGACGAGATCGACAAGATCTCGCGTCGGAGCGAAAATCGCTCGATTACCCGCGACGTCTCCGGCGAGGGCGTCCAACAGGCACTGCTCAAAATCATCGAGGGCACAGTCGCGAATGTTCCTCCCCAGGGCGGCAGAAAGCACCCGAATCAGGAATTCATTCAGATTCACACCGAGAACATTCTCTTTATCTGCGGCGGCGCATTCGACGGGCTCGAGCAGATCATTGAACAACGCCGCGGGCAGAAGACCATTGGTTTCTCGGGCGACGTCAAGACGAAGAGTGAACGCCTCGCGCGCGGCTCCTATGCCGACGTCACGGCGCATGATATCGTCAAGTACGGTCTGATTCCCGAGCTGGTCGGGCGTCTCCCCGTCATCACGACGCTGGACAATCTCGACGAAGAAGCGCTGGTGCGGATTCTCCGCGAGCCGAAGAACGCGCTCTTCAAGCAGTATCAGAAACTGTTTGAGATGGAGGGGGTCGAACTCGTCTTTGAGGAGGACGCCTTCCGTGCGGTCGCGCACCTTGCCATCGAGCGGGAGACCGGCGCGCGTGGTCTGCGCTCCATTATGGAGTCAATTATGCTCGACCCGATGTACAACATTCCCTCCGACGGGAATGTGAAGCGTGTGATCGTCACCGCGGATTACGTCCGTGGCAAGGGCGATCTCATCATTGAGAAAAAAGAAGCCTGACTTTCCCTCAAAACACATCCGAAACGTATAAAACACCCGGGACGCAATTTCTGCGTCCCGGGGATTGTTTTAGCGTTTTTACGGCATTTCTCCCGAAATCATAGCGGTCAGCGTTTGTTCTCCCGACGGAAGAGGAGCGGGGTCGTACCGAGCGTCGTGCGGAACAGTTTGCTGAAATAGTTCCCGCTCCCGAGCCCGACCTCTTCGGCAATCTCCGAAACGGGGGCATCGCCCTCGAGAAGCAGAATCATGCCGCGGTTAATGCGCACGGAATTGATATAATCGACCGTCGTCTTCCCGATACTGTCACGGAACAGCTTGGTGTAATAATCGGGCGTGACACGCAGATATTCCGCCAGTTCGGGGACGGACATCTTCTCTCTGTAATGAGCGTCGATGTAGTTCAGGCTGTCACGCAGACGCAGGACGTTGTGATAAATCACGCGGTCATTCTCGCGCGTCGCGCTGTAAGAGGCGATGATCTGCGCCATCATGTAGTCGATCTGCGCGCGGATACGGAGCGAATAGCAAAGGTCACGCGTTACATATTCCTCGTAGCAGGTCTCAAACGTGCTGACGAGAGACTCATAGAGGGGTGCATCGGGGGTGTATCGGTTCTCCCGCGTGCGCGACTGAATCAGGAACATATAGAAGAGGTCGCGGTCGATGCTCTCCGGCAGTTCCTCGAGGAAATCGGTATCAAAATAGATACTGCCGACGGTAGCAGCGCTTCCCTCTGCCGTCACGGTACGTACCATGTCGGGGGCAAGAAAGCAAAGTTCCCCCTCGGAGGCGGTCAAGCAGCACATCGCGGTCTGCACCGTCACCGTGCCGCGGCGAACGAACAAGAGCTCCATGCAACCGGCATGGCGCGTGGCTCGCAGGAGGACGCCCGCCCCCGATGCCTCTTTCGCCCCGAATACGAATCTGTGCCCCATGATTTCCTCCGACTCCGTTTCTGTACAAATACTATACCACATATTGCGGTAAAAGTAAAGAAAATATCGGAATCGTGCGAAAATTGTTTTTCGGGCTTATTCTTCACGGCGGCGATGCAGGCGGAAGAAGCACCGTCTGATAAAGTCGACGGGAATCACCGTCACGGCGAGGAGCGCAATCCGTGCGAGGTCGAGCGGTGCCGGCGGCACCGCTCGGAACAGTTCTCCCCCGAAATACAACATGGCAAGCTGGACGCCGAGAATGAACGTCATAATGAAAAGGAAAGGCTTATTGCGTCCGATTGCGGAGAAAAGATTCATACGCTCGCTCCGGGCGGCGAAGCAATTTGCAATCCCGCAGAAAATAAAGAGCGCGAAGAACAGCGTCAGGAAATAGACCTCGCTTGTCGCACGGTGGAAGGTGCGCGCCGTCCACGGCGACGCCAAAAACCACGCACAGACAGCGAGTGTATAGGTACCCGTGACGGCGATCTGATGCACCATCGCCCCCGAGAGGATCTTCTCTTCCCGTTTTTTCGGCTTTTCGTGCATATACATGGCGAGCGGCGGCTCTCCTGCAAACGCAAGCCCGCCGAGGGTGTCCATGATGATATTGACCCAGAGCATCTGGAGAATCGTCACCGGGCTCTCGATTCCGATGAACTGCCCGAACAGCGACACGCCGACGGCGCAGAGATTCATCGTTAACTGGAACGTAATAAACTTGCGGATTGACTTGAAAATGGTGCGTCCGTAAAGCACAGTGCGGGCGATCGAGGCGATATTATCGTCGAGGATCACGATATCCCCCGCCTCGCGGGCGATATCGGTGCCGCTCCCCATCGCGAAACCGACGTCCGCGAGTTTGAGAGACGGGGCGTCGTTTACGCCGTCACCCGTCATACCGGCGACCAGCCCCCGCATCTGCGCGGCGCGCACAAGGCGCGATTTGTCCCCGGGCAACGCACGATAGACGACGGCGAGGCGGTCGAGGCGGGCGGACAGTTCTTCGTCCGAGAGTGCGGCGAGTTCTTCCCCGCCGAGGACACTACCCTCCACGCCGCAATAAATGCCCGATTCCCGCGCGATTGCGACTGCCGTCTCCTTTGCATCGCCCGTCACCATGACGACGCGCACACCGGCACGATGCAGGCGTCCGACGGCATCGGGCGCTTCCCGACGGACACGATCCCGCAGAATCACAGCGCCGAGGAGCGTCAGGGGCGGGAGAGCGGCGGTATCGCCGCTCCCTGCGTCG
The DNA here is from genome assembly GCA_963611795.1 of Akkermansia muciniphila. Taxonomy (GTDB): domain Bacteria; phylum Bacillota; class Clostridia; order Oscillospirales; family CAG-272; genus UBA1740. Next base: position 2,646 of record CAVDSZ010000009.1, on the reverse strand, counting down.
CTTCGGCATAGGAGCAACAGGCGCTCCCCCTGCGACGCGCAGCGGTGCAGTTCGTATTCAAACTTCTGCCGTTCCTTTGCCCCCATGGGGCGGACGCTGCCGTCCGCCGTGAGGCGCGAGACGACGCGCGGCAGAAGCACTTCGGGTGCCCCTTTACAGAGGATTCCGGCGGCGGTCACGGTCGCCGCGTACTTCCGCTCGCTCGAGAACGGGAGACGCGCCCGCACGGCGGGCGGGGTCACCGTCTCATCGTAGAAGAAGGAAAGGCAGGCTCTGTCCGTCGCGTTCCCGCCGACGGCGCCCTTGTCGGTCATGGCGCTGTCACTGTTGCCCATGACGCAGGTCGAGAGAGCGTGCGCGAGGGCGGGGCTGGCGGTGAGCGCACGCGGCGTTTTATAGAGGACGCAGTCGCCGCTGAGAACCCCGAGGACGCTCATCTTCCCTTCCGTGAGGGTACCCGTCTTATCGGTAAACAGAATGTTCATGCTCCCCGCCGTCTCGATACCGACCATTTTTCGGACGAGAACACCGTTTTTCAGCATACGCTTCATGTTGGACGAGAGGACGACGGTGATCATCATAGGCAGTCCCTCCGGCACTGCCACGACGATGACGGTGATGACCAGCGTCACGACGTGCATAAGCGTCGTGAAGACGAATCTGCCGTTCACAAGACGCGCGAAGATCTCGGCGCGGTCAAAGCCGGCGGAGAGGAAAAAGGCATTGAACAGATAGGCGACGGCGACGAGCGCCGCCATGATATAGCCGATGCGGCTGATCTGCCCCGCAAGGTGGGCGAGACGGAGCTTCAAGGGGCTTTCCCGCGTGTCCTCCTGTAACTCGGAGGCGAGCGAACCGTAGAGCGTTTCGCCCCCGACACGCGCAACACGCACGCACGCCGCGCCGGACGAAACAAGGCTCCCACGGAACACCGCCCCGGGAGAGGCAAGATCCCAGTTGCCGCGCCCGCCCGGGTACTTCGTCACCTCTGCCCCCTCGCCGTTGAGCGCCGACTGGTCGACCGCGATCTCCCCCGAGAGGAGCCGCGCGTCCGCCTGTACCATTTCCCCCGCGCCGAGGAGCATAATATCCCCGACGACCAGTTCCTCCGCCGGAATCTCCACCGTCTGCCCTGCCCGGCGCACGCGGCACAGCGACCCGGAGCCCTCGCGCAGTCGCTCGAAAGCGCGCGCGCTCCCCCATTCGGAAACGGTCGAGACAAAGGTAGACAGAAAAACGGCGAGCAGAATCCCGCCCGTCTCGAACCAGTTAATCTCCCGGAACAGCACAATGATGTTCACGGCAAGTGCAATCAAAAGCACCCGAATGATCGGGTCACCGAAGTTCCCGAGCAGTTCCCGGAAGAAACTGCGCCTCTTGCGCGTCACAAGGACATTCGCCCCGTTCCGCTCTCTGGAGGCTGTGACCTCCGCTTCACTGAGCCCCCGCTCCTCCACCGTCTCGACAGTCTGCAAAACGCCCGCCCCCCATTCTATCATTGCTATAATATACGGCGGAGAACGTGGAAAAATGCCGTCCCCCTCACGAGAATCAAAAAGCCCGTCTGCTTCACAGGGGAAGCAGACGGGAGATGATTCAAATCCAGTTGTCGAAGTCGTAAGCCAGATTGTCCCCGCCGGGAAGAGACGCAATCACTTTCTGCAGATAAATATAGATGTCTTTATCCGGCATTTGGCTCCATACAATGTCGGTAAAACGATTGTATCCATAGGGAGTCAATCCTGTAATGTGCGTCGGCAGACCCTTTAGCTGTACGCTTGACAGAATCACACTGTCGATCGGGCAGTCCGCCTCGGAAAGCAAGCCCGCAAGTTCCGCACCCGATGCAAGCGGAGGCGTTACGGTCAAAGCAAGTGCCCCCTGTTCCATACAAAGGATCAAATAGTACTTGACCGCCATATTGAACCATTTTTGCAGGTGCCCGAAACATATGGCTTTGGCGCCGGTCGTCTTTTTTACTTGCCCCAGTATTGCGGTTAAAGACGCTCTGCCGTTTTCCAGCACTTCCGCTTTTACCGGTCCTTTTACCTTGCCGAACCTGTGGCTTGCCGGAGCATACAGGTACCGGCGGAACAGATCGAGAACCGCAGGATCCGCGCAAATGCTTTGTGCCATTTTCATATTGTGCTCATAATTGCTATTCACATTTTCGGTTGTATGCCGAAAGGCATCGCGCCAAGCCACACGCAGGCATATGCTGTAAATTTCGTCCGGCGTTTTGGCTTTCTTGATCGCCGCGCAATTCTCTCTGCCAAACGCCGCACTCAAAAGGAACCATAGTATTTTCTTATGTGTTACCGCCATTTCATTCTCCTTTTATGTAAGTCCTTATTTTTCAATCGTCCCGTCCGAGCAATAAATGGTATAGGCACCTGTATTGCTATTCCAACCACTGCCCTTATCCACATTTGTCCATTCTGCGGTCGTCCCGCTGTATTGAATGTTGCTCAGTTCCTTGCACCATGAAAACGCATTCTTCCCGATGCTCGTCACACTATTTCCGATGGTGATTGAGGTCAAACCCCTGCAACCGAAAAACGCACAATCAATAGGCATAGGGATTTTTGTTCCTTTTTAGATAGTGGCGCGGCTTTCATTGTCACGCCACTTCTATAATTTTGGTTT
>CAVDSZ010000008.1:0-105369 GCA_963611795.1 Akkermansia muciniphila | reverse complement strand
CCATAAATGAGGGCGAAGTATACTACGTCTGTGTTGTGGCGCAGAAGCTTTCGGGCACGACCGATACAAAGGTAACGTATAGTCTCAATTGCAGCAACGCATAAGCGTCAAATGCAAAAAGCGGAAAGGACGCTACACGGTGTTGCCTTAATAGAAAGAAAAAGGGAAGTCCGAATACACTCGGACTTCCTTTTATATTCGGTTGTCTGGAAGCATCTTAGCAATTTTTTGTAAATTTTTCGTGAAATACCCCTACAAAACGGCTTGCAAATGTCCATATATAGTAGAGGGATAATTTCTCTTTCTGTGGACTCTGAAAAGGAAAAATGAAAAGACGTGGAAAGCGGCGAAGTGAAAAGAATAATCGTCAAGGATATGTCACGCTTTGGCAGAGATTATCTGAAGGTCGGGTATTACACGGAAGTGTATTTCGTCGAAAAGGACGTACATTTCATAGCGATAAACGACGGTGTGGACAACCACAGCGATTTTACGCCCTTTCGGAATATCATCAACGGGTTCTTTCTATGGCAAAGGAAAACGAAAAAGAATTTGCGGAACTGTTGCGGGCAAGTAAAAGCAAGGAAACAAAGCGGGACTTATCTTCTAAAACAAAAGAGTACGAAGCAGCGGAAAAGCGGATAGCAACGCTCGAGACGTTATTGCCTGTCGGGGTCTTTTTTATGTAGGGGCGACTGTCGGTCGCCCGCGTTTTCTCTTATTCGACGCCGCGTCGGTTAGAAAACCCCGAAAGGCTTCGGTGGTCGAGCGCGTGGAGGGGGCTTTTTCAAAAAGCCCCCTCCACGAAGGATTGTTTCGATTAACAGAAAGTATCGCGGTAGTGGGTGATGCAGGCGCGGATGACGTCCACTGCGTCGTCGCGCCCCTGTGCCTCGTCGACGACGGTCTCCTTGTTCTCGAGCGTTTTATAGACCGAGAAGAAGTGTTGCATCTCCTGGAACACGTGGGCGGGCAGGTCGGTGATGTCGTGGTAGGTGTTATAATTCGGGTCATTGAAGGGGATTGCGATAATCTTCTCATCGAGTTTACCGTTGTCTTTCATGCGGATGACGCCGATCGGGTAGCAACGCACGAGCGAGAGCGGCTCAATCTCCTCACTGCACAGCACAAGCACGTCGAGGGGGTCGCCGTCGTCGCCGTAGGTGCGCGGAATGAACCCGTAGTTGCAGGGGTAGTGCGTCGAGGTGTAAAGGATACGGTCGAGAATAATCAGCCCCGTCTCCTTATCGAGCTCGTATTTTTTCTTGGAGCCTTTCGGAATCTCAATCACCGCGATGAAATCCTCGGGGGTGATACGGTGCGGATCAATGTCATGCCAGATGTTATTCATGTGTACTCCTTTGGTTTCGACCGTTTTTCTTTATTGTAACAAGTTTTCCCACTTTTTGCAAGGGCAAACCGCTTTGAGGGGAATTTCTCACCGGAAATGGGGAGCGGCGGTTGACGCCCGCCGCCGCGGTGCTAAAATAAAGGGAAAACGGCGGTCGGCAATCCCCGACGGGAGGGGCGTTTGCGCCACGCCGTGCAAGGCAACGAAAGGTTAGGGGCATATGCAGGAATACGACGAGGTGCTCAGAGAGCAGACGGAAAAGACGGAGACCGTCTTTCAGGGTCCAATCTTCCGCGTGGAGGTTGCCGAAGTGCGGCTCCCGAACGGCAAGACGGCGCGGCGCGACGTCGTGCGGCACCCGGGGGCGGTCTGTGTCCTGCCCGTCACGAAAGAGGGAGAGGTGTATCTCGTCCGTCAATGGCGCGCGGGGTATCGCGGCGTGACGCTCGAAATCCCGGCGGGGAAACTCGACCCCGGTGAAACCGACACACGCGAGGCGGCGGCGCGCGAACTGCGCGAGGAGACGGGAGCGGTCGCCGGGCGCATGACTTCGCTCGGGGATTACTACGGCTCGCCCGCAATCCTCGAAGAGCGAATCGTCATGTACCTCGCGGAAAATCTCACGTTCGGCGAGACGGACTTTGACGAGGACGAATTTCTGGCGCCCGTCAGAATGTCGCTCGACGACCTCGTGCGCGAGGTGCTCGCCGGGCATATCCCGGACGGGAAGACGCAGGTCGCCGCCCTGCGCGCGTATTGTATGCGGCACGGGCTCCCGGGTGACGCCGCGCGCTGAGGGAGACGCGGAACTCCATGCGAAAGCTTCCTTTTTCACCATACAAGCAATCGGCGACCGCCCGGAGGCGGTCGCCGATGATGTTTTTAAAGTCGGTCGGGCGCTCTCATCGCGATCGACCGCAGTTTTTGGGGGTCAGTCGCCAGACCCCTCTTTTTTGCGCCGTTTTTTCGGGGGGGTCGGCGGGTGCGCCGCCATGTAGGCGTCGTAGAGGTCGGGGCGACGGGCTTCCGTCAGGGTGAGTGACTGCTCGAGCCGCCAGGCGTCCACCTTTTTGTGGTCGCCGGAGAGCAACACCTCGGGAATGGCTCGGTCATGCCAGACCGCGGGTTTCGTGTACTGCGGATATTCGAGGAGCCCGGAGGCAATCGATTCCTCCTCGTAGCAGGAGGGGTCGGCGAGGATCCCGGGGAGCAGGCGGGAGACGGCGTCGACGAGGATACAGGCAGGGAGTTCTCCCCCCGTCAGCACATAATCGCCGACGGAAATTTCTTCGGCGTCCATTTCGTCGAGGACGCGCTGATCGACCCCCTCATAGTGCCCGCAGAGCAGGACGAGGCGATCACACGCCGAGAGCTCGGCGGCGAGCGCGTGGGTGAGATGCCGCCCGCGCGGGGAGAGATAAATGACGCGGCGGCGCTCCCCTGCGGGGGCGTTCCGCACGGCGTCGCGGTAGCAGTCATAGATTGGCTGCGCCGCCATGACCATGCCCATGCCGCCGCCCGCCGGGGTGTCATCGACGTTGCGGTGTTTATCCTCGGTGTAGTCGCGGATTTGGTAGCAGTTCACGGAGAGGAGCCCGGCTTTTCGGGCTCTCCCGATGATTGAGATGCCGAGCATCGACTCGACAGCCTCGGGGAAGAGCGTCAGAATATCGAACGTCATACGGTCGCCTCCGGGAACATACCCGCCGGGGGCGTGAGGACGATGCCGTCATCGGAGACCGAGCGCAGGAACGGCGGAATCATCGGAACAAGCACCTCGCCCGCATCGGTACCGACGACGAGCAGATCGGCGGCGGGGGAAGGGTCAATCCGCAGGAGCGTGCCGAGGGGGCGGTCGGTGTCCGCCTCAAGGACGGGGAGTCCGAGCATATCCTCCTGGAGCATGGCGCCCGGCGCAACGGGAATCTGATCGCGGTGCGCGTACAGCACACAGCCGCGGAGCCGCTCGGCGGCGTCCATATCCGTGACGCCCTCGAGCGTCAGCACGACCTGTCGCCCCGAGACGAATGCGCCGCAGACGGCGCGGGGCGTATAGGTATCGCCCTCGCGGAAATACACGCGGTCGAAGCCGGCGAGAACCGCAGGACTGTCGCACCACGGCTCCGCCTTGACGGCGCCGCGGACGCCGTGCGTCGAGACGATTTTGCCGCAGGTGAGGTAAGTGTGTTTCATAGCGTCTCCTTTTTACGCTTTGCCCGGAAATAGGAGGTCAGGACAGAGCGGCACTCGGGTTCGAGACACCCGCCGACGACGGCGGGGTGATGATTGAGGGGCAGGGCATTCAGGTCGAAAACCGACCCGTATGCCCCGGCTTTGGGGTCGTAGGCACCGAATACGACGCGTTCCACGCGTGCGTTGGCGATTGCCCCGGCACACATGGGGCAGGGCTCGAGGGTGACGTAGAGGGTCGTCCCCGGCAGGCGCCAGCCGCCGAGCGTGCGGCACGCCTCCTCAATTGCGAGGATTTCGGCGTGGTGGGTGGCGCACTTCGAGCCCTCACGCGTGTTGGCGGCGCGGGCGATAATCTGCCCGTCTCGCACGATGACGGCACCGACAGGAACTTCATCCATGGCGGCGGCGCGCTCCGCCTCCGCAAGCGCCTCCCGCAGGAACACTTCGTCCTCGGGGGAAATGGCTCGGGCGCTGTCGGCGGGTGTATCCGTCTGCGGTACGTTCTTTATTTTTGACACAGTACAATCACCGCCTCTCCAATAAAAAGTAGGAGGAAAATAACGAGCGGCGATGTGAATAACCTGCCGACGACGCGCCCGCATCCGACGGGCGACAGGGCAGTGCGGAGCCGCGGTAACAGGCGCCGCGCCGTGAGCGCAATCCCGACGGCGCCGAGGACAAGGGATCCGACCAGCACCCACAGGAGAACCCCCGACAGAGCGGTGTCCGAGAAGAAATACAGGAGAGCGGACGCGACGTTATTCACAAGGTGGAAGAGGATTCCCGGCAGAACCGAGCCGCTCACCGCAGCGAGCGCGCCGAGGAAGAGCCCGGCAAAGAGGGCATACGGAATCTGATAAAAGTTCCCGTGCAGGAGTGAGAAAAAGACGGCGGACGCGACGACGGCGCCGAGGCGGGAATGCGGCAGGAGGTAGCGCAGGAAGAGATACCGGCAGAAAATCTCCTCGGTGACGGCGGGAATCAGGGCGGTCGTGAGGAGGCACACCCAGAGGTTGTCCCCGTAATCAAATGAAGTATCGACGCCGAAACGGCGGCAGAGGAGAGAGGTCAGGAGCGAGACGCCGACGACACCGCCGATGAAGAACGGCAGATAGGGGAGCGACCACGGCAGGGGGCGCGGGGAGAACCCGAGGTCATAGTCCGCCTCCGCCGCCCGACAGGGGAGCAGACGCCGCGCGACGACGACGGCGAGCAGGAGCGCGACGAGTTCAATCAATACCGTGACCCAGACGATTCCGGTCAGAGACGCGAGGGAGAACACGGCGATGTAGGCAAGGCAAATCCAGAACAGTGCATTGTACCCTTGTTTCAAGAGCGTGTCTCCTTTCGCTTTCATTTCATTCTATTGTAGCACAGACGCGCGCCGCTTGCAAGCGGCGCGCGTCCTCATCAAAATGGAAAATAAAACGGGAAATAAAAAGGGGAGATGGGCGAAAAACGAACGGAACGAGAAACGAAAGAAAGACGAAAACGAAACGCCGACGGAAGCGGCGCGGCTCCCGAGGGAACCGGGGGGCGGCGTCTTTCAGCGCCGCTTTTTCCCGCCGGATTTGCCGCCGGTTTTTCCGGCGCCCGATTTGCCGGCGTTTTGCTTCCCGCCAGCGCTCCCGCTGCTCTGCGCTTTCCCGCCGCGCGGGCGGTCATCGGACGGCTTGCCGCCGCGTGCAGCGGCGCCTTTTTTTGCCAATCTGCCCGCGCCGTCACGCGTGGATTTCCCCGCGCGCGGGGTCGGTCTTGTCGGCAAGGTCGATGCGGGGGTGTGTATCGGGGCGGAATCGGGGGGCAACGCCCACGTCGCGCCCTCGAGGAGCGCGACAAGCCCGAACGTGACTTTCCCGCGGGTGATGTCCGCTTCGTCGACCGAGACGGTGATCTGATCCCCGAGGCGGAGCGTCTCACCGGCGGCGGAGCGGAGCATCAAATTCCCCTCGTCGAACGTCCACATCCCGGGGAGCGCGGTCATGGGAATCAGCCCCTCGCAGGTGTTATCGAGCGCGGCAAAGGCGCCGAACCGCGTAACGGAGGATACCGTCGCGGGGTAAGTCTCACCGATGCGTTTCGAGAGGTAGATTGTCTTATAGAGCGCGTCGATACGGCGCTCGGCGGCCATGGCGCGAATCTCCGTCTCACTCGCGGCGAGGGCGGCACGGCGCACATAACCGTAGTACTTCTGCGGTGCCTCGCCGTCGAGGAGGACCGCCTCAATCGCGCGGTGCGTGGCAAGGTCGGAGAGGCGCCGAATCGGAGAGGTGAAGTGACAGTATTTTTCGATGCCGAGCCCAAAATGCGGATGGCAGATCTCGCTGTAATGTGCTTTCGCCATGGTGCGGAGCAGGGTATAAGAGACGGCGTCGCCAATCCCGCGCTCGTGTGCGTCGCGGAGCAGGACAGAGAAGGCTCTGCCGTCCGGATCCCGCCCGGCAAGGGGCGTGACGTCGAGGTCAAGGTTGTGTGCGAAGCGAATGAAGTCCGCGAGTCTCTCGGGGTCGGGTGCGTCGTGGACACGGAAAACGCAGGGCAGGTGCTTCTCGGAGAGGAGCGTCGCGACCGCCTCGTTCGCCGCGAGCATGAATTGCTCGATGAGTTTCTCGGCGTCGCCGCGCACGCGGGGAACAATCTCGACGGGATTGCCCCCCTCGTCGAGCAAAATCTCCGCCTCGGTCTGCTCGAGGTCGAGCGCGCCGCGCGCGCGGCTCTTCTCGGTGAGGGTCAGATACAGGCGATGCATGAGACGGAGGGTCGGGAGCGCCCGGCTGTACTTCTCCGCGAACGCGGAGTTCCTGCCCTTTTCAAACAGGTCGTTGACCTCGCTGTACACGCCGCGCACGCAACTGCGAATGATGCTGCGCTCGATCGAGGTGTGCGCGAGCGCGCCGTCCGGGGTCAGTTCCATCAGGCACGAGAGGGCGTATTTGTCCTCCCCGGCGTTTAGTGAGCAGGCGCCGTTCGAGAGCGCCTCCGGCAGCATGGGGACGACCTTATCGGTAAAGTAGACGCTCGTGCCGCGCGAGAGCGAGCAGGCGTCGAGCGCCCCCCTCGGGCGGACATAGGTCGAGACGTCGGCGATGTGGACGCCGAGCAGGTAGTTGCCGTTCTTTTTTCGGCGGAGCGATACGGCGTCATCGAGGTCTTTCGCCCCGGCGCCGTCGATTGTGAAGATGACCTCGTCGCGGCGGTCGACGCGCCCCTCTGCGTTGAGCGGCGTTTTGGAGACGCGTTCCGCCTCTTCGAGTTCCTCCCGTGAAAACTCGGTCGGAATGGTGCACTCGGAGAGGATTGCCGCGTAATTGGCTTCCCGCGAGGCGGCGGCACCGAACGAACGCAGATATTCGCCGACAAGCAAGTTCGACCCCGGGCGGCGGGGCGGCAGGAGCGCCTCCACCTTATCGCCGAGGCGGGCTTCCCCCACATCATCAAGGTAGCAGAGGAGTGTAAGCTTGGTATCGTCCGGCTCGACGAAGTACCGCACGGAGCGATGCTTGCCGTGCCCGTATAGTTCTTCGCACAGGGTACCGACGACGGTCTTTCGTACCGCCTCGGTCACGCGCGTGACCTCACCCTCGGTGCGCTCGATGCCGCCGCTCGTATAGGTGTGGTAGCGGCAGAGGACGCGGTCGCCGTCGAGCGCACCACCGGTCTTCTCCCGCGGAATGAAGATGTCGCGCGTCGCCCCCTCGACGGTGACAAAGCCGTACCCGGTCTTGGTACCGGCAAAAACGCCTTCCGTCACTGTCTCCGGGGCGCGTCGGTTAATCCCGGCGCGGGCGACGGGGCGAGGCAATCTCGAGGTGGCTTTACGCCCGCCGCCCGCGCGGTGGCGAGGCATGGGGCGCTTGGATTTCGATTTGGGTTTCATAAGTCTCCTTTATAAAGCAAAGGGCGACAGCGTCGCCCAAAAAAGAAAGGTGGGAGAGGATCTCCCACCCGGTGATTACATGTTCTTGAAAAAGGTCGAACTGGAGTGCCACTCGTTACCTGCGTTCAGGGTGCCGTAATCGGGCTGGATCACATACGCGGCGAGAACAATCAGCACGAACGCGATACCGACGACCGTCGTCATGGTCGACATGATGCGGGCGGCGCGGGCACGACCCGTCTCACGCTCTCTCATATAGCTGCTCTGGCGGTTGCCGCCGGCAATGGTGCCGGAGAGCTCCGAAGTCCCTTTCTGCAGGAGCATGGAAACGACGAGGAACACGCCGAAAATGAGCAAAACAATCATCATTGCGATTTCAAAACCACTCATAGTAAAAACAAATCCTTTACGATAGTATAAACAGTTTCGTATCCTACCGATACGTTTACGGAAAGTATTTTATCATACGGAAGCCCAAAAAGCAAGTATTTATCAAAAATATTTTACGCGCGCGGAAACGCCTTGCAAAACGGGCGGCGGCGGGGCGATGACAGGGGGGCACGCCGCGGACGCATGACGCGAGGGGCGGCGACGCGAGGGGAGATTCCACAGGTCGCCGGAATTGTCCGCCGCCGGAGCGGGGACGGGGGTGTATCCGGGTGGGGCGACGCCCCGCTCCGTCAGCCGATGCCGAGAATCTCGTGAACAACCTTGTCGCAGTAATCGGGTTTATAGGAGCGCATCGCCATGAGGCGCCCGCCAATCTGGCGCAGGTGCTCGGCGTCGGGGAGCGGGAGACGCGCGAGCTCCTTTGCGTTGAGCTGCCCGGACTTCGAGGTCAGGCGGATATACGCATCGACCGGGGCGGAGGAGAGGAACCCGAACAGTCCGAACAGGAACCCGGGATCCATTTGTTCATCACCCTCGGTGTCGATGTAATTGAGTTTATTTGACGTGCTGAAATGCGCGGGGACAGTGTTTTTCAGCAGGACGGCGCAGGTGAGACGCCGCTTATCCGATTTGGCGGGGACGCGCTTCATCAGAAGAATGTTCTTCCCCGGCTGAGAGAGCGCCGCCGTGCGCGGGATAATGTACTGATGCCGCACGTCGGAGAGCGGGAACTGTACCATGCCGTCTTTCAGACACCGCGGGTGGAGGAGCGGCACGGCGCCGTCCACGGGGGCATCGCGGAGCAGCTCGGGGTAGCGGGATTCGAGCACGAGCCCGGTGCGTACCCGCAGACCGAATGTGGAGAACCGGCAGGGGAGGTCACGCATACGGACGAGCGCCGCGAGTTCCTCTCCTGAATGGACGAGGCAGAGCGAGGCGTCCTCCGATGAAACGACGGCGTCATAGGGCAGGGGCGGCAGGTCGTCCGTCGCCGGGGCATCTTCGCCCGGGAAGACCGAGAGCCGTATTTCCTCGGGGGCGTTCCCCTCTTTCAGCTTCAGGGTGACGACGGGGCGAAGCGGAGACGTCTCCTTTTCCCGTGCGTAGAGAAACACCCGCTCCGGGTTGGCGACGCGGAAGAGCGCCTGACGGAAGGCGATGAGCGAGACGGCGGACGCCGTCTTTAAGGGCAGGGTGGTGATGAGCTGCCCGTCCGGGGCGAGGAGGGACGCCGCGACCCATGTGAAAAGGCACGCGAGCGGCGCGCCTGCGGGGAAGACCTCGGGGAAGAGAGTTGTGTATGCCTCCTCCGCCGTTTCCTGCGGCGGGTTCGTGATGATATAGTCGTACCGCTCGTCGTCGGCGTGCGTCGCCGTCAGGAAATCCTCCGTCAGCACCGTCACGCGGAGCTTGACGTGATAGTCGTGGCGCGCTTTTTTACGGACGCGCTCGAGATTATCCGCGAGGCGGGGGAGGTAGGCGGAGTCGTTCTCGTAGCAGGTGAGGTAGATCTCCGTGACCCCGCCGCTCTTGGCGATGGCCTCCACCGCGGCGGCGGCGAGAATCCCCGTTCCGGCACCTGCGTCGAGCAGACGGACGGAGTACCGGCTGACAAACGTAAAGGAGCCGGCGAGCGAACGCGCAATCTCCCGTTTGGTGAAAAAGCGGCCGATACGGATATTTTCGTTTTTCGAAGTTTCTCGAATCAGTTTTTTGGTGTTGCGGACGGCAAGATTCAGCATAAGGCGACCTCCCGGGACAAAACAGTTCTTTTTTCTTCTCTCCGATTGTAACATATTTTCTGCCTCGCTACAAGCCCCGATTTTTACTTTTTTATACTTTAGTCTTTCTTTTTCGGGGAAAAAAGACCTCTTGCGCGGCGGCGGAAAGTGTGCTAAGATAGCATCAGTAAAAAAGGTAGGTGACCATCATGGGAGAGAAAACGGTGATTAAAGTCCTGCACCTCGGGGACGTGTTCCTCGACTGCCCGTTTTCGGCAATGAAAGCGGAGGAGAGCGCCGTGCGGCGCCGTGAGACGCGTGAGACGCTTGCCCGCGCGGTAAAATATGCCGTGGACGAAGAGGTCGACCTGGTACTCCTCTCGGGCAATCTGACCGATCACCACTACGCGACGTTTGAGACAATGGAACTGCTCTGCCGCATTTTCCGTGCCGCGCCCGCTTGCCGATTCCTCATCGCGCCGGGACCGCACGATCCGATGACCGAGAACTGCCTGTACCGCCTCGCGGGGCTCCCCTCGAACGTGACGGTATTCGATAGTGCCCGTGTCTCACACGCGTCGTTCCCCGACATCGGGGTGAACGTCTTCGGTTGGGCATTTGAGGGGGAAACCTATCAGGGCTCTCCGCTCGCCATTGACCGCGAGGAGCCGGAAACACCGGGCATCACGCTGGTCATGGGCTATGCCGTCGTCGGGGAGACGACGGGGAATGCTCCGCTGAGTCTGAACGAAATCGGCGACTTCGGCGGCGACTATCTCGCCCTGTCCGGTGGACGGCTGTTCGACGGCTTCCATCGCGTGGGTACGGTGACATATGCGTACAGCGGCGCGCTGGAACACGCGTCGTATGAAGAACCGGGCTTCGGCGGCGGCAACCTCGTGACCCTGACCTCCGTCGCCGGGGGCGGTGTCCATGTCGAGGGCGCGCGCGTCGACTTCGGGTGCCGTCGGTATGCCATGGAGGAGTTTGACATTACGGGGATCGAAAGCCCGAACGAGGTGATGAACCGCATCACCGCGGTCATCAAGGAACGCGGCTATGGGCGCGAGACGGCGCTTCGCGTCCTGTTGACGGGGCGGGTGCCGTTCGGCTTCGCCATTCCGCGCACGCTGACGGGCGAGAACTTCGGGCTCGCGACGTTTGAACTCGACGATCGCACGCTCCCGTCCTTTGACGACAGCCGCGTCGCCCGTGACATGACGGTGCGCGGCGAGCTCTGCCGCACGTTGATTCCCGCGATGCGGGTCGGCTCGGACGAGGAGCAGCACGCCGCGGCGTATGCGCTGAAACTCGGGCTCGGCGCGCTCGACGGTCGCGACGTCACGAAGCTTTGAGAAGGAACACTTCAAAAATGAAAAACCCCCGGTCACACGGCTGTGTGACCGGGGGTTCATATTGTTTCGGGGGTTATTTGTCCGCCCTGGTGTCACCGTCGCCGGACGGCTCGGCGTCCGCCGCGGGAGCGGTACCGAGAGACGCAGTGTCCGCTGCGGGAGCAGTACCGAGAGGCGTGACATCCGTCGCGAGGGTGTTGTCTGTGACGGTGTCGGCTAACGGATCGGCGGCGGGCGCGCTCCCCTGCGTGGCGGGGGTGGCGGGAATCGGGCGGTGCCGCACCCGTGCGAGCCAAATGCCGAGAGGCAACTGTGAGAACACCACGGCGAACAGAATCACGGCGCACCCGGCAATCTGCCGGGAAGTGGGCTGGTCGCCGAGGATAAAGACGCCGCCGAGAAGCCCGAACACGGACTCAAGCGACATAATCAGTGAGGCGACCGTCGGTGTGCCGGAGAGCTGCTGCCCGACGACCTGCGAGGTATAGGCGATGCCGGAAGAGCAGATGCCGAGGTAGAGCAGGTGAGGTATGACCGCGACGAAGTCCGCCCAAGTGAAGGAGACGTGACTGACGGCGCCGTGCACCAGGGCGCCGGGAATCGCGAGAATGCCGGCGGTGGCGAACTGCACGAAAGAAAGACGTACACCGTCCGTACCGGGGGAGAAAATATCAATCAGCGTGATGTGCAGCCCGAAGAGGGCGGCGGAGGCGAAGAGAACCAGGTCGCCGGAGGCGAAAGCCCCGCCGCTGTCGCCGCCCGTGAGCAGGTAGGCGCCGCAGAGGGCGATGACGACACTGACCCAGACGGTCGGGCGCGCGACTTTCCGTCTCGCAAGCCCCCACAGCGGAACAAAAACCATATAAAGCGCCGTGAGGAATGAGGCTTTACCGGGAGAGGCTACGAGCAGACCGAACTGCTGAAAAATCGTCGCCGCGAGAAGTGCGGCACCGCAGGCAATCCCGCCGAGGAGTTCGCGCTTCGTCAGATCGAAAAAATGAGGGTTCTTCGGCGAAAGAAACACACGTCCGTTCCGCCGCGTCCTGTCGAGCACGAACAGAGCGGGAACGAGGACGAGCGCGCCGAGGAGAAAACGAATCCCGTTGAGGGCAAACGGCGGGATATGGTTACCCGCAATCTTCTGCGCCGTGAAGGCGAGCCCCCATATCACGGCGGTCATCAGTAATAGTAGATTCCCGAGGGTCTTTTTGGTCTGCATAACATTCCTTTCGCGTTGACAACCCGGCGTTTTGCGTGGTATAATAAAAAGGTAATGCCGTCGGTGCCAAAGGCACCGGAACGGACTGTTCAAAAGGGCGGGCGCCGGGAGTGACGGCGGGGGGCGACCCGCCAAAATCAGAACTGTACGATGTTATCATACGAAGAAAACAGAAAAAAACACGCACTTGCGCGGCAAATGCGTGTTATTGGTGGAGACAACAGGACTCGGACCTGTGACCCCTTGCATGTCAAGCAAGTACTCTAACCAACTGAGCTATGCCTCCGAGAAGATAGCGTGAACATACATGGTGGAGACAATAGGACTCGAACCTATGACCCCTTGCATGTGAAGCAAGTGCTCTAACCGACTGAGCTATGCCTCCATACGTTCACACAATCAGTGACATACGGTATTATAACAACTTGTCGCGCAAAAAGCAACACTTTTTGAAAAAAATTTTTTCGGAGGGGTTTCCGGGAGCCGTGCGCCGTGCGGGATTCTGCCCGAAAGATCCGACCGGAGGAAGAGAGGAGAGCTTTGTTTTGTACTATAATCAAACCGCAAAAAAACTGATGCTCTCCGGGCGGGAGACGGTCTTTTACGCCCGTCGGCGTCTCGCCGTTGCTTACCGCGAAGAAGAGAATGAAGAGGGGGGCGACCCCGTCGTCGGGGCATTCCGAGAGCGGCTCCTCGGCGGAGACACCGCGACGATCCTCACCGGCGATTTTTCGCGCGGGGGGTATGATTTCACCGTCACGATGACCGCCGACCGCGTCGGGGAGGGCGAGGTGGCACTCGTGCGCCGCGTCCCAGGCGCGCCCGAGCGGGCGGACGCCGAGACCCTGCGCGCTTTGCGCGGGGAGGGGTATCTCGCCGCCTATCTCGCCGGCTTTACCGACGGGGGAGACGTGCGGCTTCGCCTGTATCTGGTGAGCGACCTCTCGCCTCTGCCGCACATCATTGACGATGTTCCCGCGCGGGGCGCACTCTCGCGCTTTTTCGAGAGACTCTGTGACGCCGTCGCGGAGCATGCCGCACCGCTGATTGAACGGGCGGCGGTACGCCTGCCGACGATGGCGGCGGCTGCCTTTCCGTACCCCGCCGTGCGTGAGGGACAGGCGGAGCTCATGGAGACGGTCTATGCCGTCATCGCGCGCGGGCGCCGTCTGTACGCGTCCGCCCCCACGGGAACGGGGAAAACCATGTCGGTGCTGTATTCCGCCGTGCGGGCGCTCGGCGCCGGGAAAACCGATAAAGTGTTTTATTTGACCTCCAAGAATACGACGGCAGACGCCGCGGCGGAGGCTCTCAGGCGTCTGTATGACAGCGGCGCGGACGTGCGCGGGGTGATGCTGACTTCACGCGAGGCGCTCTGCCCGCGGCATCGCGTCTGTCAGGGCGGGGAAGTCTGCGACCTCTCGCCGCTCGCGCCGACGCGGGAGGACGATGCCGTGCGGGAACTGCTCGATGCCCGTCTCCCCGTCGTCTCGGCAAAGGAACTGCTCGACGCCGCCGAGCGGCATCGGGTCTGCCCCTGCGAGCTTATGCTCCGTTACAGTCTTTACTGCGACGTCGTCATCGGCGACTATAATTATCTCTTCGCCCCGGCGGTAGCGCTCCGACGCTATTTTGAGGAGGGGGGAAACTATACCTTTCTCATCGACGAGGCACACAACCTCGTCGAGCGGGCACGCTCAATCCAACATACGGAAATGAGCCTTTCGTATCTTGCGCGTCTCGCCGCCACCGTGCGGGGGCAGGCACCGCTCGAGGAGGCTGTCAAGACCTTCCGCGCCTACTATGAGGGCATGATGAAACGGGCGCTCCACGGCGAAGTGCGGGAGGAGAAGGACGGGAAGAAGAACGCCTTTACCGCCTCGCGGGAGTTGCCGGAGGGCTATGTGACGGAATTCTGCGCGCTCACCTATGCGCTCCTCAGCGCCTATCGTACCGCGCGGGGCGAGGTGCGGGCGCGGCTGAAGCCGTTCGTGTGGCATCTCAAAAAGGCGGCGGACGCCCTGACCGCCTATGACGCGCATGACATCACATTCCTGCGTCTTATCGACGGTGATCTCACGCTCGAGACAATTTGCCTCGATCCTGCCGCCGTCGTGGACCGTCGTCTCTCGCTCGGGCGGAGCGCCATCCTCTTCTCGGCGACGCTGTCGCCAATCGCCTACTATCGCGAGGTACTCGGCGGACGTCCCGGGGACCGAGAACTGGAATTGCCGTCTCCGTTTGAAGAGGGGCATCTCGCCGTCGCCGTGATGGATAAGATTTCGACGCGGTATCTCGAGCGCGAGGCAACGGTGCGCGCCGTCCTGCGCGCCATTCTGACGACTGTCAAGGCGAAGCCGGGAAACTACATGGTTTTTTGCCCGTCCTACGCTTATCTCACGCGTCTTGCCGAGGCACTGCATCGGGCGGTGCCCGCCCTCGACATTCTCACGCAAAAGCCGCATATGAGCGCGGAGGAACGCGCCGCGTTCCTCGCCCGCTTTGACGCGAACCCGTCGCGGGCGCTAATCGGTTTCTGCGTCATGGGCGGCATTTATTCCGAGGGAATCGACCTCGTGGGGCGGCGGCTCGTCGGCGCCGTCATCGTCGGTGTGGGTTTGCCCTCCGTCTCGGACGAGCGGGAGGCGATCGCCGCCTACTTCGACGACAAGAGCGAAGAGGGGCGCGGGTATGCCTATGTCTATCCGGGCATGAACCGGGTCTTACAGGCGGCGGGGCGCGTCATCCGTTCCGAGGGCGACCGCGGGGTGGTACTCCTCATTGACGACCGATTCGCGTCGCCGGAATATCGGCGTCTGCTCCCCGCGCATTGGCACGGACTGCATTTCGTGGGGGATACCGAGGGGCTCGCCCACCTGCTCGGCAACTTCTGGCGGGGAGGAAAAACATGATACGGACGGCGAATGTTCTCACCGATGCACTTTTTGCCTTCTTCGGCTTTGTGACCGGCTCGGATACCGGGCTCGCCCCGGGTTATGTTGTCCTTGGCGGAGCGGTGCTCATCGGGGGGCTGCTCGCGGTGTTTCTGCTTGCGGCTCTGCTGACCCGCCACGCGAAAATGCCGCTCCCGCCCGAGGAGCGGGAGACGAGCGCAGGGAGCGGTGACACCGCGGGAGACAATGCCGCGGGTGCGGTCGAAAAGCGGGGGCAGGACGGGATCGATCATGGCACCGATGGGGAGAGCGAACCGTCGCGGGACACCGGCGCCGAAAATGAGGGAGTGCCATAAAAACCGGGCACAACGCCGTCTGCGGCGGAGGTGACATATGCAGATGCGGCGCCCCCCTCATAGGGGCATCGGGAATCGGGTATCATGTCAAAGACGAGAGGGGAGGCAAAACCATGCGGGAGCGAGGAACGCGGGGCGACACGGCGCGACACAATATCGCGCCGGTCTATGACGAGAACAGCCGGGTACTGATCCTCGGAAGTTTTCCGTCTGTCGCGTCACGGGCGGCGGGGTTCTTTTACGGGCACCCCCAGAATCGTTTCTGGCGAGTCATTGCTGCAGTGTGCGGGGCGGAGGTGCCGCAGACGGTCGGTGAAAAGACCGCGCTCCTGCTCGCGCACGGAATCGCGCTGTACGACGTCATTGGTCAGTGTACCATTAAGGGGAGCGCGGACGCGTCGGTGCGCGACGTGACGGCGAATGACCTTTCCCCGATTTTTCACACGGCAGACATTCGTTATATTTATGTGAACGGCAAAACCGCCGAAAAGTTCTATCTCCGTTATATGCAGCCGGTGACGGGACGCCCCTGCGTCTGCCTGCCCTCGACGAGTGCCGCGAACGCCGCGTGGTCGGAAGCAAAACTCACGGACGCATGGGCGTGTATCCTCGGAGCCGGAGACGGCGGGGAGCCACCTATCCGTCACTCCCTTTGAAGGAGCGGAGGAAGTGTTTCGGCTCTCAAAAGCCGTGAAAAGGCGTTTTCCGCCCGAAGGGTGTCGTCGTGCAGTTCTCCCAGCAGAGCCACCGGCTTTTCGGGGAGCGGGAAACGGAGCACCAGCCGACATCCGTCGAGAATGCCCCGGCACGCGTAGGCGGCAGCGGACAGCCATACGGCACCGAGTGATGGCGAGAGCGACAGTGGCGCCGCGCGCATACCGGCGAGTGTACGGGCAAGAACATGACGGAGCCAGACCTGCGACAGCCGCAGGTCTTCTTCATTTGCGCTCCCGGCGGTGTCGGCACTCTGTACCGCATCGAGCCGCACGGCATAGGATTCTGCCCCCTCGCCGACGGTGGCGGCGAGGGAGATGAGAGACGGAGATACAAGACCTCCGGGGAGGCACCGCGCGAGATCCGCCGCGGCACGGAGCGAGAGTGCCATCTGTCGTGCGACATTGCAGGACAGGCTGTCGGAGAGTCGCGTGCGCGCAAAATCTTCTTCCGCCCGGTCGAGTCTGTCGTAATATCGTGCGAGGTACTGCCGCGCCGCCAAGGGCATAACGGTCGGTGTATCCATGGAATTTCTCCCCTCCCCGTGTTCTTCCTGACAGTTTATGCGCGGGGGGCGCCGGACGACAGAATGCCTTGCAAAAATACAGGGCTTGTGCTATGATGAAAGAGAAAAATGGGGATTCCGATAATCCGGAGGGGTATGAAATATGAAGAAATTGCTGCTATGCGCGGTACTGGTACTCTCTGTCTTTGCGACGGTCGCGTGTGACGCGTCTATTCTGCAGATTGAAGATACAAACGGGGCGGAAAACGCGACTCTTGCGACCCTGACCGATGCCGATCTTGTGGATACGATGCCGCAGGTGGTTAAACAGGGGGCTATGCGTTCCGATCGAAAAGGCGTCTGCCGTTTCCGCGTCAAGAAAATGTCCGGGGTGGAGGAACTCTACACGTTTGATGCCGACCCGGATATCACGTATCGCTTTACGGTAACATCGAGCCTCACGGCAGGGAACCTGCGGCTGTACGTTTGCGCGGATCAGAGTATCGTGGCGGATATCCCAATCGGAGAGGCGCAGAGCGTGACGGTATCGGGGCTCTCGGGAATCGCGTCGGTGCGTGCCGCGGCGGAAAGCGCCGCGTTCTCCGTCGAAATCACACACGGGGCGTAAGGTCTCGTCGGTCATGTGAAAATGCGTAGAATACAGACAGGCAGGCAGGTGATGCCTGCCTGTTTTTCTTGACAACACGGTGCGTGACTGGTAGAATGAAATGGAATGACGAAACAGACGAGGTGTTACCATGAAAACGCAACCTCTTAAGGGAATGTGCGACTATCTGCCGCGACAGGTCGCCCTGCGTGACTATTTACAGACGACGATTCTCGACGTGTACCGCGCCGCCGGATATGAGCGAATCAGCACACCGGCGCTTGAGGACGCCGAGAACATCGACAAGAGCGAGGGCGGCGACAACCTGAACCTGATCTTCAAGGTGCTCAAGCGCGGGGAAAAACTCGCGGCGGCACTTGCCGGGGGCGATGAAAAAGGACTCTCCGACATGGGGCTGCGCTACGATCTGACACTCCCGCTCTCCCGCTACTACGCCTGCAACCGGCAGAATCTGTTCACGCCGGCAAAGTGCATTCAGACCGACCGTGTCTGGCGTGCGGAACGCCCGCAGAAGGGCAGACTGCGCGAGTTTGTACAATGCGATATCGACATTCTCGGCTCCGCCTCCCCCACCTGCGAGGTGGATCTCATCTGCACGACGGCAAAGGCGCTCCGCAAAATCGGTATGGACAAGTTCACAATCCATATCAATGACCGCGCGCTGCTGACCGGCGTACTCCGCAAAATCGGCGTACCGGACGAGCTGCGCGACAGCGTGTGTATCTCGCTCGATAAACTCGATAAAATCGGTCTTGACGGCGTTGTCGCGGAACTGAATGAGAAAGGGCTCCGGTCGGAGGTCGTCGGGGGCATTGCCGCGCTGATGGCGGACGGCACCGTTTCACTTGAAAAAGCCGCGTCGTACCTAGATGATTCCGCACCCGCCGAGCGTCTGCGGTTCATCACCGAGAGTGTTGCCGCGATTACCGACGGCACGGTGCCGCTCGTGTTCGATATCACGCTCATTCGCGGACAGGGATACTATACCGGCCCCGTCTTTGAGGTGCGCTCCGCGGAGTTCCGCGGGGCGATTGCGGGCGGCGGCAGATATGACCACCTGATTGGGAAATTCCTCGGGGAGGACGTGCCTGCCGTCGGGTTTTCCATCGGCTTCGAGCGCATCTGCGCGATTCTCGCAGATCGCGGCTTTACGCCCCCGACCTCGCGCCGCCGTGTGGCGATGCTCTACTATCCAGACCAACTCGTCGAAGCGGCACGCGCGGCAGAAGAAATGCGTGAGACCGCCGATGTCAGTCTGATTGAAAAAGCGGGCAAGGTCGGCAAACTGATTGCCCGGTGTGAGGCATACGGATTCGACGCCATCGCAGAGATGACTACCGAGGGCGTCAGCGTTAAGGAACTCACAAAATGACGGGGGAGACGGGAACGGCGACGGAACAGGGAACCGGAACAGTGCCGGAGCGGGGAACCGAAACGCACAATCATGCGGATAGGAATGACATACCCGATGCGGGTGTCTGCCGCGCGGCGGGCGTAACACCGCGTGCGCTCCCCTCGGTCGCGGCGCTCGCGTTCCTCGGGGACGCGGTGCATACGCGGTTCGTGCGGCGGCAACTCGTCGGACAGGGGATTTCACACGCGAAGGATCTGAACCGTGAGGCACTCCGCTTCGTCACGGCGCCCATGCAGGAAAAAGCCTATCTTGCCGTGCGGGAGCGACTGACGGAGGAGGAACGCGACGTCTTTCGCCGCGCGTTTAATCTCTCGCATATCAACCGACCCAAAAACGTCAGCGGAGAAACTTATCGCACGGCAACCGGTTACGAAGCCGTCCTCGGTATGCTCGATTACCTCGGCGCGCAGGAGCGTCTCGAGAAGTTGCTGATCATCGGCTTTGACGCCTGCCGGTAAAAAATCCGAAGGCAGAAGAGAACCGACACAAAACACCCGCCGTACTTAAACAGTCCGGCGGGTGTTTTATAGGATTACGAGATGCAAAGTGCGCTTTCCAAAACACTTTTTGGCAAAAATCGAACGGAAAGCCGGACAAAGGAAGTGTGACGGAGCAAGGGAAGTGCGCACGTCATCGCCGGAACGGCGGCGTGATGACAGGGGAGAGAATGATTGATTTTGAATTGCGAAAATTGACATAGAAATTCGTATTATTTACGAAACCGATTTTTCGGCTATGCAAACACTGATGAATAGAGGTTAATATGAAGATTTTCTGCGTTTTTTGTGTCAACTCCGAAAGTTTGTGAAAACTGCACAAGGAGGACAGTTACTGACTTACTGACAAACGGCGTTGTCAGTAACTTGTTTCTATAAACCAATATTCGACATTTCTTTACGTTTTTTTCATTTTCGGGCGTTTTTTAACCCCAAAGTTGCTGACAATCTGACATTCTGCGATGTCAGCAACTTTTTATTCGTGCGTGGTGAAATTTTTATCATATTTCCAACTTGACAAGCCGTCGCCGCCGTCTTTCCAAGCGTCTTTTCCATGACGGGGCAGAATCGGTCTGCATAAAAAATTCGTATTGATTACGATGTCCGTCGGAATGTGTATCATCTCGATGTTGGCAGAGTGACTCCGCACACCGGCGCAAAATAGGATTAGAAAGACTGCGCAACAGTCGGAAAGCGAGCTTGACAAATCTGTTTTTTCTTCTTTTGACGTGTCCGCGTTGACTTTTTGCCCGCCCCGTGCTATAATTTTCCCGTTACCAGCCGATGTGGCGGAATTGGCAGACGCCTCGGACTTAAAATCCGATGGGACTTACCTCCCGTACCGGTTCGAGCCCGGTCATCGGTACCAGACCCGCGCCCCCGTGGCGCGGGTCCTTACTTTTCCGTTATCGGAATCCTAAAAGGAAGTTTTTCTATGACCGATTCGGTTTTCTCGGAGACGCATACGCCCTCCGAAGCCACCGCTGTTCCCCTGAGCGATGCAGACACCGGCAGAAAGTGCGGCGTCGATAAAATAATGCCGATGGCGACGACGAAAACGGCGACAGAAGGGACAGCGGCTGCTATGGGCATAACGAATAACGAACGCGACGCAGGCACGGTGGGTGCACCGCCTGCCGCCGATGCGTCGTCTGCCACGGTGAGTGCGCCCCGTGACGCGCGGCGTGTCCTGACTGCCGTCTTGCGGTTTGCCCGGCACAATGTCGTTTTACTTGTCGCTTTCGCGGCGGCGCTGGTGACGGCTTTCCTTGTCCCGCCCAATAAAACGTATCTTTCCTACATTGATTTCTCCACACTGTCCTGCCTGTTCTCGACGCTTGCTGTCGTGGCGGCACTGCGGCATATCCGTTTTTTCACCGTCCTCGCGGAGCGCATCGTGGCTTTGACCGGCTCGCTCCGTGCCTGTATGCTCGCCCTGACGTACATCACGTTCATCGGTTCCATGCTGATTGCGAATGATATGGCACTCCTGACCTTTCTGCCGCTGTCGTGCTATGTGCTGACTTCGACCGGGGAAGAGCGTCATATGGCGTTTGCGTTTGTTCTCCAGAATGCCGCCGCAAACCTCGGCGGCATGCTGACGCCGTTCGGCAACCCGCAGAACCTGTATCTCTACGGCTATTTCCGCATTCCGACCGGGGCGTTTACGCTGACGATGCTCCCTCCGTTCCTCGTCGCCATGGCAATCATCACCGTTCTGTGCTTTGTCTTTTTCCCGCGGGAGCCAATCCGGGTACGGGAGCGTCCGTCTGCGCCCCTTCCGCGTGTACGCACGGGGGTGTACCTCAGCGTGTTTCTGCTCGTGATTCTCTCGGTCTTTCGTTTGCTCCCGTATTACGCGGCGCTCGCGGCGGTGGTGCTGACGCTCCTTATCGCCGACAGGCGCGCGTTCCGCGATGTGGACTATCCGTTGCTCCTCACGTTCGTTTGCTTCTTCATCTTCTCGGGGAACATGGTGCGAATCCCTGCCGTCGGGCACTTCTTCTCGTCGCTCCTCTCCCGGAACGCGCTTCTCGTCTCGACGCTGTCGTGCCAGGTAATCTCCAATGTGCCGACGGCAATCCTGCTCGCGGGTTTCGCGACGGACTGGCGCCCGCTCCTGCTCGGGGTGAATATCGGCGGGGTGGGGACGCTCATTTCTTCCATGGCGAGCCTCATCACTCTTCGTACCTATCTGCACGCCAACCCGGGCGG
Organism: Akkermansia muciniphila; assembly: GCA_963611795.1. GTDB lineage: Bacteria > Bacillota > Clostridia > Oscillospirales > CAG-272 > UBA1740. The sequence continues at coordinate 84,041 of CAVDSZ010000008.1, read as the reverse complement.
TGCCGGGCGGTATCTCCTCCGCTTTACCTGGGTCAACGCACTGTTCCTCGCGGTCCTCTTCGGCGTCTGCACGTTGCAACTGCATTTGCGGTAAACGAATCAATACAAGAACGCCCCCGGCAGATATGACCGGGGGCGTTTCGTTTTGGGCGGTATCGGATTGGGGTGGGTATGCGTGGTTCAGTAAAGGCTCTCGTAGATACCGCCGGGGACAAACTCACGAATCAGGGACGTCTCCGGGACCTCTTCGAGCGGCACCGTCCTGAAATGCGTGAGTGCCTCGCGAATGACGTCGAGGTAAGGATTGCGGACGGTCGGATCCTCGGCGAGCACCCGCTCGGCGAAGGGGCGCATGACGCCTAGCTCGTAGAGGTGGAAGGTGTCAAAACGGAATTCCGCCGTATCTTTGAACGGGTAGAGATAGCGGTTTTCTCCCGCAAGCACGCCCTGCCAGAGCGAAAGCGTGCGATCGACGCCCGAGGCACGGTAGAGGTAGTCTCGCGTGAGGCGGCGGATGAAGCGGATTTTCCTGCCGGAGAGCAGGCGATGCCCCTCGTCGCTGATGTTGGTCGATACACTGACAAAGACGCGCGCGACGGCGCCCGTGTCGATGCCCTCTGTCATCAGCGGGTTTAGGGCATGAAGCCCCTCGATAATGGCGCATCCTCCGCGGGGGATATCGACGACGGAGGCGTTATCCCAGCGCCGCCCGATTTTGAAATCGAACTTCGGGAGCGGTGCCGCCTCTCCGCGCAGAATTCGCCGAATCGTCTGCCGGATTAAATCCAGGCGCAGGGCGTGCGGCGTTTCATAGTCAAGCCCACCCTCCGGCGTGCGGGGGTAGAGCGGATCGTCTTTGGAATAGTAGAAATCATCGAGCGAGATGACGGTCGCCGGGTGTCCGCCCTGTCGGAGCCGATCCGCCAGCATATTGGCGGTCGTCGTCTTACCGGAGCTGCTGGGACCCGCGAGCAGCACCACGCGCGTGCCGCGCAGTACAATCTTATCCGCAAGGTCGTCGAGGTGTGCGCGGTATTCCTCCTCCGCCTCCGCGACGGTCGCCCGGAGGTCGCCCTCCACCGCCCGGTTGATTTCTTTTACACTGCGTTCTGCCATGGTCGGGTCTCCTTTACCTTATTACTACCAGTATAGCACAAAAATGTGAACAAATACCACACCGCCGCAAGACGCGCCGCCCTTATCTGCGCCAGCCACGGCAAACGTTCTTCTTTGGTCTGAGACACCGTTTGTTTGCCTGATGTATTTTCGCTGACGCGAAAATACCTTTACTTTTTATATCTGTGCGCCAGCTATTGCTCAACTTTTGTACCCTGAGACAAGCGTGAGAAGATGCAGAAGTCCCGAAAACGGGGCTCGTCGCACATACCAGCGAACATTATGATTTGTTCGGGGAAACCGTTTGTTCGCTCACACATTTCCGCATAGCGGAAATGCACCCGCTTTTTGAATGAGGGTTGCTTTACGTTGTACGGCAGAGACCGTTTTCGGGACTAAAGCGCCCGTCGGTTCTTAAAGAATAGGCAACCGACACGGCTTTCTTTCGTACAAAGAACAGTCAATATCGGTTGCCCTTTATTTGCCCTTATTCAGGGCGCTTGTTCTGCGCTTCTCACACTTGTCTCGTTATCGGAAGTCACGGGCTCTCGCCGTATCATCGAGCGGAATCTCGAATCCGTCCGGATCCTCCCGCATCTGCTCGCGCGTCTCCGTGCGCGCCTTTTTCTCCCGTTTCTCCCCGAGATAGCCGAGGTACAGAAGGAACGTCACCATGGTGTCGCTCGCCGACAGGGCAAGGAATGCGTCCGCCAGACTGCGCCGTCTGCCTACCTGCGACAGGAACAGAAAAAACAGCGTGACCGCCTGTGCAAACAGTACAATCATCAGAATGAAGCGGTACTTCTTGACAAAATCCTTCATGTGCGTTCTCTCCCTAATTATTTTTTGGAGTTGGCGGTGAGATAGGCGTCGATGAAGCCGTCGATGTCACCGTCCATGACGGCTTGGATATTTCCGTTTTCATACCCTGTGCGCGTGTCTTTCGCCAGCGTGTAGGGCATGAATACGTAGGAGCGAATCTGCGCGCCCCATTCGATATTGGTCTTGACCCCCTGAATGTCGGAGATTTTATCGAGGTGTTCGCGCATCTTAATCTCCATGAGTTTGGAGCGCAGCATTTTCATTGCCGTCTCCTTGTTCTGGAGCTGGGAGCGCTCGGTCTGGCACCCGACGACAATTCCCGTCGGCAGGTGGACGATACGAATCGCGGAGTCGGTCTTATTGATATGCTGACCGCCGGCGCCCGACGAACGGTGCGCCGTCACCTCGATGTCCTCGGGGCGAATCTCCACGCTGTTGTCGTCATCGAGTTCGGGCATGACCTCCACGGACGCGAACGAGGTCTGCCGTCTGCCGGAGGCGTCGAACGGGGAAATGCGGACGAGGCGGTGGACGCCGTTCTCACTCTTGAGATACCCGTATGCCCACGGGCCCTCAATCATCAGGGTGGCGGATTTTAGTCCGGCTTCTTCACCGTCCAGCCAGTCGATGAGTTTCACGGTATAGCCGTGCGCCTCACCCCAGCGGGAGTACATACGGTACAGCATGGAAGCCCAGTCCTGCGCCTCCGTACCGCCCGCGCCCGGGTGGAACGAGAGAATTGCGTTGTTGTGGTCATATTCGCCCGTCAGGAGCGTCTCGAGCCGCAGGCGTTCGGCTTCGCGCTCGAGAAAGTCCACTTCTTTTGTGACTTCCTCGACGGAGCCCTCGTCGTCCTCTTCGATTGCCATTTCGGTCAGTACCACGGCGTCGTCGAAACGGGTCGAGAGTGCCTCGTATTCCTCAATGGTGTCTTTCAGACGTTTCAGTTGTTTCAGGGTCACGCCCGACGTCTCCTGATTCTCCCAGAAGTCCGGGGCGTAGGTCTTTGCTTCCAGTTCTTTCGCCTCTTCGGTGAGTGCGTCGATGCGAAGCGACTCGCGGAGTTGCTTCACCGACGGTGCAAGGGCGGAAAGACGGCGTTTCGCTTCTTCCAGCGCGATAATCAAAACGGAATACCTCCATGGCGGAACACGGCGCACGGCGCCGCGGCCGAAAAATCAATTCAATCACATTATCTTAACATAAAATTCCCATATTGTAAAGAGTCCATGCGCGAAAACGCGCCGCCTGCGTCGGGGCGCACCGACAAAAGAGCCGGGTACCCTCCGGAGGTGCCCGGCTCCGCCGTCAGTCTCCCGTGAGATGTCCGATCAGACAGGAAATAATATTGTTTCCGAAGAACACGCCCTCTCGGGTGAGCGTCACGGTACTGCCCGAAACGGTCAGATACCCGTCCCCGGCGAGTTCCGCGAGCGTCTCGCCGAACAGCGCCATGAGATCGACGCCGAGCCTCTCCGAGTGGGCGGCGAGGTCGGCACGCCCTTTCTGCAACTCCCAAATCAGGGCATCGACATCGCGGTATGCCGGGAGCAGAACCCTGCCGCGCGAGCAGATGCGAATCTCCTCGGAGATACCCGGCACGCTATGGGAATTGTGGTAGAAATAATCGCCGATGTTCCCGCCGGCGCCGTGCCCTACTGCGATACAACTCCCGCCGTTATGCCGGATTTCCATATAATCATAGCGGTCGCGACCGGCTTTCACGAGTTTCGTGAGTTCCATCATGCGGTAGCCGCTCTCGCCGAGCGTGCCGAGAATCCTGTCAAAGAGTTCCCTCTCGCGGGAAAGATTCCGCATGGACGCCTTTTCCGCTTCGCCGAGACGACGGTACAGCGGCGTTTTTTCGTGCAGCATCAGGGAATAAAACGAAACGCCTGCGGCGTCCAGTGCCCGGATACGGGCGAGGTCGGAGAGGAGTTGCGCATCGGTCTGCCCGGGGTAGTTGTCAATCAGGTCAACGCCGGTATTCGGGATACCCGCCCTCATTGCCGCCGCAACGCGCGACGCGGCAAACTCGCCGCTGCCGCGCCGACCGAGCAACTTCCGAATCCCGTCGTCAAAGGTCTGAATCCCGACGGACAGGCGGTTGACACCCCCCGCCGTCAGCACCGCGAGCATTTCGTCCGTGAGTTCGGTCGCGGAGGTCTCCACGCTGATTTCCGCCACCGGCGTGAACGTAAAGCATTCCCGCAGGGTGGCGAGAACCGCCGCCATCTGCTCCGGCGAGAGGGAAGTCGACGTGCCGCCGCCGAAGTTCACCGCGTCAATCGGTCCCTGCATGAAAGGGTATGTGCAAAGCGCGTGTATCTGCGCGATGAGGTAGTGATGATACGCCCGGCGGCTGAGTTCGTCCGGGCGGTGAAAAGGGCAGAAGGTGCAGACCTTGTTACAGAAAGGGACGTGGAGATAGATGACCCGGCGGCCGGCGGCACTCCCCGCCAGAATCTTCGGCAAATACGCTTCCCCCGAAATAGGGGAAGCGTATTTGTTCTTCAGCTTGCGTGAGGCGTCATGGTGCGTGCGGAAGCGTTCCGTAAAAATCATTTAGTCGCCTTGAACGAGAAATTCACGTCCGGGTACAGAATTTCCGCGAGTTTCTGGTAAGCCTCTGCGAAGCGGCTGTTCGGCTTGTTGTGGAAGAGCGTCTTTTCAAGGTAAAAGACCTTACCGTTCTTCACGGCGTTCAGCGACTGCCAGACGGGGTTCGAGCCATAGGTGTCTTCCACTGTTTTTTGGCGACGTCCGCACCGGCGTGGCACTGGACGATAATGATGTCAGGGTTCGCCGCGAACACGGTCTCCAGGTCGATGTCCCGTCTGCCGCTGCTGTCGAGCGTGCCCTGCCACGAGTCGGCGATGTTGGAGCAGTTCATCGCTTTCACCATGCCGCCGACCACCGTGGCGGAGGTGTTTGCCTGCAGGCTTTTCGAGCCGGAGAACATGGAGAATACTTTCGTGCCGTTGTCTGCGGGGATTTCGGCAAGCACTTCCACGACCTCGTCGAGAGCTTTCATGGCGACGCTATCCCAGAGTTCGGTGTGCCCCGTCAGGTTGCAGAACACCTTGAACCACTTAAGGTAGTCCGAGAAGTCGTCATAATTGACGGCGATTACGGGGACGTTTGCCGAAGCCGCCGGGCTCTCAACCGTCGAGTAACCGCTCATGGCTGTCGAGCAGATTGTCAATAGGATTTTTGAAAAAACAGCGACCGCCCCAATCACGGCGGACGTCGCATCGCGGGTGGCTCCGATTCCCCGGGCGTCTGTTCGGACGCGATTCTTACGCGCGGTTCCGCCGTGAGCCGGCGGGCGGTATCCCGGCGGTCGCGCGACGAGGGGAGAGAGTCGCGGACAGGGTGTGTAAAATCTCTTGACAGCGGGGAAGAATGCAGATATAATTTAGTCGTACTTTGGAAAGGAGAATGACCCATACGGGTCGTGTTTGATATGGCAATTACGAAAGAAATGATTATCGGTGACGTACTGGATATGTATCCGGAAACTGCTCCTTATTTCATGGCAATCGGTATGCACTGCCTCGGCTGCCCGCATTCCCGCGGGGAGAGCATTGAGGACGCGTGCATGGTACACGGCGCGAACGTCGCGGAACTCATCGACACGCTGAACGAAGTCATCGCGAAGCGGTAAATGAAATCCGTCACACCGGACGCGCGTCTGCGTGCGGCGGCGGGCTTCGTCAGGCAGGGGGCGCGACTGGCCGACATCGGTACGGACCACGCTTACCTGCCTGTTTCGTTGCTCCGCGGCGGACGGATCCCGTTCGCCGTTGCCTCGGACATCTCGGCGGGGCCGCTGGCGCACGCGCGAGAGACTGCCGCATTTGTCGGCATCGGTGAGGACAGGCTCGCCCTCGTCCTGACCCCCGGGCTCCGGGGCATTGAGGCGTACCGTCCGACCGACATCACCGTCTGCGGCATGGGCGGCGAGATGATTGCCGCAATCCTCGCGGAGGCACCCTTTGTGCGAAACGCGGACATTCGTCTGATTCTGCAACCCATGAGCCGTGCACAGGTGCTCCGGCAGTACCTTGCCGAAAACGGCTTTGTCATCGAATGTGAGACGCTCGCGCGCGTCAAGCGCCACGTGTACACTTGTCTTTGCGTGCATTATGGCGGTGAGCGGGAAATACTCTCGCCGCTCGACGCGTATCTCGGCGCCTATTATACCCGCGGCGAGGGGCGGGGGCACCCGCTTTTTCCCGCCTATCTTGCCGAGCAGATTGCGACGGTGCGCCGCCGTGTTTCCGGGCTCCGCTCCGTTTCTGCGGCGACCGCGGAGGACGAAGAACTGCTTGCCGGAATGGAGGCTTATTTATGACGGTCAAAGATCTGTATGAACGCCTGAACCTCGCGTTCCCGCCGTCGCTCTCCCTCGACTGGGACCGCGACGGACTCATGGTCTGCCCCGACCCCGAACGGCGGGTGCGCCGCGTGCTGGTGACGCTCGATGTAACGCCTGCCGCCGCCGATGCCGCGATACAGGCGGGGGCGGATCTCATCCTGTCGCATCACCCCCTGCTGTTTCATCCGCTGACGACCCTGTCTTACGAGGATCCGGGCGCGCGCACGGCGCTGAGACTCGCGGTGGCGGGGATTTCCGTCGCGTGCTTTCACACCCGCGCCGATGCGGCGCATGACGGTGTGTCCGACCTGCTCGCTGCCGCGCTCGGGCTCTCCAACGTGGAGACGCTCGGGGAGGAGCGGCTCCTGCGAGTGGGAACCGTGCGGCACCCGATGTCGGGGGAGGCACTCGCCCTCCATGTGAAAGAGGCGCTTGGCGTACCCGCGGTCACGCTTGCGGACGCCGGTAAACCCGTTCGCTGGGTGGCGGTCTCGGGCGGTGAGGGGAAAGACCTCATTGATCTCGCTCGGGCAAACGGTGCGGACGCCTATGTGTCCGGTCGGTTCGGCTATCATGTGATGCAGGATGCCGCGGCGGCGGGGCTCACGCTCGTCGAGGCAGGGCATTATTACACCGAGGTCGGGATCCTCGACCGCATGAAACAACTGGTGTCGGAGGCGACGGACGCCGAGGTCATCGTCAGGGCGGAGCCGCCGATTCGGGTATTGTCTTAAAAAAGCGCCTTGCGGCGCGATGCAGATAAGAGGGAAAAACAATGAAATTATACGAAGAACTGGTAGCGCGCGGGCTGATCGCGCAGGTCACGGACGAAGACCATATCCGTGAGATGATCAACGAGGGCAAGGCGACGTTCTACATCGGCTTTGACTGCACCGCGGACAGTTTGACTGCCGGGCATTTCATGGCGCTGACGCTGATGAAGCGTCTGCAAATGGCGGGGAACCGTCCGATCGCGCTGATTGGCGGCGGTACGACCATGATTGGCGACCCCTCAGGGCGCACCGATATGCGTAAGATGCTCACAAAAGAGGATATCGCGCATAACGCGGACTGCTTCCGCCGTCAGATGGAGAAATTCATCGAGTTCGGCGAGGGCAAGGCAATGATGCTGAACAACGCCGACTGGCTCCTTTCGCTCAACTATGTGGAGCTGCTCCGTGAGGTGGGTGCCTGCTTCTCGGTCAATAATATGCTCCGCGCCGAGTGCTACAAACAGCGCATGGAGAAGGGGCTTTCGTTCCTCGAATTCAACTACATGATTATGCAGTCGTATGACTTCTACTATATGTTCCAGAAGTACGGGTGCAATATGCAGTTTGGCGGTGACGACCAGTGGTCGAATATGCTGGGCGGGACGGAACTCATTCGTCGCAAACTCGGCAAGGATGCCTATGCGATGACCATTACGCTCCTGACCGACTCGCAGGGCAAGAAAATGGGCAAAACGGCGGGCAATGCCGTGTGGCTCGACCCGAAGAAGACTTCGCCGTACGACTTCTTCCAGTACTGGCGCAACGTCGACGATGCGGACGTGATAAAGTGCGTCCGTATGCTGACCTTCCTGCCGCTTGAACAGATTGACGAAATGGCAACCTGGGAGGACGGACGCATCAATGAGGCGAAAGAGATTCTCGCCTATGAACTGACGAAAATGGTCCACGGCGCAGCAGAGGCAAAAGCGGCGCTCGACGCATCGCGTGCGCTCTTCTCCGGCGGGTCGGACGCCGATGCACCGACGACCGTCGTCGGGGATGATGCTTTTGAGGACGGTCGGGTTTCACTCCTCTCGCTCATGGTCACGGGCGGCATGGTGCCCTCGCGCTCCGAGGCGCGGCGCGCGGTCGAACAGGGCGGCGTGACGGTCAACGGCGAAAAGGTGACAGACTTCCGCAAGACGTACACGGCAGAAGAGGTCGCCGAGGGGCTTTTGGTGCGGCGTGGCAAAAAGACCTACCGCAAGTTCGAGACAAAGAGATAAGGGCGGAGACCAAGCCCCCGAAATAAAGTAATGGGCAACCGATTTTGCTGAACAACTCGAATTAGAAAGCAGAGTCGGTTGCCTATACTTTAAGAAGAACGGGGGCTTTAACCGCGTTCGCACGCTCTACCGCACAAAGTGCGTCGACGTTTGTGTGAACGCGGTTTCTCCCTCCCTTCTCTCTTGTCTCGGGCACACAGGTCAGGCATTAGCGGGCGTACGGGGCGCGAAGAACATGGGTAAAAAATATACGGGGGCACGAAGCAGTTGCCCCCCTGTTTTCCTTATTCTTGGCAGAACGGTTTGCCGTTACTATTCAAGGGAGACGCGTTTACCCGCTAACCGCGATACCGCTCTCTGTCGTACGGAGTACGGCGACGAGAACGCTCTCGCGGTTTCTTCATCACCCTCTGCTCACCTCGGGTACACAGATCAGGCATTAGCGGGCGCACGGGGCGCGAAGAGCGCGGGTAAAAAATATATGGGGGCACGAAGTAGTTGCCCCCTTTTTTATCAATCTCGGCAGAGCGGTTTTTCGTTGCTTTCAAGCGGTTGCCGGGGGAATCAACGGTATATGACAAATACGAAGAGGAGCCGAGAAAATCAGCTCCTCTTTATATTTATAGAGTCTTGCATCAATGCTCCTGAAAACTCTTGCAAAAATCCCAAAGGAGGGCTTTCTGCTTTGGAGAAAGGAAGGAGAGAGGATCCTCCTCCGGCAGAGTCTCGGCAAAAAAGTCCCGGAGCGTGATGCCGAGGGCATCGCAGATCAGTTGGAGGTGTCCGACGGTAATGTCGGCTTCGCCGAGTTCGACACGGCGCAGGTGCGTCTGCGAAATGCCTGCCCATTCAGCCAGTTTGTTCTGAGAATAGCCGATATGCTCGCGCAGGGTGCGGATCCGCTCGCCAACCAACATGATAATACCCTCCCGTGTTATTCTTATAACAATAAGATAACACAGTATCGACTATAATATTATTCTTATAAGGTTGACAAATTAGTCTTATTGTGCTATAACTTTCATAACAAAGCCGACGAGCTCCTCGGGGATGCGGGGCTTGCGCCGAAAAAACGGACGCTGCCACAGGGAACGACGGACCGGGAAAAAACCCCCAAAACGGCGGAGCAGACAAGACAAAGATCCTGCGGCGGCGCGCGGGGAAGAGGCAGTAAAGGACAAAAATAATGGAAGTATTCGTGGTAGAGACTCCACTTATGGTTCCGATCATGCGGTGGGTGATATCTGCGGCTCCATGCGGTGCCGCGGGAACAGCAAAGCACAGCATCGGGGGAGAGCGGTCATGACACCGGGGGCAGTTTGGAGACGGCTCCTGCGCAGGGTACGGGCGGCGATCACGTCCGATGAAAAACGGCGGGAAGTGCTGTTTCTGATCCTAAACATCGCACTGGCGCTGACCTCCCTCATCATGTCGGTCGTCAATGTGTTTACCCGGGAGTACATTCTCCTGGCGGCAACGATGTCGTTCGGAGTTGCCTGTCTGCTCAATCTGCTGATCCTGCGCTTCGTGCGACGGGGACTGACGGCAGTGTATATCGTATTCGGCGCGGAAGTGACGGCAATCCTGCTGTTCTTCTTTATCACGGGGATCCCGAACGGGTTCAGCGCGCTGTGGATCTGCCTGATTCCCAGTTTTGCCCTCTTGGTTTTGGGATTCAGGCATGGCAGTACAGTCTCTCTGCTGGCGTTCTCCGGCATGGTGTTTCTGTTTTGGCTCCCGGTGGGGAGGGCCCTATTACAGTACCCCTATACGGAGGAGTTCATGTTGCGTTTTCCGCTCCTGTATCTCTCCATTTATTTCATTTCCTTCCTCATCGAGATTGTCCGCGCCGAGACGCAGAAGCAACTGGAAGAAGCCAAGCGGCGCTACCGGCATTTGTACCGTCACGACGCCCTGACGGGTCTTTACAACCGTTATGGTCTCTATGAATCCTTAGAAAAGATACCCGACGGAGAGCGCGATCTGCCGCTGGCGGTTACGATGCTTGACATTGACCGCTTTAAGAGCATCAATGACCGATACGGTCACGAGTTCGGCGACCGTGTGCTCGTGACGGTTTCGGACACGATCCGTCGCGAGGTCGGCGACGGTGGGATCTGCTGTCGCTGGGGCGGGGAAGAGTTCCTCATTGTCAGCCGCCGGGCAGACGATGCCGAAGAGACGGCAAACCGCATCTGCGAGCGGGTCGCCGGGCACGGATTTCCTTGCGACGGCGGAATACTGACCGTTACCGTCAGCGCCGGGGTATGCCGCACGCCGCGTGCGCGAGACGCGGGCATACACGACATGATCGACCGGGCGGATCAAGCGTTGTACCATTCCAAACACGACGGCGGGAACCGCGTCGCTGTCGCTCCGACGGCAGTATCGACAGACGCCCGGCCGGAAGAGGCGGAGTGCGTTTTGCCGCCGGCGGACAGCCATACCGCGGAAGAGTAAAAATGAAGATAAAACGAAGAGGAGCCGAGAAAATCGGCTCCTCTTTGCGGTTGGATGTCTTTTGTGCTTCGCACGGGGTCAGAGCGACGCCCGGAGGATCGAGAGAATATCGGCTTCGGAAAGCGGCGCCCATGCGTTGTCCAGTCCCTCGTTTTCCGCGATGTGGTGTGCCATTTCGGCAAGGCGCGTCTCGTCGATGTCCACGTCGCGCAGGTGCATCGGCATACCGAAGGACGCGAAGAGGTCATAGGTGGCTTGAATTGTCCGCTCGGCGATGTCCGCCGCCGGGAGACTGGCATCAATACCGAAGATATGCGTGCCGAAACTGACAAAGCGTTCCACCGTCTCGGGGTTCAGGATATGGCGCATCCAACGGGGCGTCAGAATGGCAAGCCCCTCGCCGTGCGTGATGTCATAGTAGGCGCTGAGCGCGTGCTCCATGCCGTGGCAGGACCAACCGGAGGGGCTGTTGCCGACAGAAAGAATTCCGTTGCAGGCAAGGGAGCAGTCTACCATGAACTCGCCCCGCGCCCCTTCGTCGTCCGGGTGTTCGAGGGCAATCTTCGCGTTCTTAATCAGGCTCCGAATGACCGACTCACACATACCGTCCGTGAGGTCGGAGTGGGTGGCGCAGAAATACTGCTCGATGACGTGGTTAATGGCGTCCGCCGCGCCCGCCGCCGTCTGTTTTTTCGAGACGGAGAAGGTGTAGCGCGGGTCGAGAATCGACGCGACGGGGAAAAGATGTTCGTCGATGTAGCCGACCTTATCATTGGTTTCGGTGCGGGAGATGACACAGCCGCTGTCGTATTCCGACCCGGTCGCCGCGAGGGTCAGGACGTCCACGAGCGGCAGTGCCGCCTTGGCTTTGACACGGTAGGTGATGAGGTCCCACGGGTCGCCGTCGTAGAGCGCCCCGGCGCAGATCGCCTTGGAGCAGTCGAGGACGCTCCCGCCGCCGACGGCAAGCACGACATCAATCTTATGCTCGCGGCAGAGCCGCACGCCCTCAAGCACGCTGGGGTCGTATTTGGGGTTGGGGGCAATACCGGAGAGCTCAAAGACCTCAAAGTCGGCAAGGAGCCGTTTTACTTCCTCATAAAGCCCGATCTTTTTGATACTGCCACTGCCGTAGGTGAGCAGTACCCGGCGCCCGAGGGGACGGAGGACGTCGGGGAGGTTCGTGATTGCGTTCCTGCCGAAAATCAGTTTGGTCGGGGTATGGTAAATAAAGTTTTCCATAAGGATTCCTTTCTTGTGTGATTTGTGCGCGCGTCCGTCGGCACAGAGGCACCGTGACGGCAAAGGACGGGTCAGCGGAGGGCTTTTCCGTCGTGGAACGCCTGCCCGACGGTCTCGCCGAGGGCGACATAGGTGTTGTGGAAGGGGTCGAAGGTGATTGGACGAATCTTCGCAACATCGGGTAGCCCTGCGGCATCGAGTGCGCTCTCGTCGACACTGACATTGACAATCTCGCCGACGAGCCGCCCGGTCTCCGGGTCGTAGCTTTTGACACGGCACTCGACGGCAATCGGCAGCTCCGCAATCAGGGGCGCGTCCACGAATGCGGACTTTTCGGCATGGAACCCGGCGCGGGCAAACTTGTCCGGGGTGCTCGTCGCGGAGACGATGCCGACGTAGTCGCACGCGACCGTGTGGACGGCGTCTGCCATGCTGACGGTGAAGGCGCCGTGCGCGAGCAGATTCTCCGTGGTTTTATGGGAGGCGCTGATGCAGAGGGACAACTCGCGGTCGTCGCTGATGCCGCCCCATGCGGCGTTCATCGCGTCCGGGGTGCCGTCGGCGCCCCATGCCGCGAGGATAAAGACGGGCTGCGGGTAGGTGTAGGGTTTGGCTCCGAAATTCTTTCTCATAGTGGTTCTCCTCTCAGATATTTATGATTTTTCGGCAGTGCCGGTGGGCATGCCGCTTTCACACTTGTCCTTGTCGAACGTCAGGCGTCCGGTTTTCTCGGCGACTTCATAGCGCGAAATCTTGTAGTCGAGCCGCGCGAGCGTCTCGTCAATCTGCCGCTTTTGCTCATAGAGATGTTCCCGCTGTTCCCGCAGGAGCGCGAGCCGCGCCGGAATGGTTTCGTCGCCCATCCCGTAGAGGCGGACATATTCGATGATCGCCTCGACCGGGAGCCCCGCGTTCCGCATACAGACGGCAAGCTCGACCCAGCGGACTGCCGTTTCGTCATAGTCGCGGATGCCGCCCGCCGTGCGCTTCACGGGCGGAATCATGCCGACACGTTCATAGTAGCGGAGCGTATCGCCGCTCACGCCGTATTTTTCACCGACTTCTTTGATCGTCATACGTTTTAACCTCGTTTATTGGCTTTCACCTCGATTATAGACCTTGAAGTTCACTCCAAGTCAAGAGTTTTTTGTGAACGGGTCAAGAATTTTTTCACGGGGCGGGGAATTGACAATGGCGCGTGTGCGTGTACAATAAAATCGTACCAAAACGAATGGGAACAGGTGCGCGCCGTGCGGGGGCATACGGGGAATGGTTTTGCCGTTCCAAGGGTGAAATGCAAATAAAAAGATACGTTTTGGTGGAATCTGCAACCGTCAGTTGACAAACTGCAAGCCGCGCATGGTGGCGCCGCGGGGTTCGGGTACGCTACAATAGCATTGTCGGAGAAAATCCGGCGGGAGGTAACAAAATGACATTGGCAGATAAAATCATTGAGGGGCGTCGCCGCGCGGGGCTTTCGCAGGAAGGGCTTGCCGAGCGGCTTTCGGTCTCGCGGCAAGCGGTCTCCAAGTGGGAGAGTGCGCAGGCGATGCCGGATATTGAGCGTGTGGGCGAGCTGACGGCGCTGTTCGGCGTCAGCACGGATTATTTACTGAAAGACGAAATGGAATCCCCGGAGGAGGTATGGCCGACGTGCGCGGAGCAACCGACACGGCGCAAAGTGACGCTCGCGGAGGCGAACACCTTCCTTACGGCAAGGAAACGCGCCAGTCGGTTCATCGCCGCCGGGGTGGCGCTCGCGATTTTCTCGCCGGTACTTTTGATTTTTCTCGCGGGCTTTGCGGACGCGGGCATCGGCGGTGTGACCGAGGGGCTGACGGCGGCGCTCGGGCTTGCATTCCTGCTGGTCTCGGTAGCTGCCGCTGTGAGTCTGTTTGTGGTTTCGGGTCGCGGCACGGCGGCATTCACGGCATTGCGGGAAGAGCCGATTGAACCGATGCCGGGGGTCGTCGACCTCGCCCGTGAAAAGCGGACGGCATACGATTCTACCTATACGGCAGGACTGGCGGTGGGGATTGGGCTTTGTATTCTTGCGGTCGTACCGCTCCTGATTGCGGGAGCGGTGGACGACCCCGACTATCTCTGCACGTCCATGATTGCGTTGCTTTAGGTCATCGCCGCCGTCGGGGTGTACCTCATCGTGCGAGTGTCGACGGTACGGGGCAGTTTCGACACGCTCTTGCAGGAGGGCGATTATTCGGACGGGGAGAAGCGGGCGGCGAAAACGCTGCAACTCGTCAGCGGCGGCTATTGGTGCCTTGCCACCGCCGGTTACCTCGGGTGGAGTTTCGCGTCGGGGAACTGGCAGTTCACCTGGATTGTCTGGCCTGTCGCCGGGGTGCTTTTCACCGCCGTGATGCTTGTCGCGCGCCTTGTCATCGGGCGCCGCAACGACCGCTGAACAATCATTGCCTCTTGACAGAAGAACGCGTTGCTCCTTGACAGGAACCCGCGCCGTTTCGGCGCGGGTTCCTGCATATTGCACCGCCGGGGTGCATATCCTACTCATGTGACGGAACAAATTTGAAAATAATGCTTGACAAATGAGCATTCGCGTGGTATCCTATATAAGCCTTTAGAAGAAAGGTTCCTATCGCGGAGTGGAGCAGCCTGGTAGCTCGTCGGGCTCATAACCCGAAGGTCGTGTGGTTCAAATCCCGCCTCCGCAACCAAAAGAAAAGCACCCCTTGTGGGTGCTTTTCTTTTGGTCAGAGAGGGACTTTGCATACGGTTTTCGGGGGTTATGAGACCGACGAGCGTAGCTCGTTGGGTAATGAAGTTAAAAACACCCCGGTGGGGTGTTTTTAACGAGTGAGCTGCCCCAAGCGGGGAGCGCGGAGAGGGAGCCGGCGCTTTCCTATCTTTTGCGCAGATCATTGCGGGCACCGTTCTCTGGAACCAACGGCATCGACGGAAAACATAACGCGCAGGCGCACGCGCCAAAACGGAGGAGCCCCGGGAAGGGGGCTCCTCCGTTTGTTTTGCGGCACGAAGTTCGGTATCAAAACCGAAAGACACGCGCAGAAATCATGTAATGCTATTTTTCTTTATGATTGTAAAGAATATTGACATTTCTTTGCTATCGTGCTATACTGATATTGGCAGGAGGGCGTTGTATGTACATGGATTATGCACGGTTATGGAAACTGCTCATCGACCGCGACCTGACAAAGACGGATCTCGCCGAGATGACGGGGCTCAACGCCCGTGTGATTGCGAAAATGGCGAAAAATGAGACGGTGACGACCGATACGCTCGCGCGCATCTGCGAGGCGCTGCATTGTCGCGTGGAGGACATCATGGAGTGTGCCGACGAAGAAGCCATGTCGTTCTGGGCGGCGTACCGTCGGCTCGGACGGGTGGTGGAGGAAAGCGAACGGTACCGGACGGTGTGCTTCACCCACGGCGGGCAGAACTACACGGTGTATGTATCGGCAGCGTCCGCGAACAAGGGAACGGAAATCTCCTGCCGGGAGGACGAGACGGTATGGTGGGTGCAATACTATCCGCTCGGCGGGTCTATCACCGGCTCTGCCCGCAAAGAGTGGGTCTTGCTCAAACCGAAACGGCAGGAGGGCGAAATCGCCATTGTCCTAATCCGTGGCAAACCGGGTGCCATTCTCGGGCTGGACGAGGGCATCTTTGTGCGCTCGACCTCTCCCCTCGGGAGCAAACGCAATATCTATGTCATGTCGGAGCGCGCGTGCAAGCTCTTCCGCCCGATGCCGTAAGAGAATGTACGATTGTTACGGAAAAGTATGAAATAAAAGCAGGGAGGAGCCGAATTTCTCGGCTCCTCGCGGTTTTGTTTGGTGGAGTCACTTACAGAAGTTTACGATCAGGATCGCCGTACCGAGCACCACAAGCACCGCGCCGGTGACGCGGTTCAGGGTCTTGGGCTGCGCCCGGTTGGCAAAGAGCGCCGCGACCTGTGCAAAGACCAGCGTGCTGACGACGCAGACAATCAGTGCCGTGATGTCCGGCAGTCCGCCGATGGCGAAATGGCTGACGGCGCCGGTGAGCGCCGTAACGCTCATAATAAACACACTGGTGCCGACCGCCGTTTTCAGCTCGTATCCGAGCAGGGAAGTCAGCACAAGTAGCATCATCATGCCGCCGCCGGCACCGACGAAGCCGCAGATAAAGCCGACGAGCGCCCCGCCGAGCAGGGAGCGAATGACCTTTTGCACGGTGGTCGCGTCGGTCAGGCACTGTTTGGGTGCGACGACCGGTTTCACGATGAATTTAATGCCGAGCAGGAGGGTCATGATGACCGAAAAATTGCCCATGGTGGTTTTCGGCACGATACTGGCGACGAAACTGCCGACCGCAGTGAAGCAGAGGGCCGCCGCCATCATGACGAGCCCGTTTCATCGAGGTTTTTGTTCCGACCGTAGGTGACGGCGGAGACGGCGCTCGCGAGGACGTCGCTGGCAAGCGCGATACCGACCGCCATGTAAGGATCCATGTCGAGGAAGGCAATCAATCAGCATCGGGCTGATGACCGCGGCGGCGCTCATGCCGGCAAACCCCGTGCCGAGCCCGGCGCCGAGCCCCGCCAAAATACAAATCAGAATTTTCAGCATGAGACCGTCTCCCCCCTGCCCATGTGCGTGAGGTTTTCTTCCAGCGTATCGGTCAGGCGTTCGAGCGCGTGCAGTTCCTCAGGAGTGATTCCCGCGCGGAGGGCGTCGGTGAATGCCGCCTGCATTTCCCGTCCTGCCCGAATCAAATCCGCCGCTTTCCCGGTCGGGACGAGGCGGTGCTTGCGTCGGTCGGCGGCGTCCGGCGTGCGGGTCAGATACCCGCCGGCAATCAGCGTCTCGACGGCGACGGAGGCAATCCCGCTCTTGAGCCCCCACATTTCGCAAAGGTCGCGCGCCGTGTTATAGGCGGGCTGGTTGGCGCAGAACATCAGCACGTCAAAACAGGTTCGGTTCATACCGTATTCCCGCAGGAGCGGTGCCGAGAGGTCGGCGTACAGGTTGGAGATCTTTCTCCCGAGGGCAATCAGACGAATGGCAGTCGTCATAACGGACTCCTTGTAAATAGTCTAAAATTGTATAATAAGAAGTTCCGTTTGTCAAGAGTAAAAAAGAATGTTCCGCGCGGAGGCGCGCGTTACGCTTTACTTGTCCTTTGTCTGTGGCGCGACGGGAGGCAAAACGTGACCGCGGGGCGGCATGATCGGGAGTGGGGGCTGTACTGCGGCGCAGCTCCCATGGTTATTTTTTTGCCGCCGGCGGGGCGGGTGGTTCCCGCGTTGCTCCCGCTGTGTCCGGCGGATAGAGCGCGGCAATCAGGGAGAAATATTCATCGAAACGATGCTCGCGGATTGGCATGACGGGGTGGGCGGTGTCGTCAAAATAGAGCAGGAGCGCGGGGGAAATACCGTGGTAGCGCTCGACGACCCGCAGGTCGCGCAGTTTTCCCGCGCGGAGCAGGCGCTGTGCCGTCGCGTGATAATTGAAATAGGGCATAAAGAGTCCCGTTCCTTTCCGTTCTTCGGACTTTTTCTTCAGTATCCCCGCGACCGCGTAACGGTTATACCAAATGAGCGTGGCGCCCGATTTTTCGGGCGCCACGCTGTTTTTATGAGTGATGAGACGGCAGGACGGACGCGCGGGGGCGCAGGTTCGCTATCGCAATCGGGGTTATTCGGTCTTGCCGGGGGTGAGGTGGCGGCGGATACGATCCTCGAGCAGTTCCAGCGCGACGATGTTGCGCCCGCCCTCGGGAATGATGATGTCGGCGTACTTCTTACTCGGCTCGACGAACGCCTCGTGCATGGGCTTGACCGTCGTGAGGTACTGTTCAATGACCGACTCCAGCGTGCGGCGGCGTTTGTTCACGTCCCGCTTGACACGGCGGAGAATACGGATATCCGCGTCGGTATCGACGTACAGCTTGATATCCATAAATGCGCGCAGGCGCGGATCGGACAGAATCAGAATCCCATCGATGAGCAGGACATCCGCAGGGGCAATCAGGCGCGTCTCCGCGGTGCGGTCATGCTCCATGTAGTCATAAATCGGGCAGGCAATCGTTTCGCCGCGGCGGAGCGCCGCGAGATGCTCGAGCAGAAGATCGGTGTCGAAGGCATCCGGGTGGTCGTAGTTCTGCTTCGCCCGCTCTTCAAAGGGCATATCGTGCTGGGCGCGATAGTAGTCGTCGTGCCGAATCACAGCCACTCTGCCGCCGAAGTGCTCGGAGAGCAGGCGCGCAATCGTACTTTTTCCGCTGCCGGAGCCGCCGGCAATCCCGATAATCAGCATTTCCGCCATGGGTCGTCCTCCTCAAAAACAGATCATTTGTGCGGGGACAGATTTCCTTTATTTATATTGTGTCACATTTTGTTCCTGTTTGCAAGGGGAAAATGCGGGTGTTTTGCTCTTGCTTTGCGCGGGGAAAACGGACGGAAACCGTGGGGGCGAAAAAGAAAAAATGATTTTTTCCTGCCCGGGGCAGACTTTGACACATTTCGCGTCCGCAGGGGTGCTACAATCGAAAAAAACGGAAAGGCAAGTCACTATGTTACAAGAAACTGCGTTTATCAAGACCCGCATTCAGGCGGGGGTGCTCGAGTGCGCAATCTGCGGTGAAGTCGATCATCACAGCGCGCGGGCACTCCGTGAAAAATTGGATACCGAACTGTTCCTGCACCGACCGCGCCTGTTCCTGCTCTCGCTCGAACACGTTTCCTTCATGGATTCCAGCGGGCTCGGGCTGATCCTCGGGCGGCTGAATGTCGCGCGCGAGCTGGCGTGTGAAATGCGCCTTGTCAAAGTCAATGAAAGAATCCGTACCATTTTATCGCTCGCGGGCGCGTCGCGCCTCGACGGGCTGTTTGTAGAGGAGGACACGCTGTGAGACGCGCTTATCTGAATACGATGAAACTGGTCTTGCCCGCTATCAGCGAGAACGAACGCATGGCGCGCACGCAGGTCTGCGCGATGGTCGCGACCATGAACCCGACTGTGACGGAACTCGGCGATATTCGCTGTGCGCTGTCGGAGGCGGTGACGAACGCAATCGTCCACGGCTACGGCTCGCCGAGCGACGTGGACGACAAACTGCTTTACATAGCGGTGACACTCTACGAGGACCGCAGTCTCAAAATCTCCGTGCGGGATCACGGTCGGGGTATCCCCGACGTTGCCGCCGCGCGCGAGCCCCTGTTCACCACCGACGACTCGGGCGACCGCAGCGGCATGGGATTCTCTGTCATGGAGGCATTCTGCGACCGCGTGGAAGTCATGTCACGGGTGGGAGAGGGAACCAAAGTCACCCTATATAAAACCCTTACCTGACCGCCATGTGAAAGGATACCATGGAAGCGAGAAAAGCCTATGCCGAAAATCTGTCACTGCTCGAGCGCTCCCGCGCGGGAGATGAGTCGGCAACCGAGGCGCTCCTCGTCGCGAACGGGGGGCTCGTCCGCAACATCGCCGCGCGGTTCGAGGGGCGCGGGGTGGACAGGGAAGATCTGATACAAATCGGCTCAATCGGGCTGCTCAAAGCCATTCGTACGTTTGACCCCGAGCGCGCGTGCGCGCTCTCGACCTACGCCGTGCCGCTCATCTTCGGGGAGATTCGGCGCCACCTGCGCGACGAGGGACCCATGAAGGTCTCCCGCACGCAGAAACGGCTCGCCGCCATGCTCTCCGAGGAGCGGGAACGCGCCGTCAAGCGCGGGGAGAATCCGCGGCTCTCCGACCTCGCGGACGCCTGCGGCGTGACGGTCTCCGAGGCGGCGGTCGCCCTCGACGCCGTAGCCCCCATCCGCTCGCTCTCCGAAAGCCTGTTCGGGGAGGAGGACGGCCCCACGCTCGACGACGCCATCGCCGACGAGGACGCCGAGGAGCGGAATTTCTATCACCTCGCGCTCTCCATGTCAATCGACAAACTCCCGCCGCTGCGCCGCAAGATTATTCTGCTCCGCTACTGGCGCGATCTCTCCCAGCAGCAGACGGCAGACCTGCTCGGACTCACGCAGGTCAAGGTCAGCCGTGAGGAGAAAAAAATCCTCGCTTTTCTGCGCGGAGAACTCACCTGACAGCACGCTGTCAGGATTTTTTGACCGACAATGGAAATGTTTGTTAATAAAGTGTGAACATTCCGTATGTCCTCTTGACTAAGCTCCGGAAGATATGTACAATGAGTTAGCACTCGAAAGAGATGAGTGCTAAAACCTGATTTTCATGAGGTGCTTGTCACCTGTTCGGAAAGGAAGCGTTAGAAGATGAAACTGAAACCTTTGGGCGACCGTGTGGTCGTCAAGATGACGGAAGCGGAGGAGACGACGTCCTCCGGGATTTTCCTGGCAGGTTCGGCGAAAGAGAAGCCGGAGGTTGCCGAAGTGGTTGCCGTCGGCCCCGGTGGGGTCGTGGACGGGAAAGAAGTCGTCATGTGCGTGAAGCCGGGCGATAAGGTCATTACGAGCAAGTATGCCGGCACACAGGTCAAGTGCGACGGCGTCGAATATACGATCGTCAGACAGAGCGATGTACTGGCGATTGTGGAGTGAGGTGAATCATTATGGCAAAGAAAATTATTTACGGAATTGATGCAAGAAACGCGCTGCTCCGCGGTGTGGATCAACTTGCCGATACGGTGAAAATCACGCTGGGCCCGAAGGGGCGCAACGTGGTGCTGGATAAGAAATACGGCGCGCCGCTCATCACCAACGACGGTGTGACGATTGCGAAGGAAATCGAGCTCGAGGACGCCGCCGAGAACATGGGTGCGCAGCTCGTGCGCGAGGTCGCGACCAAGACCAACGATGCCGCCGGTGACGGTACGACCACGGCGACCCTGCTCGCGCAGGCGCTCATCCGTGACGGTATGAAGAATGTGACTGCGGGTGCCAACCCGATGGTGCTCCGCCGCGGGATTCAGAAGGCGGTCGATGCCGCCGTCGAGGCACTCCGTGCCAATTCCAAGAAGGTGAACGGCACCGAGGACATTGCGCGTGTCGGTACCGTCTCCGCGGGTGACGAGGCAATCGGCAGACAGATTGCGGACGCAATGGAGAAGGTGACCGCCGACGGCGTCATCACGATTGAGGAATCCAAGTCCGCCGAGACCTACTGTGAGGTGGTCGAGGGAATGCAGTTCGACCGTGGTTATCTGTCTCCCTACATGGCGACCGATAACGAGAAGATGGAAGCGGTTCTGGACGACGCGCTGATTCTCATTACCGATAAGAAGATTTCCAACATTCAGGATATCCTGCCTCTGCTCGAGAAGATTGTGCAGGCGGGCAAGAAACTCCTCATCATCGCCGAGGACGTCGAGGGTGAAGCGCTCACGACCCTGGTGCTGAACAAACTGCGTGGCGTGTTCACCTGCGTCGCCGTCAAGGCACCGGGCTTTGGCGATCGCCGCAAGGAGATGCTCCGCGATATCGCAATCCTGACCGGCGGTACGGTCATTACCGAGGAGCTCGGGCTCGAACTCAAGGATACGACCCCCGCTATGCTCGGTAAGGCAAGACAGATTAAGGTCAATAAGGACAACACCACGATCGTGGACGGTGCGGGCGATCCGCAGGCGATCAAGGATCGTGTGGCACAGATTCGTGCCGCGCTCGAGAATACGACATCCGAGTTCGACCGTGAGAAACTCTCTGAGCGTCTCGCGAAACTCGCGGGCGGCGTTGCCGTCATCAAAGTCGGTGCCGCGACCGAGGTCGAGATGAAGGAGAAGAAGCTCCGTATCGAGGACGCGCTGAACGCGACCAAGGCGGCTGTCGAAGAGGGCATTGTCGCCGGCGGCGGCACGGCACTCCTGAACGTCATTCCCGCTGTCGAGGCGCTGCTCCCGACGGTCGAGGGCGACGAAAAGACGGGCGTGCAGCTCGTCATCCGCGCGCTGGAAGCGCCGATGCGTCAGATTGCGGAGAACGCCGGTCTCGACGGCTCCGTCATCGTCGATCACATCAAGACGAGCGGCAAGGTCGGCTTCGGCTTTGATGCGGCGAAGGAAGTCTACTGCGACATGGTGGAAGTCGGCATTGTCGACCCGACCAAGGTGACGCGCAGCGCGCTGCAGAACGCGGCAAGCATCGCGGCGACGGTTTTGACGACCGAAGCGGTTGTGTCGGACATTAAAGAGGAGACTCCGGCGGCGCCGGCAGCACCTCAAATGGGCGGCATGTATTAAGACAAGAGATAAGGGGGAGATCACGCCCCCGAAATAAAGTAATGGGCAACCGATTTTGCTATACAACTCGAAAGAGAAAGCAGAGTCGGTTGCCTTTATTTTTTAAAATGTCAGGGACGAAATGTCGCGATAGACAATCTCTACAAAAGATTACGGGATCTGCGCGAAGATGCCGACCTGACACAGACACAGGTCGCGGAGCATTTTGGGATTTTACGGCAGCAATATGTGCGGTATGAAACAGGCAAACAGGAATTGCTGATGCATCAATTTATCGAATTGGCGGCACTGTATGCAGTATCGATTGATTATCTGGCGGGTGTGACCAAATGCACCGACACGTCTCCCGTAAGTAAACATATTTCACTCAGTGCACGAAAAAATACTTTTCCTTGACGGGGCATTGCCGTATAAGCCACGGTTTTTGTTGTAAACGGTTGTTTTTGTGCCGTGCGCGTGGTACACTAGGAAAGTAAAAATGTGTGCGGTGGCGGTTGCCACGGCGGTTCTGGCGGGGTTACGGCGGAGCGTCCGGCGTGCTATGCGGAGAATGCCGCGCGGGAAATACCGCACGACGGAAACAGACGAAAACGGACGGGAGTGCTGTAAAATGAAAAAAATACTGCTTTTGGCGACGGGCGGGACAATCGCGTCGCGGAATCTCGGGGAGGGGCTGACGCCCGCACTCACGGCGGAGGAGCTGCTCGGATGTGTACCGGAGATTGCCGACGTCTGCGACGTGACGGCAGAGCAGGTGTGCAATCTCGACAGCACCAATATGCGCCCCGAGCACTGGGTGCAGATTGCCCGGCGCGTGCGGGAGGTGTACGACGTATACGACGGCTTTGTCATCACGCACGGCACCGACACCATGGCGTATGCCGCCGCGTGCCTTTACTATCTCCTGCAGAACGCACGTAAGCCGGTCGTACTCACGGGCTCGCAGATTTCCATTTTTGAGCGCGACAGCGACGCGCGCGATAATCTCCTCGGCGCCTTCCGCTACGCGAGTGACCCGGACGCCTGCGGGGTGCGCGTGTTCTTTGACGGCAAGGTCATCTGCGGCACGCGTGCCCGCAAGACACGCACGCGGAGTTTCAACGCCTTTTCCAGCGTGGACTATCCGACCGTGGCTCTGGTGCGAGACGGGCGGGTACAATACTATATCAAGGGAGACGTCACGGGGGAGGAGTGGTTTTACGACCGGCTCGATGCCAATGTCCTGCTCGTCAAACTAACGCCCGGCATCGATGCCGGAATCCTCGACTATGCGGCGGTGCACAGCCATGCCGTCATTCTCGAGAGCTTCGGGGTCGGCGGAATCCCGCACTACGACGACGGCGCGTTTGAGAAGGGCATCGCCCACCTGCAGGCGAAGGGGGTGCGTATCGTGGTGGCGACGCAGGTCGCCCACGAGGGGAGTGCCATGGAGACCTACCGCGTCGGGTACCGCATCAAGGAAAAATACCGTTTGCCAGAGGCA
This sequence comes from Akkermansia muciniphila, assembly GCA_963611795.1. Taxonomy (GTDB): domain Bacteria; phylum Bacillota; class Clostridia; order Oscillospirales; family CAG-272; genus UBA1740. Next base: position 60,353 of record CAVDSZ010000008.1, on the reverse strand, counting down.
TACGAGATGACGACCGAGGCAGTGCTTGCCAAGACCATGTGGGCGCTGACCGTCACCGACAGTGCCGAGACCTTTTACCGTGTGTTCGAGACGCCGGTCGGGAACGATCTGCTCATCTGACAACGCCGAAGGGACTCATCAAACATTTCATAAAACGCGGAGCGGAGCCTTTAAAACAGGCTCCGCTCCGTTGCTATGCGGACGAAAGAGGGGCGCCGCGTCCGCCGGGGCAGACGACGTTTCTCCCGCGTTTTTCGCCCTGCGTGTTACTTCTGCTCTTTTCTCGCCTCGACGAAATAGGTCGCCTCTGTGTCGGCGATTGAGAGGGCAAGCGCCAGAGGGAAGAGTTCAAAGGCTTTGCCGACGTTGCGCGCGTCGTCCTCGTTAGAGAAGCCCATGTGGTAGCGGATTGCGAACGCCTCCTCACGCGTCAGGCGCATGAAGCCGGAAATGACGTAGACGGATTTTTCCCCGTGACCGTAGGGGAGGTTATCGTCGAACTCATAGTAGGGCATGGGTTTCCACTGCCCGGTGACGGGGTCCTTGACGTTGCGCGTCGAGACGCGGTACACATTGACCTTGCACAGGTCATGGAGCAGGGAGATGATGGCGATGGTTTCGTCCGAGTAGGACAGCCCGAACTCGTCGCGCACCTTGTTCCGCGCGAGGTAATCGCGCAGACACTCATAGACGTTGATGGAGTGTTCGAGCAGACCCCCCTCATAGGCGGAGTGGTAACGGGTCGAGGCGGGCGCGGTGAAGAAGTCGGAATTCGTACCGGTCAGCCACGCGAGCAGCTCCTGCGCGCCCTCACGCTTGATGTACGTCGAATAAATGTCAAGAAATTTTTCGCGGTTGGTCATAAAGACTCCTTTCAGCGATAATCGTCATAGAGTTTGCGGGAGACGGTGTAGCGGCTCTGCCACGCTTCTTCCAGGAGTGCCTCGACATCGACCTTTTCCAGTTCTTTCAGTACCTGGGCAAGCACCGGGCGCGTCTTGGGGTGCCGCGGCGTGAATACGGTGCAGCAGTCCTCATAGGGGAGAATCGACGTCTCAAACGTCCCGATGCGCCGTGCGACCGTCACGATTTCATCTTTGTCCATACCGATGCAGGGACGGAACAGCGGAATCGTCACCGCCGCCCCGGTCACTGCCATGGCTTCCATGGTCTGCGAGGCGACCTGCCCGAGGCTCTCCCCCGTGATGAGAGCGCCTGCGTTCCGCTCCCGAGCACAGCGTTCGGCGAGCTTCATCATAAAGTGGCGGAGCAGGAGTGTAAAATACTCTTCGGCGCATTTGCGCGAGAGTTCTTCCTGCACATGGGTCAGCGACATGACGTGCACGTCGATTTTCGAGGTGAAACGGCAGAGCTCCTCGGCGAGCGTAAAGACCTTTTCCCGCGCGCGCTCGGAGGTGTAGGGATAGGATTCAAAGTGGACGGCTTCCAGTTCCAGTCCGCGCTTCGCCATCATGTACCCGGCGACCGGGGAATCAATCCCCCCGGAGAGCAGGAGCATTCCGCGCCCGGCGCACCCGAGCGGCAGCCCGCCGGCGCCTTTTTCCTGCCCTGCGTGGAGGTAGGCGGCGTTCTCGCGCACTTCGACCCGCACCATGGCGTCCGGGTGATGGAGATCCACTTTCAGGGTATGTGCGGCGGAGAGGATGGCACCGCCTACGCGGGCGGCAATCTCGGGAGAGTTCAGGGGGAAGGCTTTATCGGAGCGCTTGGCATCGACGCGGAACGTGCGGGCGCCGGCGAGTTTCTCGGGCAGGTAGTCGCGCGCGACGCGGCAGATGTCGTCAATGTCCTTCTCCGCGACGGCGGCGCGCGTGACGCCGACGATGCCGAACACGTCGCGGGCGCTCTCGTACATACCGTCGAGATCCGCCTCGTCGTTCAGCGGCTCGATATAAATGGTGGACTGCGCGTGATGAACTTCAAAAGCGCCGTAGTGCCAGGCGCGGCGGCGCAGCTCTTTCGTCAGTCGGCTCTCAAAGGAGGACTTGTTCGCGCCTTTCAGCACGAGTTCTCCGTACTTGCAAAGAATGATTTCTTTCATAGTGACCTCATCGCGGTTGGTTTCATATCAGTATAGCACACGCCGCGGCGCTTTTCAAGAAAAAGGATCATACTGCGGCACGGCTTTTGTGCGGGGAACCCAAACGGCGTGCGTGCCGCCGAGGCGGCTTTGTGACGGCTCCGGGGGTCGGTGGCGACGGAGCGGTTCTACCCCCGGTGCGTCTCTCAAAGCGGGAGGTACATCAGGTCGCAGTCGACCGTCCGACCGTCGGGCTGTTTTAAGTAGTCGGGGTAGGTACACAGTTTGGAAAAACCGAGTTTTTCGTAGAGGTGAATGGCGCGGGCGTTGTCGCTGCGGACTTCGAGAAAGAGTTGCTCAAAGCCGTTTTCCCTCGCAAAAGCCAGCACCTTTTCGGCGAGCGCCGTGCCGATGCCTTTCCCCCACATGGAACGCAGAACGCTGATACCGAACTCCCCGCGGTGGCGCATACGTCGGCAGCCGCGGGAAAGGCTCGCGTCGCCCACAATCCTGCCGTCCACACGGGCGACATAGAGTACCCGGTCGGGGGAATCCACCTGTTTTTCGAGGTATTCCGCCTCCGACTCGACCGTGAACGGGAAATCGTCGGAGCCGAACGACAGATTGTCGGTTTCGCCCCCGATTGTCCGCAAATAGTCAATCAATTCCGCCGCATCCGCCGGCGTACCTTTCTCAATGGTCAAAAATCCTGCTTGCATAAGTCTCTCCCGGTCATCGGTTGACAGAAAACGATGACGCGCCTTTCCGAATGGTGGTTTTCTCTATTATAGTCAAGAAATGCCCCGAATGCAAGAGACGGGGGCTTGACAAATCGGTGGGAATCAATTACAATAGGGTGGCAATGACGGGGAGGAGTAACCTCCCGGGGCGGTCAAGAGAGCAGGCGGTCGGTGCGAGCCTGTCGGTGCCCCGGCGGGTGAAGGTCGCCCCCGAGCCGAGGAAGAAAGATGTGAGAGTGTGGCTTTGACCGCGCGTTGCCCGGTTTTTCGGGCGTCTCTCCGTCCAGTAGAACCTCTCCCCCCCAAGGCGCGTCGCGTGGCGCGTGAAACAGGTGGTACCGCGTTGATGACGCCCTGTGTCGGTTGGACACGGGGTATTTTGTTTTTGTCGCCGGGCGACGGAAAGGATACAGTATGGCAAGAGACCTCCCGAAAACGTATGCACCGAAGGAGTTCGAGGACCGCATCTACAAGACATGGTGTGATCGCGGCTACTTCACCGCCGACCCGAAGAAACCGGGTCCGGCGTTCTCCATGGTAATCCCTCCCCCGAACGTCACGGGGCAACTCCACATGGGACACGCCCTCGACGAGACGCTCCAGGACATTCTGGTGCGTTACAAAAGAATGCAGGGTTACAATACGCTTTGGGTGCCCGGCACTGACCATGCCGGTATCGCGACGCAGATTAAGGTGGAAGAGCAGCTCCGCGTCAACGAGGGGCTGACCCGCTACGATCTCGGGCGCGAGAAATTCCTCGAACGGGTGTGGGAATGGAAGAACAAGTACGGTGACCGCATCATTTCACAGTTGAAGAAACTCGGCACCTCCTGCGACTGGACGCGTGAGCGCTTCACCATGGATGCGGGCTGTTCCCGCGCCGTCAAGGAAGTGTTCGTGAGCCTCTATAACAAGGGGTTAATCTACCGCGGCAACCGCATCATCAACTGGTGCCCGCACTGCAAGACGGCGCTCTCCGACGCGGAGGTCGAGTACGAGGAGCAGGCAGGTTCTTTCTGGCATATCCGCTACCCCATCAAGGGCGAGGACGGGTATGTGGAGATTGCGACGACGCGCCCCGAGACCATGTTCGGCGATACTGCCGTCGCCGTCAATCCGAATGATGAGAACACGAAACACCTCGTCGGCAAGACGCTGATTCTGCCGCTCGTCGGGCGGGAGATTCCCGTCATCGCGGACGACTATGTGGAGATTGGTTTTGGTACCGGGTGCGTGAAAATCACGCCCGCGCACGACCCGAACGACTTCCTCGTCGGACAGCGCCACGGGCTCGAACAGATTAAGGTCATGAACGACGATGCGACAATGAACGCCTATGCCGGTAAGTATGAGGGTATGGACCGTTACGAGTGTCGCCGTGCGCTGGTCGCCGACCTCGAGGCGGCGGGGTATCTGCTCTCCGTCGAGCCGCACGCGCACAACGTCGGTACCTGCTACCGCTGTAAGACGACCGTCGAGCCGCTGACCTCCGACCAATGGTTCGTGAAGATGGCTCCGATGATCGAGCCGTCGCTCGATGCCGTGCGTCGGGGCGACATCCGTTTCGTGCCGGAGCGCTTCACCCGTAACTATACTGTCTGGATGGAAAACCTGCACGACTGGTGCATCTCGCGGCAGCTGTGGTGGGGACACCGCATTCCGGCGTTCTACTGCGACGCCTGCCATGAGGTGACTGTCACCGCCGAGGACAGCGCGGTCTGCCCGAAGTGCGGCAAGCCCATGCGGCAGGAAAACGACGTGCTGGACACCTGGTTCTCCTCCGCGCTGTGGCCGTTCTCGACGCTCGGCTGGCCGGATGACACCGAGGATCTCCGCCGTTACTACCCGACGAGCACGCTCGTCACGGGCTACGATATCATTTCGTTCTGGGTCTCGCGTATGATTTTCTCGGGTCTCGAGCATACGGGGAAAGCACCGTTCCACACCGTGTTCATTCACGGGCTCGTGCGCGACGCGCAGGGGCGGAAAATGTCCAAATCGCTCGGAAACGGCATAGACCCCCTCGAAATCATCGACAAATACGGGGCGGACGCCCTCCGTTTCGCACTCGCGACGGGGAATGCACCCGGGAACGATATGCGCTTCTCGGATGAAAAGATTGAGGCGGCGCGCAACTTTGCGAACAAGCTGTGGAACGCCTCCCGCTTCGTTCTGATGAACCTCGGCGACGCAGAGGTGCCTGCCGGGCTCCCGGACGATGCCGATATGACCGCCGAGGATAAATGGATTATCAGTCGGTTCCAGAATACGGTGCGCTCGGTGTGCGAGAACCTCGATCACTATGAAGTGGGCGTGGCGCTCTCCGAGATTTATGACTTCACCTGGGACACGTTCTGCGACTGGTATATCGAGTTGACGAAGAACCGCCTCTTCGATAAGGAGAGCGAAGGCGCCGCCGCGGCACGCCGCGTGCTGGTGTATGTGCTGAACGGGATTCTGAAACTCCTGCACCCGTATATGCCTTTCATCACCGAAGAGATTTACGGAGCACTGCCCGGGGCGGGTGAGTCCATTATGATTGATTCGTACCCCGTCTATGACGAGGGACGTCTGTACCCCGCCGAGGAGGAAGCGACCGATCGCGTGATCGCCGCAATCCGCGCCATTCGTAACCGCCGCGCGGAGATGAACGTGCCGCCGTCCAAGAAAGCCAATCTATATATCGTTACGAAGTATCCCGAGAGTTTCTCGGCGGCGGCGGGTATCTTCTCGAAACTCGCGAGCGCCGAGAGCGTCCACCTCGTGGACAGTTATGCGGCGGACGGCGCCGTCAGCATCGTGACCGATGCGGCGACCGTGTATATCCCGCTCGGGGATTTGGTCGACTTTGAGAAAGAGCGCGCCCGTCTCACGGCGGAGCTCACCCGTGTGCGTGGGGAGATTACGCGTCTCACGGCAAAACTCTCGAACGAGGGATTTGTCGCGAAAGCACCCGCCGCAATCGTGGAGACCGAACGCGTCAAACTCGGGAAATACCGCGAGACCGAGGCGCAACTCGTCGACGCGCTCGCAAAACTGGGGTAATACGCGAGGAGGAAAGATGCCGCCGCGGGCAATGACTTTGCGGCGGCGCGTCTCCCCACGCAGCCGTAACGGCTCACCCGCGTTTGTTCGCACGCTTTTTCAAGGCTTGTGTCGAATCGCCACAGAATTTCTCACAAAATAACGACCGCCCCTGCGCTATTGCGCAGGGGCGGTTTTGATTAATTGGTATCGGGTGTTTCAGAATGCGTATGCTGCACTTCCGATCACGCCGGCGATTGCGAGGAAAAGCGTGATGACATAGAAGGCAATTCGGAGGGAGGAGATGACAATGGCGACGACACACATAGTGCGGCTGCCGGTGCCCTTCGGGTATCGACCAAGACCCATGCAGCCGAGAATCAGCCCGAGAATCGTAAAGAGGAAGGCGCAAATCAGCGCGCCGATTGCGAGACCGGAGGAGGGCTGCGGCGTAGATTCGGGGCGCCCGGAATAGCGCGGCTGTTCCTGATAATAGGACTGACCCCGGGAGGCGTATCCGCCCTGTGATTGCCCGCTCGGCTGCCCGAACGGCTGCCCGGAGGTGCGATCCGATGATTGTCTGTCGAAAGCGTTGTCGGACTGGCTGAAGGCGTCATTATCGGAGAAAGTATTCTGCGCGGAGGTGAGCGGGGCACCGCAGTTCGGGCAGAAGCGGGCACCGTTTTCCGTAATTTCGGTATGGCAGGAGGGGCAGGTTATCATCGTAATGTCCTTTCTTTTATCAGAGTGGGATAAAAGGTTTTCTGCTTTTATCTTAGCAGATTGTTTCGGCGATTGCAAGAGGGGTGTCGGATTATGTCACAGCCCCTTTTGCGCCGTCGTTTCTGTCAGAACAGACGCGAGAGGACGCGCGCCGCCTTTTCATTGTCGGGCAGGAGTGTGTAGACGACGGTTTTCCCGTAGATTGCAAGCGTCGGATTTTCCGCCGCCGAGGTGTCCGTTCGGCGCTCGCTGCGACAGAGTTCGATGCGAGTCTTGAGGCATCCGAGAATCTCCCCCGCCGCGTCGCGGTCGGGACACTCAAAGATGCCCATTTCCGCGATAAAGGACGAGGAGGTGCCGAGAAACAGGGCGAAACACCGTACATCTTCCCGGTCGTCGTCACCCGGTGAGCGCGTGAAGAATGCGTCGAACAGGAGCGGCGGCAGATAGCGGTCACTCCCCTCGTCCGCTTCACTGTCGTAGAACCGCCCCGCGGGGAGCGGGTAGGCGGCGGCGAACGCCTCGAGTGTCTCCATGGGCGTGCGCTTCGCCCGACAGCCGGGGAGGGCTGTGCAAAGGAGCATGAGCAAAAGGCAAAAACAAATCCATTTTTTCATGGTACAGTCTATGCGTGCGTAGCGCAGAAAAGACGGGGGAGGGGAAACGCAGAGGGGATTATTATACCGAATAGCGGCGCGGGAAACCCGTGAGGGGCGGGAAACGGTTCGGAGGGGAATCGGAAAGTCGGGTGGCGAGCGTTACCGGGGGGAACGGGAGAAAAAAGAGAACAAACAAAAAAGGAAAAGGCGCGTCTCCCGGCAGGTGAGAGACGCGCCTTCCCCAAACGGGGAGAAATTACTTGATTTCGACTTCTGCGCCGGCAGCCTTGAGCTCTTCGGCAACTTTGTCTGCTTCTTCCTTGGAGACGCCTTCCTTGATTGCCTTCGGAGCAGCCTCGACGAGGTCCTTTGCTTCCTTCAGGCCGAGAGAAGTGATGGAACGGACAGCCTTGATAACATTCAGCTTGTTCGCGCCGGCGCTCTTCAGGATAACGTCGAACTCGGTCTTCTCTTCAGCAGCGGGAGCGGCAGCGGCACCGCCGGCAACGGCGACAGCCACAGGAGCGGCGGAAACGCCGAATTCCTCTTCCATAGCCTTCACGAGATCTGCGAGTTCAAGAATGGTGAGACCTTTCACAAGGTCAAGAATCTGAGTGGTCTTTTCGTTTGCCATTTTGAATTACCTCCAAAAATATGACTAATTTTTTTTGTGTTTCGGTCGCGGGAATTACGCTTCCGCGGGAGCGGCTTCCGCCTCGCCCTCGCCCTGCTTGTCGATAATCGCCTGCAGGCAACGGGCAAAGTTGTTGAGCGGGCCCATCATAGAGCCGAGCATACGGGCAATGAGCGTCTCCTTGGACGGGATCTCCGCGAGGGCGTTCACCCCTGCGGCATCGAGCGTCTCACCGTCGACGAAACCGGCTTTGATTTCGAAGGTCTCCACCTTGTCGGCGTATTCCTTCATAATCTTGGCGGCGGCGACGGGGTCGGTCGCGCTGATTGCGATACCGGTCATACCGGTGAGGTACTGCTTAAGGTCTCTGTAACCGGCGCCTTCGCAGGCACGACCGATCATGGAATTCTTCTTGACGCTGTAAACAACGCCTGCTTTACGCAGTGCCGCACGGAGCGCGGTATCGTTTTCCACCGTGATGCCTTCGTATTTGACAAGCACGCCTGCAACCGCACCTTTGATTTGCTCGGTCAGGTCGGCGACGAGAGCCTGCTTCTCAGCAAGAATCTTCTTACTAGGCATTTCATTTCCTCCGTTTGTGATAAAAAAATAATCCTTTCACGGCAAGCCGAGAAAGGACAAAAAACACATAAAAAATGTACTGTCTGTCTCACCTCGGCAGGAAAGCAAAGCTTTTACCGTGAACCTGCTGTCTCAGGATAACGACGATATTATAGCACCCACCCCGACGCTTGTCAAGGGGGTGTTCCAAAATAATTGCAAAAATTCGGGGGTTATCTGCCCGAACCATTTTGTCTTTTGTTCGCGGACGGTCGAGGGCGCATCCGAAATGTGACGTCCGCGATATTGTTGAAACTTTTTCGGCTTGCGGGCGACCATTGGTCGCCCCTACAACGTGACGTCGTGATAATGTAGAAACTTCTTCGGCGTGCGGCGGTGACGGTGTGAAACGCACAGAGAGCGAGGACGGCTCCTCAGGTGCGCTCCGCCTTTTTTGTCTTGCGCGAGCAGTAGCAATTCTTCAAAAAGGTTTTGGAGAGGGAGCGCGGGGGAGCACCTTTTCCTGAAAAAGGTGCTCCCCCGCATATTGTCGTTTCTTATTTAATAGGTATTCTTTTTGATTTTGAGGGTGCGGTAGAGGGATTTGTAACTCTCATGGCGGGTAGGGGCGATTGCACCGTCGCGGACGGCGCGGGCAATCGCGCACTCGGCGGCGCCTTCGCCGGTATGGGTGCAATCCGGGTAGCGGCACGCGCCGCGATAGGGCGCGAAGTCGCGGAAAGCGTCAAAGAGGTCGTCGAGCGAGAGAAAGTCGAACCGCATGAAGTCCAGCATCGAGAAACCGGGCGTATCCGCAAGGAATCCACAATCGGGGGTGTCCGTCGTCGGGAACAGTTCGACGTGGCGGGTCGTGTGCCGCCCGCGTTCGATGCGCGCGGAGACGGCGTTTGTCGCGAGCGCTAGACCCGGGAACAGGCAGTTCATCAGTGTCGATTTCCCGACACCCGATGCGCCCGCGAAAGCGGCACACCTGCCGTCACGGACGTGCTCCGCGATATACGCGCGCAGGGGCTCCACCCCGACACCCGATGCGCCCGAGAGCGGGAACACCGTAAAGCCCGCCTGTCGGTACAGCGTCGTGTAGTGCTCTGCCGCCGCGGGGTCGCAGTCCGACTTCGTGACAATCAGCACCGGCTCAATGCCGTTGTGCTCCGCGATGGCGAGCAACTTATCGAGCGTCTCTGTCACCGGCGTGGGACGCGCCGCCGCAATGACCGAGAACAGAATATCCAGATTGGTGAGCGGGGGACGAATCAGAATGTTCTTACGCGGCAGAATCTCGCGAATAATCGCCGTCTCCTCGGGTGCGCTCTCGTCATAGCGGAGCACCACCTCGTCACCGACCGTCACCTTTTCGTCCTCGTGGCGAAACGCCCCTTTGGCACGGCAGGAGAACAGCCGCACGATACCCTCCGACACGGTACGCACCGTGTAGAGCCCGCCGAGTCCCTTGACAATCTTGCCGTTTACGGTCGTCTCTGTCATGACTCGCCCTCTTTCCCGTCCGCCTGTTTCTTGCGGAGCTGCCCGCAGGCGGCGTCAATATCCGCGCCGAGACGGCGGCGCACCGTCGCGACGATGCCGCGGCGGGTCAGCACCTCGGCGAAAGCGTTCGCCTCGGCGGCGGTGCCGTGGCGGAATCCCGTCTCGGCGACCTCATTGACACGAATCAGATTCACATGAATCGGTACGCGCCCGAGGTGCGCGAGCAGTACGTCCGCCAGCACTTCCGCATCGCGGGCGCTGTCGTTCTTCCCGGCGATGAGCGTGTATTCAAAGGAAATGCGCCGCCCCGTGGCTTTGAAATAATCGGCGCAGGCACCGAGCAGCTCCGCGACGGGATAACGGCGGTTCACCGGCATAATCGCGCTCCGCGCCTCGTCGGTCGCGGCATGGAGCGAGACGGAGAGGGTAATCGGCAGATTCTCCTTCGCAAGGTCATAGATGCGCGGCACGATACCGCAGGTCGAGAGGGAAATGTGCCGATAGCCGATGTTCAGCCCCGCCGGGTGTCCGACAAGACGCAGAAATTTCATCACGTTATCATAGTTGTCGAGCGGCTCTCCGATGCCCATGAGCACCACGCCGTCGATGCGCTCGCCCGCGTCGAGCGACGCGGCGATGACCTGCCCGAGCATCTCGGACGGGGTCAGGTTCCGCACCTTACCGCCGATCGTGGATGCACAGAATTGACAGCCCATGGGGCACCCGACTTCGCTCGAAATGCACAGGGTGGTGCCGTGGCGGTAGCGCATGAGCACGCTCTCGACGCAGTTGCCGTCGAGGAGGCGGAAGAGGTATTTGACAGTGCCGTCGATGGCGCTCGTCTGTTTGACCTCCACCGTCGGGAGCCGCCACTCGCACGTCTCGTCAAGCCGCGCCCTTAGGGCGGCGGGGAGGTTGGACATCTCGGATATGGGGGTGCCGCGGCGGCACCAGTCGAAAATCTGCTTCGCGCGGTAGCGCGGTTCGCCGAGCGAGGCAAGATACGTCTCAATCTCCTCCGGGAGCAAGGATAACAGGTCAATTTTCGGCGTCATGCTTCCTCCTTGCCGCATCGGCGGAATTTCGCGAGGTAGAATCCGTCCGTGCCGTACCGGTGCGGGAAGAGCGTCAGACGCCCCGCCTCGGACGCGAGCGCGCCGACGGTGAAGTCCTCCGGTGTAAAGTCCGGGCGGGCGGCGCGGAAAGCGTCCGTGACCGCCTCGTTCTCCGCCGGATTCACGGTACAGGTCGAGTAGAGCAGAACTCCGCCGGGTTTCACACAGTCGGCGGCGTTCGCAAGAATCGCGCTCTGCAAGGCGGGCAGCTCGTCCGCCGCGCGGAGGTCTTTGTAGCGGAGATCGGGTTTCTTGGAGAGGACGCCCAGCCCCGAGCAGGGCACGTCGCAGATCACGCGGTCGGCAAGCGCGGTCAGAGTGGGGTCGGGGACGGTCGCGTCATGCTCCGCCGCGGTAATGCAGGTGAGCTCGAGCCGCGCGGCGCCGCTCTCGATGAGCGACAGTTTGGAGGCGTGGAGGTCGAAGGACAGCACCCGACCGCGGTTTTCCATACGGACGGCGGCGCCGAATGACTTCCCGCCCGGGCAGGCGCAGAGGTCAATGACGGTTTCACCGGGCTCCGCCCCGAGTGCCTCGGTCGCAATCTGCGATGCCTCGTCCTGTACGAAGAACCACCCCTCGGCGAAGCCGGGGAGGTCGCGCGGGGGACAGGTGCGCGCAAGGCGCACGCCTGCAGGGGCATACGGGGTCGCCGCGGCGTCGATGCCCGCGGCGGTAAGGTGCGCGAGGTATTCCTCGCGCGAGATTTTCAGCGGATTGACGCGCAGGGTCATGCGCGGCGGCAACGCCGTCGCGCGCAGAAAGTCCTCGGTCTCCTCCCCGAGAATGCCGCCGAGGCGCTTGACCGTCGCGAGCGGGACGGAATAGCATACCGAAAGATAGCGCGCTTCATTCTTTTCCCGCGGGGGCAGGGGCGGCGCGTCCAGCACCGATGCGGCGCGGAGAACCCCGTTCACAAAACTCTTCTCCCCGCGGCTCCCGGAGAGCTCCACCCACGCGTTGACTGCCGCGTGACGGGGGGTATGGAGGTAAAACAGTTCATAAAGCCCGCATGCAAGGATTGATTTGGCGGCAGGGGAAACGTCGGAGCGGTGCGCGAGCGCGCCGATTGCGTAGTCGAGCGTGAGCTTCTTTTCCACCGTGCCGTAGACGAGCGCGGTAAGATACCGGCGGTCGGCGTCGGGGAGCCCCTCCGCCGCTCTGCCGATGGCAAGATTAATGTAGGCGTCGCCCGCTTCCCACCGGGCGAGTACGCGCAGTGCCGTCAGCCGCAGGTTCATCTGCCGAGCCTCTCTCCGACGGTGAGGTGCGCCCCGCGCAGGAACGCGGCGACGGTCATGGTGCCTTTGCCCTCGGGGCGGAGCTTCGTCAGGGTGACGGCGCCCTCGCCGCAGGCGACGGTGATACCGCCTTCGCCCTCGGTGTCGAGCGCGATGACGGTACCGGGCGCGCCGCTCCCCGCCGCACGCCGTGCGGCGACGACTTTGAGGAGTTTCCCGTTTGGCAGGTAGGTAAAGGGCAGGGGAATCGGCGTCAGCCCGCGCATGATGCAGTCCACCTCGTGCGCAGGGCGCGAGAAGTCAATCTCACACTCGGACTTTTCGATTTTGGCGGCATAGGTCATGCCAACCTCGCTCTGCTTTTGGCGCGGAGCGTTGCCCGCCGCGATCAGGTCGAGCGCCTGCGGCAGCAGTTCCGCCCCGAGGGCGGCGCTGCGGTCGTGGACGGTCTCGAAATTATCGGTCTTTCCAATCGGAAAAGCACGGGTCATGAGGATATCGCCGGTATCGAGCCCCTCGTCCATATACATGACGGTGACGCCCGTTTCGGTGTCGCCCGCCATAATTGCCCGCTGCATCGGGGCGGCGCCGCGCCAGCGCGGCAGGAGGGAGACGTGCAGATTGATGCACCCGTAGCGCGGGGTGTCAAGGACAAATTTCGGCAGGATTTTCCCGTAGGCGACGACGATGATGACGTCGGGCACCTGCGCTTTGAGCCATGCTTCAAACTCGGGCGTGCGAATCTTCTCCGGCTGGACGACCGGCACCCCGCGCGACGCTGCAAGCACTTTGACGGGTGGGGGCGTCAGGGTATAGTTGCGCCCTGCGGGCTTGTCCGGCTGCGTCACGACTGCCGTGACGGTGTGTGCGGACGAGAGGAGGGCGGAAAGGCAGGTCGCCGCGATTTCGGGCGTGCCCATAAAAACGACGTTCATTCTTCGACCTCGACCTCGCCGACAAGAGTCCCCGGGTCGGTGAAGAGTTTCCCGTCCAGGTGGTCGATTTCATGGCAGAAGGCGCGGGCGAGCAAATCCTCCCCGCGGTATTCGACCTCCTGCCCGTTGCGGTCGAGCGCCCGCACGACAACGGCGCGGGGGCGGCGCGTCTTGCCCCACTTTTTCGGCAGGGAGAGGCAGCCCTCCACCTCGCACTGTTCTCCCGACCAGGAGACAATCTTCGGGTTGATGAGTTCGTAGACTTTGCCCGGCTCCGTCTCCACGACGACGACGCGGCGGAGGACCCCCACCTGCGGTGCGGCAAGGCCGCAGCCGTTCGCGCGGCGCATGGTCGCCGTCATATCGTCGAGTAGCTGCAGAATGCGTGGGGTGATTTCGGTAACGGGGCGACTGACCTTACGGAGTACGGGGTCGCCCTCCAGAACGATTTTCAGATATGCCATGATGAAAAGTCTCCTTTCGGATTTTGTATCAAGCGTGCAGGGGATTGACGTCCACCGCGGCGGAAACACCGCGCAGACCCGAGGCGAACAAAAGCAGTTCGCGCACGAACGCGCGGGAGCGCGCGTTCCAGCGGCATTTGAGGACGAGGCGCATACGGTACTGTTCCGCGGCGCGGTAGACCTGTGCCTCGAGGGGACCGAACAGCGTCAGGGGTGTATCGGCGTACTTTTCACCCGCGAGCGACTTCGCGAGGTCGGCGCATTTGCCGATTGCCTCCTGCAATCGCCCCTCGTCGCGCGAGGTGAGCGTGAGGGAAACGAGGTCACAGAAAGGCGGGAAGCAGAGTTGCTCGCGCAGCTTGATTTCCGACTCATAGAAGGCGACATAATCCTGCGCTTTCGCGAGCCGAATGACGTCGTTTGCGGGGGAGAAGGTCTGAATGACGGCGCGCCCCGGGGCGTTCGCCCGCCCGGCGCGTCCGATAACCTGTGTGAGCAGGGAAAACGTGCGCTCGGAGGCGCGGAAGTCGTTCGCGTACAGCCCCGTATCGGCGAGAATCACGCCGACGAGCGTCACGCGGGGGAAGTCATGCCCTTTTGTCACCATTTGTGTACCGAGCAGAACGTCCTTTTCGCCGCGGCGGAAGCTGTCGAGCATACGGTCGTAGACCTGCTTGCCCGTCGCGGTGTCGGCGTCCATGCGAAGCACCGTCAGATGTCCCTCGTGCCCCTCGACTTCGCTCTCGACCTTTTCGGTGCCGTAGCCGACGTAGGACAGGCGCCCGTCGCGGCATTCGGGGCAGGTGCGCGGCGGCGCCGCGCGATAGCCGCACAGGTGGCAGAGCAGGTGGGGGGTGGGGTGCGTATGCAGGGTGAGCGCCACCGAGCAGTGCGGGCAGTTCAGCACCGCGCCGCAGTTGCGGCACTGGAGCGACGCGTGGTAGCCGCGCCGGTTGAGGAACAGAATTGCCTGTTCGCCCCGTTCCTTGACTTCCGCGAGTGCGTCATAGAGCGTGTGGCTCAGGGGCGAGACGTTGCCCGCCCGGAGCTCCTGCCGCATATCGATAATCTCCGCCTCGGGCAGTTTCGCACCGCCGAAGCGTTCGGTCAGCGGGACGAGCGTATAGCGACCGTGGGTCGCGGCATAGTAACTCTCGAAAGAGGGAGTCGCCGAGGCGAGGACGACGAGCGCGTGATGTACCCCGGCGCGGTAGGCGCAGACGCGGTGTGTGCGGTACTTGGGGTCCTGCTCGGATTTGTAGGTGTGTTCATGTTCCTCGTCGACGACAATCAGTCCGATGTTCTTTAAGGGGGCGAACACGGCGCTCCGCGTACCGATGACGAGATCGACCTCGCCGCGCCGAATCCGACGCCAGGCGTCGAACCGTTCCCCCGCCGAGAGGGAGGAATGAATGACGGCGAGGCGCTCGCCGTACCGGGCGCAGAAAATACGGACGGTCTGCGGCGTCAGGGCGATTTCCGGCACCATGACAATCGCGGTCCTGCCCGCCGCGAGCGTGCGGTCGATGAGTTTCAGCATAATCTGCGTCTTGCCGCTCCCGGTCACGCCGTGGAGCAGAGCCGCTTTCGCTTCGCCCGTGTCCTGCAACTCCGCCAGCGTCTCAAAGGCGCGCATCTGCGCGCGGGAGAGGTGAATCTCGCGTCGGTCGCGCTCGCGCGCGAGGTCGGCATACGGGTTTCTGAGCGTCTCGCGCTCCTCCAGCGTGAGATACCCTTTCGCGACGAGGGCGGAGACCTGTGCCGGGGTGACGGCGAGGTCGCGGCAGAGGTCGCTCCTCGGGACGGTGCCGTGCTCGTCGAGGTAGGAGAGAATGCGTTTGTGCGCGTCGGAGCGCAGCGTCTTTCCTCCGAGCAGGGTATGCAGCGCCTCCCCGGTCAGCACCGGGGTGCAGTAGGGGACGCGGTAGATATTCTGCCCGAGAGAGGCAAATACGGCGGGCGGCAGAACGCACCGCACGGCGTCGCCAAGCGAGCAGAGATAGTAGTCGGATAAAAAGAGGGATAGCCCGAGCATCTCACCGTCGAGGGCATACGCCGGGTCGAGGGCGGACAGCACGGGCTTGAGCACGACGTCGCGGTCGGGCGTCGCCTCCCCCATGACGACACCGAACACCGGGCGATCCCCCCGCCCGAACGGCAAGGAGACAATCGTCCCGCGCGCAAGGTCGGTGAGGTAATCCGGGAGGGCATAATCAAAGGGGTGGTCGATATGGAACGGGGCGTCCAGTACGCGGACGCTGACGGCGCGCGCCACGGCGGGGATTACTGCTCGCTGTGCCGCACCATGCGGTAGGTACCGTCGGCAAGGCGGCGGACGGCAATCTTGACCGCTTTCTGGTCGCGGTATTCGGGCGAAATCATCTGCGCGAGCGTCTGACCGCCCTCACGGTGCTCGTCAATGGCTTTCTGCGCCTCGTTGCGCTGGCGGACGTATTCGTCGGTGACAAGACGGGCGCTTTTCGCGATCCCGATCACCAGTTCGTAGCGGTTGAATTTCCCGTGGGTCAGTTCATCGGCAGTAGGGTGTAACATGGTTTTATCTCCTTCGGTCACTCAAAATCAGTGGCATGATAAACGGTGTTTGAGAGGGGTTCCTCCCCCCCGGAGTCAGGATTCTTCTTGCTCTTCGTCGTCCGCGTCTTCACTGACCTCCTGATCCAGTCGGTTCCAGAGCGTCTCGGTCTGAATGGCGGAGAGGATTACATGGTCGGAATCCATGATGAGGACGGCACGGGTGCGGCGGCCGCAGGAGGCGTCGATGACGCGCCCCTCTTCCTTGGCGTCCTGCACAAGTCGCTTAATCGGCGCACTGTCGGGGGAGGTGATTGCCACGACGCGCTCCGCCGCGACCAGGTTGCCGAATCCGATATTGATGAGTTTCATAGAGTCTCCTTACTCAATGTTCTGCACTTGCTCGCGAATCTTTTCCAGCTCGTTTTTGATATTGACGACGATGCGGGCAATCGCGGCGTCGGAGCATTTGGAGCCGATCGTGTTGGTCTCCCGGTTCATCTCCTGCATGAGAAAATCAAGTTTCTTCCCGGCAGGGGCAGGCTCTTCCGCAATCTCGTGGAACGCGCCGATATGGGCGCGGAGCCGCGTAATCTCCTCGTCGACGGCGATGCGGTCGGCGAACACGGCGCACTCGGTGAGCAGGCGGTTCTCGTCCACCGTGACGTTCCGCTCTTCAAAGAGCGCGCGCAGGCGCGCTTCGAGCTTATCCCGATAGCCGACGGTATCGGCGCGGGAGAGGCTTTTGACCTCGCCGACCCAGGCGGCGACGGAGTCGAGCTTCGCATATAGGTCGCGTTGTATCTTTTCCCCCTCGGCGCGCCGCATATGCGAGAACGCCGTACCGGCGGCTTCCAGCGCGGGGGCAAGTACCTCCCACGCGGCGTCCGCGTCGAGCTCGGTCTGCGAATAGGTGAAAATATCGGGGGATTTCGCGACGGACATGACGGTGATGTCGTCGGTGAGGTCATAGCGGTCGCGCAGGGCGCGGAGCGCCGCCATGTAGCCGTCGGCATACGCCGCGTCGAGGGTGACGGTCTTATCGGACACGCCCTCACGCGTGAGCGTCACGTTGACGTCCACTTTTCCGCGGGTCGTGACCCGGTTCTGGATATAGGACTTAATCTTTTCTTCGAGCGGGAGGAGCGCCCGCGGCATACGGCAGGAGATATCGAGGTATCTGCCGTTGACGGCGCGCATCTCGACCGTGAAGGTCATGCCCCCAGCGGTATGAATCCCGCGCCCGAAGGCGGTCATGCTGTACATCATTTGTCGGTTTTCTTCTTTCCTTTGACTAGGGCGTTGAGTTCATCGAGGAAGGTCTCAAGGTCGCGGAATTCGCGGTAAACGGAGGCAAAGCGGACGTAGGACACTTCGTCGAGGTTCTTCAGGTGTTCCATGACCATTTCGCCGAGACGGACGGAGGTCACTTCACTCGCGAGCGAGTTGACCAGCTCGTTCTCAATCTCGGTGCAGAGCGCGTCGACGTCGACCGGCCGCTTCTGGCACGCTTTCATCAGCCCGTTCTGGAGTTTATGTCGGTTGAACGGCTCGCGGGAGCCGTCTTTTTTAATGACGAAAATCGGCACCGTCTCAATCATCTCGTAGGTGGTGAACCGTTTGCCGCAGGCGGTGCATTCGCGCCGGCGCTTGATGCTGGCGTCGTCCTCTACCGGGCGGCTGTCGAGAACACGGCTGTCGCGGTTCCCGCAGGCAGGGCATTTCATGTGGGCGTTCCCCCGTTCCCGCGCACGATACGTGCGCGCCTATATCGTAAAATATAATATATCATATTTCTGCCGCTTTGTAAAGGGGGCGCGCCGATTTTCCCGCCACCCTATCGAATGCGCTCTCGGCACCCCGAAAAGGCAAAAAGTCAGGGTGATGCCCGGTCTTTCGGGCATCACCCTGACAAATATGTCATAAAAACGGTTGCTCGGCAACAGGGGTGAGGTGCCCTCCCTGCTTTTTGTCGACAGTCATTTCTGTGTCCGCCAAGCCCGAATCCAATCCAACTCCGCACCGATTCGGTCTGCCATCATCAACATACCGTAGTCGTTCGGATGAATCGTGTCGACTGTGCAGCAGTCTTCATTCGCCCCCGCAAACAGGCTTCCGCCGTCCACAAAACTGATGTTTCTGTCTCCTGCCCGCAGAGCCTCTATATAGGTGCCGTAACAGATATCCCGCCGCCGCTGATTGACGTCATAGTCGCGTTTGTGTAAATCGGGCATGGTAACAATCACATAGGGGATATCCGGATGGTTCTCCCGAATCGTGCGGTAAAGTGCCGAGTGCGTGACGGTCAGCGTATCAAGAGTGGCATTATGGTCATAATCCGAGACAAAAGCCGACATTTCCAACCCTGCAAGATAGTGAGCCATTGTCGCCTCTCCCTTTGCGGAACCGGCAAACCCCAGATTGATGTAATCCGTGCGGTTTCTGCGACAAATGATGTTTTGGTAGGCATTCCCGGGGCGGGAAGCGCACGCTCCTTGCGTGATGGAACTGCCGTAGTAGACAATGGGTTTGACGGGGAGGTAGGGGCTACCGCCGGAAAGCACCGCATCCGGCTCCAGTCCGACAAGGAGTTCATCGACATTGCTGTAGCTCGGAAAATTCAATGTCAGGGAGCGTATCTTGCGATGCCCGAACGTAACTTTGGCTTCAAAGCCATCTGTCATATCCATGGTGGGTCTGAAAACGTCGTAAAAACGGCTGCTGCCGTCTTCGGGGCAATCAATGTATAAGTCAAATCCGGCACTGGAAATCAGGGGCATATGTACCATTTTCGAGATGCCGGACATACGGCATCGAAGAATGATAAAGGAAGAGTCGGTCGTAAAACGAAGGCGCCCGCCGGCCGTCTTTCGGTAGAGCGACGCAACCCCGCGGCTGACAGAACGGGCAACATCATCCGGCATTCGCCTGAATCCCGGTTCCCCGCGGAAGTCGTAAAAGCCGTAGCCATCGAACGGTTCTGCTTTCGCAGAGTAAAAAACAGCGTCATCGTCCGCTTTTAGCGAAGGTACCGCCAGGTTGCGGTCAATTTTTCCGATATCCATACAGATGCTTTTCCTTGCTTTTTCATTCGTGTTTATTGCACGTACTCGAACTCGAAATCGTAGATGTTGACGGTGTCGCCGTCCTCGATGCCCTTTTCCCGCAGGAGAGAAAAGACGCCGTTCTTATCCAGCACGCGCTGGAAGAAACGCAGGGATTCGTAATCGTCGAAGTTGATCTGCCCCATGAAGTTCTCAATCCACTTGCCCTCGACAAAGTAGGTGCGGTTCTCGCGCCGTACCGTCGTCTCGATGCCACAGCCGACCCCGGCGAGTGCCTCCTCCTCGGGGGAGATTTCCGCCTCGTATTCGGTCATCGGGGGGAGGGTTTCGAGCGTTTTGGCGACGGATTCCATGAGTTCGCGCACGCCGTCACCCGTCGCGGCGGAGATGAAGAACAGGGGGCGTCCGAGTTCCTCACAGTAGGCGGTGAAGCGTTTCGCCGCGTCGCTCTCCCGGTCGGCGAGGTCGCATTTGTTCGCGACGGCGATCTGCGGGCGGGAGGCGAGCGCCTCGCTGTACCGCGCGAGCTCGCGGTCGATGATACGCATATCCTCGGTCGGGTCGCGCCCCTCGCTTGCCGAGATGTCCACGATGTGGAGCAGAAGGCGGCAGCGGTCGACGTGACGCAGAAACGCGTGTCCGAGCCCGGCACCGTCGGAGGCGCCCTCAATCAGTCCCGGGATATCCGCCATGACAAAGCCGCACCCCTCACCGCCGAGGGCGACGACCCCGAGATTCGGGGAGAGGGTCGTGAAATGGTAGTCGGCAATTTTCGGCTTCGCCGCGCTGACGCGCGCGAGCAGAGACGATTTCCCGACGTTCGGGAAGCCGAGCAGCCCGACGTCCGCCAGCATTTTGAGTTCGAGTTGCAGTTCCTTTTCTTCGCCCTTGGTGCCGGATTTGGCAAAGCGCGGAATCTGGCGCGTCGGGGTCGCGAAGTGACGGTTGCCCCAGCCGCCGCGCCCGCCGCGGCAGGCGATAAACTCGCGGTCGCGCGACATATCGAAGATGATTTTGCCGCTCTCCGGGTCCTTGATGAGCGTCCCCGGGGGGACGAGAATCACGGTGTCCTCACCGGACTTGCCGTGGAACTTGCGCCCTTTGCCGTCCTCGCCGTTCTCGGCGACGAATTTGCGTTTGTAACGGAAGGCGAGGAGCGTGTTCGCGCCCTCGTCCACGCGGAAGATGATATTGCCGCCTCTGCCGCCGTCCCCGCCGTCGGGGCCGCCGTTCGGCACATACTTCTCACGGTGGAAGGCGATGGCGCCGTTCCCGCCGTCGCCCGCCTTGACATAAATCTTGACAATGTCGATAAACATGGTTAGCCTTCCTTATCGCCCTTCTGGCGAATGACCAGTTTGATGGGAGTGCCGCGGAAGCCGAATGCCTCGCGGATGCAGTTCTCGAGGTAGCGCTGGTAGGAGAAATGGAACAGCTCCGCGCTGTTGCAGAACACGACGAAGGTCGGCGGCGCCACCTGACTCTCGGTCATATAGTAGAGTTTCAGGCGCTTGCCCTTGTCGGACGGTACCTGATTGCGCGCGACGGCGTCCGCGAGGAGGTCGTTGAGCATACCGGTCGAGACACGCTTGCGCGATTCGGCGTAGACCTGATTGATGAGTTCGAAAAGCGTGCCGACCCGCTGCC
This sequence comes from Akkermansia muciniphila, assembly GCA_963611795.1. Taxonomy (GTDB): domain Bacteria; phylum Bacillota; class Clostridia; order Oscillospirales; family CAG-272; genus UBA1740. The sequence continues at coordinate 39,526 of CAVDSZ010000008.1, read as the reverse complement.
CCGTCAGGGCGGAAACAAACTGAATCGGGGCGTAGGTCATATAGGAGAGCGCGTCGCGCACGCGGCGCGTCACGGCGTTCGTCGTCGTCGAGTCCTTCTCGACGGCGTCCCACTTGTTCATGCAGATGATGGAGGCTTTGCCTGCCTCGTGTGCGATGCCGGCGATGTGCTCGTCCTGCTCGGAGATGCCCGCCACGGCGTCCACCATGATAAGGCAGACGTCGGCGCGCTCCACCGCCATGTGGGCACGCAGGACGGAATACTTTTCAATTTTGTCGTCAATTTTGGACGAACGGCGGATGCCCGCCGTGTCGATAAAGCAGAATTTCCCGTACTCGTTTTCGACGACGGTATCGACGGCGTCACGCGTCGTGCCCGGAATGTTCGAGACGATCAGACGGTCGGCGCCGAGAATGCGGTTAATCATCGAGGATTTCCCGGCGTTCGGTTTACCGATAACGGCGACGCGGATGATGTCGTCCTCCTCCTCGGGTGCCGCCTCCTCGGGGAAATAGGAGATGACGCGGTCGAGCAGATCGCCCGTGCCGGAGCCGTGCAGGGAGGAGAGCGGAACGGGATTCTCTTTCAGTCCGAGTTCGTAAAACTCATAGTATTCGAACGGCAGGTCGCCCGTGCGGTCAATCTTGTTGACGCAGGGAATAATGGGTTTGCCGCTCTTCGAGAGCATGACGGCAATCTCGCGGTCGTCGGCGGTCAGCCCTGCGCGCACGTCGCAGACGAAAATGATAACGTCCGCCGAGTCGATGGCAATCTGCGCCTGCGTGCGCATCTGTTTCAGAATGATGTCGTCGGTCTTGGGCTCAATCCCGCCGGTGTCGATGAGGGAGAACGGGTGCCCGCACCATTCGGTCTCGCCGTAGATGCGATCCCGCGTGACGCCGGGGGTGTCCTCAACGATCGACAGGCGCTGACCGATGATTTTATTGAAGAGCGTCGATTTCCCGACGTTCGGTCTGCCGACGATGGCAACAAGGGGTTTTGACATGGGAGCCTCCTTTCGGAAAACAAGGCGCGACCGGCGGAGGCACCGCCGGTCGGGGTACGGTGAAGAAGTACCGCCGACGAATCGGGGGTACGGGGTCTGTACGCTGTGGCGGCAGAGCCGCCCCCGGCGTCGGGGATATGAGAATGTAATGGAGTGTCAGATTCCCGACAGAGATAGTGTGCCGCCGTCGGGTGCGGATGATTCCGCCTCGGCGAGGGTCATCCACACGGCAGGAACCGTGCCGACGAAGGTATAATCGACGCGGGTGGTGTTCTGACTCGTGCTGAAACTGTTGTTCCCGGTCGCCATGACCATGCAGACGGAGGCGGTAATCTCGCAGCGGAGTTTGTTCGACGCGTTCGCGACGTCAGCCCGCGGGGTACGCAGGAACCAGTGGCCTCCACCGAAAAAGCGATTGTTTTCGTGCATGATTTTAAGACCGCGGCAGGCGGCATAGTCGGAACCCCGGCGGAACTGTGCCGCGGCACCCCTGCAATAGGCGAGCAGGTCACCGGCAGTGATAAGGAAAACACGGTCGCCGCTTTCCGATACCTGAGAATAATCGCCCGCAGTCGACGTGGGAGCGAGGAGTGCCGCTTGCTGCTCCGTAAAAGCGGTGCGGGCGAACTCGTCCGTCAGGAACTGCCGCACGCGACTGTACGCGTAAACATTGGCATAGGTGCCGTCTGGGGCGCCGTTCGCGCCCGTGACCGTCGACGAGGGATCTTTCGTTTCGGGAGATTCCTGCACGCTGTCCTGATAGGGCACCGCGTCCAAGATTAGGTCGGCGAGCAGGAGCGCTCTGCCGCTCCTTTGGGTCAGGATTCTCCAGCGAACCGGCTCGAAGCGGAACCAGTAGACCGTGCCGGTCGAGTACCCGTTATCGTCCTGCTCCGATCGCTTTTCGTCGGAGGGAATCCCCGGGGACATCGGGCGGTAGTGCGTGAAGTAAACGCCGCGGTACCGCTCGCCCGCCAGAGGGAGGTCGATATACCACATGAAGTCGCCTTCAATCTTTTTCGCCGTGCAGTCGCCATACGGCGTCCATGCCCCGGTATTTTCCGTTGTCGGGAGCGCGCCTGCGGCGGCGGTCAGCGCGTCTGTCAGGTCGCTGTCCGTCACGCGTGACTGCGGATAGGTGCCCATGGTAATGACGCCGTTCTCCTTGGTGTAAGCAAGGCGGGTGCTGTCCACGCGGCAGGTGCGGCAGACGCCGCTGTCGTCGAAGTCATGCGCCGCTTTTTCGTCTGTGGCGCCGCAGGAGCAGGAGTGGAAATGCGCCGTCGCGTCGTAGTCCCACTCGGTGCGGAAGGTGTGCCCGAGGGGCGCGATGCTCCGCGTTTCTTTCCGCTCGCAGCCGGTGCAGTTGCGGGCTTCGAGCCCGCTTTCTTCATGCGCCGCCGGTGTGACGACATACCATTCGCCGTAGCGGTGCTCATGTGTCGCCGCGGGCGTCTCGCCGCACCCCGCGAGGGAGAGGACGAGGAGGACGGAGACAAGCAGCCATAACGGCAGGAATTTCAAATGCTTCATAGCGATACCTCACGCGTTTTTCGGGAAAGACGTTCGCGCGGCGCGCGCCGAAATGCGGTCATACGATAAAAGTATATCATAATTTTACGGGAAAAGCAAGACCCGGCGGGAGGAGCCCGTCGGGTCGGTATTCGGTTGTCATTGGTTTTGGGAATGCGGGTCAGGCGTTTGCCGTCGGTGCCCCGGTTGCCTTGCAGCAGGGCTTCGGCGGGTAGAGGACGGTGCGGAGCGAATTGAGGATTGCGAGGAGCGCGACGCCGACATCGGCGAACACGGCGACCCACATACCGCCCTCGAACATGGAGAGCACACCTGTTGCGGCAAGCACCATGACGGCAATTTTGATAAACAGCGCGAACACGATGTTTTCCTCTGCAATCCGCAGGGTCTTCTTGGCGATGCGGCGGGCGAGCGGGATTTTCTCGGGGGCGTCGGTCGTGAGAATGACGTCCGCCGCCTCGATTGCGGCATCCGAACCGATACCGCCCATGGCAATACCGACATCGGCGCGGGCAAGGACCGGCGCGTCATTGATGCCGTCGCCGACATACATGACCTTTTCGTGCGTCCTCGACATGAGGTCTTCGAGCGCCGCGTATTTCTCTTCGGGGAGGAGCTTGGCTTTCACGGTGTCAATCCCTGCCGCGGCGGCAATCTTCTTTGCCGGGGCTTCCGCGTCGCCGGTCAGCATGACCGTCTCACGGATGCCGAGATGGCGGAGTTCCGAGAGGGCAGGAACGGTGCCCGGGCGAATGGTGTCCGCAATGGAGACGGCACCGATGTATTTCCCGTCGCGGGCGACATAGATGCCTTCCGTGTCGGCGGGGACGTCTGCACCGACGTCTGCCATGATGGCGAGATTCCCGACGGCGACTTCACGCCCATCAACAACGGCGAGGAGACCTTTACCGGGCACCTCCTTGACATTTTCCGCCGCGGGAGCGTCCGGCGCCTCGGCGCGGAGCGCGAGGGCAATCGGGTGGGTGGAATGGGCTTCCGCCGAAGAGACGAGACGGAGAAATTCGTCTTTCTCAAGACCGTCCGCAGGGTGGACTTCCGTCACCGAGAAGGCGCCCTTTGTCAGCGTACCCGTCTTATCGAACACGGCAATCTTTGCCGTGGCAAGCGAGTCAAACGAGCAGCCGCCCTTGAACAGAATCCCCTGTCCGGCGGCGCCGCCAATTCCGCCGAAGAAGGCGAGCGGCACCGAAATCACGAGGGCACAGGGGCAGGAGACGACGAGGAACATCAGCGCGCGGTACACCCATTCGCGCAGGACGGCGCCGTCAAAGCCGCCGTGGCTGAGGCAGATGAAGAGGGGCGGCAGGAATGCCACGAGTACGGCAAGCCCGACGACGATTGGCGTATAGACACGGGCGAAGCCGGTGATGAAGTTCTCCTGACGGCTCTTGCGGTCGGAGGCTTCCTGTACCAGATTCAGAACGCGGGCGGCGGCAGAGGTCTCGGACGTGCGGTCAGCTTTCGAGTACAGCACACCGTCCATGACGATGACGCCGCTTTGGAGTGCCGTGCCGGCATGCGCGGCGACGGGCAGGCTCTCACCGGTCAGGGCGGCGGTATTGATATCCGCACTGCCGCTGACGACGGTGCAGTCGACCGGTACGCGGGAGCCGGGGCGCAGAACAACGGTGTCGCCAATTTTCACATCGGTGGCGTCGATTTCGACTTCCTCACCGTCACGGGAGACAAGCGCGCGGTCGGGGTTAATCTCCATGAGCGTCTTGATTGACGCGCGCGAGCGGCGCACGGCGCGATGCTCGAAATACTCGCCGACAAGGTAGAACAGCATAACGGCAGGTGCCTCGGCGTACTCACCGATGATGAAGGCGCCGACGGACGCGATTGACATGAGAAAGGTTTCGTCGAGCAGTTGCCCTTTGAAGATGCCGCGGATTGCTTCCCAAAAGACTTCCAGCCCGGAGACGAGCAGGGCGACGGCGAATACAATCGGTACCGCGTATTTTGCGCTTGCATGGTCTTTGGTCGCAATCTTGACGATGAAGCCGGCGATGAGGAGCAGACCGCCGACGATGATTCGCAAAAGATCTTTATCTTTCCACAGCTTTTTCATGGCGTTACTTCCGGTCAATCGAGACCTTCTTGCTGAATTCTTTGCCGCAGGCGCGCACGAGATCCAGCGCGTCATCTGCATCGAGTTCGGTCGTGACCGTCAGGTCTTCGGTGAGGAAATTGAGTTTGACGCTCTCCACTTCCTCTTTGCTCTCGATGATGGCGGTGAGTTTCTTTGCACAGTTGGGGCAGTCGAGTCCGGATACGGTGAATTTGTAAGTCATGATGAGTACCTCTCTATTTATAATTTTTATTTTGGCGGGAATCAATCGTCCTCGGACAGATGCTCGGACGCACATTCAATGATTTTGCGGACATGGTCGTCGGCGAGCGAGTAGCGGACGTTTTTGCCCTCACGGCGGAAGGTCACGAGATGCGCCGCGCGCAGGGCGGAGAGCTGGTGCGAGACGGCGGACTTCGTCATGCCGAGCAGGTCGGCGAGGTCGCACACGCAGAGGTCGGCGCGGTCGAGCGCCAGGAGCAGTTTGACGCGCGTCGCGTCGCCGAATACCTTGAAGAAATCGGCGAGGGAGAGGAGGAACCCCTCCGCCGGTGCGTCCGTACGCAGGGAGGCGAGGAGCGCTTCATGATGATGGGGTTCCGAACAGTGCGGCGTTTTCGTTTCCATGTGTGCCTCCGTTAAAGGGTTTATTTTTGAACAGTTGAGCAATCGTTCAACTGTTTACGGTTCTATTATACGCAGGCGATCGGCGGTTGTCAAGAGGGAAAACAAAAAAATCTTTACTTTTTTCGGGGGCAATGATAAGATGAGGGAGAAGTTTTCGAAAAACGGGGGTGCCGAATGTTACCGGAGGCGTTTCTCGCGCGAATGCGCGACCTGCTCGTCGGGGATTATCCCGCGTTCCTCGCGGCGTACGACGAGCGCCCCGCGCGTGCGCTCCACACGGGGCGGAAGATGACGGCGGAACGGCTCGGGGAGCTGCTCGGGGCGGCGGTCACACCGACGCCTTTTGCAAAGGACGCACTTTACCGCACGGACACGGTGCCCGTCGGGGGTGACCCGCTCCACCATGCGGGCGCGTATTATATGCAGGAGCCATCCGCGATGCTGCCGGTGCTGTGCGCCGACATCCGGGCGGGGGAACGGGTGCTGGATCTCTGCGCCGCCCCGGGCGGGAAGTCGACCCAGATTGCGAACCGCATCGGTGACGGGGGTCTGCTCGTCTCCAATGAATATGTACCGAATCGGTGTGTGACGCTTGCCGGAAACCTCGAGCGCATGGGTGTGCGCTCGGCGGTCGTGACGCGCACGGACGCGCCGGCGCTTGCCGCGACCTATCCCGGCTTTTTCGACGCCGTCGTGATTGACGCGCCCTGCTCCGGGGAGGGAATGTTCCGCCGTGAGGAGATCGCCGTCGCGGAATGGAGCCCCGAGAATGTGACGATGTGCGCCGCGAGACAGCGGGAAATCTTGCTCGCGGGGGCGGACACCGTGCGTCCCGGGGGGCGGCTGGTCTATTCGACCTGCACGTTCTCGCCTGAGGAAAACGAGCAGAATGTGCTGTGGTTCTTACGCGCACGCCCGGATTTTGTTTTGGAAGAAGTGTCCGACGCCGTGCTGTCGATGACCGTCTCGGGAATTGTCCCCGAGGACACCGACATCGGGCGGGAGGTCGGGCGCCTGTCCCGCCGCGCCTATCCGCATATCGCCCCGGGGGAGGGGCAGTTCATGTGTCGGTTCCGCCGCGCGGAGGCGGCGTCGCCCGTTTCCGTGTACGATGTGAATGCCAATCGAGGCAGGGACAAAAACAAGGGCAAGACCCGCACGGAGCCGGATACGGTACCGCTCTCACGGGAAGAGCGGGCGGCGTGGGAAGCCTTTCTCGCCGCCGCCGGTATCGACGGCGCGCGTCTCCCGGAGCCGGTTGTTTTCAAAGGGAGCATTTCGCTCCTTGACGGGGCGGTGCCGACGCCGAAAAGCATTACCTATGCCCGCGGCGTGAACGCCGGTACGGTGGAGAAAGGGCGGCTTTGCCCGGCACATTTCTTCTTCTCGGCTTACGGCGAGTATTTTGAAAGGCATCTCGATTTCATGCCGGGGGACGCGGCGCTTGCCGCGTATCTCGCGGGGGAGACATTCCCGTGCGCGCTTGCGGACGGGTGGGCGGTCGTGACGGTGGCGGGTGCGCCCGTCGGCGGCATCAAGGTCGTCGGAGGGGTTGCGAAGAACCATTACCCCAAAGGGCTGCGAGACAAGAGATAAGGGCGGAGATCAAGCCCCCCAAAACAATTTAATGGCAACCGATATTGACTTTTCATCGGATAGATGAGGAGCTTTGTCGGTTGCCTTTACTTTAAGAGACGAGGGGGCTTTAACCGCGTTCGCACGCTCTACCGTACACCGTAAAGAACTCCTCTTTCAAAAAGCGGAATCATTTCCGCATGGCGGAAATGTGTGGGCGAACAAACGGTTTCTCCGACCAAGTTATATGGTTCGCTAGTCGTCGACGTTCGTGTGAACGCGGTTTCTCCCTCCCTTCTCTCTTGTCTCGTCAACACAAGTGAAACAATAGCTAGCGCAACGTTTAACGGGGCTTCAAAACGTAATGATTTCTCTTACCACTAAGGCATGGTGCATTTTCGCTATGCGAAAATGCTAGGGCGAACGAATGGTTTCTCCGATCAATGAAAAAGTTCGCTCCGGCTCCTCACGCTTGTCTCGGGTACAAAAGTTGAGCAATAGCTGGCGCAGTGGCGCAGATAAGGGCGGAGACTAGCCCCCAAAATGATATAATGGGCAACCGACACGGCTTTTCAAAGGGAAACGAAAAGCCGTGTCGGTTGCCTGAACTTTAAAAGGTGCGGGCGACGGGGGGCGCCCCTTGCGGAACGCAATCGCTTTTTCTTTCGGGTTCGATTTCGCGGGGGTGATGACCGTCTGCGAGAGCCCAAAAATGTTTCAAAGTTTTTGGGGAGGGGGCGAGACCCTCTTTAGATCAACGCGCCCCCTTTAGATCAAATAGGGGGTCCCGCAAAAAGATCCGTTTACGCGTCTCGCCCAGGGCCGGGAACGCGGCAGGGAATGGGGGCGGACCAGTCCTCACGGCGGTAGTAGGTGGCATCGCAGGTCGCGAGGTTGAAGACGACGCTCCACTCGGTGGAGGCGCCGGGGACATCAAAATTGGACTTCGCGACGGAGGCGAGCGCATCGCGCACGTCGTCGGCGGAGAGACACGGGGAGGAGCCTGCGGTTTCGGCAATCACGTCGCCGTCTGGAAGTGCGGCGGCACCCGGAAGCGCAGTCGTGTTTACCGTTGTTATCGGAGATGCGGCGACAGGTGCGGCGCCGATTTCGTGTGGTGAGGCGCCGGCTTGGGTGGCATTGGAGATATCGGGCGCGGCGGCGAGTTTCGCCATCAGGGTCTCAAAACGCTGCACCGACTGGTCGGTGCCGATGCCGTACTTGTCGGTACCGCTGACGGCGTTCGGCGTGAGGTAAAAGTTCGTGACGGCGGGGGTGTCGGTCACATACGTTTTCCCGTCGATGAACTCGACGACGACGCTTTTCCCCGTTCTGTCCGCCATGGCGAAGTGGAAGAGCTGTCCGCCGCCGGGGACACACAGATTATAGTCTCCGAGCAGTGCTACCGCCTCCGCAACGGTGGCGGCGCGGTTGAGCAGCAGGCGAATGGCGGCGGTGAAGTTGACGGGCGTCTTTCCGGGGGAAGTTTCCTGTGCCCGAGCGCCCGCGTCCTTAATCATATTGACGGAGAGGGCAAAGCCCTTTTCATTCATGCCGTCCAGCGGGAAATACAGCGCGGCTTTGAGAAAGTCCTCTTCCGTCAGGGCGGAAAGATCGCCGATGCCGCAGTAGCGCATGACTTCAAGATTGACGGTGGAGACGGACGCGTAGTCGCCTGACGCGGGGGCGTCGGTGAGAATCAGGGCAGAGGAGCGTTCCCAGTCGAGATTGCGCCCGAAGAGGACGTCTCCTGCGGCGTTCCGTGCGGTCAGGGTACTGCAACCGAAACCGATACCGCCACCCACGGCGCCCGTTTCTCCCGGAGGTGCGTTACGCCCTGCGAGCCACGCGCGGACATACGCGCCGAGCGCCGCTTCCCCGGCGGCACCCACCGACAGAAAGGCGGAGAGACCGTCGTCTCCCGTAAAGTGGGCAATCGAAAGCCCGTCGTCGATTTCTTTCATGTGAAGGACCTCTTTGTGTGGCTGTAACAGTCCGTTAAAACGGAGAGGCGCCCGGTTTCTTCGGCTCCGCGCCGTCAATTCTGCTGCCTGTTTTCGCATCCCGTCACTCGCGTGGCAGCAGAAAGTTCGGTGTTCGTACAGAAGAGGCGGGGTGCCCTCCGCCTTCATCGGCGGCATGACCGACGAGGGCGGATTGTCGAAAAATGACGGGAAAATAGGTGTTGAAAAGCGGTTTTACTTATGATATACTGTTTTATATCAAATTACGCGCGCCGGAGGAATTTTCGCAAGTGGATGTATCGTATGTGCGCCGTAACGCGGAGCGAATCCTTGACGAAGTGGCGTCTCTCGCCACGGGAGCGGGGCAGCCGATGCCGCGGCTCGTCGCTGTGACGAAGAGCGGCACCGATGAAGAAGTCGCGGAACTGCTGGCGACGGGGCTGATCCGCGAGATCGGCGAAAATCGCACCGACCGTTTCCTTGCCCGCCGTGCACTCGCCGCGACGCTTGGTCACACGCCCCGCTTTCATCTCATCGGGTCTTTGCAGACCAACAAAGTGAAAACGGTCGTCGGCAAGACTGACCTCATCCAGTCGCTCGACAGCGAACGGCTCGCCGCCGAAATCGATAAACGCGCCGCCGCGGCGGGCGTGGAGACGGTGGAGTGCCTGCTCGAGGTCAACAGCGGGCGCGAAGTCGCGAAAGGCGGTGTTCTGCCCGAGGACGCCGAGACGCTCGCCGATGCAATCCGGGCATATTCGCATATTCGGCTCCGAGGCGTGATGACCATGGGTCCCGTCGGCGCCGAGACAAGCGTCACGGCTCGCTGCTTTGCCGAGACGCGGGAACTCTATCGGCGTTTCGCCGCCGAAGGACGATTTTCCGGAGAGCCGATCCTTTCCATGGGCATGAGCGAATCCTATCGGATCGCCATCGCCGAGGGCGCCAATATGGTGCGTATCGGGCGGGCGTTCTGGATACATGAATAAAAAAACACGCAAGACACAAAATAAGGAGAATCACGATGGGTATTTTTTCGTTTGGACGGAGATCGGATATGGAGACTTATGACGGCGACGGGTACTATGAGGACGTGACGCCGACCGAGACCGCGACGCCGGCGGCGCCTGCCGCCCCGACGGGGAACGGGCTGACGCTCGACGGGCGCGAGGGCGCCAATCTCGAACTCAAACTCGTCCGCCCCGAGACGTTTGAGGAAGTGACGACGATCGCCGATTATTTGCTTTCGGGCTGTACGGTGTTTCTGAACCTGGAGGCGACGGCGCCCGACGTGACCCGCCGCATTCTCGACTTCCTGACCGGGGTCGCCTACTCCGGCGGCGGACAGATTCAGAAGGGCTCCGCCTGCACGTATATCATTTCCCCCCGGAACGTGGACGTGAGCGACCCCTCCAAGACCAACTGAGATGCAGGCATTTTTGTATGTGATTGCGCGGACGGTGCAGCTGCTGCTCGGGTTCCTCGAGCTCGCGATGTTCCTGCGCGCAATCCTGTCGTGGTTCATCACCGATGACGAGAATCGGCTGATGCTGTTTCTCTACGCCGTGACGGAACCGATTATTCTGCCGATACGCGTGCTTTGCAGTAAAATCAAGGCACTTGACGAGTCGCCTCTGGACGTCCCGTTCTTCATCACGATGCTGCTTCTGACGCTCTTAAACGGACTGTTGCCGACGCTGAAGATATAAGGGGCGGACATGAAAGAAAAGTGGACACGCGCCAAAGCGGCGTTGAAAGAATTCTTCCTCGTCTCCGTGCCGCGCGGATTCCGCGCACGGTGGTACTACCTGCTCGTCGCGCTCGGCGCAATCGCAATCGACCAGGTTACGAAACGCATCGTGGTTCTGAAGATGCGTCTCTATGATTCCGTGACGGTGATTCCGCACGTGCTGAGCTTCACGTATATCACGAACGACGGCGCCGCATGGGGGATGCTGGACAATCACCGCTGGGTGTTCATGGTGCTGTCCGTCGTCGGCATCGTTGCGTTCTCGCTGTATCTGTTCGGGAAGCGGGAAGGCAACCGCTGGATTGACCTCGGACTTGCCTTCGTCATCGGCGGGGGCATCGGCAATATGATCGACCGCGTGTTCCTGGGGGAGGTCGTGGACTTCCTCGACGCGACGTTCATGGACGTGTTCGGCGGTTTCCCCATTTTCAACGGGGCGGACTGTTTCGTGTGCGTCGGGGCGGTGATGCTGCTCATCGCGCTGGTGGTCGAAATGGTACGCGAGGGGAAAAAGGAAAAACAGAAAAAGGCTGTCTCCGGGGAGGACAGCGGAGATACGAACCATGAAACTGACGGTCGGGACTGACGGCGCGCTCGCGCGTCTCGACGTGTATCTTGCCGAGCATACGGCGCTCTCCCGCACCGCCGTCGCGCGCCTGTGCGCGGACGGCGCAATCCTTGTCGGGGGAAAGCCTGCCGCGAAGAATGCGCGTTTGACGCCCGGCACCGAAATCGTCTGGGAGGAGCCCGCCCCCACCCCCGCCGGGGTCGAGGCGCAGGAGCTCCCGCTCGATATCGTCTATGAGGACGGCGACCTGCTCGTCGTCAATAAGCCGGTCGGCATGGTGGTGCACCCCGCCCCCGGGAACCCGGACGGCACGCTCGTCAATGCCTTGCTGTTTCATTGTCGGGGGGAACTCTCCGGCGTGGGAGGCATGGAGCGCCCCGGGATTGTGCACCGCATCGACAAGGATACGGCGGGTCTGCTCGTCGTCGCCAAAAACGATTTTGCCCACGCGGGGCTGACCGCGCAAATGGCGCATCACGGCATCAGCCGCGTCTATCATGCGCTTGCCGTCGGCGGATTCCGCGAGGCGGCGGGGACGGTCGATGCGCCAATCGGACGCCACCCGAAAGACCGCAAGAAAATGGCGGTCATCCGCGACGGGAGCCATACGGCACGGGAGGCAATCACACACTATCGTGTGCTGGAGGATTTCGGGAACGTTACTTATCTCGAGCTCCGGCTCGAAACGGGAAGGACGCACCAAATCCGCGTCCACATGGCGTCGCTCGGGCATCCGCTCCTCGGCGATACGCTGTATGGCGGCGGGCATACTGCTTTCGAGAAGTCGCACGCGGCGTATCTGCACGGGCAGGCGCTGATTGCGAAAGAACTCTCGTTCCTGCACCCGAGGACCGGGGCGCAGATGCACTTTGAAGTGCCGCTGACCGCGGACTTCGAGAAACTCTTACAAATTCTTCGTACCCGGGGATAACGCCCCGGGTCGACTTCGGTAAAGGACGGACTATGACGACCCAAGAAGAAATCAGACGGCGGCGTACCTTCGCCATCATCTCGCACCCGGACGCCGGGAAAACCACGCTCACGGAAAAACTCCTGCTGTACGGCGGCGCGATTCAATCCGCCGGGACCGTCAAAGGGAAGGCGAGCGATCGGCACGCCGTCTCCGACTGGATGGAACTCGAAAAGCAGAGAGGAATCTCCGTGACCTCCTCGGTCATGCAGTTCGAGTATGACGGCTACTGTATCAACATTCTGGATACCCCGGGGCATCAGGACTTCTCAGAGGACACCTACCGCACTCTCATGGCGGCGGACAGTGCCGTCATGGTCATCGACGCGGCAAAGGGCATCGAGCCGCAGACGCGCAAGCTCTTCAAGGTCTGCGCCATGCGGCATATCCCGATTTTCACGTTCATCAACAAGATGGACCGCGAGAGCCGCGACCCCTTCGATCTGCTGGACGAGCTCGAGAAAGAGTTCGGCATCGGGACCTATCCGATGAACTGGCCGATTGGGTGCGGGAACAGTTTCCGCGGCGTGTACGACCGTGAGAAAAAGGCGGTCTACGCGTTTGGAGAGGCGCACGCGGGCTCGCGCCGCCTGCAGGCAATCGAGTGCTCGCTCGACAACCTCGCGTCGCTCGGCGACCTCATGGACGAGTACCAGCAGAGAGATTTGCGCGACCAGGTGGAGTTGCTCGACGGGGCGTGCTTCGACTTCGATCTCGCGGCGGTGCATGAAGGGCGGCTGTCGCCCGTGTTCTTCGGCTCCGCCCTCAATAACTTCGGGGTGGAACTGTTCCTCAAGGAGTTCCTGCGTCTGACGACCTCCCCCCTGCCGCGCGCGTGCGAGGAGGGTATCGTCGACCCGTTCGACGAGGGGTTCTCCGCCTTCGTGTTCAAGATTCAGGCAAATATGAACCGCGCGCACCGCGATCGTATCGCGTTCATGCGTATCGTGTCCGGCAAGTTCGACCGTGGGGAGGAATACTATCATGTGCAGGGCGGTAAGACCCTGAAACTCTCTCAGCCGCAGCAGATGATGGCGCAGGAGCGCGCGGTCATCGACACCGCCTACGCCGGGGACATCATCGGCGTGTTCGACCCGGGCATTTATTCAATCGGCGATACCATCTGCTCACCCGCGCACAAGGTGCGTTTCGAGGGCATTCCGACCTTTGCGCCCGAGATCTTTATGATGGTGGAGCAGCTCGACAGCATGAAGCGCAAGCAGTTCGCCAAGGGCATGACGCAGATTGCGCAGGAAGGTGCGATTCAGATGTTCTTCGAGCCGGGGGCGTCCATGGAGCGCGTGACGGTCGGCGTCGTCGGCACCCTGCAATTCGACGTGCTGAAGTTCCGCATGAAGAGCGAATATAATGTCGAGTATCTGGCGACACCCCAGCCCTATCGCGCCATTCGGCGCATCGTGGCACCCGCCGACCCGAAGAACGTCAAGTTCTTCGATAATAAGTGGGTGCAGGACGTGCGGGGGAACAATTTTATCCTGTTTCAGAGCGAATATATGATTGGTTGGTTTCTCGAACAGAACCCGGGGGTGGAACTCGCAGAGTTCGGGAAATAATATCGGGAAACAAAAAACCGACCATCACAAAAGGTCAAACAAAAAGGACGTCGGAAACGACGTCCTTTTCTGTTGTTCATGCGTCAGGGGTGGCAGATGCCGCAGGGGGCGTATCCCCGCATGATAATTTCGTCTCTCGAATACCGGAGCGCGACATGGTTGGCGATGTTCATCAGCGGGACGCGATTACAGTCGGGGCGGTGAAACACCTTGCTCGCGAGGTTGCCCACGTAGTATTCGGGAACGTCGGTGGTATCGCGCAGGGAATCATCGTTCTGATAATCCCGCGGCATGGTGATATCGGTGACGGTGGAATCGGAACAGGAGCTCAGACAGGGGCAGACAACAGAGACAAGGAGCGAGATGAGCACCAAACAGATGACGAGTATTTTCTTACGCAACATGATTTATACCTCGATGAGTGTTTCGACGTTGTCCGGTATGTATGCGACTATTTCCTCCGGGCGGCAGTTGAGAATCGTGCAAAGATCGTTAAGCGTGACGGTCGTAATTGCCTGATTATGCTTTAAGCGATTGATGAGCCCACGACTGACACCATGATAGGTGATGAGCTGATAGGTGCTGATTCCCCGCTTACGCATAGTCTCATAGAGCGGCGTGTAGACAATCATTCCGCGTATCTCCGTTTCCGCATTTGCACTTGAGCATTTATATTATAATCTATGCTCAAAAATCGGAAAATTCCCTATCTTTCGACAATTTCTCATAGATAGATAATGCTCATTCTTTCGAGCATATCTGTCAAAACGCAACCGACGGCAAAAGAAAAACGGCGGCACGACTGAAATCGTGCCGCCGGGCGGTTTTGTTTTCATTTTCGGGTAGCCGGTTTAGTTGAGGAGGTAATCGGCGAGCGCCTCCGGCGTCTCAAAGAAGGTATCGGCACCGCAGGCGACGAGTTCCTCCCGCGTGCGGAAGCCCCAGAGGACGGAGAGACTGGGCAGAGACGCGTTCTTCGCCGTTTCGTAGTCAATATTGCTGTCGCCGACATAGGCGGCGTCCGCACGGTCGACACCGAGCTTCTCGAGCGCGAGCCACACGCCGTCGGGGGCGGGTTTGCGCTTGACCGCCGGGCTGTCGCCGACGACGAGCGGAATGTCGGGGAAGAGGTCACGAATGAGTTCGTCCGCCGCGCTCTGAATCTTATTGGTGACGACGGCGGTCCTGCACCCCGCCTGACGGAGCCGCGCAAGCAGATCGCCAATCCCGGGGTACGGGGCGGTCAAATCCATACAATGCGCTTCGTAGTAGGGGCGGAAGCAGTTGAACACGTCCTCGAACTGCGGGTTGTCCTCCCCGCCCGGAAGCGCTTTCGCCATCATATAGCGCACCCCTCTGCCGACGAAGTGCTTCATTTCCTCCGCCGTGCGGGCGGGGTAGCCGAACGCCGTGAGGGCGTGGTTGGTGGCGTTCTTCAAGTCTTCAATCGTATTGAGCAGGGTGCCGTCCAGGTCAAAAATGACTGCTTTGTATTTCATCGGTATGCCTCTGTTTCTTTTTTCGGGTACATTGTACCATAGATGAGCGTTCGGCGCAAGCAGAAAAATTGAATAACGCCGTTTCGTTTTGCATCATTGCGCGCGCGGAGCGCTTGTGCTACAATAAGAGTATTCAGCGGGCGCACGCCCGCATCGCGGAGAGAGGGGGGAGAGACGCATGGAACCGGAGAAAAACATCCGCGTGATACGGAAAAGAATCAAGCATACCTATCTGCGCGTGTATCCAAGCGGGGAGGTGGTCGTGACGGCACCGCGCGGCACCTCCGACGAGGCAATCAGACGGCTCCTCTCGGAGCGGGCGGACTGGATTCGCGCCCATGTCGCGGCGGCACGGGAGCGGACGGCGGGACGGCTTGCGCTGACCCCGGGGGAGCGCGTCTATCTCTTCGGGGAGCCGCTGACGCTCTCCTTTGCAAGCAAGCCGGGACGCCCCGCCGCAAGGCGCGAAGAGGAGAGACTATTGCTTCTGCTCCCGGGCGGCGAGGGGGCAGACTACGCCGCGCGGCGGTCGCTCCTGTTTCGCTTTTATGAGCGGACGCTCACCGAGCGCGTGCAGGAGCGTCTGCCGCTCTTTGAGCGGGCGGTCGGCAGGTCGGCGAGCCGCGTCGGTATTCGTCTCATGCGCTCCCGCTGGGGGAGCTGCACGCCCGCGACGGGGGCGATCCGCCTAAACCTGACGCTCGCGTGGTATCCCCCGGAATGTCTCGATCTTGTCCTCGCGCACGAGCTCACGCACCTGTGGGTGGCGGGGCACGGTGAATCGTTCTATCGGCGGCTCGACCGCGCCTATCCGACGAGGCGGGAGACGGAGGAGATACGGAAACGGTTCCCCGCCTGTCCGTTTGAAGAAATGCGGGGAGAATAACAGAAACAACCGGGCGGAGCCTAGAAAACAGGCTCCGCCCGGTATGATATTCCATGCCGTAAGCGAATGGTCCGTGCCGCAACAGACGGCGTTACGCCCGTCTTTTCGTGTGGTATGCGGCGCGTTTTTCCGTAACTTCCCGCCGCTTATGCGTGCAGAGACGCGAGGCAGGCGCGCACGATGTGCTGGCATTTCTCCGCCGCGAGTTGAGCGAAAGTGGGATAATCAAGTGGCGCCGATCCGTCCGCGCTGTCCGAGATGACGCGCAGAACCGCTACGGGTACGCCTGCGGCATACGCCGCGTGGGCGATTGCCGCTCCCTCCATTTCGCAGGCGAGCGCGGGGAAATCCCCGAGGATCGCTGCTTTCGCGTCCGTCCCGGCGACGAAACGGTCGCCCGTCGCCACCATGCCGGTATGCGGTGTTTCTCCGCACGCTTCGGCGGCACGGGTCAGTGCCTCGACCGTTTCTCTGTCGGCGGGGAGTTCGACGAGCTCCTGCCCCCGGATTTGAAGCAGACCGCGCGGATCCCCGAACGGGGTGGTGTCCATATCGTATTCCACGAGCGAGGTCGCGACGACGACGTCGCCCTGTGCGAGATCTTCCGCGAGCGCACCCGCAACGCCGGTATTGATGAGCCGGTCAGGGTGATAGAGGAGTGCCATGGTGCCCGCCGCGAGGGCGGCGTTGACTTTACCGACCCCGGCGCGGGTGATGACGACGGGCTCTCCCTCGAGCGTCCCGCGGTAAAAGGTCATGCCGAGATGCGTTTCGATTTCTGCGTCGGTGAGGGCGGCGACGAGATGCGTCACTTCGCTTTCCGTCGCGCCGATAAGACCGGTCATGCGTTTTCCTCCTTGGTCGGGTAGTCAAAGCGCGCGCCGCGCGCGAGCAGGGCGTCGAGATACGAGGCGCATTCTGCCTTGGCGGCGTCGAGGCTCAGCCCGCGGTAGTTGCCGCACATCTTGCGCTTGGCGCCGAACATTTCTGTGACGTCGGGGACATGGCGGAGCGTTTCGACGAGCAGGCGATAGACGTCCTCCGGGGACACCGTGTCGCGCACGAGCAGATAGAAGCCGGTGCGGCACCCCATGGGTCCGAAATAGACGATTTCGTCACCTCGCGTGCTGTTGCGTAGGAGCGTCGCGAGAATATGTTCGACCGAGTGCATCGTGAGGTTCGACATATAGTCGCCCGCGTTCGGGCGGCGGGTGCGGAGGTCGTAGGTTACGACGTCGCCGTCCATCCGCGAGATGTACATGCCGGGTTCGATTAGGTCATGGTCGACCGAGAAACTGGCAATCGTTTTCATGGTTGCATCACGCCTCTTCGGCGAGTTCTTTCTCCCGGAGCTTTCTGCCCATGAGGACACCCATGACGGACGCCATCATCAGACCGCGCGTCCACCCGGACGAGTCGCCGAGGCAATGGAGCCCGCGGACGTTGGTCTCGAGGTTGGCATCCATTTTGACGCGGTTGGAATAGAACTTGAGTTCGGGGGAGTAGAGCAGCGTCTCGGTCGAGGCGAAGCCGGGAACGACGATATCGACCGACTGAATGAAGTTGATGATGTTCGTCATCGCGCGGTAGGGCATCGCGGCGGTGATATCACCCGCGACGGCATCCGGCAGGGTGGGGCGGACGTTCGACTGCGAGAGTTCTTTCGGCCAGGTGCGCTTACCGTCGAGGATATCGCCGAAGCGCTGGACGAGAATGTGACCGGCGCCGAGCATATTCGTCAGTTCGCCGACCTTCTGCGCGTAGGCAATCGGCTGATTGAAGGGGTAGGAGAAGTTGTGCGAGCAGAGGATTGACACGTTGGTGTTCCCGCTCTTGAGATCCTTATAGGAGTGACCGTTGACGACGGCGAGGTTGTTGTCGTAGTTCTCCTGACTGACAAAACCGCCCGGGTTCTGGCAGAAGGTACGCACCTTGTTCTTGAAGGGGTGGGGGTAGCCGATGAGTTTGGATTCATACAGCACACGGTTGACCTCTTCCATGACCTCGTTACGCACCTCGACGCGCACGCCGATGTCGACCGTGCCGGGCTGGTGCGCGACGTCGTACTCCGCGCAGAGCTTTTCGAGCCAGTCGGCGCCGCGGCGCCCGGTCGCGATGATGGTCGCGCCCGCCTCGATTTCGCGCGTGTCCTTGCCGTTCGTGACGACGACCCCGCGGCAGACGTTCCCGGTCAGGAGCAGGTCGTCACATTCGTAGCCGAACATCATGTCGACGCCGTTCTGCTGGAGGTAGTGTTCGATTGCGAGGTAGATATCCTGTGCCTTTTCGGTGCCGAGGTGGCGAATCGGGCAGTCGACGAGTTTCAGCCCCGCGTGAATGGCGCGTTTACGAATTTCCTTGACCTTATCGGGGTCGGAGACACCTTCGACGTGCTCGTCTGCGCCGAATTCCAGATAGATTTTGTCGGCGTAGTCGATAAGCTCCACGGCGAGGTCTTCACCGATGAGGGACGGCAGGTCGCCGCCGACCTCGGGTGAGAGAGACAGTTTCCCGTCCGAGAAGGCGCCCGCACCGGAGAAGCCGGTGGTGATATGGCAATAGGGTTTGCAGTTCACGCACTCTTTCGTCTTGCTCTTGGGGCAGCGACGCTTTTCGATCGGCTGACCCTTTTCGACGATCAGAATGGACTGCTTGGAGCCTTGACGGAGCAGTTCGATAGCGGTGAAGATGCCGGCAGGTCCGGCACCGACGATGACAACATCGTATCTCATAAATGACCTCTTTCTCATTCCCGCGGGCGCGCGCCCGCCGCGACAATCAAATACCGGAAGTCACACTCCCGGCAAAGTACAGTCTATTGTAACACGCGCGCGATAATTTTTCAAGTGAATTTTCCGTGACGTCTTTGCAAAGCGGGGCGGGGTGTGATACAATCGGGATAGAACCCCCACCGCAACGTGTGTGAGATGCGTGCCCCCCGTTCGTGCCGAACGGACTTCGCGACACGCGACGGTGGGGTTGAGGAAAACCGAAAAAAGCGGGAGGTGAACCGCGCGGTGCCCGGTTTTTCGGGCGACGCCCTGTGATGGAACTTAAAACGAAACGACTGATCCTGCGCCCGTGGCGCGAGGAGGACGCAGAGCGGCTCTACCGCCTCTGCCGTGTGCCCGCGATCGGGGCGGGTGCCGGATTCCCGCCGCACGAAAGCCCCGACATGAGCCGCGCCGTCATTCGCAACGTGTTGTCCCAGCCCGAGACCTATGCCGTCGTCAATCGGCGCACGGGGGAGGTCATCGGTTCCGCGTCCCTGCTGCTCTCCCTCGAGGGGAGCGATTGCAAGCGCCCCGGCGACGCCGAGGTCGGCTACTGGATTGGGCGCGAATACTGGGGCTGGGGGTTCGCGACCGAGGCACTCTCGGCGCTCGTTCGGCACGCGGGGGCGAATCTTGGGCTACGGCGCCTATGGGGTGTCATCTTCCCCGACAATATCGGCTCCCGCCGCGTGCTCGAAAAGGCGGGTTTTACGCTCGACCACCGCGAGGACACCTACGTGGCGCAGCTCGGCATGACGCGCGAGACGCTGTATTTCTGCCGCCTGACGCAGGACGCCGCCGAGGAGAATTGACAAAACAGACTGCCCGCCGCGAAACGGCGGGGAACCGCCCTCGACATGAAGCCGAAAGCCACCCGACGAAATGAAGAAAAACCGCCCCGTGGCAAAATGGCAAAAAGCCACCGCGCCGAAAGGAAAACGGAAAGCCCCCGACAAAATGACGCAAAAACACCTCCCGGCAAAATAACGTAAAACACCCCCGTCAAAATGACGCAAAACCGTGCCGCTGAAATGACGACCCCCTGCCGAGCACGATGTAAAACCGCGCCGCGAATATCGCGGCGCGGTCATTGTTTACGGTCGGCGTGACGGCTCAGAACGGCGGGCGGACGCCCGAGAGGGCAAGCAGCAGGACGAGAGCGGCGACGGCAAACACCGCATATATTTTGTGTCTCACGGTTTTCAGCATAGCGCGATACTCTCCTCTCTTTTTGTTATGCCGCAAGGGCGGCTCCGAGCGCACGGCAGGCGGCGAGTGTGTCGTCCTCCGGCGCTTCATGGGCAATGACGCTGTCGGCGGCGAACACGGCACCCGCGGCGGTGCAGGTCTCCTCCCAGTTGCGCATCCATTCGCCGTCGCCCCAGCCGTAGGAGCCGAACAGTGCGATTTTCTTACCGCCGAGCAGGGGCAGGCAAGTATCAAACATGGGGGCAAATTCGCCGTCCTCCAGCTCCTCCGCGCCCATTGCGGGGCAGCCGAATGCCACGGCGTCGAAGTCCCCGAGACGGGAGCCGTCAAATTCGGAGGCGGTCAGTAAGGTCACGTCGGCGCCGGTGCTCTTCGCCCCCGCGCACACGCTTTCTGCCATGGCTTCCGTATTGCCGGTAGTGCTCCAATAAACAACAGCCACTTTTTTCATGGGAATCTCTCCTTTGTTATCTTTTTCTGCGGTTTTCAGGTGCGGCGGCTCTCGCGAATCAGCGCCGCGAGCCCGACGCGTTGCCCGTAGGCACGGCGGTATGCCCGCGTACACGCCGCATAGCGGCGGAACGTCTGACGCGCCTTTTCCTCGTCGCCGTACACCTTCCAGGTGCCGACGCATTTCGCGCCGCGCGCGCCGTTGCGGATGAATCCGGCGACGTCCTCCGGCGGGTAGCCGAGGAAAAGCCCTACCTCGTGCGGGAAGTCCTCTGACGTGCTGACACGGCGTGCAAGCTCCGCCGTGCATTTTTCCGCCTCTCCGACGGGGTATTGCCTTTCGGCGAGGATCTTTTTCGCGGTATCTTCCTCGAGGTCGCGTGCGAGGCACGCCGGGCGAAAGACGTAAATCAGGGCTCTGTGATCGGAAAATCGGAGGGGTACGGCGCGCAGTCCCCGCGGGACGAGGGTACGGTTGAAGGCAACAAGACCGCGCGTGAGAGCGGCTTTATCCTCGACCTCGCAGGAGAACATACTGCCCGTTTTCAGCCCGGCGAGCGTCGGCGCACAGTAGTGAACCATGAGTTCTTCCGGCATGATGTTCCCCTCCTTTTTTCTTTTCACCTACAGTATAATCCAAAAACGGAGCCGCGACCGCTCCGAAAAGGCGGCTCGTGGCTCCGAATCGTATGGAAGGGATTCTGCGGGCGGGGCTCCTGCCGCCGGGCGGGGCAGTCGCGGCTCCGTCTGGCATCTGGCATACCACCCGACGGGTGTCCGACTCGCGCCCGGTTACGCGTATGACCGGTGCCGGGGTTGCGTCCGGCGGTGGCTTGTATAGCGGGTTCGGTCACGCGTCGGCGGTTGTTTGTATGGGGCGTGCGTTCAGGCGTCCGCGCGGCGCGCGTCCGCCGGGGCGTAGGTATTCTGCCATGCACCGCTCCGATAGGCGGCGGGCGATGCCCCCATGACCGTGCGGAAGGTCTTGGCGAATTTCGAGGCGTTGTCGTACCCGTATTCCAGCGCGATGTCCAGCACCGTGCGGTCGGTGTCCGTGAGCGCCTTCGCCGCCCGCTTCATTTTTTCGCGGCGGATATAGGCGGCGGCACTGATGCCGAACACCTGGCGGAAGCAGTTGCGTATCTGCGCCCCGGAGGCGCCGAATTTCTTTTGCAGTTGCCCGAGCGTCACTTTCTCGTCCATGTTCCCGTCGAGGTACTGCGCGATGCGCTCGGCGAGGTCGACCTGCGTCTTCGTGACCCTGTGGGCGGCGCTCTCGTCACTCTCCGGCGAGAGGGAAGAGAGGAACAGGAGCAGTTCCAGCACCTTGACTTTGAAATACCCTTTCCGCAACTCCTGCGGCACGCCGTACAGCTCCGAGAAGATATGCTCGACGCGCGGGGAGGAATGCGAAACATAGACGTTTCCGCCGTGGCAGAACTTCTCGGCGAGGGCGCGCGGCTCGACGTCGACGTCTTCGAGCAGACAGGAGAGGCAGCCCGGCGCGCGGTCGATGTCGATGAGAACCGAGACACCGTGGAAGTGCCCGGTCGGGAAGCGCGTCTCTCTCGGGCGGGCGGCAATCTCCGAGACGGAGAGGTCGCCGGGGGCGAGGCAGTAGGTGGCGTCGCCGACGGTATATTCCATACGCCCCTCGAAGCAGTGACGGATTTCGAGGACGCGGGCATCGCCCGCCCCCTCCTCTTCCTGCGAGACGGCGTGAATGTCACGGTAAACCAGCGTAATCCCGGGGAATACGGGATAGGGCGTGACGGTCATGCCCTCCCGTTCTCCGAGGGGGCTTGCGGCGGGTACCGCCGCGACTGCCGTCCGCATTTCGGGGCATGATAAAACAGAGTTTTGCACGGGGAGAACTCCTTTCAGTTAGCACACGCTAACTTTCTTTATAGTATAACAATTCCCCGCCGTTTTGTCAAGTACGGCGGGGGTACGTTCCCCTCGCGCGGGGGAAGGGGGGGTACGGAGAAAGGGGCGGCGGGGAGAAAGGGGGGGACGGAGCTAGGAGCGGTAGGGAGACTTTGGGAGGGGCGCACGACGGCGTCCGACTCTCGTTCCTGTCCGTCCGCCCTCGGGTCTTTCGCGCGGGGCGGTGGTTTTTCGCGCGGGGCGGGGTGCTTTGCGGGGCGGTGGTCGACCCCCGTCCCCGTCAGCGGAGCTTCTGCTGGCGGAGCCAGAAGCGCATGGCAGTCTTTTGCGTGACGAGCGCGGAGGCGGCGTGGCAGAGCTTCACATACCCGCTGTACACCGAGATGTCGCGCCCACGGCGCGCGTCGCGGAGTGCCTTCTTCGCCACAGCCGCAGGTTCTGCCATATGCGGGTAATGCCGGGCGGTCTTATCCGCCCCGATGTCGCCGCGGGCGAAGAAGCCCGTTTTAATCCAGCCGGGGCAGACGGCGGTCGCCGTGATGCCGCGGTCGGCGAGTTCGACGTGCAGGGCGCGGGTGTAGTTGCGGACGAACGCCTTGGAGGCGGCGTAGATGTTTAAATAAGGGAGCGGCTGGAAGGACGCCTGCGAGGCAATGTTAATCAGGTGCGCGCCGCTCTGCATATGGGGGATGGCGATGAGCCCCATGCGGACGACCGCCGAAATATTGAGGTCAATCATGCCCATGGAATCCGTCATGGTGATGTCGTTATAGGCGCCGAATTTCCCGTACCCCGCATTGTTGACGAGGTAACGGACGTCAGGAAGTTCCAGTTCAAGCGTGTGGCTCAGGACGGAGAACGACTCGCTCTCCGTCAGGTCGAGGGAGAACGGGCGGAGCCGCTCGCCAATCTCCTCGCGGAGAGCCGCGAGTTTTTTCTCGCTCCTGGCGACCGCCCAGATTTCGTCGAGTTCCTCTTTCGCGAGGAGCCGCACGAACTCGCGTCCGAGCCCGCCGCTGGCGCCGGTAACAATGGCGATTTTTTTGCAGGTCATGGTGGTTGCCCCCCTTATCGTTTTGGTTGGTATTATCATACCGCGCCGCTCACAAAAAGGCAAGAGGGCGAGGCGGATCCCGTCGGGGCATTCCGCCCCCGGGCGTCGTGTCGGATTCCGCAAGACGGCAAAGCGGAGCCTGTCAGGCAGGCTCCGCTCGGTCGTTTGAAAAGGACGTGACGTTGTTTCTTACTTCTGATCCGCGTCGGCAGGGACGTCGTGTGCGTGGCAGCAGGCGCAGTCGCCGGAGCAGAACTGCTCGGGGTCATAGGCGATGCCGTGCTTGTCGTAGTAGTCCTTGACCGCCGCCTTGACGGCTTCTTCCGCGAGGACGGAGCAATGAATCTTGTGTGCCGGCAGACCGTCGAGCGCCTCGACCACCGCTTTGTTCGACAGGGCGAGCGCCTCGTCGATAGACTTACCCTTGATCATCTCGGTCGCCATGGAGGAGGTCGCGATCGCGGAGCCGCACCCGAAGGTATTGAACTTCACGTCGACGATGATCCCGTCGCGTACCTTAATATACATTTTCATAATATCGCCGCAGACGGCGTTGCCGACTTCACCGATCCCGTCGGCGTCGTCCATTTTGCCGACGTTTCTCGGATGCTGGAAGTGATCCATGACTTTTTCACTGTATAACATTTGATAATCTCCTTTATGATGAGGCTTGTTCCCGTTTCGTATCAGATGAGGTGCGGCTGTTTACCCGTCTCGAGGTTCTCCCACACGGGGGACATATTCCGGAGGTAGGTGACGATGCCGGGGACGGTCGCGAGAATGTGATCGACGTCTGCGTCGGTATTGTATTCGGAGAGAGAGAGCCGCAGGGAACCGTGTGCAATCTCGTGCGGCAGTCCGATGGCGAGCAGGACGTGGCTCGGGTCGAGCGAGCCGGACGTACAGGCAGAGCCGGACGACGCTTCAATGCCGTTCATATCGAGCATGAGCAGGAGCGATTCGCCCTCGATCCCCTCAAAGCAGAAGTTCACGGTCCCGGGGACGCGCTTCTCTCGGTCACCGTTCAGGCGCGAGTGCGGAATCTTCGACAGCCCCTCAATCAGTCGGTCACGCAGGTGGGCAATCTTCTTCGCGTTCTCCTCCATGTGTGCGCACGATTCTTCGAGCGCCGCCGCCATGGAGACGATAGACGGAATGTTCTCGGTGCCGGCGCGCTTACCGCGCTCCTGTGCGCCGCCGTCGATGATGTTCGAGAGCAGGATTCCGCGCTTCGCGTACAACACGCCGATGCCCTTGGGACCGTGGAACTTGTGCGCGGAGAGGGAGAGCATATCAATATTATCGTCTTTTACATTCACCGGAACGTGTCCGATTGCCTGGACGGCGTCGCAGTGGAACGGCACTTTCTTCTCCCGGCAAATCGCGCCGATCTCGCGAATCGGCTGAATGGTGCCAATCTCGTTATTGGCGTACATGACCGAGACGAGGCAGGTGTCGGGGCGAATCGCCGCGGCCATTTCCTCGGGGCGCACGACGCCGTTCTCATGGACGTCGACGAGCGTGACCTCAAACCCGTCCTTGGCGAGACGGTCGAGCGTATGCAGGACCGCGTGATGCTCGAACTTCGTCGAGACGATGTGCTTTTTACCGCGCTTGGCGCCGTTGCGCGCCGCGGAGACAATCGCCTGATTGTCCGCTTCGCTCCCGCCGGAGGTGAAATAAATTTCTTTCGGGTCGGCATCGAGCAGGGCGGCAATCTTCTCTCGTGCGCCCTCCAGCACCGTCTTGGCTTCCTGCCCCACCGTGTGGAGGCTGGAAGGGTTGCCCCATACGCGCTCCGTCGCATCGAAGAGCGCCTTTTTCGCCACGTCGCTGAGTGCGGTGGTGGCGGCGTTATCTGCGTAAACCAACATAGTCGGCTCCTTTTTGTATTCCTATCGTTTCCGTAGGGATTGTATCATAGAATTCCCATGATGTCAATAGGAAATACAGAGGTATTTTATGATATTTTTATGAAGATACTTATGCACGCACGAGCGCGCGCAGGAGCGGAACCGGGAGAATACCGCAAAAGGCAGCGGGTGCAAGAGAACAGGCGGGAGAAAAAGGACAAATGCAGGGTAAAGCGAGGGACGAACACACGGCAACGCACGAATGAAAAAACGCTCCCCGGAACGGGGAGCGTGGGAAGGCGGCGTCTGCTGATATCATCGGGATTTTTGTGTTTTCGAGGGGGTGGCTTTCCCCTGCCGTTACTTCTCGCGGTAGACGACGGTCGTGCCCGGTTCGACGGAGTGGGTGAGCCAGACGTTTCCCCCGATGGTCGCGCCGTCACCGACGGTGGTCGAGCCGCCGAGAATGGTCGCACCGGCGTAGATGACGACATGATTGCCGATGTTGGGGTGGCGCTTGATGTTCTTCACGGGGTTGCCGTCCTCGTCCGTCTCGAAACTCTTCGCGCCGAGGGTGACGCCCTGATAGAGTTTGACATGATGCCCGATGACGGTCGTCTCGCCGATGACGATACCGGTGCCGTGGTCGATGAAGAAGTACTCGCCGATTGCGGCGCCCGCGTGAATGTCGATACCCGTCTTTTCGTGGGCGTACTCGGTCATGATGCGCGGCAGGAGCGGTACGCCGAGCCGATACAGTTCGTGCGCCATGCGGTAAATGGAGATGGCATAAAAGCCGGGGTAGCAAAGCAGGATTTCCTCACGGCATTTCGCCGCGGGGTCGCCGAGGTAGAGAGCCTCGATGTCCTTCAGCAGCAATTCCTTGATGGTCGGGAGGGCGGAGAGAAACGCGCCGGTCAACACCGCAGGGTCACCTCCCTCGCCACGGAAGCGCAAGGCGGCGGCGACCTCCCCGCCAAGGCGCGTTTCGACGCGGGCGAGAAGTTCTGCCGGGGCGAGCGCTTTTTCGCGCCGGTAATAACCGGGGAAGAGGAGTGCCTGCAGGTCTTTAATCACCTCGATGACGCTCTTGCGGTCGGGCGCCGGGGTGTCTTTTGCGGGGGCGGTCAGGCGGCTGTCTCTGTCGAGTGCCTCAAGCGATTGCAGTATGTCGGTCATGTTCATGGAAGTCCTCGCTTACGCCGGGGGGATATGCCCCGTAATCAGGTCGTGAATGGAAATTTTCGAGAGGTAGTCGTCGATGATGCCCTCGAGCCGCTGCCACATCGGCAGGGTCAGGCACATATCCGCCCGCTCGCAGGTGACACCTTCCGTGCCGCAGTCGGGGCATGCCATCATAGCGAGCGACCCCTCCGTCACACGGATAATCTCGCTGACGCGAATATCGGTCGCGGGGCGGGCGAGGCGGTAGCCCCCCTCTTTTCCTCGGCAGGATATGACAAGCCCGCCCTCGCGCAAGAGCGAGACAATCATTTCAAGATACTTCATAGAGACGTGCTGACGCTCGGCAATGGCTTTGAGGGATATGTTCCCCTGGTTCTCATGTTGGGCGAGGTCGGTCAGCACCAAGAGCGCGTAGCGCCCCTTCGTGGAGATCATCATAGCGGATTCCTCCGAATCGTTTGATATCCCTATATTACCATAGGAATTAGAAAATTGCAAGGCTAACTTAGCAAAAAGCGCCGCGGACGGCGGCGCTTGCAAAGGCTCGGGAATCGAGGCGCGGGGTATTCCGGCGGGCGGTTGAGCCGGGCGTCAGAGTACGAAGAAGAAGATTGAGAGAAACTGCAGAACGGAGCCGACGAGGACGAAGAGATGAAACACGGCGTGAAATCCGCGGCGTCGCGCGCCGAGGACGTAGAGGACGGCACCGGCAGTATAAGCGAGCCCCCCGGAGAGGAGCAGGAAAAATCCCGCTTGCCCGATTTCCCGAATGACAACGGGCGCCTGCACGATGATGCACCAGCCGAGAAGAATTGTGCAGATATTGGAGAAAACCTCGTAGCGCTTGAGGTCAATCGCGTTGAGCGTAATGGCGAGGGCAGTGAGCCCCCAAACGATACCGAAGTACGTCCAGCCGAGCGCCGGCGAGATGCGGCGGAGCGTGCAGAGACAGTAGGGGGTGTAGGAACCTGCGATGAGGAAGAAAACGGCGCAGTGATCCATGACCTGCAACACCCGTTTACCGAGCAGGCGGGCGGGGAGTCCGTGATAGATGCTCGACATGGCGTAGAGCGTCATCATGGAGGCGCCGTAGACGGCGGCGCTCACGACTGCATAGGCGTCACTGCGGAGCGCAGCAAATACGATGCAAAGAACCGTCGCGACGATGGAGAAACCACCGCCGACGATGTGAGAAATCATGTTGAATTTTTCTTCTGTTCGGGAATAGGCGGGGAGGGTCCGCATGGCGAGCGGTGTACGTTCCATGGTATAGGTCTCCTTTTGATTGCGGTATCACGACCGGGGGCGGTACAGGATTGTGTAAAACGGTTCGGCGTTTCGGTGAAGAGTCACGCAACGGTGCTCTGCCGCACCCTACGCTTCACCGGTCAAAGCTATTTTATGCGTCCGAGACGCGGGAGTCACCCGAAAGGTTAAAGGCGGTGGGAGAAGTCGCGGAGAGGGAGGTAGAACGAAGAAAACAGCGGGTCGAATATGCGGAGAGCCGGAGTCGAACGCGCGGAGAGTGACAAAAAACACGCAAAATCGTGGCTCCGCGCGGTTGACAAGGCAGGGATTGTATGGTAAGATAGGAAAAATAAAACGCGCGGTCGGTTTGCCCCGCATAACCACGGTCGGGCAGTCCGGAACCGCGACAAAACCACCGGAGAAAGGAGACGGCAATGGCACGGACGATGGAAGAACTGAAGGCTCTCATCGGAGAGAATCTTGTACGCCTGCGGCGCGGCGCCGGTATGACGCAGACGCAACTGGCGGAAAAGCTCGGCTACACGGACAAAGCGGTCTCCAAATGGGAGTGCGGCGACGCCGTGCCGGACATCTGGGTGCTGACCCGGGTGGTGGAGGAATTCGGCGTGACGGTCGACGACCTGCTGACACCGCACCCCGAGCCGGCAGAGGAGCCGATTCAATGTATGCCGCGCCGCCGTGCGATTATTACCGTCCTCGCCGCTCTGCTCGTCTGGCTGATTGCGACCGTGGCATTCGTTGTCCTGTCCATCGTTGCACCGGCTTTCGAAGATACGTGGCTGCTCTTTATCTATGCAATTCCAATCTCCGCCCTGGTCATTTTCATTTTGAGTTGCGTATGGGGGCATCTGATTCCGCACTATATATTTCTCTCGGTTCTGCTCTGGGGAACAATCCTCTCGGTATTCCTTTCATTTACCTTGTTGCTCCCCGTTCGTTCCATCTGGATGGTATTCCTCATCGGGATTCCCGGGCAGACCATCATCATACTGTGGCCCGCCATTCGTCGCCGTCGGCGCAAGTGAAGCACCGCCGATAACCTCGCGGGCGCCCCATTCACCCGTCGAAGTTTTGCGGATTGTGCGGGTGACTTTGCAAATCGTGCGGACCGCGTGCACCACCGACCGATATAATCACGGCGTTGCGCCCGAAAAATCTGGCGCAACGCCGCTTTTTTCTATTTGTCTTTACCACTCGTAAATCACTAAAAAGTGCGGACGGTGATTGTAATGCACGCGCGAGTGTGCTACAATACGAGATAAGTGAACGTTAAAAGACCGTTCCGTGAAACGGGCGGGGAGGGAAGAACCATGAAAAAAATACGGTTTCTTTCCGTGGTCCTGTGTGTGCTGTTACTTGCGCTGACGTGCGTTGCGTGCGGCAGTGGGGAGGACGAGCCGGGTGTGACCTATACGGAGGGGCTGCGCTTTGAAGTCCTGAGTGCAGATACCTGTGCCCTTACGGGGCGCGGCGATGCGATTGCGACGGAAATTGTCGTCCCGTCGGTCTCCCCGGAGGGGAAACGGGTCGTCGAGGTCGGCGCGAACGCTTTCGAGAACGAAATGGATCTGACCTCCGTGCGATTGCCCGCCACGGTCGTGACCGTCGGCGCACGCGCGTTCGCCGGCTGCGCGGGGCTGACTTCTTTCTCTTTCCCGGACAAACTGACAGAAGTCGGTGTCTACGCTTTCTCCGGCTGCTCCGGTATCAGGCAGTTGTATCTCGGCTCCGCACTCCGCGAGGTGGGTGACGGTGCCTTCTATGGCTGTTCCTCGCTTGCTTACGCCTTTTTCCGCGGGGATGCCACGGCATTCGGCGGGGTTAGGGTCGGGGGCGGCAACTCCGCCATGACCTCTGTTCTTTATCTCTACAGCGACCGCCGTCCGACGGATACCGGGCGATACTGGTACTACAGCGGCGGTCAATTCAAACTTTGGTGAGGTATACCATGGATTTCTCGAAACTTGATACTTTTCTTTCACAAATGGACTCCAGAGGAATTCCTGTCTGTGACCTTGCGGTCGCGCTGGAGGGGAAAACGGTTTACCGCGGCATCTACGGCTTTACCGATGCGGCGAAAACACGCCCTGCTTCCGATCGGGATATGTATCTTCTGTATTCACTCTCCAAGGTGGCGACCTGCACCGGCGCGCTCCGCGCGCTCGAGCGCGGACTTATCCACCTCGACGACCCCGTCGGCGATTATCTGCCCGCCTATCGGCATCTCACGGTCAAGCGACCGGACGGCAGCGTCACGCCCGCCGAAAACGTAATGACGGTGCGGCATCTCTTCTCGATGTCAGGGGGACTTGACTATGATCTGCATACACCGTCGGTCAACCGCGCACGAGAGGCGGGACCGTCGGATACACATTCCGTCGTTTCGCTCTTCCCGGAAAAGCCGCTGCTCTTTGAGCCGGGCACGTCGTATGAATACAGTCTGTGCCACGACGTGCTGGCGGCGGTTGTCGAAGTGGCGAGCGGTATGCGCTTTGCCGACTATCAGCGGCGAGAGATTTTCGAGCCGCTGGGTATGACGGATACGACCTATCATCCGATGCCCGAACAGGATACGCGGGTCTCCGAACTCTGGCGCTATAATGAGGAGAATTATACTGCCAGAGTAGAGAATAAAGCACATATCCGTATTTTTCGCATCGGAGATGACTATGACAGCGGAGGAGCGGGACTCGTCTCGACGGCATCGTCCTACCTCCCTCTCATCTCGGCACTTTCAAACGGCGGTACATCAGCGGACGGGTATCAGGTACTCCGCCCTGAGACCATCAAGCTCCTCGCCGGGAATCAGCTTTGCCCGCACGGGACGGCTAAATTTGCCTCCGGGCGATTTGCGGGGTATGGTTTCGGCTTGTGTTGCCGCACGCATCTGAGACCCGATATTTCGATGGCGCCCTCTTCGGTCGGCGAGTTCGGCTGGGACAGCGCGGCAAATGCGTACGCTCTGATGGATCCGACCCGCAAAATCGGAATTCTGTATGTGACGCATGTCCTTGGCTGTGTCTCGGGATACTATCAATTTCATCCTGCCATTCGCCGCCTTGTTTACGAAGCACTCGAATCATAAGGAGGGGTCGCCCGTGAAAGCACCGTTCATCATCTGCTCAGCCTACCGTGGGCAGCCATATACCCGTCCCTGGGGAGAGAAAAGGCATAACTATGCCGACGAGCCGACGGTGGGCGTAGGGCTCCCCGCGTTCCGTCTCCGTTTTCGCCCGGACGGGCAACCCCGGCGGGCGGTGCTCGAGGCGGCGTCTCTCGGACTCTTTGACCTCTACTGCAACGGTGAGCGCGTCGGACTCCCGACGAAGGAGGGAACGGTGTATGATGAGCTCAAGGGTGGGGCGCCGGACTATCGCGTGCGCGCCGAAAGCGATTTCTATGATCTTATGCCGTACCTCGCGGCAGAGAATACGCTTGTCTTTGTCGTTTCTCCCGGCTACTATGCCGGGCGCATCTCGTTCGGCGTTTACGGGCTCCGCACACCCGCAATCGCGGCAGAGCTGACACTGACGTTCGCCGACGGGAAAACACAGGTCATCACGACCGACGAGGCATG
The DNA here is from genome assembly GCA_963611795.1 of Akkermansia muciniphila. Taxonomy (GTDB): domain Bacteria; phylum Bacillota; class Clostridia; order Oscillospirales; family CAG-272; genus UBA1740. Next base: position 8,224 of record CAVDSZ010000008.1, on the reverse strand, counting down.
GGAGACGACGGTCGCGGGTCCTGTCCTCTTTGCCGATTTGTATGACGGCGAGACAATCGATCATCGTCTGCCGCCGCCGTATGCGGAAAGTAACGCTTATGTATGGACGCCGGCGGAGCGCTATGATTATCCCGGTGAGGTGACGCCGAGGAGGAGCCGCCCGGTACGGCTCCTCCCGAATCTCACGCGCCGCCCGGTCAGTGCCGTGCTCTGGCGCAAGACCGAGGCGGACGGCACCGATTTCGGTCATATCGTGCCGCGGTGGAAGCGCGTCGGCGACGATGCCGTGCACGCGACGCTCTATCCCGGAGAGCATCTGCTCCTCGATTTCGGGCAGAACATCGTCGGGCGACCGCGCATCTGTATGGACGCGGCACCCGGAACGGAAATGACCGTCCGCTTCGCCGAGATGCTGAACGACTCCGGCAGGCGGGATCGCGGAAATGACGGCCCTGCCGGGAGCCTGCACCTCGCTAACTACCGCACCGCCAAGGCGCTCCTCCGTCTGACCGCCGCCGGCGGGAGCGGAGAAGTGTTGGAGCCGCTCCACACCTTTTACGGTTTCCGTTATCTCGAGATTGAGGTGACGGAGAAAACCGAAATTCTGTCCGTCCTCGGCTGTGCGCTGACGGCGGACCTCGCGGAGACGGGACACGTGCGGACGGACAACGCGGAGTGCAACCGCCTGTGCGCCAACATCGAGTGGGGGCGCCGCGGGAATTATCTGCATATTCCGACCGATTGCCCGCAGCGCGACGAGCGGCTCGGGTGGAGCGGCGACACGCAGATTTTCGCGGGTGCCGCCGCGTACCTTGCGGATATTCGCGCTTTCATGGGGCAATGGCTCCGTGACGCGCGCGATTCACAGGAAAGTCTCGACGGCGCCTATGGCGACGTGATTCCGAACGTACTCGGTCCCGAGAACGGCGGCAACGCCGGCTGGGGCGACGCCGGCATCATCATTCCCGACGTGCTGTACCGTATGTACGGCGATACCGAGACCATGCGGGAGCATTATGCCTCCATGGAGCGGTATATGGATTTTCTCGCCCGCTTCGGCGGGGAGAACGGCGGGCGTACCTTCTACGGTGACTGGCTCGCCTACGAACCGACCGAAAAGCCGTATATTGCACTTGCGTACTATGCAAACGATGCGCGCCTGATGGCAAAGTACAGTCGTATTCTCACGGCGAAGGCAGGCGATTTCTACGCACAGCGCGCCGCTTTCTATGAAGCACTCCACCGCCATCTGCTCGAGGTGTTTGCCGACCGGTATGTACGGGAGGGGCGTCTCACCGAGACATCGCAGACCGCCTATCTGCTGGCACTGTATTTCGACCTGCTCGACGGGGAGCCGCGCCGAAACGCCGTCGCGGCGCTCGCGGCGAAGATACGGGAGAACGACTATACACTGTCGACCGGGTTCCTCGGGACCGGAATTCTCCTGCAGACGCTCTCGGAGGTGGGGCTCACCGACCTTGCTTATTCGCTGCTTTTGCAGACGCGCGACCCCTCTTGGCTGTACTCCGTGCGGCAGGGGGCGACGACGATTTGGGAACGCTGGAACTCTTATACGCGGGAGCGCGGTTTCGGCGACGTCAATATGAATTCTTTCAACCACTATGCCTACGGTGCTGTCGCCGAGTGGCTGTTCGCCACGGCGGCGGGCATTCGCCCCGATCCCGAGGCGCCCGGCTTTGCGCACCTGATTCTGGCACCGGAGCCGGATCTGCGGCGTCCCGAGGACATTCCCGAGGGGCAGGAGCGTCTGAAACGCGTTTCCGCCATGTTTGACAGTCCGGCGGGGCGCATTGAGAGTACGTGGAAATACGCGGGCGACATGTTCGTTTATCGCTGTCGGATTCCGCAGGGCATCACGGCGACCATTCGTTTTCCGTTCGTGACCGACTACGCGCCCGACCCGACCCGCACGACGGTCACAATCAGCGACGTGACCTTTACCGCCGGGCAGCTCTGCGGCAAGTGCGAGGGGGCAGCCATGACCTTTGAACTTGCGGGAGGGGAGTACGAGATTCGATGAACACGCAGGGACTCGAAACCGAGCGGAAGTACCTGATTCGTATGCCGTCCGCGGCGTTTCTATCCCGCGGGGAGGTCTGGGAGATACGGCAGACGTATCTGACCGCCGCCAAAGGCAACCGCCGCGTGCGGGAAGTCCGTACCCGCGGTAAGACGCAGTATATCTACACGGAAAAGGAGCGCGTTTCCGCTCTGACATCGGTGGAGCGCGAGCGGGAAATCGACCTCGCGGCATACCGCACGCTCCTCTCGGATGCCCGCCCGGACAGTGCCGAGGTCGTCAAGACACGCTATCGGATCCCGTACGCGGGACACACGCTCGAAATTGACGTCTATCCGTTCTGGAGTGCCACGGCAATCCTCGAGGTGGAACTCTCGGCAGAGGACGAGGCGGCACCGCTCCCCCCGGAGGTGTGCGTCCTCCGTGAGGTGACGGAGGAGCCGCTCTACAAGAATACGAACATCGCGCGCTTTTTGAAGGAGCACCCGGGCGAGCCGCTGCCCGTCTGATGCGCTTTTTCCAATCCCCTCCGGGCATTCCCCGGGAAATAAACAGCTCCCGGTGCTTTTTGCACCGGGGGCTGTCTCATTTTGTTTGGAAAATCAGGAATTTCCGCTTCCGGGAGACGCGGCGAGAAACGCGCGGGTGAGAGGGCTCTTCGGCGCGCCGAGCACCTCGTCCGGCGTGCCTTCTTCTTCGATGACGCCGTTTGCCATAAACACGACCCGGTCGGAGACACCGCGGGCAAATTCCATTTCGTGCGTGACGACAATCATCGTCCTGCCCGCCTCTTTGAGCGCACGAATGACGCGCAGGACCTCTCCCGTGAGTTCCGGGTCGAGGGCGGAGGTCGGTTCGTCGAAACAAAGGATATCCGGGTTCTGCGCGAGGGCACGGGCAATCGCCACGCGTTGACATTGACCGCCCGAGAGTTCGCAGGGGTAGTGGGCGGCACGTTCCGCGAGCCCGACTTCTGCGAGCAGTTTCCGCGCGCGGGCGTCACACGTCATTTTGGCTTCTGCAAGGCGCGCGCGCAACTCTCTGCCGCGCCATTCGCGTCTCAGCGCCTCTGCCGTGCGGAGCCAGAGTGGCATACGCACGTTCTCAAGGGCGGTGTACTGCGGAAAGAGGTGGAAAGATTGGAACACCAGCCCGAAATGCAACCGCATTTCCCGAATCTCGCGCTCGGAGCAGGTCCTACCCGCGTCATAAAGTGTATCGCCGATGCGGATTGTGCCCTCCGTCGGCTTTTCGAGAAAATTCAGACAGCGGAGAAAGGTGGTTTTCCCGCCCCCGGAGGAACCGATGATGGAGACGACCTCGCCGGCATCCTGCCGATAGTCAATCCCGCGTAGGACCTCGGTCTGACCAAAGCGTTTGGTGAGTCCGTTGACTTGTAAAAGAGACATAGTCACCTCGGTGACGGTGAAACCGTCAGATCTTGTAATAGGACAACTTCTTTTCCAAGAAGCGGAAGAGCAGCGTCAGCGCGCCGACAAAGACCAGGAAGAATACACCGATATAGAAGAGTGGCCAAACGATACCGTAGGATAGGATTTTGACATCGTTCATGTAGAAAATCTCGGCGACGGCAATTACGCGCGCGAGCGAGGTGTCTTTCACCAGTGTGATGATTTCGTTGGAGATCGGGGCGAGGATACGCTTGACCAGCTGCATGAGAATAACGCGGAAGAAGGTTTCGCGCCGTGTCATGCCGAGTACCTGTGCCGCCTCAAACTGTCCGCGCGGTATGCTTTCCAGCCCGCCGCGATAGATTTCGGAGAAGTAGCAGGCGTAGTTGATGACGAAAGCCACCAGAGCGGCGATGAAACGTCCGTGTTCGCCGCCGAACAGCCGGACACCGAACAGCATGCCGGGAACATAAAAGACAACGAACAACTGGAGCATGAGCGGCGTGCCGCGTATAATCCACACGAAAGTGCGGGTGACGATACGAAGGGGACGGAACGGGCAAATCGAGCCGAACATGACGACGAGTCCGAGTGGCAGAGAAAAGACCAGTGTCAGGAGAAATAGCAGGCAGGTAACGCCAAAGCCCTGCAAAAGCAGGGCGTTTACAGATGCAAAACTCATGGCGTATTTTTTACTTGCCGATATTCGGTATGAGTGCGTTTTTAAGACCGTATTTCTCGGCGATTTCGGCGAGTTTGCCGTTCTCGGAGAGTTTCACAATCACCTCATTGACCTTGACGGTGAAGTCACTGCCCTTGCGGAAGCCGATGGCGTATACCTCGGGGTCAAGTGCGATGCCGGTGCACTGTGCGAGGTTCGCGTAGTCTCCCTTGCCGACGAGCGAGTTGGCGAGCAGGACGTCCACAACAGCGAAGTCGATCGTTCCGGCTTCCAGTTCCATCAGCGTTTTTGCCTGGCTGTCTACTGCCATGTAATTGGCGGAGGCTTCCTTGGCGACCGCCTCACCGGCGGAGCCTGCCTCTGCGGCGCCCTTCAGCCCGTCGAGAGAAGCGAGCGAGGTGTACTGCGCCGCTTTGTCGGCTTTCATCACCACGCACTGGGAGTTGTTGAGGTAGTCGTAGGAGAAATCCACATAATCCGCACGGGAGGTACCGTCGGATTCACTGCCGCGGGTAAAGCCGTTCCAGATGGCGTCAATCGAGCCGCTGTTCAGCTCTGCATACTTGGACGACCACTGAATGACCTGAAATTTGACTTCCAGCCCGAGTTCCGCCGCGACCGCCTGTGCAAACTCGGTATCGAAACCGATAAGGTCACCGTTCTCGTTGAAGTAGTTCATGGGATCATACACCGTGATGCCGCAGACAAAGTAGCCTTTCTTTTCCAGTGCTTTGGTATCACTCTTCCCGCAGGACGCGAGTGCAAATACGGCAGAGGCGATGAGAAGTGCAGAGAGCACAACGGTAAGGATTCTTTTCATGACCTTGTCTCCTTTTGGCAAAAACAATTTAGTAATTTAGTTTGTTAAAACTTTATCTCGATAAAGCGTTTTCATCATACCACGTCTTTCTGCATCTGTCAAGGGGTTTTGCATATTTTTGTGTTGCGTGCGGGGCGGCGGTGGATTTTCGGTCGGTTGAGCCTTGACACGCACGTGTGTGATTATTATAATAAGAGGGAAAACGGGTTTGCCCGTCAATTTAGGAGGAAAATCATGAGTCGGGAAGACGAAGTCGTCCTCGCGGAGAGAATCGCCGAGGGCGAAAAACGTGTCAAAAAAGCAAAAAGAGAAAAACGGAAAAAACAGGCGGAGAATTTCTGGGGGGATTTCAAGAAGTTCATCACCCGTGGGAACGTCGTGGATATGGCGATCGGCGTCATCGTCGCGAGCGCGTTCACCGCGATTGTGACGGCACTCAGTAACCAGATTATCAAGCCGATTGTCAATTGGATTCTCGCCCTGATCCTCGGGCAGAATTCGCTTTCGGAAATCTACACGTTCCTCAAGCGCGTGACGCTGGAGGACGGGACGGTTGACCTTGCGAATTCCATTTACATCGACTGGGGCGCGTTCATCAACGCAATCCTCAATTTCCTGATCATCGCGATGTGTCTGTTTATCATTCTGCGTGTCGCGACCAAAGCACATAAGAAGTTTACGGAGACCGTGAACGCCGCGAAACTTGCCGAGGAAAAGGCGGAGGCAGAGCGGAAAGAGGCGGAGGAGAAAGCGGCGGCTGCCGAGAAGGCGGCGGCAGAAACGCAGGCGGCGGCAGAGCGCGCCGAGACCGAGCGCCAGTTCTATGAGAACGTGCGCCGTCAGACAGAACTCCTCGAGAAAATCGCGGCGGCACAGAACAAGTAAAAACGGCATCGGTTCAAGCGGAAAAACGGACATCGCGGGAGGTCACTCCCTTGATGCCCGCCGTGCCTTCCAAAGACCGATTGCACAAAGAAAGACGGCACCCGTTCGGGTGCCGTCTTTTTGATGTATCGGTTTTTGTTATCTTGCGTCCTTGACAGCGGTCTTGGTGCCCCAGTAGACCATAGCGCCGGATTTTGCAAAAACCCAGTCGGGCTCGTCTTTCTTTTCCTTGTCGGACTCGTCGGCGAGTTTTTCGTAAGCAGTCTTGGCGTCTTCGGCTTTCTCGAAGTACACGATTGTGATGTGCTGTACATTCTTATCGTCATCGGTCTTGGTGCCGGTCAGGACAGCCTCAACATTTTTGCCGGTCAGGAGTTTGTAGGCAGCAGGGGTAATGGTCGTGTCCTTGCCGGTCGTGTAGCCGGCATCTTTGAGTGCCTTTTCCGCCTTGTCGGGATCGGACGCCGGTGCACAGGAGGCGAGCAGCGCCACGCACATGACGGCGACGAGAGCGAGAGAGATGAGCTGAGCAAATTTTTTCATGGTCAAATTCCTTTCATAATGGTTATTCCCGTTTTTCGCGGTTACCATGTTTATTATAGCAATCGGGGCAAAATGTGTCAATCGGTTCTCTGCTTTTTATGCGAAAATGTTTTGGAGACTATGCTTAGGAGGGGATACCACCCGAGGGGCAGCGATGCCGGGGGGCGAACACTTGCATCGGGCGGTGCGGTGTGGTAAAATCGAAGTGACAAGCACCTGCAAAAACGGGAGGGATACATATGGCAACGGAGAGAACACTGACGCCGGCGCGACTGACGGAAATCTTTGCCGCGCGTCCACGGGATTGTCATAAGGGAATGTTCGGTACGGTAGGGCTTTTCGGCGGGTGCGTCGCGTACAGCGGCGCCGCCAAACTGGCGAACCTCTCCTGCGCCGCGCTCCGCTCGGGGTGCGGCATCGCGCGGCTCGCCGTCCCTGAGAGCATTGTCGCAGGGGTGCTCCCGTACCTGCTCGAGAGTACGCTCTGCCCCCTGCCGTGCGGAGCGGACGGAGTGCTTCGGTATGACGCGGGCGCGGCGGAGGACTTTACCCGCGGGCTCCGCGCTGTTGGGGTCGGCATGGGCTGGGATACGGGGAAGTGCGATGACGCTTACCGCGCCTACCTGACGGATTTCTTCGCGCAAGCGGGGCTGTCGCTCCTCGTGGACGCGGGCGGCATCACGGCGTTGAGCCGGGATTTGCGGCTCCTCTCGGACACCCGCGCGTCCGTTCTCCTGACGCCGCACCCGGGAGAGTTCTCCCGCCTCACCGGGCTCCCGACGGAAAGAATTACGGCGGAACCCGTGCCGCTTGCCGAAGCGTTCGCTGCGCAGTATGGTTGTACCGTGCTTCTGAAAGGGCATCGGACGGTGGTGACGGACGGGCGAGAGACTTATACGGTCGACTGCGGCGGCGCCGGTATGGCGACCGCGGGGAGCGGTGACGTGCTCTCCGGAGTCCTGATGGGGCTCCTCGGCTATCTGCCGCTGACGCCCGAAACGGTGGCGGCGGGGGCGACGCTCGCCGGGATCGCCGGGGAAATCGCCGAGGAAAGAGGAACGGATATGACCATGATTGCCTCCGATACCGTCTCCGCCCTGCCGGACGCCGTCCGCCGCATCCGAGAGGGAATACCGTCATACCGTGAGAACGGTGCGAAAAAAACGGATTGGTGAGGACGGACCGACGAATCCGCGACACCCCCACTGTCGTATGCCACCCTCGCATCGAAAAAGCCGCTTTTTGTCCTCCGTATCTGCATGTCTTCGCGAAACGGACGTTTTGCGCGTTCCCACGTTTTTAGTCTTGACAAATCATAAAAAACTGATATAATAACTTTTGTTGAGTGGGATTTTTCGTTCCGACAATGGGGGTATAGCTCAGCTGGGAGAGCGATGCGTTCGCAACGCATAGGTCACGAGTTCGAGTCTCGTTATCTCCACCAAGTTAAGTTTTCTCGAACTGCCCGAAAGTCCTATACTGACACTTTGGCGGCGCGCCGCGAGAAAACAAATAAAAACGGAGAGTTGCTTCTGATCGGAAGTGGCTCTCCGTTTTTGTTTTCCTATTGGTATATAATCCCCGTGCATTTTCCTGTGCTCTATAAAACAATACACTTCCTGTTTTCCCTTTCGGAGCCCGTATCGTAGCACAGGAGATCGTCCCCGTCAATGTCGGCAGAGAAAAAACGGGAAATATCTCAACTGAACCAAATTGTTAAGCTCGGTATTCGTACCGGGCTTTTTTTATTTTGTCCGGGTAAACTCTCTGACGCCCGGATTGACCGAATAGATGTGCCGATACAACCTACCTCAATGTCACTCTTGCAAAGTGTTTTTTCT
>CAVDSZ010000007.1:0-119938 GCA_963611795.1 Akkermansia muciniphila | reverse complement strand
GCTTTGTATCCGTCCCGAATACTTTTAATTCTTTGTATTATACCATATCTTCCATCAAAAATCAAGCCCGTTACAGCATTCCTTATGTGAAGCTTTGGTATGGAATGTGTTTCAGAAAAAGAAGTGCCGCAGAAAACCGCGGTACTTTCTTGGAAACCCGCCCTGCCGTGTAGAACCCGATTGACCCTGCTTTGGCAGGTGGGTGTCCTGTCACCGCTTTTGTGCTCCCAGCGTCCGCCGACGCCGGTCAAAGACGGGCGGCGGCGGGAGGTCTGCATTCCCACACGGTGAGACCGGACTCCCTAAATAAATGTGTCGGTCCAAATAAAGTGCTATCACGCACAGGGCAGGCAGGAAACATCGGTCGTCAGATTCTGTCGCAGAGGTAGCAACCGAATCCGCCGTCTGCGAATCAATCGCAGTCGACCTCGCTGAAGAAGAGATCGTCGAAGAACTCTGCCACTTTATCAAGTGTTTCGTCATCGTCAACGGTCACGAACGTCTTTTCGCCGTCCTCGTCCAGCTGCTGCAGAATGACGTAATCGCCCTCTTCTGCGTCGTCAAGCTCTTCGGCGGGTGCCAGCGCCACATAGTGCGCCCCGTCAATGTCCGCCTCGGCGAGAAGCTGGAACTCCATCTCGTTCCCTTCCTCGTCCACCAGCGTATAAATATCTACGGTATCCTCGGTATCTTCCATACCGTTGTTCGTCTCGTCAATCATCTTGTGATCTCCTTTCAAGCATTCATATTGCTGTCTTTATTGTACCACGGTGATGCCCCACCGTCAAGGGGAGCGGGAGAGGAAATTCCCGTCACGTATCGAGGATTTCCGCAAGGAGTGCGAGGCTGACATACATACCGCGTTCCGTGAGCGCCCAGCCGGACTCGGTACGCGTGGCAAGCCCCTCGGCGACAAACGGTGCCATGCGCGCGCCATAACGCTCGGTAAAGGTCACACCGAACGTGCGGCGAAAATCTTCGTCATCAATACCGTCCGCAAGGCGCAGGGCGAGCATGATATACTCTTCCTCTGTGTCTCCATCCCCGCGCGGCTCCGCCGGGGGGCGGCGGGAAAAGTCATCCGCGAGGTAGGCAGCGAGGTCACGGTCGTGGCCGTACCGCGCCCCCTCAAAATAGGAGTATGCCGCGACACCGACACCGATATACGGCGACATACGCCAATAGCGAAGGTTGTGGCGCGATTCATATCCCGGTTTCGCGTAATTGGAAATCTCGTAGTGCTGATATCCTGCCCCGGCAAGTTCACGCGTCACGAGGTCATACAAGTCCGCGTTCTCGTCGTCACCCGGGAGCGCAAGCGTCTCCCAGCGGTCGTAAAACGGCGTCCCCTCCTCGACCTGCAAGGAATATGCGCTGATATGCTCGGGGGAGAGAGACACGGCGCGCCGGAGCGTTTCCATGAGTGACGCCGCCGTCTGTCCCGGAATCCCGTACATGAGATCCAGCCCGATATTTGCAAACCCGGCACGGTGCGCCGCCCGGTAAAACGCCTCCGCCTCGTCAGCGGTGTGGAGCCTGCCGAGGGCGCGGAGCTCCGTATCGGAAAAGCTCTGCACGCCAATACTCAGCCGGTTCACCCCGGCGGCGCGCCAGCGCGCGAGTTTCTCCCCGTCTGCCGTCGCGGGGTTGACCTCCGACGTAATTTCGGCGTCGGACGCGAGGTCAAAACAGGTGCGGAGCGCGTCAAAGACTCGCTCCGTTTCTTCTGCCGCGAGGAGCGAGGGCGTCCCGCCGCCGATAAAGACGGTGTTCACCGTATAGGGTGCAAGCGGGGCGCTGTACGACCGCAGTTCCCGCACGAGGGCGTCCACGTAGCGCGAGCGCGTCGCGGCATTGGTCTCCGTGAAGGAGCAAAAGTCGCAATAGAGACACTTCCGACGGCAGAACGGGATATGGATATAAATACCGATGTCAGGTTTCATCGTCCAGTTTCAGCACTGCCATGAACGCCTCGGGCGACACCTCGACGCTCCCGAGCTTCCGCATCTTCTTCTTGCCCTCTTTCTGCTTCTCGAGCAGTTTCTTCTTACGGGTGATGTCACCGCCGTAACACTTGGCAAGGACGTCTTTCCGCATGGCTTTCACCGTCTCACGGGCGATGACCTTGGAGCCGATTGCCGCCTGAATCGGAATTTCGAACAACTGACGCGGGATATTCTCTTTCAGGCGTTCCGCAATCTTGCGGGCGCGGGCGTAAGCCTTTTCCTCGTGGACGATAAAGGAAAGCGCGTCCACGGGGTCGCCGTTCAGAAGAAAATCGAGTTTGACAAGTTTCGACGGTTCATACCCGTCCAGCACATAGTCGAGCGAGGCGTAGCCCTTGCTCCGACTCTTGAGGACGTCGAAAAAGTCGTAGATGATCTCGTTCAGCGGCAGTCGATAATGCAGTTCAACACGCGTCGTGTCGATATACTTCATGTCGATGAACACGCCGCGGCGATCCTGGCACAAATCCATGAGCCCACCGACAAATTCGGTCGGGGTGATGATGCTCGCCTTGACCATTGGCTCATACGCCGTCTCAATCTCGTCGGCGCCGGGGTAACTCGACGGGTTATCGCACATACGCACTTCCCCGTTCCGCAGTTTCAGCCGATAGATAACGCTCGGTGCCGTCGTGATGAGGTCCAGATTGAACTCGCGTTCCAGCCGCTCCTCAATCACGTCCATATGCAGAAGTCCGAGGAAGCCGCAGCGGAACCCGAAACCGAGCGCCACGGACGTCTCCGGCTCGAACACAAGGCTCGCGTCATTTAACTGCAATTTATCGAGTGCATCCCGCAGGTCGCCGTACCGTGCGCCGTCCGCCGGGTAGATACCGGCGTAGACCATGGGGTGTACCTCACAGAACCCGGGGAGTGGCGTCTCGCATCCGCCCTCCGCCGCGGTGACGGTATCACCGACGCGCGTATCGCCGACCGTCTTGATAGACGCGGTGAAGTATCCGACCTCGCCCGCCGACAAGCCGTCGCGCTTCGTGAGCCCGAAAGGCGACATGGTACCGACCTCCGCGACCTCGTACACCGCCCCCGTAGACATCAGGCGAATCTGATCGCCCGGGCGGATACTGCCGTCGAAAAGGCGGATATTGACGACGACTCCGAGGTAGGCGTCATAGTAGGAGTCGAAAATCAGTGCTTTGAGCGGTGCCTCCTCGTCCCCGCGCGGTGCGGGAATATCGGTGACGATTCGCTCGAGGACGTCCCCGACGTTGAGCCCTGTCTTTGCCGACACGGCGGGGCACCCCTCGGCGGGAATCCCGATAATGTCCTCAATCTCGCTCCGACAGCGCTCCACGTCCGCAGAGGCAAGGTCGATTTTATTGATGACAGGCAGTATTTCCAGATTCGCGTCGATTGCCAAATAGGCGTTTGCGAGCGTCTGCGCCTCGACCCCCTGCGTGGCGTCCACAATCAGGATTGCGCCCTCGCAGGCGTTTAGCGACCGGGAGACCTCGTAGCCGAAGTCGACGTGACCGGGCGTGTCAATGAGGTTGAAGATATACTCCTCCCCGTTCTTCGCCCGATAAGAGAGACGTACGGCACGCGCCTTGATCGTGATGCCGCGCTCTCTTTCGAGATCCATGTTATCGAGGAGCTGTTCCTCCATATCGCGCTTTTCCACGGTACTGGTCTGCTCGAGGATACGGTCCGCGAGGGTGGATTTACCGTGGTCGATGTGCGCGATGATCGAGAAGTTTCGGATATGAGACTGCTTATACGACAAGTTGCTTGATTCCTTTCCGTGCTTTTAGACCTCTGCGAAGCGCTGTGCGTCCTCCATATACGCCTTGAGCTTCGGCTCTGCCGCCGCTGCGTTCTCGGCGTGGGTCAGGAAATAAATCTTAATCTTCGGCTCGGTGCCGGACGGGCGGACAATGACCTTATCGCCGTCGTCGAGGATATACACCAGAACGTCGGAAGCAGGAAGCCCGCTGTCCGTCTTCTCGCCTGTGGCGAGGTCGGTATAGGTGCGCGCGGCGAAGTCACCGACGCGGGCGACTTTATGCCCGCCTATCGTCTTCGGAGGATTCTCGCGGAGGGTCGACATAACGCGTTTACGGCGCTCGATGCCATCGAGCCCCTCCATATAGATATCCGTCATGCCCTCACGGTAGTAGCCGTAGGTCTTATAGAGTTCTTCCAGCGCGTCGCAGAGCGTCAGCCCCTGCTTGCTGTAAAAGGCGGTCATCTCGCAAATCATCAGCGCGGCACCGACCGCGTCTTTATCGCGGGCATAGGAGCCGGTGAGATAGCCGTAGGACTCCTCGAAACCGAGGAGGAACCGTCCGGGCTTCCCTGCCAGTTCGTAATTCTTGATGACCTCGCCGATAAACTTGAAGCCGGTCAGAACGTCATAAAGTTTCACGCCCTGCACTTCCGCGATACGGTATGCCATATCGGTGGAAACGATGCTCTTGACGGCATAGTCGTCTTTGGTCAGCGTGCCGTTCGCACGACGCGCACGAATGATATAATCGAGCAGGAGCGCGCCCATTTGGTTGCCCGTAATGGTGCGGAACGTGCCCTCTTTGGTGCGTGCCATGACGCCGATACGGTCGGAGTCGGGGTCGGTCGCGACGACAAGGTCGGAGCCGACGCGGTCGGCAATCGCAATCCCGAGCGCGAACACGTCCGGGTACTCCGGGTTCGGTTTCTTGACCGTCGGGAAGTTCCCGTCCAGCACCATTTGCTCGGGCACGGTATATATGTGCTTCAGCCCGAGGCGGTGCAGGATCTCCGGCACCAGACGGTAGCCCGCACCGTGCAGAGGCGTATAAACGATTTTCAGCGTATCGGCAATCGCCGCGACCCCGTCCGGGTCAATGGCAGTCGCAAGCACGGCGGCAAGATACTTTTCATCAAAGTCTTCGCCGAGCATATGCACGATGCCCGCGGCGACGGCGGCGTCGAGCGGCATACGCTTCGCCCCGGTCAAAACGTCGATCTTCTCTCTCGCCTCGGAGACAGCCTTCGCCTGTTCGGGCGAGATCTGTGCGCCGTCTTCCCAGTAGGCTTTATAGCCGTTGTATTCTTTCGGGTTGTGCGATGCCGTGATATTGATACCGGCGATGCACCCGAGTTCGCGCACGGCGAACGAAAGCTCCGGCGTCGGGCGAATCCCGTCAAAGAGGTAGACGGGAATCCCGTTCCCTGCCAGCACCTCCGCCGCGGTGGCGGAGAACAGAGCGGAATTGTTGCGGGAGTCATACGCGATGGCGACCCCGCGGGCGTCTGCTCCCTCGCTCTTAATCAGCTCGGCAATCGCCTGCGTCGTCTGGGCGACGGTAAAGACGTTCATGCATCCGGGCCCCATATTCATGGTGGAACGCAAGCCCGCTGTGCCGAAGTCCATTTTCATGCCGAAACGAAGTTTCAGAAGATCCTCTTTGTCGCGGATTTCTGCCATTTCCGTCATCTGTGTTTCGTCCAAAAGACCGGACGAAAGCCATCTGTCATACTCGGTACGGTAAGAAGCCATTCTCTCTTTCCTCCATTACTTGTGCTTGATTTTTGTTTGATCAGACCGTGACGTTCCGCAGCGCCTCGGCCAGCGCGTGCGCGAGCTGATCGGGACAGGACGTCGGACGAAGCCCGCAGCGGATCCCGCTGAGACGCCGAATCGCTTCCTCGGCAGTCATACCGACAATCAGTGCCGACACCCCCTGCGTATTCCCGCTGCAGCCACCCTCAAACCGAACGGAGTGAACCACGTTATCGTCCGTGAGTTCCACCGTAATTTTTCTCGAGCAGACACCTGTCGGTTTATATGTGAATGTTTTCATCATCATTCCTCCTTATTGTTCTGTATAATACCCGTCCACCCGAAAATCCGGGGCGAACAGGCAAAGGTAAACCAGATAAGCGGTGATATCCCCGCCACGGAGCGTCAGTTCCGCGCGACCGTCGAGATACACCCGCGTCACCGCCGTGCCAAAGCAGGCAGCGGCACCGATGAGAGCGGTGAGCGCCGCCTCCGTAAGTTCGGCAAACGAAAGTGAAAGCGACGCCTCCCCCGCAAAGCCGCCGCGCGGCACAAGCCCGAAGAGTGCGAAACGAACCGGGACATCCTCGCCGTCAAAAAAGTCACAGACGGCGGCGATTGTCAGGCGATGCGCGTGCGCCATGGCAAGAACGGAATCGGCGCGGCGCCCGTCCGACGCCGTCAGGGGCAGAATGCAATAGTCCGCTTCGCCGAGCGTCACCGCTTCACACGCCTCCTCCATATCGCCGGTAAACAGCGACGTCGGGGCGTCCAGCTCCGATGAAAAACAGTCAAATGCTTCATCGGAAAGCGGGTTCCGAAGGTAGGCGCATCTGCCGGGCAGACGGCGACAGGCGAGGAGCGTGTCGGCGTCGGGCGCCGTACCGCGGGCGCCGAGATGGACAACGAGTGCCCCTGCGAGCGACGCGCGGTCGAGAGACGACAGTGACGCAAGCGCGGCAGTCAGAACGGAGCGGTACGTAGGCGACGCGTCACGCGGCAAGCGGTATTCCGCAAATGGCAGGAGCGGCGCATCGGCAGTCAACGCACGCAACGTGTCCGCGGTCGGAGCACCCGTCACGGCATCTGCCAGAATCGACGCGAGGTCTGATAGGGGCGAACGGCGCATCTCGAGGAGGTCACCCGCCTCCGCCTCTCCCCGGCGGAGCATATCGGCAATGATTGCGCGTGCCTGCGTTTCGGTATATGCCATGTCCACCTCCAGCCTTGCAAATCAAGTTTATTATATACTATTTTACACATGTCGCGCAAGATGGCACACAATTTTTTTTACAAAAGACATAACATCTGTTTGCGCACGATAAAAATATATCCACTCGCTATTTTGCGAGGAGATTGTTCGGGATTTCCCGTCGGATCGGTAGTTAAGACAATTTCGGCGGTTCTATCGGCAAAAGCGAAAAATTGCCGCGGTAGTGACGATAGCGGAACAAAAGCGCGATATAGGGCGCATGATACGGAATGAATATACCGGCATCAATCATCGCGAGTATCTGCTCCTCCTCTGCCCAAATGGTTTCTGCAACTTCATCGGTCTGCAGACGCAAGGAAAGTTTGCTTTCCTCGCAGGTGACTACATAAACGTCATCGAATCCGCCGGAGAAGTGAACGGTTAGATAGGGGCGCGCATCGGACAGCGGTGGCGTCACGCCAAGTTCTTCCGTACATTCACGCACAATGGCAGCTCGACTGTCCTCTCCCGCACGCGCGCTTCCGCCGACTGACAAATCCCAATAGCCAGGGAAAGTGTCCTTGTCATCTACACGACGCTGAATCAGCATCTCGTCGCGCTCATTGAAAATGCAGAGATGGACGACAACGTGATACGTGTCCGGTGGCAGGGGCGTGCCGCGGAGATGGACGCGCCCGAGCGGGCGGCGATCCCTGTCGTATAGACCCCAATATTCCTGCATGGTATTCACTCCCGTCCTTTGTATGCGTTTGAAAAGCGCGTGATCTCCCCCAGCCGGGGCGCAACCTGTCGGAGCAGAGGCAACCGTCGAATCTGCCCTCTGCGTGCGTTCCCCCAAAAACCGGCGCGTCAAATCTTATAAAAACAGCCCCGGCGGATAAAACTCCGCGGGGGCTGTGGTGCCGGAAGCGGGGGTCGAACCCGCACGGTGTCGCCACCACTGGATTTTGAGTCCAGCACGTCTGCCAATTCCATCATTCCGGCGCAACGCTCATATTTTATCACACCGGTGTACAAAAATCAAGTAGTATCGCAAATTTTGCGGCGCAAAGGCACTCCGCACCGATACAACCTGTTTCCTTCGGGCACCCGGTGCATCGCCGGATATTTTTCACAAAAAGCACCCCCGACGCAGTGAAAAAATCGGTCAAAATTGCCTTTGCAATGTGGCTTCCAATCATGTTACAATCATAGTAACGGAGAACACCCGGGAGCGGTATTCTCTTTCATATGGTACGAACAGTGTGTCACCTCGCGGTATAAATCCAACTGCCGCCGTGACACACTGTTCTCTTTTTCGGGAGGTTATGATGAACGACTGTTTACAAGACAACCAAAAGGACATGACGTCCGACCTCGGCACGGCGAAAACGGGGCGTCTCATGTGCAGGTATGCAATCCCCTGCGTCATTTCCCTCGTGGTCGCCGCTCTCTATAACATCGTCGACCAGATTTTTATTGCGAACGCCGACTATCTCGGTTCATTCGGTAATGCGGCAAATGCCGCCGTCTTTCCGCTGACGGTGCTGGCGCTCGCCGTCGCCGTCATGATTGGCGACGGTTGCTGTGCGTACGTCAGTCTGTGTCTCGGCTCCCGTGACACGGACCGCGCACACCGTTCCGTCGGGAATGCCGTACTGCTTTCCGTCCTCTCCGGCGTCCTGCTGACTGTCCTGTATCTGTTCCTCGCCGACCCGCTGATTACGCTCTTCGGGGGTGCCGTCAATGAACGCACGATGGAATGCTCCCGCGAATACTTTTTCTGGATTACGCTCGGAATCCTCCCCTACGTTTTCGGGCAGGCGATGAATCCCGTAATCCGCTCGGACGGCAGCCCGAAATACGCTATGTTCTCCACGCTCGCCGGTGCCGCCGTCAATCTCATTCTGGATCCCATTTTCATCTACCCGCTCCGTATGGGTATGATGGGCGCCGCGATTGCCACCGTGATCGGTCAGATTGTAACCGCTATCCTCGCAATCATTTACCTGTGCCGCATGAAGTGCGTGCGGCTCACAAAAGACAGTTTCCACCCGGATAGCTATGTCATCCGCAAGAGCCTTTCACTCGGCATCTGCTCCTTCCTCGCGCAGATTTCCCTCGTCATCGCCATGGCAGCGACCAATCAGATGATTGCGGTCTTTGGCGCGCGGGACAGCATTTTCGGACTTCCGGAATATGCGCAGATTCCCATGGCGGTATTCGGTATTGTGATGAAAATGTTCCAGATTGTCATATCCGTCTCCATCGGCATTGCCGCCGGATGTATTCCGATTGTCGGCTATAACATCGGCGCCGGGCATCAGGACCGGGCAAAAGAAATTTTCAGAAAACTGCTCCTCACAGAATTCACGGTTGGTGCCGTGGCACTCATAATCGTCCTGTGCTTCCCGCGCGGCATTATTGCCATATTCGGTGCCGGGGGAGAATCGGCTTATTACACGGAGTTCGCCGTGCGTACTTTCCGCACCTATCTGTGTATGCTCCCGCTCGCGACCGTCAACAAGGCGACCTTCATCTTCCTGCAGTCGCTCGGCAGACCCGTCCTCTCGACTTTTCTCTCCATGCTGCGTGAAGTGGTACTGGGAAGCGGTTTCGTCCTCATTCTTCCCCACTTTTTTGGTCTTAACGGCGTTCTCTACTCCATGCCGGCGGCAGACCTCATGACCGCCGTCGCCTCTCTTGTCATCATTCTGTATATTTTACGTACCTTGAAATCGGACGTAGCCATGCAGAAATCCGAATGACGCAACTATGCTAATAGTACAAAGAGGAGCCGCAAAATGCGGCTCCTCGCTGTATAATGTGTGTGTTTCGTCGGTGTGATTAACGACGGCGTATTTTCCGATGAAGTGCTTTTTATCGATGCATTTTTTCGACGGCGCTTCTCCGGTGGAGTGTGGCCGCACGTCAAATCTCGTTGAGAATCAAGCCGTAATCACCGTCCTTACGGCGGTAGACGACGGCAGCGTTCATCGTATCCGCATCGGTAAAGACAAAGAACGTGTGCTCAAGCAGGTTCATCTGAAGAATGGCTTCCTCGGGGGTCATAGGCTTGAAGGGGAACGTCTTGACACGAATCTTGAACTCGCCCTCCTCCGTATAATCGTCCTCTGCGTCCGCGGGGAGCGAAAAGCCCTCCGGGCGCACGCGCTTTTGCAGGCGCGTCTTGTTCTTGCGAATCTGACGCTCAAACGTCTCCATGGCACGGTCAAGCGCCGTCTGGAACGTCTCGTTCTCCTCCTCGGAGCGGAAAACCGTACCGCCGTAGGTCACCGTAATCTCGATAATCTTCGCCCCTTTCCGTGCCTTACAGGTCACGTATGCCGGGGTGTCTGCGTCGAAGAATTTATCGAACTTATGCATTTTGCGTTCGATCATCTCCTTCAGCGAGTCTCTGACCGTCATTTGTCTGCCGATTACATGAATGACCATACCGTTCCCTCCGATCCGCGTGGATCGTCCTTTCCTTGCTGTCAGAGCGGAACAGAAAGTTTTTTCTTGCCCCTCTCTGCATCTTAATTATAACAGATTCCGCGTCAAAAACAAACGAATTTTATGTCTCTTCTGTTATTTTTGTGTGATTTCACAGGACTTATCCCTGCCTTTCGGCAGTTTCGCACAGAAAAACGCCCTGTTTCGGCAGGGCGTTTTCGTTTTGACGCAATCGGTCGCGATGGTTTAAGTCAAGCGGAATACGGCATTTGAAGCCGAACGGGCTCCGCCCGGTGCGGTCGGCAATCAGGCGAGCGGCGTGGTGTCGGGAGCGGCGGAAGGCAGATGTCGTCTGAGCGCCGCGACAATATCGGACACGGAAATCCCGAAATACGCATAGATGTCGCAGGGGGTCTCCGGGACAGAAAACCCATCACGGATTGCAAGCGTTTCAAACAGTGTTTCCGGGCGGCAGGCATGGAGAGCACATTCCAGGCGCATACCGGCACCACCCGCGAGAATTCCCTCCTCTACGAACACGACAGAAGTTCCGGGTACCAGCGTCGCTGCCAGGTGTTTCGCGACCGGGGTGAGGTCTGTCAGATTTTCGAGCAATACCATTTCCACCCGACGACCCTCACAGGTTAAAATTGTGCGTGCGGCAAGCGCCCGCGGCGCCGCAGCGCCGTAACTGACGATGACTGCCTCGGCACCCCCGAGTTCCCCGCTCTCACGCATACCGAAATTCTCATAATCCCCCGCCGGATAAAAGGTATCCCGCAAAGCAGGGTCTTCCACGCAGTTCGGATAGCGGATTGCGACCGGGTGATCTGCTGCTGCGCGGGCGCGCAGCATAGCGCGGAGCGAACCCACCGTCACGGGAGAAAGAATCTCAACACCCGCCATCTCAGCGAGAAACGCAACATCGTAAATCCCGTGATGCGTAGGTCCGTCGGCGGGCGCGAGAGACGCGCGGTCAATCATCATGTGCACCGGCAGATGCTGGAGCGCAATGTCATGCAGAATCTGGTCGTAGCCACGCTGCAGAAAACTCGAATAGATAACGGCATACGGTTTCTGTCCGCCTGCCGAAAGCCCCGCGCAGAACGTCAGGGCGTGCCCCTCGGCAATCCCCACGTCAAACAGGCGCTCTGGATATGCCTCGCCGAATGCGTCCAGCCCTGTCGTCACCCCCGTCGCCGGGGTCACGGCGCAGACCGTCGGGTCCTCCTCCGCCAGAGAAAGCAGTTCCTCACCGAATACGGCATGGAACGTCTCGGAGGTCGGTTTCCCCGGCGTGACGCAATGGTACATATCCGGGTGAGACTCCGCCTGCGAATAACCTTTCCCCTTTTTGGTATGCAGGTGGACGACAACGCATTTTTTCTTGTCTTTTGCTTCCTGCAGGGCGCGTTTGACACGGGCATAATCGTTCCCGTCATAGGGTCCGAGATAAGTGAAGCCCATATCCTCGAAATAGTTGTTACGATACAGAAGCCCGCGGACAAAGTTGCGGACGCCGCGCATGAGATAGTAGAGCGGTTTCCCAATCAGCGGCACCTTCAGAAAAGCCCGCTTGGTACTGGACTTCATTCTCTGATAATTCCGGGAGATACGGAGCCTGGAGACGAGGCGCGGGAAAGAGCCTGTCACGGGCGAGATGGACATATCGTTCTCATTGATGATAATGACCATGGGATAATTCTTTTTGCAGTTGTTCAGCGCTTCGTGCGCGAGACCGCCCGTCAGCGCCCCGTCCCCGATGACAGCGACGGTGTAGCGGTCGGTGACGCCTGCGAGGGCGTCCGCCGTCGCAAAGCCGAGTGCGGCGGAAATGGAGGTGGAGGCATGCCCGACGTCAAAGGAATCGAACTCGCTCTCCTCGCGTCTGGGAAACCCGGAAAGCCCGCCCGGGGTACGGAGCGTATCGAAGCGGTCGGAACGACCGGTCACAAGTTTATGCACGTAGCACTGGTGTCCGACATCCCAGATAATCCGATCACGGGGCGTATCAAATACACGGTGAAGCGCAAGCGTCAGTTCCACCACGCCGAGATTCGACGCGAGGTGCCCACCCGTCGACTTGACCCGCGCAATCAGATACGATCGAATCTCCTCGGCAAGCCGCGGCATAAGTTCGTCGGGCAGGCTCCGCAGATCTTCCACCGTATGGATTGAGGGGAGCAGACGTAGCTCTGGGGCGTTTTTGTTTTTCTTTTTTTTCATACGGTAGCCTTCGGAGGTTGCGCGGAAGGCGCGCAACCTGTCACTTTCTTATAGGAGCGGAAAAAGGTTGTATAGTCACGGTATCCCACCTGCTCACCGCACGCCATGGCGGCAGTACCCGAACGAAGCAGCCGATCCGCCAGAAGAACCCGGTAAAGGTTCAGGTACGCATGGGGCGTCATGCCCGTATCACGCCGAAAGGCGCGGCACAGATAAAACTTACTGAGCCCGATGCTCTCGCAAAGATCGTCAAGCGACACATTTTCCGTATGGTGCTCAATCAGATAGGAGACCGCGAGTGCAATCTTCCCGCCCGACGGTGCAGTACGCACGCAATCCGGGAGATGGAGCAGGAGTTCGGAGAGCATCATGCGGGAGAGGAGAATCTCCTGCGCCCCCGTCGCGTCGGTTCGCGAGAGTGCGCGCCCGAGGATTGCGCGGACGTCCTCCGTCTGCCCTGCCCCCTGATATACACCCGGGAGCGCAAGCGCCCCGACGGCGGCGTCCGCGCCGAAAAGGTCGGACGCGGTGAAATACCAGCACGCCGCCGTGAACGTATCCTCTTCCCCGACGAAGCAGATATCCTCCGGCAAGAGCAGGACGAGGTCGCCCGGAAAAACGGGATAAACTGTCCCTCCGACGGAAATCTGCCCGACCGAGGTCGGGAGTACCACGCGCGCCGTCACCGAGAGGTGAAGTCCGGAATCCCACGTTTCCCCGACGAAACGATAGGCTTCATTCTGATTCATGTCAGTCCGCATGGCTGTCTGTCTCCTCGTTGTCTTGAGTCGCCGCGGCGGCGGTCATTTTCTCCTTTTGTCCCCGGTCGCTTCCGGTGCGCCGCACATGACGGCAGATTAGATAGACTGCGACGGCACACGCGAAAGCGGCAAGCAGGATACCGAGGGGGAGCGCCACGCTGGAGAGACGAAACTCATCGACCGTCGTCTCCGCACGCTTAGCAAAACCGCTATAAGCGTCCAGCACCGCTTGCGGCGAACCGATGCGGCGTTCATTCGTCAGGGTCAGTTCCCCGTCGGAAGCCACCAGCGCCACGAGGTACTTCCCGTACTCGCCGAGTATATCCGACGCAGACAATACCTGCACCGCGAGGTCGCCGCTCATGCGGCTACCAAAACTGACGGAATCCGGTTCCGTCACGAGTGCGACAAATGCCGCACTCACCGCATCGACGGACAGACGGCAACCATCGCGGAAAGAGAGGTTCCTCCCGACAGAACGGTAAAAAATCCCCGTCAGGTAGCCGTTGATATCCAGCCAGCAATCGGAGAACTCCATCGTCACCCGATTGGCATAAAACCCCGCATTTTCGGCTTTCGTCACCGCCGCCTCATAATCCGCGCGGCTTTCCGTCAGATACTTCGCAGGGTCGGTCGCCTTCGCCGCGTTCGGCAGAAGAATATCGCGCTCCAGTACGGCGTATCCCGGCTGAGAAAGCGTAATCTTGCAGTCCTGGGCGCGGAAAGTAACGTCTTTTAAAGAAGAGAGAACAATGCCGCTGTAATAGGAGGTAATGCGGACCGTCGATTTCTTCCACTCCGTATCGCCGTCAAGTTGCATACCGTGCAGGCAGTTGACCGCCTCAAGCGTGCTATTGGCAGTAACAGACATTTTTCCGCCACCAAGCAGGAAAAACACCCGAACGTTCTGTGCCCGCACCGTGCTCCCGGAAACCTGAATCCCGTTGTCAGAGGCGAGGAACGTCTCGCACCCCATCAGGCTCGCGTGATAATCGACCGTCGACTCACGGATACGTACCAACTGTTTTCCAAACAGGGCATGGGTAAAGTCCGAAACCGTCCCGTCGTCGTCGATACTGATGACGCTGTCCTGAATCAGCAGGGTCGTCGCCGAAAAGCAATTATTCTTGATAGCGGCAAGCGACTTACCAATCACTTTACTGCCGTCCTGCACGGTAATACTGCCGTCGCCGACCGTCATATAGGTCGGCGAATCCTCGCCGCCGAGGAAAATCACTTTGGTGGCGTTCCCCCACACGAGCACGCTCCCTGTTTTTAAGTACACACCGTGCGTGAACGTGACCGTCCCGGAAATCTCCACTTTGAGATCCGGCACCGTCGCATAAAGAGAGTATCTGCCGAGCGGCTTCGGCTCCTCTCCGCCGTAATTGCTCACGAGCGAAGTGCTCTCGAGAGTGACTTCATGCCCACCGATGACGGTCAGAAGATTCTTGACCGGGTCGTACGTCACCGAGGGGGTATGCTCCTCGTCGCCGTCGCCAAGAATATCTTGACAGTTCTCCTCTGTCACCCGCTTCCCGCCGACAAAAATGCCGTATTCTTTCGGTTTCTCGGTAATGGGGTCTCCGTCGTCTGTTTCGGCCGCTACAGCCCCAAGCAGCAGGATTGGGAGAAGCGCAAGGCAAAACAGCACCGTCACAAGCCTGCCCATCCATCGCCAAGATTCATGTCTCATCGTCAGTCCCTCGAACGCGTGCCGAGAATGTCAATCTCGGCACGGTAAAACGCTTCAAAACAGCCGGCATCAAGCGCGGCACGGATTCGTTCCATGAGTTCGTTATAGAAATAGAGGTTGTGAAGCACGCACAGCCGCATACCGAGTGCCTCCCGCGCCTTGAAGAGATGCCGGATATACGAACGGGAGTAGTGACGGCAGGCGGGACAACCGCAGGTCTCGTCAATTGGTTTCGGATCGGCAAAATACTGCTCGTTATTGATATTCATTTTCCCGTGCCAGGTGAACAGGTTTCCGTGACGAGCGTTACGGCTCGGCATCACACAGTCGAAGAAGTCGATGCCGCGGCGCACCCCCTCCAGAATGTTCTGCGGGGTGCCTACACCCATGAGATAGCGCGGTTTATCCGTCGGCATATACGGCTCCACCTCGTCGATGATATGATACATGACCTCCGTCTCTTCCCCGACGGCAAGACCGCCGATGGCGTAACCGTCGAGATCGAGTTCCCGCGTGCGGCACATATTCTCAATACGCAGGTCTTCATATGTGCCGCCCTGATTGATTCCAAACAGCATCTGATGCGGGTTAATCGTTTCGGGCAGAGCGTTCAGGCGTGCCATTTCCGCTTTACAACGGGCAAGCCAGCGCACGGTGCGCTCGCACGACTTCTTCACATATTCATACGGTGCGGGGTTCTCGACACATTCATCAAACGCCATGGCAATCGTCGAGGCGAGATGCGACTGAATCCGCATACTCTCCTCGGGTCCCATAAAGATCTTGGCACCGTCCATATGTGAGCTGAAATGCACGCCCTCCTCCGTAATCTTACGCAGTTTAGCGAGCGAAAACACCTGGAACCCGCCCGAATCGGTCAGGATTGGTTTATCCCAGTTGAAGAAACGGTGCAATCCCCCCATGCGGTAAATGAGATCGTCGCCGGGGCGGATATGCAAATGATACGTGTTCGAGAGTTCCACCTGGCAGCGAATCTCCCGCAAATCCATAGTAGAGACGCCGCCTTTAATCGCAGCACTGGTACCGACGTTCATAAACACGGGCGTTTCGATCGTGCCGTGCACCGTCTCCATTCTGCCGCGCCGGGCGTGTCCTTCGGTTTTCAATAATTGGAATGCCATACTGACTCCTTTGGTATCGGCTCGCCCGTGGCGAGCCTTCTTGAATTCCGGGATTCGTCCGGTCGGTTATTTGATACGGTCAAAACGCCGATCGAGTTCATGTTTCGAAAGGCGATAGGCAATCGGTCTGCCGTGCGGACAGACGGTCACGTCCGGCAGGGATAGCACCTGTTCGATGAGGTGCGTCAACTGCTCTTCGGTGTATGTACGTCCACCCTTGATTGCCGCCTTGCAGGCGACTTGGTAGAGCGCGCACTCGCGGCGCTTGGCGTTCGTCATACCGGGGGTGCCGGACGCCGAAACAAGGTCTCCCGCCATTCGGGTGAAGAGGTCGACCGCCTCACCGGGAGAGACGGCGTTCGGCAGCGTGAGGAGCGCGACGCCCTTCCCGTCTGCCGTCGGCGAAAACGAAAAGCCAATCTCTTGCAGTTCTTCGGCGGTATCCTCCACGGCGGCGAGTTCCTCCGGGGTGAGCAACACGGTGAGCGGAATCAGCAGCCCCTGCGTCGGGATGCCGTCCTCGCTCTTCTGCGCGGCGAGCAACTGCTCGAAAAGAATCCGTTCGTGGGCGGCATGCTGATCGATGAGCAGCAAACCATCTCCGACCTCAACGATAAGATAACATTTAAAAGCGCAACCGAGATAGCGATACGCAGGCACGGCGGCATGAGGCGCCTCGGGTGCCTCTTCCGTCGCGGCGGTGTGCTCCGCCGAAGCCGATGTCGCGGGGACCTCGGGAGTGACTGCCGAGGGCATTTCCGTCCGCGCGGTGGCAGAAAAACCGGGCATCGCGCCGTCGGGCGTCGACGATGTAAAAGGCTCCGACAGGGTGCCCTCACGCACCTCTGCCGCGCCCGCACGAAGCGCCTCTAAAAAGGCGAGCGACTCCGCCGGGGTCATCTCCTCACGCGGGGGCAATACCGTCGCAGCAGACGTCGGACGGGCGCCGGATACGCCGCTTGCCGGTGTGTGTGTCGAGGCGGCGGGTGAAGTCTCTGCAAAAGGTGCGGTGGCAGCGGGCGCGTGTGCTGCCCCTGCCCCGGAGGGGCGGGCGAGCGGAGGCGGCATCGAGATTTGCTCACCGCCGAGCTTCGCCCCGATCGGTGCGAAGGCATCAACGGCGCGCGCCGTTTTATACGGGTCGCCGAGTGAGAATGCAGGGCGGTCGGTATTCTGTTCCAGCGCGGCGCGCACCGCCCAATAGACGGCGTCGAAGATACGGCGCTCGTCCGAAAAACGTACTTCCAGTTTTGCCGGGTGGACATTGACGTCCACCTGCGACGGGTCAATCTCGAGATAGAGTGCGGAGACCGGGTATTTCTCCGGCGCCATGTAAGAAGTAAACGCGCGCTCAAGGGCGGCAGTCACCGTTTTACTCTTGACATATCTGCCGTTGATAAACACGTTCTGCATATTCCGGTTGCCGTAGGCGTTATCGCTCCTACCGATGTAGCCGGAGACCAGGACACCGTCGCTCTCACCGGATACGGCAAGCAGCTTCGCGGCGAAATCCCTGCCGTAAAGCGCCCAGAGGACATTCTTCACGTCGCCGTCCCCCGCCGTCGAGAATTTCAGTACGTCGTCGGAGAGGAAACGGAAAGCGATTTCTGGGTGCGACATCGCCACTTTTTCCATCTGTGCAGCGCACGCCTGTGCCTCGGTCCTGTCTTTTTTCAGAAACTTACGGCGGGCGGGTACTTTACCGAACAGGTGTTCGACAAGAACGGTGGTGCCGTCCGCGGCGCCGACCTCGGTGAGATCCGTGACCGTCCCGCCGTCGGAGATGAGCATCGTACCGTTCT
This sequence comes from Akkermansia muciniphila, assembly GCA_963611795.1. GTDB lineage: Bacteria > Bacillota > Clostridia > Oscillospirales > CAG-272 > UBA1740. The sequence continues at coordinate 102,158 of CAVDSZ010000007.1, read as the reverse complement.
CGGCGTCGTGGGTCTTGGTGACAATCGTGAGTTCGGAGACAGCGGCAATGGCGGCGAGCGCCTCACCGCGAAAGCCGAGCGTCATGATGCGGTTGAGGTCGTCTGCGGCGTGAATTTTACTCGTCGCATGGCGACGGATTGCAATCGGCAAATCCTCGGGCGTCATGCCGCACCCGTTATCCGCGACGCGAATCGCGAGGATTCCCCCGCTCCGTATCTGCACTGTCACCTGATCGGCGCCCGCGTCAATCGCATTCTCCACCAGTTCTTTGAGCACGGACGCGGGGCGGTCAACCACCTCGCCCGCGGCGATTAGGTTCGCAATCTCAAAGCCCAGTACGTTGATTTTTCCCATTTTGTCTCCTTATGAACAGGAAAGCATTTTTTTCAGTGTAAACAGCAGGTTCATCGCCTCGAGCGGGGTGAGCGTATCGAGGTTCACCTCCCGCAGTTTCTCAGCGACGGCGTCCGCCTCACTCTCGCGGAGCGAGTCGAGAAGGTCATAGGCAGGTTCGCGCGTTTTTGCCGGGGCGGCAGTCGGTGCGGGCACGCCCGCTCCCGCCTCAATCTCCGCCAGCACCTCGCGGGCGCGGCGAATGACCTCGTTCGGCACCCCGGCGAGCTTCGCGACCTCAATCCCGTAACTGTCATCGGTCGCACCGGGAACGATCTTACGCAGGAACTGAATGGTATCGCCGCGCTTTTTGGCGACGATGTGGTAATTGACGACACCGTCACAGACGCCCTCCAGCGCCGTGAGTTCATGGTAATGCGTCGCGAACATGGCGCGGGCGCCGAGTTTCTTCCCCGCCGTGTATTCGACGACGGCGCGGGCGATGGACATACCGTCGTAGGTACTCGTGCCGCGCCCGACCTCGTCGTAAATGACAAGCGAGCGCTTGGTGGCGTTTTTCAGAATACCCGCCACCTCGTTCATCTCCAGCATGAAGGTGGACTGCCCGGAAGCAAGGTCGTCGGACGCGCCGACACGGGTAAACACTTTATCGACGATGCCGATGCGCGCGTCGCGCGCCGGCACGAAGGAACCAATCTGCGCCAGAACCGCAATTAAGGCGACCTGCCGCATATAGGTGGATTTACCTGCCATATTCGGTCCCGTAATCAGCATCATGCGGCGGGAGGTCGTGTTGAGGTCGGTATCGTTCGGCACAAAATAACTGTCACTCACGAACTTCTCGACGACGGGATGACGCCCGTCGCGAATCTCAATCACGTCGCTGACGTCCACCTCGGGGCGGCAATAGTTCTGCCGTACCGCAACCTCGGCGAGCGAGCGGTACACGTCGAGCGACGCGATGGCGGCTGCCGCCGCCTGCAGGCGAGGCGCCGCGGCGGCGACCGTATCGCGCAGAGACACGAACAACTCATATTCCAGAGCGCACAGTTTATCGGCGGCGCCGAGAACCGTGCTCTCGAGTTCCTTAAGCTCCTGCGTGATATACCGTTCGCACCCCGTCAGCGTCTGCTTACGGATATAGTGCGCCGGCACAAGGTCGGTCTGCGACCGAGTCACTTCAATATAGAAGCCGAATACTTTATTGGAGGAGACGCGCAGGTTTTTGATGCCGGTCGCGGCACGCTCTTTCTCCTCAATCTCGTGCAGAATGGACTCGGAATCGCCCCCGATCGAACGGAGGTAATCTACGTCTTTGTTATATCCCTCGCGAATCATGCCGCCCTCGCGCACGGTAAACGGCGGCACATCGACCAGCGCCCCGTCAAGCAGGGTGTGCAAATCCTCCAGCGTATCGAGCCCCTCCGCTATCTCGCGGACGTTACGGCTCTTCGCCGCGGCAATCGCCTTTTTCAGTTCCGGCAGCGGCTCGATACTACGGCAGATCGCGCGCAGATCCTTGGCATTCGCGGTGCCGTAAACGGCTTTCGCCGTCAAGCGCTCGAGGTCGAGCACGCCTTTGAGGCACGCGCCAATCTCCTCACGCAGCGCAAAACTGTCTACCATCTCGGCAACCGCACTCTGTCTATGTAGGATTGCGGGGGCGCTCACCAGCGGACGCGTCAGCCACGAGCGCAAGAGGCGCGCCCCGAGGCAGGTCTCCGTCTCGTCCAGTACCCACAGGAGCGAACCGCGCTTTTCCTTCGCCCGCATGGTCTCGGTCAGCTCCAGATTGCGGCGTGTCGCCGCATCCATCTCCATATACTGCCCCGCGGTGTACACGCGAATCTCGCTGACGAACGTCGGCTCGCATTTCTGCGTCTCGCGGATATAGGCGAGCAGGGCGCCGACCGTCACGGGGAGCGCCCCGTCACCGAGGGAATCGACCTTTGCCGAGGCGCATTCCGAAAGGAGTGCCGCCGCGGACGTAGCGTCGAAAAGACGTGCGAGCGAATCGGACACAACACACGGCTTTGCCGTGAGATACTTCAGCACGCCGGGGCATGCCTCGACCGAGACGTTCAGAATCACCTCGCTCGGCGAGTAGATGCCGAGTTCGGTCTGAAGGCGCCCCTCGCGCTCTTCCCCCTCCAGCTCCGTCAGGTAAATCTGCCCCGTCGAAATGTCGGCAAATCCCAGTCCGATACTGTGTTCACCGTAGAAAACGGCGGCAAGGTAGTTATGCTGTCCCTCCGAGAGCAGACTCCCGTCGGTAATCGTACCCGGCGTCACGACGCGAATCACTTCGCGGCGCACCAAGCCTTTTGCGAGGGCGGGGTCCTCGGTCTGCTCGCAGACGGCGACCTTGAAACCCGCCTCCACCAGCCGTCCGAGATATACGTCCGCTTTGTGGAACGGCACGCCGCACATGGCGGCACGGCGCCCCTCGCCGCAGTCACGCCCCGTCAATGTCAGTTCCAGAACGCGGGATGCCGTAATCGCGTCCTCGAAGAACATCTCATAAAAGTCGCCGAGGCGATAGAAGAGAATATAATCCGGGTACTCGTCTTTGACGGCAAAATATTGTTGCATCATCGGGGTGGGATCGGTAAGATCCGCCCGTTTTTCCAGGACGTCTGCCATTTTGTCTTTCCGTTTCTGTCAGAATTTCCGGGGCGGCTCCGCCCTCGGGGAAAAAATCGGTCACGCGTGACCGTGGCGGTCAGTGTCCGCCGCAGTTCGCATGACAAGAAGAGCAGTCATGCGTGCATTCCGCACTCGGGTCTATCCCGAACACAACGCGCTGGATTTCGGCGTTGATGGCATTCATAAGATCGGTCACTTTGAGCTGTGCGGCGGAAAAATCTCGGTATTCCGGCATGCCGGCGATTTCGGACGCCAGTTCATCCATACGATGGCGCACCATATCGAGCAGTTCGGGGCTTTGCTCCTCTACTTCTTTCGAAAATTCCTGTCCGAGAATCGCACGTTGTGCGTTATACTCGGTCATCTTTGTCTTAAGTTCCGGGGACGCCTCATAGGCGGCACGTGCCGCCTGGTATTCAATGAGGAGCGGATCGTTTTTGATTGCGTTTGCGAGTTCGGTTGCTTTTTCAAGGGTCGTCATGGTATTCGGTATCCTTTCGGTTTCAAATCGTTTTTAAGAGTTTTGCTCCACGGGTGTCCGGGGAGCGATTGTGCCTCGGAGAGCAAACGGCTCCGCGCGGTCAATCGTCACCCGGACGAACTGCCCCACCAGGGTCTCGTCACCCGGGAAATGCACCAGTCTGCCGCCCGGGGTGCGCCCCGTGAGCATGCCCGGCTCCCGACCGGGCGCATCCGCGAGAATGCGGAGGGTCCTGCCGACGTACTTCTCCGCCAGCGAGAGGGAGATTGCGTTCTGCGTTTCGAGCAATTCCGCCATGCGGGCTTTCCGTACCGCGTCGGGCACGGGGTCGGGCATGGTTGCCGCGGGCGTCCCGCGGCGGGGCGAATACAGAAACGAATAAATCATATCGTAACGCACATCACGCACGACCTGCATCGTCTCGGCAAAGTCCTCGTCCGTCTCCCCGGGGAATCCGATGATGAGGTCGGTGGAGAGAACGATATCGGGCATGGCACGGCGGAGTTTCTCCACCGTTTCGAGATAAGTCTTTCGTGTATATTTGCGGTTCATACGGGCAAGAATCCTGTCCGAGCCGGACTGGAGCGGCAGATGGCACTGCGGCGCGATACGCCCCGGGTGCTTCGCCATCACTTCAATCAGCGCGTCCGGCACGTCCTTCGGGTGGCTCGTCATAAAGCGCACGAGAAAATCGCCCGGCAGAGAGGCGACGCGATCAAGGAGTGTCGCGAAGTCACAGTCACCGCGATAAGAATTGACGTTCTGCCCGAGGAGTGTGATGTCCCGGCAACCGGCATCGACCAGCGACGAGACCTCCGTGAGAATCTCCGCGCTCGCGCGGCTCCGTTCTCTGCCGCGGACATACGGCACGATGCAGTAAGAGCAGAAATTGTTACAACCGTACATAATGGAGACCCATGCGCGATGACGCAGGGCACGGGCGGTTGGCAACCCTTCCGTGATTTCCGGCTTTTCGGAGCCGGTCACGAATGTGCGCTTCCCCGCTTCGAGCACAGCGGCGAGTGTCTCGGGAAAACGGTCGAGCGATGCGGGGTCAAGTGTAAAGGACACCTGCGGATACCGCTCCCGTATCTGTTTCACCCGATGCGGCTGTGCGGTCATACACCCGCAGATTCCGACGACGAGCGCCGGATTCTTTTCGCGATACTCTTTCAGTCTGCCGACGTACGAGAGGACTTTTTGTTCCGCGTGTTCGCGGATTGCGCAGGTATTGAGCAGAATCAGATCCGCCCCTGCGGGATCGTCGACGTCGGTATAGCCCATTTCATGCGCCATACCGCGCAGTTTCTCGCTGTCTGCCTCGTTCTGCTGACAGCCGAATGTCAGAATACAAACGGTGTGCGGAAATTCGCCGTAATGGTGCGCGACGGCTCCAACCGCCGTAAGATATGCCTGTTCGTTCATCTGTTGACCTCAAAACTGTAAGCGGCGCGGGCACTCACGACCTTTGTAAATGTCCAGTCCGCGACGACGATGACCTGCAAACGGTCACTCGTGCCGACGAGCGGGTGTGTGGGTAGTTCCTCCGGCGTAAAAGTACCGACGTAAGTATTGTTTTCGGTCAAATTATAAATGGCGATTCTCACCTGTTTCGGCGCAATCTCCCAACAGATAGACGCCGCGTCCGCAAGGCTCTCGAGGCGAATCGGGTCCGCCTTACTAAACCGTTTATTGGCACGCTCCTCGTCGGTGCTCGTTTGCGATACTTCGCTGTTCTTCCCCTGCAAACTCCAACGGACGAAAGCGGGCGCAATATCGGCATCGCCGAGTGTCGCGTCCGGAACAGCGGTACGCATCGCCTGAAACACGAGCACATAGGTCGGTATCAGTGCAATCAGCACCAGCGCTATCGTGATAATGACTTTTTTCATGGATTCTCCTTTGTTTGACGAACGACAACGCGGCACGTATGCGGGAGACGCCGATAGGTCGCCCGAGGCATCATTATGTACCGGAAAATGCTCCCGGACGCATACACCTGCGTTTAAATACAAATATATAATATAATATCACGCGCGTGCGCTTTTGTCCACCCTTAAGAGCGAAAAAGAGCAAAAAGCGCAAACAGTCGCCGCCCTGCTTGGGCGGCGACACAGTGTCTTATGACATTTTGGGGGTGTGTTACATCGCAAGAGTACGCGCGGGCGCACGCGAACGCGGGCACGTCTAAGATTCTCCGCCAAAGCCTTTGTAACGGGCGTCGAGAAGTTCGGCAAACGGTGCAAAAGCACCGCCAGAGGGAGCGGGCGCGTGGAAAGTCACGAGGGCGCCTGTATCCGGGTGACAGAACGAGAGCGATTCGGCAAACAGGGCGAGCGGCGCCCGCACACGGCTACCGTACTTCCCGTCTCCGACGATTGGATTTCCGTGCGCAGATAACTGACAGCGAATCTGGTGGAAACGTCCTGTTTCGAGCTGCACGGAAAGAAGGGTGATGTCACCTCCTAAAAAAGACGCCGACGCGAGGGGGCTTGCCGCCAGACGCGCTTCTTTCCCTCCGGTCGCCACCGTGGCGACACGCGCCATGCCGAGGCGGGCATCACGCGTCAGAAAGTCGCGGCAAACGACGGGCTCCGTCAATATGCCGGAAACGACGGCGAGATACCGTTTCCCCGTCCCACCGTCCTCATGCGTGGCGAACTGCCGCGAAAGTGACGCCGCTGCGGCAGGTGTCCGTGCAAACACCATAACGCCGCCCGTCACGCGGTCAAGGCGATGAACGGGATAGAGTGTGCCTCCCGCGGCGGCGAGCGTGAGGGCGTCGGGTACACCCGACGAATCCGGCTGTGCCGGCATACCCTGCGGCTTGACGACGACCAGAACGAATCTGTCGCGATATAAGATGTTTTGTGACAGCGTGTTGCCCGGTTTCATAGGCACCTCCCTGCTGAATTCCGAATCGCTTCCATGCGTAAAAGCGACTGTTTTTTGTTGTTTTTTCCTTAAAAAAGAAACGGGGCGTATGCGTAGAAAAAGAGGCGTGGGGAAATACTAGCGTAGAAATCCACTCTTCCGAGGATCCAGATGAAAAAAATACTATTCTTTTTGCTGGCGGCAGTATTGCTCCTAACCTCGTGCGGCATACCTCTGCGCGACGACCCGGATGCGATGCTCGATGCTTATATTGCCGCCGTTACGAATGACGGCACACATTCCCTGCTCATACTTGGCGACTCCATTGCGGCACATTACGGCGTCGACGAAAAAGACTCGTATGAAGCGAAACTGACGCAAAAGCTCAGTGCCGACGGTGAAAGGTGGGTCAGCATCAACTGGGGCGTCGCCGGGGACACGACGGGAGATCTCGTGACGCTCCTCACGCAGAAATCGGAGGATCCGAAAGCACGGCAGGTGCTCGCCGAAGCGGACCTCATCACAATCAGTATCGGCGGCAACAACATTCTGCAATTCTTCCGCGACGCCGGTTGCGAGGGCTTCCCCGACGCAACCGTCCCCAACCTCGTCAAGATCCTGCGCGAGTTCGAGCGGCAAGCCGAGCCGCTCCGCACCGAATTCCTCGCCGACCTGGAAGTCATTATGAATCTGATTCGCAAGGTAAACCCCGACGCCACCGTACTGCTCCAGAACATTCACAATGTTGCGCGCGACGTAGAGGGAGACTTCTCCATTGTAAAACCGGGCGCCACCGCGGCATCGCTCATCGAACCGATCTTCAAGCCAATCCGCTCCGTCCTTGACGAAAACGCCGATCGACTCGGTTACACCGTCGCCGACACCTATACGGCATTCGGAGAAAGCTCCGAACCGCGGCTTCTGCGACGTGAAATGCTCCACCCGAATGAAAAGGGGCACACACTCATCGCCGATGTGCTATACGAAACGTACCGAAAAGCAACCGAAAAAACCACTTGAAACCATGGTAGCAAAGAGACTCCCCGCCAAGCGGCAGGGAGTCTCGGCTTAAAAGGTCATAAAAGTGCCGGAATGCCGATCTTATGCGCCGATCGTCGTGTCACCTGCAGAGGGGTCCGCACTCACGGTGCCACAGGTCGCACACAGATCTTCATAAAAGTTGGCGCGTGCCATTTGATGATAAGCGTTAACCCACAGCGTGCCGATACCGAAGCAGAACGCACCGACGATGTACCAACCGATGAAAGACAGGTCGAGCAGAAACAGACGCATCTTATTCCCGTCCATGATACGGCGGGATTCCGTGATGCACTGGGTCGCCTCCATTTCGGGGTGATCAAGTGAGATGTAGTACGACATGGAATAGGAATAACTCTTGATAATACCGGGAATCACAAACAACAACGACCACAGAGCCGTGAAGAGCGCAGTTAGAAGCCCGATGATGAAAGAACGAGCGAATCGACCACCGACAAAGCCATAAAGCAAATCCTCAAAACGCGCAGGGCCCGCAGGATCACGCACGAGCCGCAGGGTAAAAGCAGCAAGCCCCACAGACACAGCACCGATGAGAAGAAACGCTACAAAACTGGAAATGCCGAGAATCACGCTGCCAATCAGCGTGGCAAGCAGGACATACAGCCATTTTTCAGCAAAGATGCTGTTCCCCATTTGTTCCCGGGCTTTTGCACGCAGTTGAGAAGATGTCATAAAAAAAGCCTCCCTTAGGTTATTTAATACCATAGCCATTATATAATATGTGCTTGCTGATTGCAATAGAATTTCGACAAAAAGCACCCGCCCTGCGGGTGCTTTTTGGTATTCGGGTATACCGTCCTTAGAGGACGCAGTTCAGGAACTGACGCGTGCGTTCGTTCTTCGGGTGGTCAAAGACCTCCTCGGGCGATCCCTCTTCTGCAATGATACCGCCGTCCATGAAGAGAATCCGATCGGCGACCTCGCGCGCAAAGCCCATTTCGTGCGTAACGATGACCATGGTCATTCCCTCGTCGGCGACCTCACGTATCAAATCCAGCACTTCCCCGACCATTTCAGGATCAAGAGCGGAAGTGGGTTCGTCAAACAGCATGACCTTCGGGTTCATTGCCAGTGCGCGAGCGATTGCAATACGTTGCTTCTGCCCGCCGGAGAGCGTCGATGGGTACACGTCCGCTTTATCCGCGAGTCCGATACGCTCGAGAAGTTCCATCGCACGTTCGTGACATTCTGCCGTGACCTGCGCTTTGGTCTTGCCGTTCTTCTTCGCCTGTTTCCCAAAAATCATCACAGGGGCAAGCATGATGTTTTGGAGTACGGTTTTATTATTGAACAAATTGAACTGTTGAAAAACCATACCCATGTTCTGCCGGTGGATATTGATATCGACTTGGGCATCGGCGATATCAACGCCGTCAAAATAGATGGAGCCGGACGTGGGATCCTCGAGACAGTTCAGGCATCGCAGAAACGTCGATTTCCCCGACCCGGAGGGACCGATAATAACGACTTTTTCCGCTTTAAAAATGTCGGTGGAAATATCCTCGAACACCGTCAAATCCCCGAATTTCTTCGTCAGATGGCGAACTTGCAGATAGGCCTCGCGCCCATCGGCGGCCACCGCAGACGCTTCCGTCATTGGCATTTCGCCCGCCCACTTTTCATTATGATTTTGCATTCTGTGCATCTCCCCTCGAACGGTCTGACTTCGCCAGTTTCTTTTCCAGAATGTGAAGCAGTTTTGTAAGCAGCAACACAATCGCCAGATACATTACCGCCGCAATCAGGAGTGGAAACATATAATCGAACGTGCGCGACTGAATCAGACCCGGAATCTTACCGAGGTCGTAAATGCCGACATACCCGACGATGGACGTCTCTTTCACCAACGTGATAAATTCATTGAAGAGTGGCGGCAGGCAATTCCGCAGTGCCTGCGGAATGATGATGGAGCGCATGGTCTGCCAGGTCGTGAGCCCGAGCGAACGCCCCGCTTCCATCTGTCCGTCGTCCACGCTCTCGAACCCGGCGCGGGCAATCTCCGCCACATAGGCGCCCGAGTTGATTCCGAACGTGATGGCACCAATCATAATACCGTTTTTCCAAGAGATAAAGACGACGAAATACAGAATCATTAGCTGGAGAACGACCGGCGTCCCACGCACCAGCGTAATGTACAGGCGGCAAATCGCCGACGGAATACGCAATTTACCGTTTTTCTTATGAATGTAGTTGACCGTTGCGCAAAGGACACCGAGGACAATTCCGATGAGCGCCGCAATCCCGGCGATAATCAGCGTATTCCGAAGTCCTTCGAGGTACAGTTTCCACCGATCCTGCACGATAAATGCACGTCGGAAACGCTCCCACACGGATAGCGATGCAAGCAGATAATACTTCATGTTTTTTCCCTGTCAGAATGTAATAAAGACACCAAACGGTGAGGGGACGATCTGATTCGTCCTCTCACCTGTTCGGAAACACCAGTTCACTCAGTCGGCGACTGCAAGCATTGCCTGCGCCGGGAGTTTATCCATCAGGATAGCATCAATCCGTCCTGCCTTCAGATCGGCGAGTGCCAACGCATACTGTTTGTAAGTCGAAACCGTCGTCGAAGAAGCGAGTTTCACGGCTTCGGACATGACGCCCTCGGACACTTCGTAAGAATAGCCTTCCGCTTTCTTGGCAGCCTCAAGAATCAAATCCGCGCTGGTCCCCTCCTGCACACCGACCTTCAGTCCGTCGAGCGACTTCAGGCTGCTGTAGGATTTGCCTTCCGCAGAGACAACCACAAGGGTGGAGCTATAGTAAATGGAGGAGAAATCGACGGATTCTTTTCTCTCGTCGGTGATGCTCATGCCTGCGGCGCCGACAGCGTCACCCGTTGCCGTGCTGACGCAGGTCGGAATGGTGTCGAATGCAACGTCCTGGATATCCAGTTTCTTGCCGAGACTCACGGCAACTTCGCTCATGATTGCGGCGTCAACGCCGACGACTTTCTCGTCCATGAGGAACTCGAAGGGAGCAAAACCGGATTCGGTGTACATGGTGATTGTCTCAGTCGCCGTGCCGAAATCCCAAGAGGTCTTGAGCCCGTTGGCATCGGGAGCGGCAGTCCCCTTCTCCACCGATTCGGAGAGAGCAGTGTAGTAATCAACGTATTTCGTCATCGTACCGTCGGCAACCCATTTGTCGACAACGGTATTCACGGCGGTGAGGAGCGCCGTATTGCCCTTCGTCACGGCAATCCCGAAATCTTCCTGGAGAAGATCGGTGGCATCCAACGCCACGTAAGTTTCCTTATCGCCGCAGGAGGCGAAGGAGAGGAGACCGACAAGCAGGAGCGCCCCGGTCAGAATGAGAGAAAGCATCTTTTTCATTGTAAATAACCCTTTCGTTTTTGCAAGTTGCGGTTTGTTTTGTGATGGACCCATTATAGTGCATATTTTTTCATTTGTCAACCGATATTCTGTATTTTTTATCATTTTGTTGTTTATGGCAGATTTGCGGTGTGCGACGCCGATAAATCGTGCAAAATAACCATAAAAATAGATTATTTTATGCATCATAAAGGTTTTCACTTGCCTTCGCGCTTTTAAAGCGTGTATAAAAGGCTTGGTAAAAATGAATATTTTTATGAATATTTTCGGATTTATACATTTGATTGCCGGGGGGGTGAACCTGCTCTACCGGGGAAACACCGAAAACTATCTTCAAAACGCAAAAGTGACCTCGCTAAAACGCAGGATAGCCCCCGACGAAACGTCGGGGGCTATCTGTGCTATCCGCCATTGCCGGATACAGCGATGACAGACAGGATAGGTGAGTGTCTGTAGAAATAACGCGATTCAGCGGTGAATGCCGATATAACCGGGAATGTAATAATATTCGATTCCATGGGGCGGCATTTGATGCGGCAGAAGTTTGCGGGTGCAGCCGTTCTGTATCTCGTTGACGGCGACAGCAAACTGGTGGTTCGGGCCACATCCCTCTGTCACCATAAAGGCAAAAACGGACGAATTCTCATTTTCAATACAAGGCGTACCATCATCGGTAGCAATCGTCGCATGACCGTCAAAAATCTCTGCGCGGCTACCGCCACGAATGTTGAACGCCTTGCCGGAGGGACCTTCGGTCTTGAAACCGAACACCCAGAAGTCGCAGCCGTCCTCCACCAGCACGTTATCAGCGGAACGTTCCGGGTTAAACTGCCGAATCCACACCTTCTGCCCATGCGAGAAACGGAAGCACGGAACGGAGCCGTACCCCTGTCCACCGAACACCCCCATCGTGCTGGCAACATTATCCATGAGAATCTTCGAACCGCCGACGGTATTGAAATACACAGCGCCGGTCTGTACATGGAGATCGCTGACGACAAGGTCGCGCTTCGCGCTGTGACGGATAAAGCGCAGATAGCCGTAGAATTTCTCGAACACAAAGCCGTCATCCATGAAGAGCGGTTCAGTCGAATCCTCTTCAATCGCGAAAAGCCCCTTCTCTTTTTCTTCGGCAAAGTCTTTCGTAATCGCAAAGTCGCAGTACATGAAGTTGATGGCGCGTACGGTCGCGGGAATCGTAATTTCGCCGGAGCAGAGATAACGCCCCTCTCCGAACACGATATACTCACGCCCCGAGTTCATCGCCGCCTGGATTGCCGCGGTCGCGTCTGTCACACCGTCGCCGACGGCGCCGAAATCCTCCACCTCGGCGACAATCGAACGGTCGCCGTTCCAGACATAGCGTGGTTGAGGTTCAATCGGAAGTCCTACATTCGTCTTCCCGCCGGTGGGAAACAACTGATAGGTGCGATCGACGCTATTGTATTCCTCGTAAGTACCGTCTCCGAGGAAAACCGTTTCATAACCATTCATCAGGGCTGCCTGATAATTCTTCGTTGTGAAATCGCGCAAATAAGCGAAGCCTACACCGGTTCTTACTGCGGTACCGCCCATCGCGCCCTGCTTTAAGAATTTGGAATGAAGCACGGTCATCATGGCACCGCCGCCGACGTTCAGTCCGGAGCCGAAACTTTCCACGTCTGCATAACAAATGCCGAAATTCCCGCCACTCACGCTAATAGCCGTTTTCAGCGTATTGCGGATTGTTAGGTGCTCGACCGCGGTCGTCCCCGCAAGAACACGTATACCGATTTCGAAACCATCAATATCAATGTTCTCCATATAGGACTGCGAACGACGGTAAATATCCAAGCCGACATAGCCGCGGTGCGCGGCGTCGGAGGAACGAATCGTAACGTTCTGAACTTTACCCGTATTGCTGTTGTCAAAACGCAGACCGATTGCGCCGCTGTTACCGATTCCGGCATCCAGCGTCAACTCCTCGAAAGAGTTCATCATATTAACGTTCGAGGCGTTCTGGAGCGTAAACGAAACCATCGGTTTCTCCGCGCCGTAACGGAATGCGTGACAGTTGTCTGCTAGTTTGATGACCGTCGTCTTCATATCCTCGCCGAGGAAATGAATGAAACGGTTGAGATCGGAGCCGGGCTTATCGTTCAACAGGTTTTTCAGATTTTCAAAAGAATACGTCAGCGTGTCCGAAATCAGATAGGTGCCGTGCGGAAAATAAATGATACGTGCCGCCGGCGGATCCTCGGGAAAAATAACCGTCGGGATACCGCCCATTTTACGGTTTTCGAACCCGATGCGGAAGTTGTCGCGCGGATCCTCGAGCAGTTTTGTACGCATTTGCTGTACGCCCTCGATATCGCGTGCGACGATATCGTCAATGGCGCGGCAGATGGCGGCAGTGGAATCCGTCTTACCGGTGGGATCGGCAAAATACGGGGCTTTCGTCACATCGACTACAATATGGTTTTTTTCACTGATATAAAGCATGGAAACTCCTTTTTTAGCACTGTTGGAATTCTAGTGAAAAATTATTGGTAGAACTTAATCTCATCAATATGCAATGCGCTGCTTGTCGTCATCAGTTTCAGCGGCGCCTCGGCACCGGTACACGTAATAGCAATCTTGATACTTTCGTTTTTACCGTCTGTTCCTTTCACCATGAAGAAAGCAACACGATGCGAATTCCAGATGACACTGACCGGAATCTGCGCGAGATTTCCCCCGTCCGCGTGATAGATGATTTCGAGCGCAGTGTCTCCGTCGGCGGGCAACGTCACTGTCTGCGATTGGTTACACGGGAAAGAAGAGACGGACGCGACGCAGGTCTTGGAGGAGAGATCGACGGGTTCCGTTTGAATATAGGTAGATCCGTTGGCAAGGAAAGTCTCCATCGCATGCGTGTTCATCAGGAACCGACAGAGGTTCATCGCGCATCTCTGTACCTCTCCGCGTGTAATGACCCCGGACGCCAGCGCACGATGACCGTCATCATCATGGGTTGCCGCATCAGTCACCACCATGAATACATCTCCCTGGGAACGAATCATGTAGCCAAGGTTCTTGACACTCGACTCCGGCCCTTCATCGTTCATCATCGCCCACCAGTCGGTCATGACAAATCCGTCATATCCCCATTCGTCTCGCAGAATCGTCGTAGAAAGGTCATAGTTTGAAGATGCATGAATGCCGTTAATCGGATTGTAAGAGGTCATAATGGCTTTTGCATCGCCCTCCTTGACCGCAATCTCAAAGGGGCGCAAATAGATTTCTCTCGCCGCACGTGCGCTCATTACCGCATCCACATAACTGCGTTTCCACTCCTGGTTGTTCCCGGCAAAATGTTTAATCGTGCAATACACACCGGACTCTGCCGTAGCACGGCACATCGCCGCCGCCATGCGACCGGCGATATACGGATCTTCCGAGAAATACTCGAAGTTCCTGCCGCAAAGCGGGTGACGGTGAATATTGATACCGGGACCAAGCAGACAGTCAATATGATAAGCGGTCATCTCGACACCTTCCAGCACAAACAGGCGGTAAACGAGGAGCGGATCCCATGTACAGGCGAGGAGCGTTCCGTTCGGCAGACTGGTCGCCATCATGCCGCTGTCAAGGCGCAACCCGGAAGGTCCGTCCGTTGTGCAGGCAATCGGAATTCCGTAATGCAGGAGTCCGTCCGTTACCCCGCCGAAACAACTACCGGTACCCGGCGTAACCTTCGGCGAGTTCATTCCCTCACCACGGCAAATCTCAATCAGTTCCCGGTCGGACAACTGTGCGACGAATTCTTCCATGGTGGCGCGTCCGTCGCGGACGTCTGCCAGTTTCAGAGAGCGATCCCCGGTATAGGGAATCTCTGCCGGGCGGCGGTCGCGAATCCGTGCCGCCATATCATAAGTACGGGTAGGTACGGCCTCCCATACGGGCTTTCCTTCCGCGTCGGGGTGCAGACGGTCAAACGCACGCGTCGGGGCAAGCGCCTCCTCTGTAGTTCTGACCACCTTTTCTTCGAGCAGGTATGCCGCCTCCGCCTCCGCATTGTGCGCGTCGGTGCCGACATAAATCAGATACTGTCCACCCTCAAGAATATAGGTGTTCTTATGACCGGTCGCGCCACTGTCGTCAAACGAGGCAAAGTCCTCAAGCAGGAAAGAAAGTTGCATCTTCTCCGTTTTGCCGGGGGCGATAAGCCCGGTCTTTCCGAACGCGGCAAGCACCTTTTCCGGTTTACCGAGTTTGCCCTGCGGCGCGCCGAGGTACACCTCGACCACCTCACGTCCGGCGACTTTACCGGTATTTTTCACCGAGACGGTGACGGTGACGAGCGTATCATCTCCCGCCTCCATCTCCACGTCTTTCGTCGTCACGGCAAAGGTCGTATAGGAAAGACCGTAGCCAAACGGGTACAGTACCCGTTCCGGCGCAAACGTTTCAAAATAGCGGTAACCGACATAGATATCTTCCGCATAGAGGTTGACATCTTCGGCACCGAAATGCTCGTTCGAGGGGTAATCCTCAATTTTCTCGGCAATGGTATCAGTCAGGCGACCGGACGGATTTACCGCACCCGTGAGGACGTCGACCGTGGCACGCCCGCCCTCCATACCGCCCTGCCAGCCGTACAGTACGGCGTCGACGCCGTATTTTTTGACCCAGGTCATATCCATAATATTACCGACGTTCAAAACAACGGCAACCTGGTTGAAAGCGGCAGTCACAAGACGAATCATCTCTTCCTCCGTCTCGGTCAGATACCAACTCCCGCGGGTAGCGGAATTGTCCTTATCCTCCCCGGCGGTGCGGCAGATGATGATAAGCGCCTTTTCCGACTCGGCGCGTGCTTCCCGAACAATCGCTTCGGAGAGCGGCATTTCTTCCTGCGCCCACGGCTCCAGTGCCCAGCCCTGCCCCTTATCGAACGGGTGCTCCTTGATATACGCTGCGTAAATCCCCGCGAGCGTCTCGTTGACCTTGATGCCGGAAACGGCACGCAGGCTATCGAGAATATTCGTCACATACGTAACATTCACAAGTCCGCCGGAACCGGTACCGCTCTTGCAGTATTCCGTCTGCCCGCGACCGAAAACAGATACGGTGTCGCCCTCCGAAAGAGGAAGCGTCCCACGGCTGTTCTCCAGCAGCACCATGCCGTCCGCCGCCGCTTCACGCGCGACTTCTGCAAGACGTGCCACGGGACCTTCTTGGAGGTCTCCGAGGCAATAACCGGCTACTTCGTTTTTGCGATAAATCATACAGTTCTCCTTTGTCGGGAAATGACCCGCATTAATCGAAAACAGTATAGCATGGACGCCCGGAGTTTTCAAGAAAAAAAGCACCGAATCACGGTGCTTTTTCTCGTTATTCGGCATTCTGTCCAGTCACGGTGCTTCCGTTTCGTCGGAGTTGTCGGTTTCGCCCGACTCCGGCACCGCCAACGCGTTTGCGGCGGCAATATCTGCGAGGCGTGTGGCAAAATCCACGTCGCACTCGATGCGCACGGAAACGGTTTTTTCCTCGTGGCGGAAAAAGAGCAGATAGGATTCCTTCGGCGACGGCGTAACGCAATACACATAGCGCGTCGCGCGCGGGGCATTGTCGTCGCGGCTCTCGTATTTCCGCACGCGATACAGGAGCGCAAGATCCATTCTGCAAAGGCAGGTCAGACGCTTGCCCTGCCGCTGTATGATAAGGAAACAACCTTCCTCAGGGGCGATTTTGTAGGTAAATCCCATGGTCATATAGCGCGTAATGACCCAAATCCCTGCCACTGCGGCTAGGAGAAACAAAGTTTGCCAGATGATTGGACGTGCTACTTTGAAAGCGATAAACAGAACGGAGGCAATCATCAGAATGGCGCACACCGTCAGAATCCACTCGGGAATTTTGTTTTTACGTTTGGGCGTATAACGTATATCCGGCATTAAAACTGTTCCTTTCTTGACAAGCGATAGGTGTCAAAGGACGCGTATTCCTCGTGGTTCTCGTACACGCAGACGGCGAGTTTCGGGTGTTCTTCCGCCGTCATGTCGGCGCCGTTGACATCCATCTCGACGCGGAGCCACGCCACATCGTTAAGGGTCACGCCGTCAAAGCAAAGTTTAATATAGTGATAAAACAGAGCTTCATCAGTCAGAATGACGGTCGGCTCGTACCGCCGCCCTTCTGTGTCCGTCAGGATAAAAGTAAAAGCGTCCCCCGGTGAGGTAATCTCCGCGACGCCGTAGGCGGCGGCAATGTCCTTCAACGCCTGCCGGTTCATACGGAGAGAAAACTGCACGGAACCGGCCTCGCGGACAACCCGCAGATTCGCCGCGTAAAAATAACCGTTCTGCGACTTGGCGTTCTGAGCCTCTTCCATCTCGTTCGATTCAAGAATCTCACTCTCAAACGGCACGCGAATCTTCTGTGTCGTGACCGTCGGCTGAACGCCCGTGGCGGCAACATACGCAGAGAGCGCCTCCGTGCGATACAGGCGCTTCATTTCCCCGGGATAGTACCCCGAGACAATCATGCGAAAAAGCATCGTCAGGCAGGCGACGGCGAGCAGCAGAATCAACAGCGTTTTCAGTATTCTTTTGATGACGACGCTGAAACGCGACGGAGGCGGACCGAGCGGCTCCTCGTCCTCCCCGCGATCATAGTCGGCATACCGTTCATAATCCGACAATATGGCACCTCTACGCGAGCCGTTCAAACGGCTCTTTTTCGTCATTGTAGCATACGATTGCCCGCCTTGTCAATGAAAGTGGCGTAAACAATCCTCGCTCTGCGATTTTCTTTGTATTTTTTGTTTGTTTTTCTTGACAAGTCTGAAAATAATCGTTATAATAGTGTGCATGGCGTAAGTGGTTTTGCCACAACGCCGGCTGTTCCCAAACGGAGGAAACGAACGTGAAGTTGGATTTGAGAGGTCTTATCGCGGAAGAATGCCGCGTACTCCCGATACACTACACGATTGTCCTCGACTCCGCCATGACGGAGGATCCCAAGAGTAGTTTGTACGGCGTTCGTTTTCCTTCTCCAATGGAGGTTAACGGAGAAATCGCCAATACCGCGGGGTATATGCGAATGAGCCTGAATCTGTCCCTTGATTACACGGCTCCCTGCGCGCGCTGTCTCGCTGAGACACACGGCAAGTTCTCCTTCTCTCTTGAGAAAACGGTAGCACCGAAGAATCTGCTCACCGGGCTCGATGAAGATGTGCTCGACGACTACGCCATTGTGGAGGACGGGTTCCTCGATATGGACGAGCAACTGGTCGAGCTGCTCGAACTCGAGTTCCCTCGCAAGATTCTCTGTCGTCCCGATTGTCGTGGGCTGTGTCCGAAATGCGGGCGCGACCTCAACACGGGTGACTGTGACTGCAGAGAAGAGCCGGATCCGAGATGGGCGCCTTTGCAGGCAATCCTCGAAGAGATGGAAGCACGGGACAACGGCCAAAGCGAAGAAACAGAATAATTTTTATAAACGATGCGGGGTCATTCCCCCAAGACGATAGGAGGATCTAACCATGGCAGTACCGAAGAAGAAGGTTTCCAAAGCGCGCAGAGACAAGAGACGTTCCGCCAACAGCAAAATGGCTGCACCTGAAATGGTGAAATGCCCGAAGTGCGGCGAATACAATCTGACGCATCGCGTTTGCTCGAACTGCGGTTACTACAAGGGCGAAGAAATCGTCGCGAAATCCGCTGACTGACGCCCAACTCCCCGCGGCAGCGCCGCGGGGTTCTTTTTTTGTTGCTTTTTTCTGGTGGACATCTGCCCCACACGCAACTGTCATTCTTTGAAGTTGATGTCCACTCCTTTTTTAAGAGTTTTGTGTTTTAAGCGAATTATATTTTATGTCTATACGATTATCCGATCATTTCACCTATCGAAAACTGATTCGGTTCGTCCTGCCAACCTCCGCCATGATGATTTTTACCTCCATCTACGGGGTGGTAGACGGGCTGTTCGTCTCCAATTTTATCGGTAAAACCCCCTTTGCTGCCATTAACCTTATCATGCCGTTCATTATGATTCTCGGCGGTATGGGATTCATGGTGGGCACCGGCGGCACCGCGCTCGTGACAAAAATCCTCGGGCAAGGCGACCGCGAGAGGGCAAACCGCACCTTTTCCCTCTGTATTCTCTTCACCGTCCTCTTCGGTGTCCTGCTGACCGGTTTCGGTGTAGCCTGCACGCGCCCGATTGCGCATCTGCTCGGAGCGAGCGACGCCATGATTGAGGACTGCGTTCTCTACGGCAGGATTGTCATTGCTTTCACGATTCCGTTCATGCTCCAAAGCATGTTTCAGTCCTTCTTCGCTGCGGCGGCAAAGCCGAAACTCGGATTTATCGTCACCGTGGCAGCCGGCTGTACCAACGCAGCGCTTGACGCCCTCTTTATCGCCGGCTTCCGCTGGGGGCTTGCCGGCGCGGCTCTCGCGACCGGAATCGGGCAATGTGTCGGCGGGCTGATCCCCATCCTCTACTTTGCCAAAGAACGTCCCTCCTGCCTGTTACGACTCTGCCGCCCCGCACGCGAAGTCCGGCAGCTCTTCGCCGTATGTGCCAACGGTTCATCGGAGCTGATGGACAACATCTCCGCCTCGCTCGTCAGTATGCTCTATAACTTGATCCTCATGGAGAGAATCGGCGAGGACGGCGTATCCGCTTATGGCGTACTGATGTATGTGCAGTTCATCTTTGTCGCCCTCGAAGTGGGCTATTCGGTCGGGGCAGCGCCGATTGTCGGTTATCACTACGGTGCCGAAAACCGGGCGGAACTAAAGAATCTGCTCCGCAAGAGCCTCCTGCTCATGGGGCTCGCCGGAATCTGTCTCGCCGGGCTTGCCGAAGTACTGGCAATCCCCCTCGCACATCTGTTTGTCGGCTACGACGCGACGCTGTACGCGCTGACTGTCCATGCGTTCCGCATCTTCTCGTTCTCGTTCCTTTTGACGGGCATCAATATCTATGTCTCCGGCTTCTTCACTGCGCTGAACAACGGCGGCGTCTCGGCACTCATTGCGTTCCTGCGTACGCTCGTCTTTCAGTCCGCGTCCGTACTGCTCCTGCCGCTGCTCTTCGGAGTGGACGGCATTTGGTGGGCAATCACGGCGGCAGAGGCGTTCGCGCTTATTGTCTCGCTCACCATGCTCTTCCTCAACCGTAAAAAATATGGATATTTCTAAACCAATCCAATCGAATAAAAACCACCCGCTTACTGGGTGGTTTTCATTTTTGCAAAAGAAAACAGGGCTACCGTTTGGTAGCCCTGTAGGGTCTGATAAATTAAGATGCAGGCTTCAGTCCGGATTCAGGCTTCAGTCGTCGTCTCGGTGGTTTCGGTGATTGTCGCGACACCGTCCGTAACGGACACGGTGTAGGTCTTATCATCGCTGGTCTTTAATGTATAAACACCGGTTTCGGCGTCATAGTTGCATTCCGCGACCAGTACAGCCGTCTCTGTCTCCTCGCCGTCCTGCTCGGTCGTCAGAACCATGAGCAGAATCTGATTCTCGGGGAGAATATCCACGTAGTTCTTGCCATCCGCCGTGCGAACGGTAGTTGCCTCAATCTTCGTGACCGTCGCACTCTCAAGGGTCGGCAACGGCTTATTCTCTTCATCCGTCGTCTCGTCGGGGTTGGTCGTCCCACCCTCACCGGTGCCGTCATCTAAGCTACCGGAACTCTTCTCGATGAGCGTCAACTGATAGTAATACGTTTTTCCGCTTTCATCTCTGACGATGTAGTACAACTTCCCGTTGCTCATAATGACGTTGGAGGCGGTGATTTCCTCGCCGTCCTTAGTCAGAGAGAAGGAGAAGTAGGCACCGGTGGACAGCCCGACATCGGACGCCACAACGCGGTCGACAGTCACGGCATATCCATCGTTCGCCCCCACCGTTTCTTCACGCAGGAGAGCGTAAACGCTGTAGCCGTAGGTGTTGAATACCGACATATAGCGTCTCACCAGAATCATCGTGTACTGATACCCGTCACCGCCCTCGAACGCGACGCGGTAGAAGCCACTGCCAAGGTAGTTAAGAGCGACATGCTCGAGCTTTTCTATCAGCGTCCCGTCGCTCTCCATCAGATTGGCGTTCTTGCCGAAGGTCGCATCCATGTAACTCTCTTCGACAGAGCCGTCCTGCTTATACACCGTGCAGAGCGATACGGTACCGAAGGTGTTCTCAAACTGGCTCGCGTACTGCGACCCCATCATGGAGTAGATGTAGTACAGGTAGTAGAGATACGTGTACGAGGGCATCGTATTGATACTGGTCAGCCCGGTGACCGCATAGGTGCTCTTGACATCGCTCCCGACACCGTCACCCTGATACTTGATTGTGATATCGAAACGGAAGGTGGCAACGGTAAAGTACATTCTGGAAACGCCGTCCACCGTCTCTCTGACCACCGTGCAATTATAACTGTCGGTGCCGATGACCACTGTCCCGCTGACCGAGAAGTTCTCGTCGCCGGTCGGCGCAAAGGTCAGCATCAGCGTCGGTAGCATATTGGTCTCATCAACATGTACCGGGTAATAGTCCTTCGTAGCATCTGCGCGGACAAAACTGATGGCAAAGCCGTCATTCTTGTAGTAGGTCTTTTCGTTATAGGACTTCGTGTCGGTAAGCGTCCCGAAACTCTCTTCCACATAACCGTACCGGTTCTTATTGGTCGCGGTCTCGTCGAGGTGATACAGCGTGACGTTGCCATTCTCGTCCACCGTGTAGTAGTATCTCGTGCTGTTGTTAAAAATCGCAAACCCGTATTGCGAGAACAGGAGCGAATCAAGTTCGGGCGTGTAGTACGCTACCGCATCATAGTGGCGGGGCGTCGCCGTACCGCGCTCGGTATCGTAGGTGTAAATATACGCCTCCGTGCCGCTCGCATTGACATAGTACAGCAGCGTCTCGGTCACCAACGAATAGGTACCCGTCTCGAATGCGCCGTCCGTCAGATACTTGGTGGCGGTGCCGTCGCCGTTCAGGCGCAGGACCGACCAATCCTCTTCATTCACATACGAATAAACGACTTCGTCGTGAATGGTATGCAGGGCGTACCGCGTATTGCTGCCGATTGTCACCGTGCCTAAACGAACCGTAATCGTATGCGTCTCGGCGCCGTTCTTATACGTAATGGTGGCTCTGTCGCCGGAAATCGTATAAGTAGCGTTTTCATCAACCGTTTCTCTCTCATACGTCTCCCCGCTCTGAACCATACGGAAGATGGTCGCATGACCGAGACCGTCAAGTTCTACATACAGTCCGTCGAATACCTGATTGTCCATCATAAGATAGACTTTGCCGTATTCATCCCCGCGCAAAGCGCAGGAGGCGCCGGAGAGCAGGAAGTAGTAGCTGTCCCTATTATAGGAAATCATCACGTCATTCCCGCTCTTCTGGTACATTCCCATGAGGGAGAGACCCGTACTGTCGGAGTAAGTGGCGGCAAGCCCGAACCCGTCCAGTTTCAAAACACCGTTCGTCGTCGGGTTGGTAAACGTGCCGGCGTATGCCTCGTCATAGCGGAAGAAGTAGTTCCCGGTTGACAGGGTACGCTCGATGAAATCGAACGAATAGAGTGGCGTATCCGTCCCTTCTGCCTTTTCGGTAGAGTCGAAGTGATAGATGGTGAAGTTGGTCAGCGAGGTAGCGCCGGTTCTCGTCAGGGTACCGGGATACTTGTTCACAGTCTGCGTTTCGCCGTCCACCGTAATGACGCAATAGGTCACGCCGCTGACAGGATCAATAATAAGGTAATATGTTTTGGAAATCTGACCGTCTTTCCCTACCTCCGCATACGTTGCAGCGGTGGTGGTCGACACGGTATACGTCATCGCGGTGGTATCCAGCGTGAAGTACAGGGTACGATCCACAAAAGTCACGGTAAGCGCGTCGCCGTTCTGCTTGCAGACCCCCATCTCGCTCTTGCCGTTGATCTGGTAAATGGCGAAGCCCGCCACCAGCGTCAACTTACCACCGTTACTGTCGGTAAAGGCCTGCGTCTTGTCAAAGGTCTCCACACCGTCACTGTAATTGAACCAGAAGTGAATGCTGTACTGAGTCAGCTCGGAGTCCAGCATCAGCACACAAGTCTTGACCTTGGAGAAATCCACCGGCTCTGTGAAAACGGGCGTGGTGCCCTCCGGCAAGGCGAAGGTCTCATTGACCGTGAGCAGGTACAGTCCCGTCGCCGCGTCGGTCGAGAGCGTACCGATCGCAATCTTATGATACTGCTTCTCTTTGTTGTAGCCGTAAACGGTCACTTTCGTGGGGTCTTCGCTCTCAAACACGAAGAGCGGTCCGTAGTAAGTGCCGTCGGCATCTTTATAGTAATATTCCGCATACCCGGCAACCAACTTTTCGACAACAGTTACGGTCGTCGAGGTCGTACCGCTACCGGGGTTATCGGGATCCACGAGTACCTCCTGCGACTTGGTCGTAATCATAAACTTATAGGTCACGCCGTCCTCGGTAAAGGTAAGAATCACACCGCCAAACGCGGATTTCGCCGCGGTAAAGTAGCCGCTGTGTGCAACGCCCCCCACCGTATAAGTCGCGGTCTGGATACCGTCCAGCGTCAGGGTGGAACCGTCCGCGAGGGTATAGGTCACATCGTTCGAGGCATTGTAAATCATGTAACCGAGCATGCCGTCCACCTCCATGAGGCGAAGCACACCTGCCACCTGCCCCTGCGAAATCAGGGTAATGGTGCGGCTCTCGGCGTCGTAAGTATAGTAGAACGTATTGGTGCCGGAACCGGTATTGTAGGTAGCAATACCGAAACCGTCCAGTATGAGGTCTTTGACCGCATTGCCGGCATCATCGGCATCCACCACCAGCACATTGTTCTTCACAACGAAATGATAAATCTTGCCGAGAGCGATTTCCTCTTCGTTTCTAACCTGGAAAGCCGTCTTTCGGACATTGTCGACCGTCACGGTACCGACAGCAATAATCAGCGTCTTGCCCGCAAGAGGACCGGACGTGAAAGTCGTCACCAGATTGCCTTCATCATCAAAGACATAAGTCCCCTCCGAGTCCACGGTCGAAGTCGCGTCCTCGCTCGCCTTCTCGGAGTAGGTCACACCGTTCTCGTCGTTGAAAATCAGTTTGACCAGTTCATTAAGCCCCTTGCCGGCACCCATCTCATACAGCGTAGCGGTGATTTCCGCGCGGCTGCCCTTTTTATAGAGGAAGGTTTCACCGTCGAAATTCAGTACGGCATCCGGGAAGTCCGCCGGTACATTCGCACCGGGGAACGCAATGGTTCTGCCGTTGATGAGCGTACCCTTGAAATAACGGTCACCACGGCAGAGGTAAACGGTCTTTTCGTCACCCTTTGAGACATACATGATGTCCGAACCGCCGAAGAGGTCGGTATAACCCTTGCTCCACACGGCGTATAGTGTCACGTTACCGGTAGACGTCAACTCCTCGACCTCAGGGGTCATCGCACCGTAGAGTTTGCCGTCCATTACATGAGAAGAATAGACCATCTCCCCGTTCGGGGTCAGCGACCAGCCCTCCAGGTAGTACCCGGCTTTCTCAAACGTCACGAACGGCAGTTTCGTCTTGATGCCATAAATCAGCGATTCCGTCTTTCTTGTGTTCTCGGAGCCGTCCGGGTAGTTGGAGGCAAAGGTCAGGGTACAGCTCTGACGGTCAAAATACAGCCGGAAAACATTTTTCGACGTATCCCCGGAGAGGACAAGTCTCGTCACACTGTCGGACTTGGTGACCGTCTTAAAGCCGGTGAGCGTGTAGGTGGGTGTCACGGCGTCGCCGATGTACCCGTAATCCACAAACAACTCCGACACACGGTCATAACCGTCCAGTGCCTCGTTCTGCGCGAAAATCTCCGCCGTGAACTTAATCTGATACTTTGCAACCAGCGTGGCATTCTCGTTCCCCATCACGGCGTCGTCCGAAAGGGGCTCCCCGTTCAGGAGCCAGGTGCCGAAGCGGCAGTCTGCCTTTTCGGGGATTAGACCGGCGATCTTCTCGGAAATCAAATCCCCGGCGGCGAGCGACACTTTCGTCGTGGACAGCGTACCGCCGTCGGGATCAAGTGTCAGTTCATAGAGTTTATTCCACTTCGCGTAAACGGTGATGCCCGCGTCCGGTTTGACCGAGGTGACAGGCGCCCCGGAGAAATCTGCATTCATGTACCAACCGGCGAAGGCATATCCCTCGCGGGTCGGATCCGTCAGCGTATAGGTCTCGCCTTTTTTAATCTGCACGACGGTCTGCTCGTTTCCGTCGCCGTTGACCATGGTAAGATTGACCTGTTCGGTCTTGCCGCAGGCGGTCAAGAGCCCGCAAAGCAGAATCAGGATGCTTACCAGCAGGAGCAGATGTGTCTTTTTCATCATTTTTTCATTTCCTAACCAAATTTAAATCACTGAATTAACCGATCCTCTCGAATCAGAGCGGGACATCGTTTATGTGCGCGGGTTCCATACTGCCGTGAGTTCGCTCCCCTCCGGCTCAGAGGAAAGATCCTCGGTGCCGATGAGACTGCCGTCCTGCCGCTCCCAGCCGCCGAAAACATATCCGGCACGCTCGGGAGAAGAGATGGGGGTGATTGTATCCACAAGACTTCTCACGTTCTTCAGCGTCCCCGCTCCCACGGTAACCGATGCAACATAGTCGCTGTTATCGGAGAGTCTCGCGCCGATTACCGCCGGGCGGTTGGAGGAATTCCACCGGATATTCCAGCCGCTCATGTCCGTCCCCTCTTCTACAAAGAAGGTCACGTTACGGCAACCGTAAAATGCATTGATACGGATATCCCGCACGCTCTTCGGAATCATCAGCGTCCGGAGCGATGCAAGCCCCTTAAATGCGTGTCTGCCGATGCTCGTCAGGGTCACGGGCAACGTCATGTCCGTCACCTGATCAAGCCCGAGGAATGCATAATCTCCGATGGTCTCGAGGGATTTCCCAAGTTCCAGTATCTGAATCCCTGTACATTTATAAAAAGCGTTGTTTCCGATGACTTTCAAAGCGTCCGGCAGGCGGAGTTCCGTCAGCCCCTGGCACTTATAAAAGGCATAGTCACCGATGCGCTCCACACCGGAACCAATCGTCATGGTCTCAAGCGCCGGACAAAATGCGAACGCATAGTCCGGAATATCCCTCACCGTGTCCGGAATCAGCACCCCCTGCAGCGATGTGCAGTTATAGAATGCATAGGTACCCAAATCCATCAGGTTCTCTCCGAAATTGACATTGCGAAGGTTCGTGCACTGATAGAACGCATTGGCGCCGATGGAACGGAACGCGAGCGTTTCGCTGAAGTCCAGCGTCCCGCCGAGCGAAGCGCACTTATAGAATGCGGCACGCCCGATCTGCTCGAGATAGGTCGGCACATTGATATTGTACAGGCTCGCACATTTGTAGAACACATAATCGGGCAGATTCGTCACACGGTTATGTAGGACGACCGATTCCAACTTGGAGCAGTTGTAGAACGCCCCCTCGCCGATGTAACGGCACTGGTTCAGGTTGACGAGATTGACGAGCGTCTCGCAGTCCAGGAATGCATAGTCTGCAATCCCCGTCACGCTCTCCGAAAGCGTCGCAGCGCCGAGTGAAGCATCTTCCTTATAGCCGACGACCCATGTGCCGGCATAGATGATGTTATTCTCATCCGGCTTGCCCCAGAGGCGCGTATTTTTAAATGCATTGATACCGATTCGCTGTACGGACTTCGGCACGATGGATCTCAGCGAGTTGTTGTCCAGCATCGTACAACCATAAAAGGCATAGTCGTCGATGTCGAGGAGCCCTTCCGTAAGATTCAACTTATACAGTTTTTCACACCCGGAAAAGGCACCGATCTGAATGTACCGGAGCGAAGTGCCGGATTTAAATTCGGCAAGTTCGGAACACCGCTGGAACGCATATCTGCCGACCGTCTGCAGAGAGGCAGGCAACGTCACGCTCTCCAGCGTCTTTGCCTGCGAAAAGCAGTAGTCGCTGATGCCGACCGTACCGTTCACGATATGGGTCGTGTCAATCTTCTGATAGGTATCCCGATTTTTGACGGCAACCAGCCACCGCCCCACATACACGAAATCCGACGGTGACGTTGTATAGACCTGCGTGTTATTGAAAGCGGCGTTGCCGATATGCGTCACGCTGTCCGGAATGCTGACGGACGCAAGGGCAACACAGTCAAGAAAACACAGACTGCCGATGTCTGTAAGCCCCTCAGGGAGGACAATCTCCGTCAAGAGTTTGTCATTCCGAAAACAGTAGTAACCGATGCTGTCAAGCGCACTACCTTCGGCAAAAGTAACTGATGTGAGTTTTTCATTCGTGCTGAAAGCGTAGTTTCCGATGGTCGTCACGCCACTGCCGATTGTGACTTCCGTTAGGGCGTCCATCTCGGCAAATGCGCTATCCTCAATCGTCGTCGTGCTGTCCGGAATCTCGACCGATGTCAAAGCGGCGCCCGAGAAAGCGGACTTGCCAATCGTTTTAACATGGTCGCCGATCGTCACGGACGTGAGCGCGCGGCAATACGCAAAGCACAACTCCGGCACGGACGTCAGCCCGGACGGGAGATTGACCTCCGTCAGCGCGCGGCACCCCTGAAACGCGGATTTGCCGAGAGACGTCAGGCTCTCCGGCAGAGAAACGGAATTCAACTTGGGGCAGTTATAGAACGCGTTCTCTCCGATTGTACGCAGGTTTTCACCAATCACCACATTTACAATACTTGGGTTGCCCTTAAATGCATTGTCCGCGATGGCGGTGACGGGCTTTCCGCGGTAAGTCCCTTCAATCAAGACATCGCCACGCGCGCTTCCCGCCCGAAGAATCCGGTATTCGCTGTTTCCGTTATAAAGTTCGTAAACACATCCGGATTCATAATCCCGATGGAAAGCCAACGTCCGCGACCAGGTGGAGGTCAACTCGTTATCGGCGCCGCCGGTCGCCATGACACGGATTTCATAATCACCGACTTCGAGATCGTTCAACTCCTTGGAATTCAGGCGTGAATTGCTATTGACTGTCTCTCCGCTGTCGACATTCTTAATCTCAATCGTATAAAACCGAGCGGATTCAACCGTCGTCCATGTCAGTTTCAGGTCATCGTCCACTGTGAGATCGTCCGGCGCCGTCAGTTTATGACCGCAGGCGGTCAGGAGAAGAAGGAGCCCCAGCGTCAACGCAACGCAAAGCAATGTTGTCACACGTTTCATTGATCGGATCCTCCTTTCTTCTTCTGGACCTTTTCGCGATGTGCACGTATCAGTTCGTGCGGCCATTTGAACTTAAACTTACGAACCGCAACATCTGCGAGGAACAGAATCAGCGCAAGGATCATGAACAGGTATCTCGGGTCAAAGGATTTCTGCACCGAGGTCACAAAATTGGCAAAGACCTCAATCGGATCCTCATTCTTCACAATCAGAGAGCCACCACCGTTTTTCGCCAAAGCGGTGAGCGACACGGCGAGGTCCGCGTTTGTGGGAACTGCCATCTGATCATATTCTTCGGAGTACGAGAAGGCGCGGTATGTCGTATATTCGGCAAGGACGTTACCCGCCTCATCCACCTTCTGCAAAGTAAGTTCATAGACGCCCGCCTGCTTAATGACGAAACCGGCGCGACTGTACTTATTGGCGGCACTGAGTGCAGAGGTGACATAGCAGGCGAGGCTCTCGAGCTTCCCCCCCGCCGGCGCCGCCGTCACCTCGCTCAGTGACAGGGACGTGCCGGAGGCGTCCGCCATGTTCTTCAGATAGCCTACGATACGTTCGCCGTCGCCGAGTTGCGAAAAGACGCTGAGCAGATTCGTGTAGTTATCTGTTTCGATGTTGACCGTAATCTGATTCTCACGCACGGACTCTGTCGGCATCAGAGCACTGACCACATTGCGGATAAACTGCCGACCCGAGCCGTTGTTTTCCGGCGTTTCGGTCAGGAAGTCCGACGACCAGGTGCCGTTCAGGTCACACATGAAACTGCCGACCGTCCCTTTTCCGTATTTCCATTGTGCATATACGGGCACGTCGTAGTCGCCCATCAGGACGAGTTCGGCACCGTCCTTGACTTTGACGCCGAAGAAACCGTCCAGAGATGCCGTCATCTTCGGGGTCTGGTGTCCGTCTTCCGTCGTCGACAGCGCAATGCCGTTCAGAAGTGTGGACAGCGTATTGCGGACAGTTGGGTAATAGGTATCGTAGTTGACCTCTTTGATGTCCGGCACACGCAGGTCTTCCCGCATGGAACCTGTGACCGAGGTACCGTTCGTCAGGGCATACAGTCTGCCCCCACCGAGATCACACGCCTTCTTCATCTGCGTCGCGGCATCTGACCCCTCGGCGACACCAATCCCGACAACGGAATAGGTAATACCGTTATTTTTATGATACTGCTGGATATAATCGAGGTATTCTTTCTCCTGCGTCTCGGGGACCTGACCATCCGTTACGATGATGACGTGACGTCTCGCCACGTTGAGCGACAGGAGCGCGCGGCTCGCGCGTTCGATTGCGTCCGGGAACACGGTACCGCCCGTCGGCCCCAGTTCCTGTGCATCGAAAATCGCTTTTTTAATCTTATTGTCCTGGGAACGCGGTGTCAGCGGCAGAAGTGTCTCGTAGTCGCTGTCGAGTGTCATCAGACCGAAATAGTCACGTTCCGTGAGCGCCTCAAGACACCCTCTCGCGCCGGACAGTGCCAGATCATAATAGGTACTGCCGGTCGAACCGTCCACTTCACTCATAGAACCGGAGCGGTCCACGATGACCATAAGCCCAATCGGAGGCGTATATTGAATCGCCTGCACAGGCAGGAGTTCCTGATAGATACTGCCCCACATATCCTCGCGATTATAGGCGTGGGCAACAAATCGGTCGTTCCCTGTCACGCCCGGCAGTTCATCGGCGCCACCGACGGTGAAAAGACCGCCACCGTAGACGCTGACATATTCCTGCAACAGTTCCTCAAACCCTTCCGGCATATCGGCGCGGGCGATATTGTTGAGAATCACCTGATCGTACTGACGCATTTCCTCGATTGTCGTAGGAACGGTCGTATCGGTCTTGATGTTTTTGACCGTCACTTTGTACGCGCTCTCCCCTTCGGTGAGGAGTGCCTTCAGCCGATCGGACTCTCCGTTCTTATGCTCAAGAATCAGCACGTTATCAAAGTTTTCGAGGTTCATATAGGTATAGTAGGTATTGTTCTCTTTCAGCACATCGTTCGTTTCTGTCGAGAGACGGAAAGAAAGCGTGTGGAGACCCGCCCCCGAAAACGTGTGGTTGAAAGTCACATTTTGCGTACCGACTGCCGCCTTAAAATCCTGTGTCGACACCAGATTGCCGTTGTCGAAAAACTCGACCTTGACATCGCCTGCCGTCTGCGCATACAGCGTGGCGGCAACCACGCAGCCCGCACCGGGCGACACATGGTAATCCGGCAGCACGGCTCCGACCAATTGCATATCGCTCCCCTCATAGGCTGAGGGGATATTGGCAACGTCCACGCCGATGCCCCGCGCACTGACGGAGCGAATCACCGAGGATGCCTTTTCGTCCGTCTCCTTACCGTCCGTGACAAGCACGATTCTGCCTGCCTCCGGGTTAGTAAAGAGATTCGCGGTATAGGTCAGTGCGGCGGCGATGTCGGTCGCCGACGTATCCGGCTGTTCTGCCGACCGATAACGGTTCATCATATCGTTGACCGATATCTTATTCGTCATTTCCACGGCGTAGACCTGGTTATAGCCGAACGTCACAATACCGATACTGAACCCGTCGTACTGACCCATGTCGAGGATCGTCTTAACGAACGTATCCCTTACCTCCCGGGACTGCTCTTCCGTATCGGATACATCAACGAGGAGAATGATCTGATTCTCCTTATTCGGGATCTCATAAGTAAACATGGTTCCCGCCATGGTCAGCACCGCCAGAGCGAACACAATCAGATGCAACACAATGGAGGTAACGCGGTTCCTGTTCTTTCTGTACTTCTTGGAGAGGCGGAAGTACAAAAGTGCCGTAATTGCAAGCCCGAGCAAGAATACCAGGAGGAGCAACGGATAGGAAAAATGAATTTTGAAATGTACCATCGTTCCGCCTCCTTAAAGACTGCTTTCGCGGTGTTGCAGATACCATTCCAGCATCAGCAACGCCACCAAAGCGCAAG
Organism: Akkermansia muciniphila; assembly: GCA_963611795.1. Taxonomy (GTDB): domain Bacteria; phylum Bacillota; class Clostridia; order Oscillospirales; family CAG-272; genus UBA1740. The sequence goes on along the minus strand of CAVDSZ010000007.1, from coordinate 71,243 downwards.
CGATATACAACAGCACATCGGCATAGTAGTCGCTCTCGTCAATCTCGTAATACGGACTGCGAATTGCACCCTCCTGCGCGAAAATATTGCTTTCCGCACGCGGCATTCTCACATAAATGGTTTCTACGACATCTTTGCCGGCATAGGTTGTCTGCGAGACGGTGTAGGAGCCGGGGACATCCAGGCGCATACTCGCCGGGAATGTGTTGAAAGTCGTCTCATTCACGCCGTCGCTGACCGTCAGTTCCTCCCCGCGGCAGTTGAGCAGAACATCTTCCCCTGCCTCAATTGCCATCGAGTCAACCGTCGTCGGGAAAAAGTACCCGAACAGATTGTTAATCAAAAGCGGAAAATCCACCAGCAGGGGCAGATTGGAATAGTGTAGCGAAAAGGGCATGACCGCCACGCGCGCTTCCTTCCCGTTCTTAACGAGGAGAAGCGGATCTGCGCCGTAAGAGAGGAGACAGGTATACGCCGTATCCTTAACTTTCAGCTGGGTGTAGCGGCTGACCGAAATATTGGTCGGCGTCATTCCGCTGAGAATCGGGTGCAGCGTTTCGGACGCGAGGAAAACACTTTGCCCGTTACGGTCAATATAGCCTTCCACCTCAAAGCCCGCATCCGCCGGTGCGGACATCGGATCCGCGAGGAGAACAACGCCGTCTGTGGGAAGTTTCGCCGGCATCTCATGTTCAAAGATGTAGAAATCGAATCCTTCCGTCGCGTACGGATTGCCCTTCTTGACTTCCGTGATTTCGATATTCCAGCGATCGGCATAAATCTTCTGAACCGCCGCCAAAGCCTGCTGGAAGAAAATGTTCGGACCGAGGGAAACGCCCGTTTTCGGGTCTGTCCCAAAACTGTAATACTGAATCTTAACGGTCTCTTTCAGTCCGCCATAAAGGCTGAAAGCATTGTCCTGCGGCATGGAATCCCGCTCGTCGATGGTGACGAAAACTGACTGGTATGCATAGACGCGCTCGTCCTGCCCCTCGGTGGCACCGACCGGGATATTATAGAAAACCGTCGTATCGTCCAGCGTATCGAGGAATGCCTGTTCCTCCTCCACCGGCACATATTTGAAGATTGCCGTATAGACTCCGTCATTCATGCAGGGGACGGTCACCGTCCACAACCGGTCTCCGGCAGCGGTGTCTTCACTGCTCTCGGCGTTGGCACCGTTGACCGTCAGTCTCAACGTCAGATCCTTGTCTCTGCCGTAGCAAGCCACCTCGACACGGAAAGTGTAATAGTTGTCCTCATATGTGGCGGTCGCATCAAGAATGGCGGCATTCCATTCCGTCTCTTCCGCAACATTAACAAGACTGATATTATCGGACAGACCGGCGTATGTCGAGTCGGTGTAAAGATAGATTTTCGCGTCGGGGTTTTCCAGCAGCACGCGATCCGTCATTGCCACCGCGGCACTCATATCGGCAGATCCGTATGTGCAACTCGTGTCACCGGCGAGGAGAGCGTCCATCGCCGAGATGACCTGCTCTCTGTTTTCCTTATAAGCCCGCTCCGCGAGGTATGTGTTCTCTCCCCCGGCCACGATGACGGAAACAATCCCGTCCCGGTCAAAGGCCTTATTCGCCTCTTTGATAGCTTCATCCACCGCGCGAGTATAGCGGTTGGATACTTCATCGCCCGTCCGCATACTGGCGGAAGAGTCGATAATCAGCACCACCTCCGGCTGTGTAATCTGCTCTTTCAGCACCCAAACGGTCTTGGAGAGAATCAGCGAGATGGCGGTAATAATCAGCACTTGGCACGCCACAAGCAAAATGTTACGCAACCTGCTGATCGGGATCTTTCGCTTCTTGAATTTTAGACTCAATTTCCAGATATATGTACTGGAAATCAACTTTTGCTGGAAATTCGGCTTGATGATATAAATTAAGATAAGAAGAAGAATTCCGACAAGAGCGAGGAGTCCGAGTGGTAGGAGTAATCTCAAGATACGGTACCTCGTTTTAGCAGTTCGGAAAAGAGTTGCCGCTCAATCGGCTTTTCGCAGTCGAGCGCCATGAATCCGGCGCCGCGTTTCTTGCAGAAATTACCGATGTCGTCATAGAAGGCTGTGACCGCCTCGCGGAACGCCAGCTGCATGGATTTATTGATGCGGAGTTTCATATTCCGGCTATCTGCGAGGTCAGTCGCCTCCGCGTCAATAAGGTTGATTCTGTCTGTGTAGGTAGGATCCAACTCGTCCGGTGAAAAGACCTGCATCAGCAGAATCTGTTTCTTTTTATAGACGAGATAATCAATTCCCTTTTTCCAGTCTTCGCCGGAGAAAAAGTCGGAAATGACGATTGTCAGTCCGTCGCCGGTCCCGGTATTCGGGTTCCCGATGATGGCTTTGGAGATGTTCGCATCGCCGTCAAATTCGGTCTGATCCAAGGTCTTCATCGCACGGAAGAACGCCGTCTTCCCCACAATGGTGCCGAACGGATTCTCGGCTTTATCCCCGCGAATCAGGTGGTAAGACACCTTGTCCATATTATGGATTGCGAGATACCCCATGGCGGCGGCAACGCCGATGGCGTACGCGCCCTTGTCGGGATTGACCTTCCCCATAGAGCCGGAGCAGTCTATGTAAATCTGCACCTGCATCTGCCGCTCGTCGGTAAACAACTTGATGAAGTACTTCTCGAAACGGCTGTACAGGTTCCAGTCAATGCGGCGGATGTCATCACCCAGCATATACTCCCGGTAATCGGCGAACTCTACGGTCTGCCCATAGGTATTGACCAGATGCTTACCGCCGAAGTACCCGCCGAGATCCCGGCGGAGATTGAATGCAAGCGCCTCCAGACGACTGAAGAATGCGTCGTTTAAATAAGATTTCATCCGTTTTTACTGTTGTCTCCCGTAGCGGCGTTCCACACACTCGCATCGAGATGCACCTTATTTTTCTTGGCAACCTCCTCGACGATCATGCGAATGACCGTGTCGGGAGCGACGCGCTCGGCGATTGCCTCAAAATTCATCTTCATACGGTGGCGCAGTACCGGGAATGCCAGCGTAGCGACATCCGAATAAGACACATTGAATCTGCCGTTCATCAGTGCCAGCACCTTCGCGGCGGAAATCAGCGCCTGACCTCCACGCGGCGAGGAACCGAGACGAATGTAGTTCTTAGCCGCCTCCGACGCATACGCGCTGTCCGGCTGGGTAGCGGCAATCACCTTCATGGCGAAGTCCAGCACCTCGTCGGCGACGGGAATCTGGTTCGCAATCTCGCGCATCTCGAGCAGCTGCTCGGCGTTGCAGGCGACTTCGGCGGTCTCGCCCATGGTCTTCTGCGTCATGGTAACGATGCCTTTCAAATCTTCGAGCGAGGGGTTATCCACCACAAGCTTGAACATGAAACGGTCCATCTGTGCCTCCGGCAACGGATAGGTACCGTCCTGCTCCACCGGGTTCTGCGTTGCGAGGACGAAGAAGGGTTCTTTCATCTTCCGGGAAACACCCATGACGGTGACGGTATGCTCCTGCATCGCCTCCAGCAGAGCGGACTGCGTTTTCGGCGTGGCACGGTTGATTTCGTCCGCGAGAATCAGGTTGGCGAAAATCGGGCCCGGCTCAAAGCGAAAGGTCGAATTCCCGTTTTCATCTTTGGTGATGATGTTGGTACCGGTCACGTCCGCCGGCATCAGGTCAGGGGTGAACTGAATACGCGAAAAAGGAAGATCGAACACCCGACTGAGCGTCCGGACAAGTCGGGTCTTACCAACGCCCGGCACGCCCTCGAGCAGAATATTACCGCCTGCAATCAGGGCAATAATCGTATTTCTCACGACTTCTTCCTGCCCGATCATATCCTTGCGGGTCTCGGTGAAAATGCGCTCGCACAGCGCGCTGAACTGCTGAATGCTTTCTTCTGTAACCATTTTGATATTCCCTTTTCCGTAAATTATCTTTTTGGGTGATGCTAAATTATTTTGCGATATTGTTGAAATAGTCGCCGATGACGTCCGACTGGTCGCCGCTCAAATCCGTACTGGAATTCATGGCGTCCTGCGCGTCGGAGAGGCTGTTACTGTAGTCATCGCCGTAGTAGGTCTTGCCATCCATGTATTTGTTGCTCGGCGAGGAGGCACCGCCGGCGCCGCCTCCGACGTCATCGGGATCTTCGTCGCTCGGGTCACCAGGGTCATCGGGCTGACCGGGGGCTTGCTGACCGCTCTGGTCGGCTTTACTCGAACCGTCCTTTTCATCCCCCTCCGACTCGCTTTCATCGCCGGGATCGGGTAAATCGTTCTCGTCAATCAATGTAAAAACGGCAAATACATGAATCTCACCGGTCACATCTGCGTCGGCGCGGAACACTTCTTCATACCCGTCCGACCAACCGGCGAACGCATATCCGTCCTCGGCAATCGCCTGTACCGGACTTGCAACCGAGCCTGCCTTCACCTTTTGCACCGTAAGACCGGCAATGCTTCCGCCCTCACCTTTCACCTCGTAGGTCACATCATAGAAGACATCTTCTTTTTGTTCCCCGCTGAGGTCGAGCAGCGGCTGATCCACCAGCGCATTGACAGTGGTCGTCGTGGCACTCACGGCAAAAGTCGTGGCGCACATCACAATCAGCGGAACGGAGACCGCCAACTTAATCAGTGACGCGTTCACGGTCTTGAGTGCGCGAATGGTATCCTCTCTCTGGCGGCGCGCCATAAAACTGTCATCGCCCTCGAGCCCTGCCATCGTCAGCACACGTTCCTCAAGCCCCAGCGTATCCACGCGGGACGCAACCTGCCGGAGCGATTTTCTGAATTTCACGAAATAGAAGAGCGGTGTGGTCGCCGCGCCCGCGACAATGAGAATGGCGCTGACCCAATACACCTTAATGCCGAACAGGAGGCAGACAAACGTATAGATGATATTCAGCACGAAAGCGACGGTCAGACCGCAAAGCGCGGACTTAATCCAGCCCTCTGTTGCAAGGCGGGTGCGGTATTGCGAAAGCAAATTTTCGGCTTCCGATACCGATGTGTCTGTTCGTTTCTGCTTGCTCATAAGAATCCTCCCGCGTTTCATTTTCGATACGGTTCCACGCTTTTCGGCGAAAAAACATTTCCACAGTTCTGCTTATTATATGTATATTATAATATAGCACTTTCCTCCAGACTTGTAAACATTTTTTGTTGCATTTATCGCCCATTTTGCGTCTTTTTTGTGAAAAATCGTGCTTCATTTCTAAAACATCTCGGACGTCCCTGCCCGAATCGAAAAACGCCCCCTGCCGGGTCTCCGGCAGGGGACGAAAAACACGATATCGTTTTTGGAGTCAAAATCAGTCGTTCGTAGTCGTCGTGGGCGTCGTGCCGTAGTCCCAGATGATTGTCGCCAGGCAGTCTTCGTCCCAACTGCTATTAAGGCCGTAGGTCCAGCCGGCGCAGATGGTCTTGGGCGCCTTGACACGAATGGTCTGTTCGGCAGTCCACCCCTTGAACACGCCTTTATACAGGTTGACAACGGACGCCGGAATCTCAATCACGGACAGCGACGTGCACCCCTCGAAGGCGTTCATACCAATGTACGTCATCGTATCGGGCAGTGTCACGGAAGTGAGCGCGGTGCAACCGGTGAAAGTCGAACTTTCGATTCTCGTGCAGCCGTCCTCGTACACAACGGTTGCCAGCTTGAGACACTCCTTGAACATCGAATTGCCGTATTTGGTCACCGTCGCGGGGATCGTAATCGAGGTAAGTCCCGAACCCCTGAATGCTTCATTCCCGAGTGTGGTCACGTTGGCAGGAATCGTCAGGGAGGCAAGCGACGTGCAGTTTAAGAACATCGTGACACTGATTGCCTTGACGGACTTGCCGAGCGTGACGCTGGTGAGGTTTGCACACCCCTCAAAGAGGCTTGCGCCGAGCGTCAGCGTTTCGACATTCTCCGGCAGGGTGATAGAGGTCAGTCCGGTTCCCTTGAAGGCACTGGCACCGATGCTATTCACCTGCGAATCGGTGGCAAAAGTCACGGAGGTCAGCGTCGTGCAACCCGCAAAGGCACTTGCGCCGATTGTGGTCACGGATGCCGGAATCTCAATGGAGGTCAGCGCCGTGCCGACAAATGCCTCTGAGCCGATGCTGGTAATCTTCGACCCGGCGGCAAAGGTCACGCCGGAAAGCAAGGTGCAATTCTTGAATGCAGAGCCACCGATACTGGCTTCCATGTCCTTCGGGAAACTGATTGCCGTCAGCGCGGTACAGTCCTCAAAGGCGTTGGCACCGACCACGGTAACGCTCGCGGGGAACGTGACACTCGTCAGCGCGGTGCACCCCTTGAACGATGCGCCGTTGAGGTACTTAAAGCCGTTTTCAATGACGACCGTCTTCAGGGCAGTGCAATCCTGGAAAGTATAGCCGGCGCTGGTCTGCGTATACTTCGAAGCAATGTACATTCTCTCCAGCGTACCGGGGATCGTGATACTCGTCAGACCGCTGCCGGCGAACAGATAATTGCCGAGTACCTTCACGGTAGACGGAATCGTGAAACTCTGCAGTGCCGTGCAGTTCTGGAAAGCGTAGCCGTTCAGTTCGGTAATCTCCCCGAGGAAGGTCACGGAAGTCAGCGACGCACAATCCGCGAAAGTATACGAAGCGGAGTATTCCTTGTAGAGGTTGGTCACACCTGCGGGGAGCGTGATACTCGTCAAACCGCTACCGGCAAAGACATATGTGCCGAGCGTGGTCAGTTGCGATTCACCCTCAAAGGTGATGGTCGTCAGGCTCGTGCAGTTCTTGAATGCGGAGCCGCCAAATTCGGTCACTGCCGCCGGAATCGTGATGCTCTTGAGTTTGGAGCCGCTGAAGGCGCCCTTGCCGATCTTCGTCAGCGTAGAGGGGAGCGTCACGGATTCCAGACTGGAGCCGATGAACGCGTAATCCGGGATCTCGGTCACACCTTCAGGAATCACGAGCGAGGTCATCGTCGTCATCATACCGTTCAGCGCGTAACCGCCGATGGTGCAGTTCTCCGGCCACGTGACGGTATCGGTGACTGTAGCCGGTGCGGCAATGATGGTGGACGGATCGCCCTCTTCGGCTCCGAGTTTCAGGAGGACCGTCTCATTCTCGGTGATGTCGAATGTGGTGAAAGTGGTATTCCCTTCTGCCACGCTGAAATTCATCAGAGAACGGCAGTAGCCAAAGGCGTTATTGCCGATGCTCGTACAGTTTTTCGGGATCGTGACGGAGGTCAGCCCCGCGCCCATAAAGGCATTGGTGGAAATACTTGTCAACGACTCGGGGAGCGCAATTTCCGTCAGTGCGGAGCAATCTCTGAACGCGCTGTCACCGATAGAGGTCACCTGGGTCATCGTCAGGGTCGCAAGTTTCTCGCAGCCGTAGAAGGTACTCGCCGAGATGGCAGTGACCGTGTCCGGCAATGCGACCGACGTCAATGCGGTGCAGTTCTCAAAGATGCTATCGCCGAGCGACAGCGCCTTTGTTCTCGTCTCAAAGGTCACAGTGGCAAGGCTTTCGCTACCGCTGAGTGCATACTTACCAAGCGACGTGGCTCTGGCGGGAACCTCGAATGCAGTGAGACCGGTGTTCCGGAATGCGTAGGTGCCAATCGTCAGCGCGGAGGCGCCGGAGGCAAAGGTGGCAGTGGCGAGTTGCGTGCATCCGTCGAAGCAGTAGTTACCAATCTGGGTAACGGACGCCGGGAAACTGACGGACGTCAGCGACGAGCAGTTCTGAAAGACATAACCGCCGAGCAGTTTGATGTTCCCCGCGAAAGTAACGCTCTTAAGATTGACGCAATCCAGGAACTGCTTTGCAGAAGAGGTGGCAGCCCCCGCGGTCTTGGAAGTACCGAGGACGGTCACGCCCTTCGGAATCGTGATGGATTCCAGACCGGATTTCTCGAAGCAGGAGGCAAGAATCGTATCCAACTTGGAACCGCTGCCGAAAGTCACGGACTTCAGCGCGGCGCAGCCCAGGAAGGCGTTCTTGCCGAGCGAGGTCACGCTGTCCGGAATTGCGATAGAGGTTAGCGATTCGCACCCCTCAAAGAGACTGGTGTCAATCTTTGTCAGAGCCTTGGCGCCGCTTGCAATCGTGAACGTCGTCAGGGCTTTACAGCCTTTGAATGTCGTTGTGCCGATTGTTGCGATGCTGGCGGGCAGAGAGATAGACTTCAGGGATTCACAGTTCTGGAACGCATACGTACCGATGGTTATCAAGCCGGAACTGGCGGAAATGTTGACCGTCTCGAGCGAGGTACAACCGGTGAATGCGGAATTACCGATGACCGTCACCGTATCCGGCAGCGTGATTTCCTTCAGCGATGTACAGCCACTGAACGCATTGGCTCCGCTGTAAGACGCAGCACCGATGGCAGTCAAACCGGCAGGCAGCTTGACGGTGGTCAGGCTCGTGCAGTTATAGAAAGTATTCTTGGGAATCACGGTGAGCGCCGTATTCTCAAGTGAAGCACTGACGAGTTCCTTGCAGTTGTAGAAGACATCGGTACCGAGCGACGTCAGCGACTTCGGCAACGTAATCGACTCCAGTGCCTGGTACTTAAAGGCACTGTTGCCGATTGTCGTGAGGGCCGTCGAACCGTCCGACAACGTGGCGAAGTTCACGGTCGTGAGCAAACCACCGCTCGTAGAGCCATAGAAAGCGCTATCGCCGATTGTCGCCACCTTGGCAGGGATTGTAATTGTTGCGAGACCGGAGCCGTAGAAAGCATTCTTACTGATGGTGGTCAGCGTATCGGGGAGCGTAACGGTCGGGAGTTTATAGCAATTGTAGAACATCGACTCGGGCAGAACGGTCATGTTACCCGGCAGCGTCACACTGATGAGTTCATAACAGTTCTTGAACAGTTCCTTGCCGAGCGTGGAAAGCTGACTCGGTTTCTCCTCGCTATGCTCAAACACCACGGTCTCCAGCAGAGCACAGCCTCTGAATGCACCGTCACCGATGGTCTTCACATTGGCGGGGATAATCAGTTTGGTCAGTGCAATCTGGTTCTCAAAGACACTCGATCCGATTTCCTCGATTTTATCACTGATGCGGAATTCACCGAGCAGGAGCCCGACGATGTAACGGTAGGCGGTCTGATCCTTATTGTACAGAATCGGGTCGCCCTCCACTGCGGAGAAGTTCTGGTTCTCGGAATCAACCGTGAAACTCGTGATCGAGGAGCACCCGGTGAGCACGCCGTCAATCGAGCCGACCGACTTCGAGAGCGTCACCGACGTGAGCTGCGTGCAGCCTGTAAAGAGGCTCTTGCCCAGCGACAGCGTGCCGGTCTCCAGCGTCGGGAAGGCGAACGAGGTCAGCGCCGTTGAGGTGAAAGCGTTGTCACCGATGCTGGTGATGCGGGAATACGCCTTCCCGTCGTTCTCATAGGTCGAGAAAACAATTGTCTTCAGCGCTTTACAGTCGGAGAACGCGCTGCCGCCGATGGACGTCACCGTCGAAGGAATGGTAATCGTGGTCAGCAACTTGCAGTTCTTAAACATGCTGGAGCTGATTCCTGTCGTACCTTCGGGAATCGTGATACTCGGGAGAGCGTAGCAGGAATCAAACACGAAATCGCCGAACGTAGGCTTCGCTCCGTCAAGGAAAGTAACGGAGGTCAGGTCCTCGTCCCAATAGAAGCACATTTTACCGAGAGAGCCGACCCCGGCAGGAATGGTGACCGACGTCAGACCCGTTCTGCTGAAGGCATATTCGCCGATTGAATACGGCTTATCGGTGTCGACCGCCGGCAAAGAAATGCTCACGAGCGCCTTGCAGTTATTGAAAGCATAGTTGCCGATTGCGGGAGACGTGCCGTCTTTCAATACCGTTTTATCCGCGAAAGTCACCGAGGTCAGGTTACGCGCCAGGTAGAAAGCGTACTGCCCGATGCGCTCGAGCGTGGAGGGGAACGTCACGGACTTGATGGCGTGAACGATGTCCGAGCTATCATACTCACTAGCCATTTTACCGCTGAAAGCATAGTCACCGAGCACCGTCATTCTTTCGGGGAATACGATATTCGTGAGTCTCGTGCAGCCATAGAAGGGCGACTTATCACAAGATGCAGCGTCCTCGATGACCAGCGGAACCACTTTATCGTCCTTGCCGGGCGCGGCAAAGATCAGGTTCGTCAGGCTGGAGCAGGAACGGAAGGCACCGTTCTCAATACTGGTCACCGTGCTGGGGATTGTGATTGTCTCCAGCGTGGAGCAGAGCATGAACAGTTCTTTTGCAATGACTTTCAGCCCCTTCGGGAGCGTCACCTGCGTCAGAGCACTGGCGTAGAACGCATTACTCTCGACGGTGAAAGTCGCGTCCGCATCGGTCATATCCTCGAATACAAGGGACTCGACCGTCGTAGCGGAGAAGAATGCCCATGTCTTGACCGTCGTTACGGTACCGGGGATGGTCACCGTAGGGGAGCCTGCCTTCTTCTGCGGGCAGAACAACAGCGACACTTCCACATAAACGGTGGATTCTTCACCGTCGTCCGTCACGGTCTTTGCCGCCTTCTGGTACAGGATATTGTCAATCGTACCGAAATAATGGGCACCATCCGGCACCGTGATGGTGGTAAGGCTAGGGCAACCACGGAAGATGTTACAGGACCCCACATCATCGAGGGTAACTGTTTTCTTGGTCGCCATCTGAATTTCCTTCAGAGTGGAAGGCAGAGATACAGTCTCAAGATCTCTACAGTAGACAAAGGCGCCTTCCCCGATCCGGGTCACCCCTTCGGGAATCTTCACGGCCGTCAAAATAGTACAGTTCTGAAACGCGTAAGCACCGATGGTCCGCAGGCTGGTGGGGAGATTGAGCGTCGCCAGGACCTTACATTCTTTGAACGCGTAGTCCCCGATCGAGAGTTCTGCCGTGCCGCCGTCCGTAAAGGTGACGGACGCTAACTTTACACAACCCTCAAAGGCATTGGCACCGATGGACTTCACGTTCTTGCCGATCGTGATGCCGGTCAGCTCGGTTCTGCCCTGGAAAGCACCAGCGCCGATCTCAATCACCGTCTCCGGCAGTGCATAGTCGCCGACACGCTCAATCGGATAGAACGCCACCTTAGTGACCGCCTTATCGAACAGAACGCCGTCTACCGAGGAGTAGTTGGGGTTGGTATCGGAAACATAGATATTCTGGAGTTTCTTGCCGATCACGCCGGGGATATCAAAGTACGGGACATTGTCGCCGAGCGTGACGTCGGTCACATAGGAGTTTCTGCCGTCCGTCGTCGTGAATGCACCGACCGCGAAGTCGACTGTGGGCTCCTCCCCTTCACCGGCGGAGGCACCCATGGCGTTAATCGTCACTTCCGCCAGAGAAGAAGTCGCGCCGAACGCATTGACCTCGAGTTTGACAAGACGTGCAGGGAGCGTGATCTTGGTCAGGCCGGAGCAACCGTAGAATGCCGCCTCGCAGATGGTGAGAGGCTGCCCTTCTTCTTCCATCTCAACGTCCGTGATGCCGGAGTTGCCGTTGAAAGCGTTCTTGGCAATGGTCTTGACGTAGCCGGGAATGATGACCTTTCTCAGGTCTTTGCAACCGGAGAAGGAATCTTCCCCGATGGTTTCAATACCGGACGGAATCGTGAACTCACCTGCCATGCCCTGCGGGCAGAAGATAAGCGTCGTGCCGTCAGCGGTGCAGAGGACCTTTCTGCCCTCCTCACCCTTCGCAGAGTACAGACCGCCCTCGCCGACAATATCAATCGAGGTCAGTGCGTAGCAACTTGTGAGGGTGTTGGCGGTAAACTCTGTGATACGGGACGGGAGGGTAATTTCCGTCAGAGAACGGCAGTAGTAGAACGCCTTATCCTCCATCTTGAGCGGGACTTCATCAGTCCCCTCCGGAGCGGCGAGGAACACAACCTTCTTCAGGTAACTGCCGTAGAACGCATTGCTGCCGATGTAAGTGACCGTGTGCGGAATCTGCACTTCGGACACCTTGATGCTGCTGAACACGCCAATCGGAATCGACGTCGTCCCCTCGGCAATCTTCACAATACCCGTCCTGGCATACGGGCAGTAACGAATCTGAGTATCGCCGTATTCGGTGCAGTACAGGACACCGTCCACCGAGAAATACTTCGGCTCGATTGCGCCCTCCACCCTGTAAATGTTGACAGCCGTGAGTTTATAGCACCCCTGGAAGCAGGAAGCCGTTTTGCCGTCGAGACCGGTGTTGATGCTCTCGATGGTGTTCGGGATATTGATGACCTGCAGGGTGTTGCAGGAAATAAACGCGGAAGCCTCGATGGTCGTCACGGGTTTGCCGTTGTAGGTAGCGGGAATGGTAATCTCGGTCAGGTTACCGATGCCAAAGGGTCCCTTGGAGACAGAGTACGCCTTACCGTTGTCAATCTCCTTATAGGACAGAATCTCCGCATAGTGTGCATACAACGTGACGTTGTCATTGGCGTTATTCCACTTGAAGAGTGCTTCGCCCTTGTCGTCGAAATAACGGGTACCGGCACCGTTCGGCTCGGAGAACCAGCCGACGAAGGTCCTGGTCGCGTCCGTGCAGGTCGCCGTGGGGAGTGTATTGAGTTTGCCGTAAATCACCATGACCGTATCGGTCCCCACCGTGCCGTTTTCGCCTGAGTTCAGGGTGACGGTATACTTCTTGGCAGACCAGTTGGCGTACAGCACAAGATCGCCGTCGCCGTCAAATCTGTCGCTCGTGTATTCCTTGCCGCCGGTAACGCCGTTCGGGACGAGATACCAGCCGACGAAATCATAACCCTCGCGGGTGGTCTCGGGGAGCGTCAGGCTATCGCCGAATGCCTTGTACAGGCTGGTGACCGCCGTGCCGCCGCGGACATCCAACAGGATTTCAAAGACCTCCACCGTCGTGGAAACCCATGCGGAACGCTCACCGTTGTCATTCTCACTGCAGACAGAGACCTTCACTTCCCCGCTCTCGGTAAAGGGCACCGGAGCGAAAGCGGCAGTTGCCGGAACCTCAATCTCAGCCCCGGACGTGCCGACGCGGAGAATGTACTTGCTGGCGTTCAGAACCGGCGACCAGTAGAGATAGCCGTCACGGTAGGTCACATCGGAAACCGTCGCGTAGTTGACCGTGACCGTCTCGGACACGGGCGAATTGTTCTGCGCGTCTGCCGCAATCGCCTGTACCGTCACTTCATACGCATCAATGCCGTCGGTGAGAACGTCGCTGCTCATCACAAAGGCGGCTTCCGATGCCTCGTATACGGTACCATTAATCGTGACCTTGTAGGAGGTTGCCCCTACCACCGCGTTCCAGACCAGTTTGGTGCCGGAGAGGGTTACGCCGCTCGGACGGGCGAGAACCGTCTTTTCAAAACTCACCGCGTCTGCAGGCGCCGCATAATAGCCGGTGCTGACAGGCTTCACCTTGACGTAGAGAAGCCCTGCCGCAACGCCGGTGATGTCATAAGACGTGCCGCTCGTGACATAGTAGTCCGTATAGGTTTCGCCGTCCTTCGAGAGGCTGACGAGGTAGCCCATCGCATTTTCCACCGGGTTCCATGTGATTTTCTCATTATTCACTTCGACCCCGCTCACAGTGGCGAGCCCCTGGTAGAAGATGTAGGTGCTTGACGAATCAAGATAGCCTTTTGCTTTCGCCGTGACGATGAAAGTGATACCGTTCTGCGGCATATCGCAGTTGGCGAAAATATAGTTGGTCGAGCTGCCGTTATTGACGGCGATATGCTTATGGTTCGGATTGCCGCAGACGGCGGTAATCACATAACTTTCGGCATTTGCGACCGGGTCAAACACCAGGATACCGGAGGACACCACGCGGAAATTGGATACGCGATCCAGCCCCTTGTTGCGATAGTACGCCGTCGCGGTCTTGCCGTTGCCGGACACCGTTACCGTATAATCACCGGCAGTCGCCGCGGAAAAGTCAAATGCGTAGCGCGTCGCATTGACATCCGTCGATTTGACAACGGTATCGTCCAGTTGGACGGTCACATGGTACGCAATGTTCGTACCGAGCGAGTTCCAACTGACCCCCGTCGACGTCACGGAAATCACAGGCGCACCGTCCGTATCCTCGTAGCGAGCATACAGGATCACGTCCTGCGTGAGTGCCTGCCCCTCATACTGTGCGGTCAGTTTGTCCGGTTTCTGATAGTCGCTCATCCACCAACCGATAAATGCCGCACCGTCTTTGGCGGCGGGCGTCGGCAGATTGTACAGTACGCCGTTCACGGTCTTGACGGGCGCGTAGTTGACGTCGCCGCCCACAAGGGTCGCCGTGTATTCGGACTTGCCAATCAGTTGCTCAAAGCGCGCGTAAACCGTGGTATCCTTCTTAATGGCGATACTGTCGAACACGAAAGCACTCGTGTAGTCCTTATCGGTGTACCAGCCAATGAAGGCACAACCGTCCTTTTTCGGATCCTGCGGTTTGGTTGCGTACTCGCCGTTCAGCACCTGCTGAGACGCGACCGCACTGCCGCCGTCCACATCATAGGTAACGGTGAACTTGCTGCGCTGCAGCATTCTGTAGGTGCTTCCATTGTATGTAAGCGTCAGGACGCCGTCCTCAATCGTGGCGGAAGCAGTCGTACTGTCTCCCTCCTTGAACTTGAGCGTCAGAACGCCGTTTTCATAGGTGAAAGTACCGCTTTGGTCTCCGTTCAGACCGGAGAGCATGAACGCATTCCCTGTAATGGTGAACAGGTATTCGTCGTCTCCCTCCGTCATGAAGTAGACGTTGTCGATTCCATAGTCCGTCTTTGTCTGATCGTCGGGCTTAGGGGTGGGGTTAACGTCCCCGCCTTTGTCGCACGCCGCCAGCAAAAACAGTGAAACACAAAGAACGATCAGCAGAAACGCGCTGACCAGACTTTTCTGATAGTGACGCATGGTTTTTTTCTCCTATATAAAATTAGGCATATTATCTCACGAATTCATCACAAATGCAAGAATTTTAGCAAAAAAATTCAAATTTATCCACTATTACACAAACAGAGCCCGCAGTCGGTCCGTTTTTGGTTATTTTATCATAAAAAAGGTTCCCCAGGGTGCGGACAAACCGCTGTATATAATCGGCGGACACCTCGAACCGATGATGAACCAATGGAGAAGCATATCGGAACGAGCGGTCGACCGGTTGCAAAAACCGTCACCGCCGCCATGGTATCGACCTTATAAACCGTCACCGAAACTCCTCGAAAAATGTATAATTTTCTTATATTATGAATATTTATTCTTTTTCAGTTTTGCATCGTCTGGGTGATGAACAGATGGCGGGGGTTCGGAGGCGGCAAGGTCAGCCTATCAAACTTGCAAATTCGCTCTCGGGTTTATCAGGCTGAATCGCACGCGGAGTGCCTGAAATGCGACCCGGATTTCACTGTCAAAGAAAAGCACGGAGAACTGCAGGTTTTTCGGGAAGTTCCGTGACGGCTGAACCGGACGGCGACCGAGTAAAATGCATTCTAGAGTATTATATGTCCGCAAAGTGGCATCTTTTGCGTAGGAGAGTGCCTTAATTGCTGTTTCTCGGCAAGGAAATTTCATTCCATGCCACATACGGCTATTCGAAAAGCAAAAACAGAAACGGAAAGCCACTTCCCACTCGGAAGTAACTCTCCGTTTTTTATTCATTATCCCGCACAGTTGGTCGTTGAAAGACTCGAACGCGCGGAATCGTGTAATCAATCTGGTGGGGGAAGCTGGATTCGAACCAGCGAAGTCATGGACAACAGATTTACAGTCTGCCCCCTTTGGCCGCTCGGGAATTCCCCCATATTCGTTTGCTGACTTGATGAGTATAGCATAGCAAAAGCAAAATGTCAACAGTTTTTTTGATATTTTCGGAGGAAAAAGCGCACTCGCGGAATGTGATTGCGGCGGGCGGGGGCAAGCAAAGCTCTTCGAGGTAAAACATATGTAAAAAACATTGCATTCCCTCTTTTGTTTTGTTATAGTAAGACCGTAAAATGTAACACTGATATCAATACAGAACGCGCGGGACGAACGGCAAAGTCGTTCCCTCGTCAGCGGAAAGGACTTTTTCATGGTGACATACGAGAGCCTGCGGGCAAACAAAACCGTCAACACCTATATTGAATCGGCGGACGCGACCATGGCGGCCATGGGATACACCGACCACGGGTACGCCCATGTGATGAAAGCGGCGGAAACTGCCGCGATGATCTTAACCGCGCTCGGGTACGATGAGCGCACCGTCGAACTCGCGCGCATCGCCGGATATCTGCACGATATCGGCAACCTCGTCAACCGCGTGAACCACGCGGAGACCGGAGCGCTCATCGCTTTCCGCATTCTCAACGAACTGGGTATGGACGCCACCGAAGTCGCCACCGTCGTGACCGCTATCGGCAACCATGACGAGGGCACCGGTGTCCCCGTCAACGCTGTCAGCGCGGCGCTCATCCTCGCCGACAAGACGGACGTGCGGCGCTCCCGCGTACGCAACCGCGATATTGCCGCTTTCGATATTCACGACCGCGTCAACTACTCCGTCGAGGGGTCGCTCTTGACGCTCTCCGGCGATAACAGCGAGATCACGCTCCGCCTTACAATCGACACCGCTATCAGTTCCGTCATGGACTATTTCGAGATCTTCCTCACCCGCATGGTCATGTCGCGTAAGGCGGCGGAAAAACTCGGGATCCGCTTCCGCCTCGTCATCAACGATCAGCAAGTGCTGTAATACCAAATCCCCGCCGCCCTCTCCGGTCGGCGGGGATTTTTTGCCTGTGTGCCCGCGTTGTGCGTTTGTCCGGGCTTGGCGACGTGGGAGATGGGATTTTTCCCGGGCGAAGCGCGCCGGGGGTTTATATGGGCACTTTATATGAACACGTGGGTGAAACCACACGGGCGACGGGCGGCGCAAGTAACAGACCAGCAGAAATGTGTGTATAGCCGTGTGTCGCGTCACCGCGTACTTTCCCTACATCGTCACGACCTGCAAAACGCGTGCAGCATCGTCGTGTGCGGCGGACGGCAGGCGAACGCCCCGCATATCCTGTGGATATGGAGGGGTGGACATGAAAGAAAAACGATTGACGGGCGCCGTCGCGGAGATTTCACTCGACGCGGCGGCGTGGAATTATCTGACGCTGCGCGCGAGAACCAAGGCAAAATTCTGTTGTGTCGTCAAGGCGAACGCCTACGGGCACGGCGCCGCCGTCCTCGGAACGCTTTACGAGCGGCTCGGCGCGGACTATCTCGCGGTGGCAACGGCGGACGAGGCACTCGCGCTCCGACGCGCGGGCATCCGCACGCCAATCCTCCTCCTCGGATACGTGCCGCCCGCCTTTGCCGCACGGGCGGCGTGCGAACATCTGACGCTGACCGTCTACGACCGAGCGCAGGCAGAGGCACTCGCGGCAGAGGCACGCGGCGGGCAAATTGACGTCCACCTCAAAATCGACACGGGTATGGGGCGGTTGGGATTCCTCCCGGAAGACGCCGCCGAAGCGGCGGGTATCATCGAGGCGCTCACCGCGCTCCGCATCACGGGTATCTACACCCACCTTGCGTACGCCGACGAGGGAGCGGCAGGGCGGGAGGCAACGGAGCGGCAACTCCATGCATTCCGGGAGGCTGTCACGGCGGTCGAAGGCGTGCTCGGGCGGCGGCTCCTGCGCCACGCGGCGAACTCCGCGGGACTGCTCTGCTACCCTGACGGGGCGTTCGACATGGTACGGGCAGGGCTGGCGCTCTATGGCTACAATGCCGCGGAGAGACCCGTGGCAACGGAAAAAGGCATCAAAGAAACGGCACCCGCACGCAAAGACACTTTTCCGCCGACAATGGCAACGCTCATGCCGATTCTCACCCTGCGGGCGCCGCTCGTCTCCGTCAAAGAACTGCCGGCGGGCTTCCCCATCGGGTACGGCGGCACATTTGTCACGCGCCGCCCCTCGAAGATCGGCATTCTCCCGCTCGGCTACGGGGACGGGATTGCGCGGCTCGCGGGAGCGCACAGGTGCATGGTATCGGTGGGAGGCGCACTCGCGCCCGTCGTCGGGCGGGTGTGTATGGATCAGACGCTCATCGACCTCACGGACGTCGGCGGCGCCGTCGGCGACAGCGTCTGCCTCTTCGGAAATATCCCGGGCGCGCGGCTCTGCGACTGGGCGGAGAGGCTCGGGGCGATTCCCTACGAACTCCTGACTTCCCTCGGTACACGTATCACGCGTGTTTACAAATAATTTTCTTAAATTCCTATTGCAATTATAGGAAATACATGATACACTAGCCGTGTTAAAGGCGGGGTGTATAGTCGATACAGCCACCGCGATACTAAAGAAAACGGAAAAAGGAAATTTGTGATGAAAACGGATTTTCGCGTCAAAGGCATGAGCTGCGCTGCCTGCTCCGCGCACGTCGAGGGCGCCGTCTCTCACCTAGCGGGCGTCTCGCGCGCGTCGGTGAGTCTGCTCACCGGCACCATGGTCGTCGAGCACGAGTGCCCCACCGAGGACATCATCGCGGCAGTCAAGCACGCCGGCTACTCCGCCTCCGTCATCGAGGCGACCGCCGCGGGGGTCGCGCTCCCGCCGCCGGAAAAAACCTCGTGGCGACGTCTGTGGCTTTCGCTCCTCTTCGGTCTGCCGCTCCTCTGGCTCGGCATGATGCCGATGCTGTGGGCAAACGCGCCGATTCCGCCCGCGCTCCGGGAAAGCCCAATCCTGAACGTCAGCGTGCAGCTCGTCCTCGCGCTGATTGTAGCGGGCATCAACTACCGCTATTTTAAGGGCGGCTTCGCGTCGCTCTTCCACCGTGCGCCGAATATGGACACGCTGATTGCTCTCGGCTCTGCCGCCGCAATCCTGCAAACTGCCGGCGTACTGGTGATGCTGATCGCGGGCGGACACGCCTCTCATCACAGTATGTCGACGCCGCACGTCTTCGCAGAGACTGCCGCAATGATTCTGATTCTCGTCACGCTCGGTAAAACACTCGAGGGGCGGCAAAAGGACAAGACCGCCGCCGCCGTCCGTGCGCTCGCATCGCTCGCGCCAGAGACCGCAAACGTCCTTCGCGACGGGAAAGAAGTGACGCTCCCGCTCCGGGAAGTCGTCGTCGGCAACACGGTGATTCTGCGCGCCGGGGAGCGAACCCCCGTCGACGGTACCGTCCTCACGGGCACCGGCGCGGTCGATGAATCCACGCTCACGGGCGAGAGCCTGCCGGTCGACAAACAGGCGGGCGACACCGTGCTCTGCGGCTGTATTCTCACCTCCGGCTCCGTCACGCTGAAAGCCGACCGCGTGGGTGAGGAAACTTCGCTCTCGCAGACCATTCGCATGGTCGCCGGTGCCGTCGCCTCCAAGGCACCGCTCGCGCGCATCGCGGACAAGGTCAGCGCCGTCTTCGTCCCCGCCGTCCTCGGCATCGCGCTCGTGACGCTCGGCGTCTGGAGCATCGTCGCCGGGGTCAGCGACCACTACACCTTCACGGACGCACTCTCGCACGCGATTGCCGTCCTCGTCATTTCTTGCCCGTGTGCCCTGGGGCTCGCGACGCCGACCGCTATCATGACCGCTACCGGGCGCGCCGCCGAAATGGGAATTCTCATCAAGAGCGCCGCGGCGCTGGAATCCCTCGGTCGTATCACGACCGTCGCACTCGACAAGACCGGCACGGTCACGGAGGGCAAAATGCGCCTGACCGCCGCCCTCACCGCCCCCGACGCCGACGAAGAGGTGTTCCACGCGCTTGCCCGTGCACTCGAAACGCCGTCCGGGCACCCGATTGCGAAAGCGATCTGCGCGGGGCTCGGAGAAGGCGAAACGCCGGAAGCCGTCGGCTTCTCCGCCATGGAGGGGCGCGGCGTCTACGCCAAAGTAAACGGCGTCAAATGTTTCGCCGGCAACCGGGCGCTGCTCGAAGATCTGGAAATTGAATCCCCCTTTCCGGAGAGCGAAGTCAAAGCACTGCTCGAGAGCGGCTCCACCATCACTTATGTATGCCGCGGGGCCGAGTGTATCGGGCTCCTCGCCGTCGCAGACGGCATCCGCGAGGACAGCCGTGAAGCCATTTCCGAACTGCACAAAATCGGGGTCAAGACCCTCATGCTCACGGGCGACCATGAAATCGTCACGAAGCACATCGCCTTGGGTGCCGGTATCGACGGCTACGCAGCGGGGCTCCTCCCCGCCGACAAGTCGGAGCGTATCGAAGCGGAAAAGGGCGCCGGTGAAAAGATCGCCATGGTAGGCGACGGCGTGAATGACGCACTCGCCCTCGTGAGCGCGGACATCGGCATCGCCGTCGGCACCGGGACGGACGTCGCCATCGAAAGTGCGGACGTCGTCCTGCGCCGTGACACGCTCACCTCCGTCCCGACCGCCATTCGTCTCGGACGCGCGACCGTGCGCAATATCCATGAAAACCTGTTTTGGGCACTGATTTACAACACAATCTGTATTCCGCTCGCCGCCGGGGTGCTGGCGCCGATTGGGTTCAGCCTCCCGCCGATGGTCGGCGCGCTGGCGATGAGCATTTCCTCCGTCTGCGTCGTCACAAACGCCCTGCGGCTCCGCCGCTTCAAGGCGTAAAAGTCACAATACCATTACGTCGCGCCACCGGACATCGAAAAAACGGTGCGAGACGAGTAAAAAGCACAAAGAGGAGCCGTGTTAACGGCTCCTCTTTGTATTGTGGAATCGGTTTTGATACGATAGAAATCGGTTTTGTTAACAGGGCGCTCTATGAGGAGATTTTAACTCTCGTAGCCCGTGCGGAGGGCGCGGAAGTTCGCGTCATACAAATCCGCGTGGCGGGCGGAGACAACTTTCGTGAGCGCCGCTTCCACATGATCGAAAGGAATCCCGACCTCGCGCAACACCTTCCCGACCAGCATCATGTTGGCAAGCGTCGGAATCCCCGCCGCGCGCGCCATCTCGGTCGCGGGCAGATAGTAGGGCGTGACGTCGGTGCGCGCAACTTTCCGCGCAATCAGCGTACTGTCGACGAAGAGTTTTGCCCCCGGCACCGCCTCCCCCTCGTATTTATCGAGCGAGGGCAGATTCATCACAACGAGGACGTCGGGGTGCGACACAATCGGCGAACCGACGGGGTCGTCGGAGAGAATCACGCTACAATTCGCGGTGCCGCCGCGCATCTCGGGTCCGTAGGACGGCAGCCAGCTTACCTCTTTCCCCGCCATCATACCGAGGTATGTGAGGAACTTACCGGCAAAAAGCACCCCTTGCCCGCCGAAGCCCGCAATCAGAATGTGATACGTCATCGTGTACCCTCCTCTGTCTTGTCCTTATACACGCCGAGCGGATAATACGGAATCATTTTATCCTCTACCCACTGAAGCGCCGCCTCGGGGGTCATGCCCCAGTTGGTCGGGCAGGAAGAAATCACTTCAATAAGCGAAAATCCGCGCCCCTCCACCTGGTTTCGGAAGGCTTTCAAAATCGCTTTCTCCGCCTCTTTCACGTGCTTCACGTTGTTGACGGCGACGCGCCGAATATAGGCAGGTCCGTCGAGGGCGGCGAGCATCTCCGAAACACGGATCGGATAGCCGACCGTCGCGACGTCACGACCATAGGGGGAGGTCTGCGTGACCTGTCCGGGGAGCGACGTCGGCGCCATTTGCCCGCCCGTCATGCCGTAAATCGCGTTATTGACAAAGATCACGGTGATATTCTCGTTCCGAGTTGCGGCGTGTACCGTCTCCGCCATGCCGATGGAGGCAAGGTCGCCGTCTCCCTGATAAGTAAATACGATATTTTCGGGAAGTGCGCGCTTAATGCCGGTCGCGACCGCAGGGGCTCTGCCGTGCGCCGCCTCCACCATGTCACAGGCAAAATAGTCGTACGCCATGACGGCGCAGCCGACGGGGGCGACGCCAATCGTCTTCCCCTCAATCCCGAGCGTGTCAATCGCCTGTGCGACAAGGCGGTGTATAATCCCGTGCGTACAGCCGGGGCAATAATGCAGCGGCGCGTCCGTCAGGGATTTCGGTTTTTCAAATACAGTCATGCCTTGTCTCCTCCCATCATGTTTCGAATTGCCGTCAAAACTTCCTCGGGCGTGGGAATCATCCCGCCGGTACGCGAGCAGAGCGACACCGGGCGGCGGCAGCGGATTGCGAGTTCCACGTCCTCAATCATCTGCCCCATGGAGAGTTCCACCGAGAGGAACGCCCGCACGTGCTCTGCCGACGCCGCAAGCGCCGCCTTCGGGAACGGCCAGAGGGTAATCGGACGAATGAGTCCGACCTTGATACCCATGTCTCTCGCCGCCTTGACGGCGTTCTTGGACACGCGCGCGGCGATACCGAACGCGACGACGCAATACTCCGCGTCCTCCATCATATAGGTTTCGAACAGCGGCTCGCGCTCCTCGACCGTGCGGTAACGCGCAAAGCGCTCGATATTGGTTTTCTCGAGAATCTCCGGCTTCAGGTACAGCGAATTGATGATATGATGCGGACGTTTGCCCTCCGTCCCCGTCACCGTCCACGATGTTTCTGCGGTGCGCGGCTCGACCGCCTCCGGGAGCGTCACGGGCTCCATCATCTGCCCCATGGTACCGTCTGCGAGGAGCATGACGGGCATTCTGTATGTATCGGCAAGATTGAAGGCGTGCACCGTCATGTCCGCCATTTCCTGCACGGAGGCAGGCGCGAGAACAATCAGATGGTAGTCGCCGTGACCACCGCCTTTGGTCGCCTGGAAGTAATCCGACTGCGACGGCTGAATCCCGCCGAGCCCCGGTCCGCCGCGCTGGACGTTGACAATGAGCGCGGGCAGGTCTGCCCCGGCAATATAGGAGATTCCCTCCTGTTTCAGCGAAATCCCGGGGCTGGAGGAAGAGGTCATCACGCGCTTCCCTGTCCCGGCGACGCCGTACACCATGTTAATCGCAGAGATCTCGCTCTCCGCTTGCAGGAACACGCCGCCGATCTTCGGCATACGCTTCGCCATATACGCGGCGACCTCGGTCTGGGGGGTGATTGGGTATCCGAAATAGTGACGGCACCCGGCGCGGATTGCCGCCTCGGCGATTGCCTCATTCCCCTTCATCAATACTTTTTCCGCCATTGTATCACCTCACTTCTCCACCGTGATTACGCAGTCGGGGCACATCGTCGCGCAGAAAGCACAACCGATGCACTTCGACCCGTCCGTCACCTCGGCGGGAGAATGTCCTTTCTGATTGATTTTTTCACGCGAGAGCGCGATGATGCCCCGCGGGCAGGCGGCGACACACAGTCCACAGCCTTTACAAAGGTCCGTCGCAAAAGTCACTTTCGCCATGGCAGTCTCCTTTATCAAATATACTTCTTTTGCAGATTGAGCGCGAAGAGCGGTTCAGGTACCGCGTCGGCAATGCGCGCCTCGGCGGAGGTAAACAGGAGCGGGAGCCCCGAGAGGCGCGAGAGTTCTCCGGCGCGCGCTTGCGTCGCACGCACCGTTTCAGGGGTCGTCTCGGTGCCGAGGTTGGAATTGTTGACAATCGCGGTAAACGGAATCCCGCCCGCCGTCTCAATTTCCCGCATGACCCCGAGCGCGTCCTCCGTCGTCTCTGTCAGCGGGCGGCAAAAGTTCACGACGAAAATCATTTCAAAATTGCCCTCTGTGAGAATATCCGGTGCATACCGCCCGAGGGCATACGCCCCGCGGTCATCACCGCCGATGTCCAGAATCGCGAGCGTATCGCGGGCGACGATTGGCAGATAGAGCGCCGCCGGGAGCGCCGGCAAATCGACGTTACTGTTCGCAAACGCAGGGGAAATCAGGCGTATCCCCGCCGCACTGAGCACCTCGGCGCTGTCCTTGGTACGGAAATACGGGTTGACAATATCCATATCGGCGACCGTCACGCTTTCCCCCCTCTCGCGGAGGGCGAGCGCATAGTTGACGGCGAGATTAGTCTTCCCGCTCCCGTAATGCCCGGCGAAGAGTGTGACCCGCCGGTGCGGAAACTCGGTCAGTCGCATGGTTTCCCCACCGTGTGGCACCAGCCGAAGGTGTCCGGGAGCGTACCCCACTGAATCCCCGTCAGCGTATCGTAGAGTTTCTGCGTCACGGCGCCGATGCCGCCGCCGCCGACCATATGCTCCTTCCCCTCGTAGGCAAGGGTGCCGATCGGAGAGACGACCGCCGCCGTGCCGGTGCCCCACGCCTCCTCGAGCGTCCTGTCCTCTGCGGCGCCAATCAGTTCCCCGACCGAGAGCAGACGCTCTTCGACCTCGTAACCCCACGAACGGAGCAATTCGATACAGGACTTGCGCGTGATACCGGGGAGGACGGAGCCGGTGAGCGCAGGGGTGACAATCTTCCCCGCAATCTTGAACATGACGTTCATGGAGCCGACTTCCTCGATGTACTTACGCTCGACGCCGTCGAGCCAAAGCACCTGTGTATAGCCCTTTTCCTCCGCACGCTTACCGGCACGCAGGCTGGCGGCATAGTTCCCGCCGCACTTCGCATAGCCCGTACCACCGCGCACGGCGCGGACGTCCTCGTGCTCAATCGCAATCTTCACCGGGTTAATGCCCTCGGCGTAATAGGCGCCGACGGGCGAGCAGATGATGCAGAGGGTCGCCGCATGGACGGCGTGAACGCCGAGGTGAGGGTCTGCGCCGAACATGAACGGGCGAATATAGAGAGACGTGCCAACGTTGTTCGGCACCCAGTCGCGTTCGAGATTCACCAGCGTATCCAGCGCGCGGAGCATGAACGCCTCGTCCACCTCCGGCAGGCACAAGCGCTCCGCACTATGATTCATGCGGCGGATATTCTCCATGGGGCGGAACAGACGGATTTCGCCCGATGCCGTGCGATACGCTTTCATGCCCTCGAAAATCTCGGTGCCGTAATGCAGCACCGATGCGGCGGGAGAAAGCGAAAGTGGACCGTAGGGGACGATGCGGGCGTCATGCCACCCCTCCCCCTCCGTATAATCGGCGAGAAACATATGGTCGGTGAAAATCTTCCCGAAACCGAGCGCGCTTTCGTCCTGCGGTTTTTCTTTCGGGGTTGCGGTTCTTGTCAAACGGATTTCTAACATGGTATCTCTCCTTACAGTTGATTTCTCCGAATCTTACCGCTCGTCGTCTTGGGGAGTTCCTCCCGGAACACGACGATACGGGGGTATTTATAGGGGGCGGTACGTTCCTTGACGTAATTCTGGATTTCTTTTTTGAGTTCCTCCGTCGGGGCGGTGCCGCGGGTGAGGACGATGCTGGCTTTCACCACCTGTCCGCGCACCGGGTCGGGCGCGGCGGAAACGCCGCATTCGAGAATGTACGGCAGTTCCATGAGGACGTTCTCGATCTCAAAGGGTCCGATGCGGTAGCCGGAGGACTTGATGAGGTCGTCGGTGCGCCCGACATACCAGTAATAGCCGTCCTCGTCACGCCATGCGGTATCGCCCGTATGGTAGTAACCGTCGTGCCAGCACTCCACCGTTTTTTCGTCGTCACGGTAGTAGCCGCGGAACAGCCCGCAGGGCGCGCCCCCCGAGACGTCGATACAGATTTCTCCGACCTCGCCGTCCGGTACGGGTCTGCCCTCCCCGTCGAGCAATGCAACGCGGTAGAGCGGTACCGGCTTCCCCATCGAGCCGAGGCGGGCGCGGGTGCCGACGAGGTTCGCAATCACGCAGGTCGTCTCGCTCTGCCCGAAGCCCTCCATAATCTGTAGTCCGGTCGCCGCCTCAAAGAGACGAAACACCTCGGGATTGAGTGCCTCACCCGCCGTCGTCATATGCTCGACGGACGAAAGGTCGTAGCGAGAGATATCCTCCTTGACCATCATGCGGAGGATTGTCGGCGGGGCACAGAAGGTGGTGATATGATATTTGGCAAACATCGGCAGGATATCCGCCGCGTCGAATCTGTCGAAATCATAGACGAAAATGGGTGCTTCACATAGCCATTGTCCGAAAATCTTCCCCCACGCCGCTTTTGCCCAGCCGGTGTCGGCGACGGTGAGGTGCAAACCGTCCGGGTTCACACAGTGCCAATACTTCGCGGTATGGAAATGCCCGAGGGGATAACGGTAATCATGCGCGGCAATCTTCGGGTTTCCCGACGTGCCGGAGGTGAAATACATGAGCATCAGACTGTCTCCCGTCGGGGCGTCCGCCGGGCGCTCGAACTTCCCGGTAAAGAGCGGGTACTCCCCGTCGAAGTCGCGCCAGCCTTCGCGCTTGCCGTCGACGAGGATACGGGTCAGCGGCACGCCCGCCTCCGCCGTGGAGGCGTCCACCTCGGTGGCAATATCGCCATCCGCCGTAGCAACGACGGCGGAGATACCCGCCGCGCCGAGGCGGTAGGAGATATCATGCGCGCGGAGCTGGCAAGGCGCCGGAATGGAGACGGCGCCGATCTTCATCAGCCCGAGCAGGGCAATCCAAAACTGGTAATGCCGCTTGAGCAGGAGCAGGACGCGGTCGCCGCGCCCGATGCCGAGAGAGCGGAAATAGTTCGCCGCGCGGTTGGAAGCACGGGAGAGGTCGGCGAACGTGAAGCGGCGCTCCGTGTGCTCGCGGTCGAGGTGAAGCATCGCGAGTTTCCCCGGCTGCTCCCGTCCAATCCTGTCCACGATATCAAAGGCGAAATGGAACGTATCGGTGTTTTTAAACGAGAGAGACTCGAGCGCGCCGTTCTCTCCCTCTCGGACGTCGATATAGTCCTCCCACACCCACTTGCGGCTGGGGGGGAACTTCGGCGGCAGGGTGGTAAACTCGCGCACACCGCTGTGCGTCAGGTTGGCAATCGGCTCTCCTGCCGGGTTCAGGACAATCGCATAGAAGAGACAATCTGCCCCCTCGGTCGCAATCATACCGTGGGGCGTCGCGCTGTCATAATAGATACTGTCGCCTGCGCGGAGAATCTCGACGTGTTCACCGACCTGCACTTTGAGCGTGCCGCTGACGATGATGTCACACTCCTGCCCGATGTGTGTCGTGAGTTCAATGTCTCGGTGCTGCGCCTCCTCGGAATAGACCGAGCAGACAAACAGCGGTTCGGCAATGCGGTTCTTGAAAGCGGCGGCAAGATTGTAATAAATCATGCCGTGCGCCTGTTCAATCTTCTGCCCCTCCCCGCGGCGCGTGACCGTGTAGGAGGAAAGGCGGGGTCCCGTCCCCTCGATAATATCCGTGACGTCGACGCCGAGCGCCTGTGCACAACGATAAAGGAACGCGAAGTTCAAATCCTGCCGCCCCGCCTCGCAGGCGATGTATTCCGCCTCCTCGACGTCCGTCTTCTCCGCCATTTCGGCGGTGGAAAACCCGACGATTTCCCGCAGGGCGCGGATACGCCCCGCCATCTCGCGAATCTTCTCTTCCAGTCCTGTTTTGGTTTTGGTCTGCATAATCCCTCCCCGGCGGGAAAACAGAAAGGCCCGCCTCAAAGTATGACTTTGAGACGAGCCGAAAAAGACCCGCGGTACCACTCAAATTCACGACGTTCCGTCGTGCCCTTATCGAGTTCTAGCAAACTCTATGCTCTGACGCGGCAATGACGGGGAGGGTCTACTCGGAAATCCCTTTCTTCCTCCCGGCTCGGAAACTACAAACACGTATCCGCCCCTCATGGCTCGCACCAACCGCCATGTCTCTGAGAGGGAACCTGCTACGCGCCCTTTTCTTCAACGCCTTTGGGTGATTTAGTACACTATATCACACTTTGTATCTGCTGTCAACTGTTTTTTCACAAAAGATTGCGTCGAATCTTACCGCTCACGGTCTTGGGGAGCTCCTCTCGGAAAACCACAATACGAGGGTATTTATACGGCGCGGTATGCGTCTTGACATAGTCCTGAATTTCTTTTTTCAACGCCTCGGTCGGCTCGGTGCCGCGCGTCAGCACGATGCTGGCTTTCACAACCTGCCCGCGCACCTCGTCGGGCGCCGCAGAGACGCCGCACTCAAGGACGTACGGCAGTTCCATAATGACACTCTCAATCTCGAACGGTCCGATTCGATAACCGGAGGATTTGATTACATCGTCCACGCGGCTGACATAGAAGAAATAGCCGTCCTCGTCGCGCCAGGCGGTGTCGCCCGTATGGTAATAGCCGTCATGCCATACCTCACGTGTGCGCTCGGGGTCGCGGTAGTAGCCCTCGAAAAGTCCGACGGGGACGCCCCCCGAAACGTCGATACAAATCTCTCCGACCTCACCGACGCCGACGGGGTTCCCGTCCGCATCCAAGAGGTCAATTTTATACTGCGGAGACGCCTTGCCCATGGAACCAATCTTCGGAGTCGTCCCCGCAAGGTTGGCAATCGTGAGCGTCGTCTCGGTCTGCCCGAAGCCCTCCATGATTGAGAGCCCCGTCGAGAGGAAAAACTGTCTGTGCACCTCGGGGTTAAGCGCCTCGCCCGCCGTCGTCATATGTCGAACGGACGAGAGGTCGTAGGAGGAAAGATCCTCTTTAATCATCAGGCGCAGCATGGTCGGCGGCGCGCAGAAGGTCGTGATGCCGTACTTCGCAAAGAGCGGCAGGAGGTCGGGCGCCGAGAAGCGGCGGAAATCGTAGACAAAGACCGCGCCCTCGCACATGAACTGCCCGTAGAACTTCCCCCAGAGCGACTTACCCCAACCGGTGTCGGAAATGGTGAAATGGAGCCCGTCGCGCTCGCAGCAATGCCAGTATTTCGCCGTCACGAAGTGCCCGAGAGCATAGGTGTGTTTATGCGCCGCCATTTTGGAGTTCCCCGTCGTGCCGGAGGTGAAGAACATGAGTGCCGTCTCCTCCCCGCCGGGGGCGTCCTCGGGGCGGTCGTAGTGCCCCGAATAGAGCGTATATTCGCTGTCGAAATCGTGCCAGCCCGGGCGCGCGCCGCCGACGAGAATCTTGGTCCTCAGCGTCGGGCAAGACGCGGCGGCGCTGTCCACGCAAGCCGGTACGCCGTCGTCCGCCGTCGCGAGAATGGCGTCCACACCCGCGGCGTCGAAGCGGTAGGTGAAATCATGTTCTTTCAGTTGCGACGTGGCGGGGATTGCGACGGCGCCGAGCTTATGGAGCGCAATCATCGCGAACCAGAACTGGCAATGCCGTTTCAGCACCAGCATGACCTTATCCCCGCGCCCGATACCGAGCGAACGGAAGTAGTTGACGCACCGATTCGACGCCGTTTTCAGGTCGCGATAGGTGAAGCGACGCTCGTTTTTGTCCGCGTCGAGGTGCAGGAGCGCGAGTTTCTCCGGGCATTTCGCGGCGATGGCGTCGATGATGTCAAAGCCAAAATTAAAGTGTTCCGTATTTCTGAAAGAAACGCCTGTGAGCGCGCCGCTCCCGTCCGTCTCTGTCTGTACAAAACGATCGACAACAAGATCTCCCGTATCGGGGACGGCGACCGCGGCGGGTGCCGCCGCGGCGGTATGCTCCGCCCCCGGTAGGACAACGGCGCAGAACACGCAGTCCTCCCCGTCGACGGCAATCATGCCGTGGGGCGTGGCGCTGTCATAATAAATGCTGTCGCCCTCGCGGAGCAACTCGATGTGGTCGCCGACCTGCACTTTCAGGTGCCCGCGCAGAATCAGGTCGAACTCCTGCCCCGAGTGGCGCGTCAGGTGGATCGGCTGATGTTGGAGCTTCTCGTCATACTCATACCGCACCCAATAGGGCTCCGCAATCTTGGAGCGGAAGCGGGGCGCGAGATTGCGGATTAAGATTCCTGCCTCGCGGGCGGTATCCTCTCCCTCTCCGCGGCGCGTCACGGTATAGGAGGACAAATTCGGCTCCCGCCCTTCCAGCAGTTCCGTGAGTTCCATTCCGAACGCGAGCGCGCAGTTATGAATGAAGGTGAACGGCAGATCGACCCCGCCGCCCTCATAGGCGGCGTATTCCTCCGTGGTGAGCCCCGTCTTCTCCGCCATGTCCGCCTCCGACCAGCCGAGAATCTCCCGCATCCCGCGGATACGCGTCGCGATCTCCCCGATACGGAGCATTGTGGATTCGTTCATGTTTTGTCCTTTCCCGGGTCTTTCCGAGAAAACAAAAAGACCCATCTCAAAAATGCTTTGAGACGAGTCTGATAGACCCGCGGTACCACTCAAATTCACGGCAAAAGCCGTGCCCTCAGGCTCAAACAAGCCCTTTGCACTCACGCGGCGTCACGGGAACCCCTACCGGCAAAACACGCTTTGGGGACTCCGACTCGGAAGGGATAGGAACACGTACCGTCCTCACACCGGCTCACACCGCCCGCCGGCTCTCTGGGATTAAACGATACTTCCGTCTTCGTCACAGTCTTTTCGGATGACAAGAGTATAGCATACCGCCCAGGGGGCTGTCAAGCCCCAAGATGACTCTCAAAACCGAAAAGTTTTTCGGCATTTTTGTGGAACACCTGTTCGTTCTCCTCCTCTGTGAGTCCGAGCGCTTCCACGCGGGCGACCTCCTCCGTCGGGTTCCACATGGGATAATCGGTGCCGAACAGCACGCGATCCGCCCCCCAGGCACGCACAATGCGTCTGCCCTCCTCGGGAGACATGGCAAAGAGAGAGGACGAGCAATCGACATAGAGGTTCTCATGCCCGGCGAGCATCTCGGTCGCGCTCTGCCAGACGGAATAACCGCCGAAATGCGCCCCGATGACCGTCAGGCGCGGGAAACGCTCCAACACCGGGCAGAGCCTGTTCGGGTTGGAATAGTCGAAGCGGCGGTCGCCCGTGTGGAGGAGCACGGGGAGCCTGCCCTCACACGCCTCGAAAATACGCATACAGCGCGGATCGTCGAGCGCGGCCTCCTGAATATCCGGGTGGAGCTTCACTCCGCGGAGCCCGTGTGCGAGCATATACTCGACGTGGGCGCCCGGGTCGGTGTTATCCGGGTGAATGGTGCCGAGCCCCAGCATCTGCCCCTCATGGCGGGCAACGGTCTCGACGATATAGTCGTTGATTGAAACGGTCTGCGTCGGCTTGGTGGCGACGGAAAAAACAAGATAGCGACCGATTCCTGCCGCCGAGCCCTCCCGGAGCATGGTCTCCATACGTCCGTCGTAACGCATCGGGATACGGTAGAACGCCCCGATTGCCCTCGCCGCCTTTTCGGCAATCTTGTCGGGGTAGATATGACAATGCGCGTCAATAATCTCTCTCACGAATTACTTCCTTATTTGGTATTTACAATCACTTTTCCCGGTTGCCTCAGCAATCGGCGAGCCCGAGGCGCTCAATCATAGTCTCGCGCATTTTGTATTTCAGAATCTTCCCTGCTGCGTTCATGGGAAAAGCACGAACGAACACGAAATAGCGCGGCACCTTATGGCTCGCGATATGTGCGCGCCCGAAGTCGCGCATCTCCTCCTCCGTCGCGCTCTCACCGTCATGCAGGACAATCCACGCACAGGCTTCCTCGCCGTAGCGCGCATCCGGCACGCCGACGACCTGCGCGTCCTTGACCTTGGGGTGCGTGAGGTAGAATTCCTCAATCTCGCGCGGGTAGAGGTTCTCCCCGCCGCGGATAATCATGTCCTTGAGTCGCCCCGTCACGCGGAAGTACCCCTCCGGCGTGCGGCAGCAGATATCGCCCGTATGGAGCCAGCCCTCGCGGTCAATGGTCGCCGCCGTCGCGCGGGGCATTTTGTAGTAGCCTTTCATCATATTGAAGCCACGGGCGACAAACTCGCCGTTCTCCCCGTCGGGCAAATCCTCCCCCGTCTCGGGGTCGATGATTTTGCACTCCACCCCGGGGAAAGCGGTGCCCACCGTCTCGACGCGGTGGTCGAGATCCTCCCCGACCTCACCCATGGTGCAGCCGGGCGATGCCTCCGTCTGCCCGAACACGCTGACAATCTCCGTCATGTGCATCTCACGGGCGGCGCGGCGCATAAGCTCTGCCGGGCAGTTCGCCCCCGCCATGATGCCGGTGCGGACATGAGAAAAGTCCGTCCCCGCGAAATCTTCATGCGCGAACATGGCGATGAACATGGTGGGCACGCCGTTGAAGCACGTGATGCGCTCCGCGGTGATACAGGCGAGTGACGACTTCGGCGAGAAGTACGGGAGCGGGCAGAGCGTGCCGCCGTGGGTCATCACGGACGTCATCGTCAGCACCATGCCGAAGCAATGGAACATCGGCACCTGCACCATCATGCGGTCGGCGGTGGAGAGGTCCATACGATCGCCAATAATCTTCCCGTTATTGACAATATTCCGATGCGTCAGCATGACGCCCTTCGGGAAACCGGTCGTGCCGGAGGTGTATTGCATATTCGCGACGTCGTCGGGGCGCACCCCGGCGGCGAGGCGCCGCACTTCTTCGGGCGGGACGGTCGCGCCAAGGTCGGAGAAACGCTCCCAGGGAAGCGCGCCGGGCATCGAAAAGCCGACGGTCACGATGTGGCGCAGAAACGGCAGGCGCTCCGCGTAGAGCGGCGCCTCCGGCGCTTTGTCTTTCAACTCCGGGCAGAGCTCCGCCATAATGCCGCGGTAATCGGAATCCTTACAGTTTTCAATCATCACGAGCGTATGGGTATCCGACTGGCGGAGCAAATATTCCGCCTCCTGAATCTTATACGCGGTATTCACGGTGACGAGGACGGCGCCAATCTTGACCGCCGCCCAGAAGGTCAGGAACCACTGCGGGACGTTCGTCGCCCAGACGGCGACGTGGTACCCCGGCTTCACCCCTAGGGCAATCAGCGACGCGGCGATACGGTCAACATCCTCGCGGAACGCGCGGTAAGTGCGGGTATAGTCGAGAGTCGGGTAACGGAAGGCGTACTGGTCGGGGTAGGTCTCCGCCATCTCGTCAAGCACCTGCGAAAAGGTCTTATCAATGACCTCATACTTCTTCCACGGGAACGTGCCGGTCCCCGCCCGGTTCGACAACAGGCGGCGCTTTTTCTCCACGCCGAGGCGGGCACGCAGGAAAGCGGCACTGTGCGTGAGCAGAAGGTCGGGGTCGGCGATATCCGCCGTATCAAAGGCGCAATAGCCGTCATAGTTCAGCGACCGGAGCGCGTCGAGAAAGTCCCTGGTAGGGAGTTCCCCCTCCCCGAGCAACACGTCCCCGCCCGCGCGGCGGTCACCGATACGGACATAGGCGATATAGGCGCCGAGGGTGGTGATTGTTGTCTCGGCACTCTCTCCGCCCTCAAAGTACGTCGCGCGGATATTCCACGCGGCGCCGACGCCGACGGCGCGAAAGGTGTGCAGAATCGCGAGCAGGCGCTCGGTGTTTGCGAGGTCGCCGGTCGTCTCAAAGAGGAGCCTTACACACCGGGCATCTCCCTGTTCCGCGACCGGGCGCAGAGAGGCGGCGATGCGGGCGGGATCGGCACCTCCCGCCACCGTGACGATGACGGCGGGAATGCCCGCATCGGACGCCGCGAGAGAGTAGCGCTCAATCTCTCGCCGCGAGACTTCCGTCCCGTCCGCCGGGGTCGGGCAGGTCAGCGCCGAGACTGAAAGACGCCTGTTCCGCAACTTGCGCCGCGCGCCCGCGGCGTCCGTGCCGAAGGGACCGTCCGGGAGGGCGGCGACGGCATCGAGATTATGCAGTTCTATGCCCTCATAGCCGTACTCGGCGGCGGTATGACAGAGTGCGAAAAACGTCGGAGACGGCACGAGTGCCGTTGAAAAAGCCAGTTTCATTCCCGTATATCCTCATAGATAATCTTGTTCAAAGCGTTGAGGTAGGCACGCACGCTCGCGCCGATGATATCGGTCGAGATGCCCTGCCCCGCGTACAGTCTGCCGTCGTGACGCAACTTGACGAGGGCGGAGCCGACGGCGCCGCGCCCCTCCGTCACCGATTGAATCTCGAAATCGTCGAGCTCATAGTGGTGCCCGATGATTTGCTCGAGCGCGCGGAACGCCGCGTCAATCGGACCGTCACCCATGGAGACCCCCGACTGCGTGCGCTCCCCTGTTTTCAGTGTGACTTCCGCCATAGGAGAAATCACATTCCCTGTACTGACGAGATAACTCACGAGGTGGTAGGTCGAGGGCACCTGCATGGCGGCGGTGGCAACAATGGCTTCCAGCTCTCGGGCGCCAATCGACTCCTTCTTCTCTGCGACACGCTGTACCTCACGCACGACATGGGTAATATCCTCATCGGAGAGTTCATAGCCGAGGGCGTTACAAGCGTCGGAGACCTCGCCGAGCGTAGCGTCCGCGCCGAGCGCGATGCGTGCGGCGATAGGATCCTGCCGCTTCCCGCCGATGCCGCCGGCGGTGCGGTGAATCTCCTCCGTCTCCCGGTGAATGGCGGTGGCGACGAGGCGGGAGGATAGCCCCAGCGTCTCGCCGCGGGCGGTCAACAGGTCGGAGAGTGCCGCCGCAGTGTAAGAACCACCGCCCAAGCCGGTGACGACCCCGGCGGCACCCGCCGTGAGCGCCGCGGCGGCGACCGCAGACGCGAGCCCGAGCGACATCGCGGGGCGGATCAGGAGCGGGCATGCGGGCGTCACAAGCGCCCGGACGGTCGCCGCCGCCTCCTCGGGGAGCCAGTTCCCGGCGTCATCGCAAAGGACAAACGAAGTGACCCCGACGGCGATGACCGCCTGCATGAGCTCTGCAAGGAAAGCGGGCTCCGCGCGGGATGCGTCCTCCGCCACGAACTCGACGGCGGGGGCAATCGCCCGCGCCGCACGGCAGAGCGAAACGGCATGGTCGCGGGCGGCGGGTGCCTTTTTATGTAAGCGGTATTCCATACCGAGCGTAGAAGTCGGCATGACGACCTGCAGAACCGGGTGAATGGCGTCGCGGACACTCTCATACGCCGCGGCAACACCCTCCTCGCACGCCACGGGAATCTTAACGGCAACCTCCCCGGCAGCGAGCGCAATCGTGCGGTTCACGACCGTCTCCTCGCGCGGGCGGGTCATGGCGGGGAGTTCAATCGCGTCCACCCCGGCGCCCGAAAGAATCTCGGCAATCCGTGTCCGCTCACGGAACGTTAACGGCGCCTCGCGCCCGTCGACACACACCGCGAGCGTCCTGTCCGAAACCGTCACCACTCTTATATTTTGCTGTTTCATTCTGCTCTCCTCCCGATCATACAAACTGACGTTAAAAAACAAAAACCGCAGAAGTCCTGAGACTTCTGCGGGATGATTGCGATGCAACCACGGTACCACCCGACATTGCCGCCCCGGGGGCGACCGCTCTGACGGCTCTGACAAGCCGAGGATCTGTGACGGGATCCGTCCGGGTGCCCTTACTGCGACAGCGGTTCGGGGCGCCTGCTCCGGTACGAGACTGTCGTCATCCGACCCCACCGCCTTGCACCGACCGGCGGCTCTCTGTGTAGGTCATACGATGGCGACATAATACCATCCACGCATTTATTGACTGCATTATACACAACTGGGTGCGGCGTGTCAAGAGTTTTTTTCGCTCTCCCCCGCGAGGTATTCCGCGAGCAGGGCGGCATATCCACCCGAGCCGTGCTTGATACACCGGTTGACGCGGCTGAGCGTCGCCGACGAGATCTTCACCGCCCCGCTCACCTGCTGATACGTCGCGCCAGAGAGGAGCAGGCGCGCGGATTCCACCCGCTGTGCCATGTATTCGATCTCCGTATCCGTGCAGACATCGGTGAGAAAGCGCTTCACCTTTTCGGGCGTATCCAGCGTCGCCATCACGCCAAAAAGCAGTTCCAGTTGCTCAGACAGCGTCGTGTTCTCTCCGTTCATAGGCACCTCCGAAATGTGTTTTTCCGCTTTCAGTATAACACAATGCTTTATCTCTGTAAAGCAGTAAAGCCAAAAAGTTTTTTCTCAAACGCCTTGACACGGGCATACAAATCGGGTATAATGAATCAAAATCAGCAAGGCGATGAGGGAGAGGGTCTTCCCCGAGGGTGCCAAGAGAGCCGACGTGTGGTGCGAGTCGGTCGCCCAGAGAGAATGTGCCTATGGCTCCTGAGCCGGAGGTTCGAGCGCGTCAGACGCGTGTAGGGTCTCCCGTGTGGCGCGCGAGAGTTCCGCCGGGGCGTGTCAGCGCCTGTGAGGGCACGGTTCCGACCGTGAATTTGAGTGGTACCGCGGAGTCATCCGTCTCAAAAGAGACGGGTGTTTTTTGTTTTTTTACACAAAATATAAAAGTAAATCACCTACCGAAAGGAGTTCAACATGAAAAAGTCCGGCATCGCCACCACCTGCGTACAGGGGGGCTACACACCGAAAAACGGGGAGCCGAGACAGATCCCCATTGTGCAGAGCACGACCTTCCGCTACGAGACCAGCGAAGCCATGGGAGACCTCTTCGACCTCAAAGCAAGCGGCTACTTCTATTCCCGTCTGCAGAATCCGACCTGCGACGCGGTCGCCGCGAAAATCGCCGCCCTCGAGGACGGTACCGCCGCGATGCTGACCTCCTCCGGGCAAGCCGCCAACTTCTTCGCCGTGTTCAATATAGCCGGGGCGGGTGATCACGTCATCGCCTCCGCTCACATTTACGGCGGCACGTTCAACCTCTTCGCCGTCACGATGAAACGTATGGGCATCGACTTCACGTTCGTCTCCCCCGACGCGACCGACGCGGAACTGGACGCCGCATTCCGCCCGAACACCAAGGCGGTGTTCGGCGAGACCGTCTCCAACCCGTCCCTGACCGTCCTCGATATCGAGCGGTTCGCGAAAGCGGCGCACGCGCACGGCGTCCCGCTCATCGTCGACAACACCTTTGCGACGCCGGTGAACTGTCGCCCGTTCGAGTTCGGCGCGGACATCGTCACGCACTCGACCACCAAGTATATGGACGGCCACGGTGCCGCCGTCGGGGGCGCCGTCGTCGACTCGGGCAAATTCGACTGGGCGGCGAACGCCGGGAAGTTCCCCGGGCTCTGCATCCCAGACGAAAGTTACCACGGCATCACCTATGTGAAAGAGTTCGGGCAGGCGGGTGCCTATATCACCAAGGCAACGACACAACTCATGCGTGACTTCGGCTGTACGCAATCGCCGCAGAGCGCCTTCCTCTTAAACCTCGGGCTCGAGAGCCTGCACCTGCGCATGAAGCAGCACTGTGCAAACGCCCTGAAGGTCGCGACTTTCCTGGAAAGCCACCCGAACGTTACCTGGGTCCGCTACTCCGATCTGCCGGGCGACCCCTACCATGCACTCCAGCAGAAATACCTGCCGAACGGTTCCTCCGGCGTTGTCAGCTTCGGCGTGCGGGGCGGACGCCGCGCGGCAGAAGCCTTCATGAAACAACTGAAAGTCGCCGCCATCGAGACGCACGTCGCGGACGCGCGCACCTGCTGTCTGCACCCGGCGAGTGCTACGCACCGCCAACTGACCGATGAGCAACTCGTCGCGGCTGGAGTGAGCCCCGACCTCGTCCGCTACTCCTGCGGGATTGAGGACCCGGACGACCTCATCGCCGACCTCGCCGCCGCGCTCGACGCGGTGGAGGCATAAGCGCCATGCCAATCAAAATCCCGAACGAACTGCCGGCGGTACGCACACTCGAGGACGAGAACATTTTCGTCATGACCGAAACGCGCGCCGTCACGCAGGACATCCGCCCCTTAAAAATCCTGATTCTGAATCTGATGCCCACCAAGGTGGACACCGAGACGCAGCTCTGCCGCCTGCTCGGCAACACGCCTCTGCAAGTCGAGCCAGAGCTTATCCACACCCGCTCGCACGTCTCGAAAAATACCCCCGAGGAGCATCTGCTCTCCTTCTACCGCACGTTCGACGAAATCCGCGAGAACAACTATGACGGTCTTGTCATCACGGGCGCGCCCGTCGAGCGTCTCCCTTTTTCCGAGGTGGAATACTGGGATGAGCTGAAAGACATCATGGAGTGGTCGAAGACGCACGTTTACAGCACACTCCACATCTGCTGGGGCGCGCAGGCGGGTCTATACTACCACTACGGCATCGAGAAGGTGCCGCTCGAGCGGAAGCTCTCCGGCGTTTACCCGCACACGGTGGAATACAAGCGCTCCATTCTCTTCCGCGGGTTCGACGACGTATTTTACGTGCCGCATTCCCGCCACACCGGCGTTGACCGCGCCGCCATCGAAGCAATACCCGAACTGCGGATTCTCGCCTCCTCGCCCGAGGCGGGTGTCTTCGCCGTCACCGCCAACCACGGCAGGCAGATCTTCTTCACCGGGCACGCGGAATACGACCCCGACACGCTGAAAAAGGAATATCTGCGCGACCGGCATCTCGACCCCGGAACTCCTGTGCCGGAAC
Source organism: Akkermansia muciniphila (assembly GCA_963611795.1). GTDB lineage: Bacteria > Bacillota > Clostridia > Oscillospirales > CAG-272 > UBA1740. The sequence continues at coordinate 33,118 of CAVDSZ010000007.1, read as the reverse complement.
ATTACTTCCCTGACGACGACCCGACACGGGAGCCGCTCGTGCGCTGGCGCTCGGCGGCAAACCTGCTCTTCACCAACTGGCTGAACTATTTCGTGTATCAATCGACGCCCTACGATATTTCCAGTATCGGATAAAACAGAACGCGACCGGGAGCCACGGCTCCCGGTCACGTTTTTCCTGGACGGTCTTACACCGTATTGAATCGGCGGTGAAAACGCCGCATCACATAGTTGTCACTTGGTTGTCACAGATTCTTTTCCGCGCGGCGGACACGGGCGCAGAAGCGCGTCTTGTGCGGATAACCGCTGATGCCGAACAGCCCGCGCGGAGCGATGATATCCCCGTTCTCCCCGTCGCCGGCGGCGGCGCGAATCGCCGTGAGCGCCGCTTTCTCGGGCGAATGGGTAAAGAGATACAGAAACGCGTGCCCGATCCGGGAGAACAGCGGTTTATGCGCCGTCTTTTCGCTCGAAAGCAAATCCGTCGCCGTAATGCCGGGGTGGACGGCGATGAAGAGCGGCATGCCCTCCGTGCGCGTCCTCGCGCGGTGGAGAACATAGGCGGAGAGGAGCGTTTTGCTCTTCGCATACGCGGCGTAACCCTCTTTCTCGGGGTCACGGTCGACTTTCCCGTTTCTGTCCACAAGACTGGTGACAAAAATCATGCGTCCGCCGGGTGGGAGCAACGGCTCTACTGCTTCGGAGAGCCGCAAGGTCCCGCAGTAGTTCACCCCGACGGTCATGGGCAGACCGTCCTCAGTCGTCGCCTTTGGGGGATAATACACCCCGGCGCAGTGCAGAAAGACGTCGACCGGGCGGGTATCCGCCACAAGGCGGGCGGCAAACGCGTCAATCGACGCGAAAGAAGCGAGATCCACAATCATGTAATTCACATCGGCGAGCGGATAGCGCGCCCGAAGCCGCTCACAAGCGGCGACGGCGCGTGCCTCATTTCGGCACGCAAGCGTGACGGCGGCGCCGAGCGAGAGGAACTCTCCGGCGGCGGCAAAACCAATGCCGCTGTTCCCGCCCGTAATCACCACGCGCTCCCCCGTCATCGGGTGGATGTGTTTCTCCAGCCATTTCCGATACTTCTCTGCCATAGGTGCCACCTCTCACCCGGGCGTCCGCCCGTTTTGACAAGAGTGTAGCACAAAAGCGGGGCTTCGTCAAACGGTTTCTCTCAAAGCACGAGTTCCGCCCGGTATGCGGTGAGAAAGTAATCGAACTGCAGGAGCCACGCATACATCTGCGGGCGGGACATGAGTTGCCCGAGCCACGTCACGTCGCCGCCGGACGTAAGCTCTTCGATTGCTCCGCGGCGCAGGAGCGGCGCCAGAGGACTGGAACGGCGGGCAAGGCGCGCCATGAGCATTTCACGCACGAGCTTTTCATAAGCGGGATTATGGGTCTTGGGATACGGACTCTTTTTCCGGTGGAGAATCTCGGGCGGGAGGTACGACGCCATCGCCTCACGGAGGAGCGACTTCTCCACACCCCCCTCAAACTTGTATTTCCACGGGACGCGGTACACGTATTCGAGAATGCGGTGATCGGAGAACGGCACACGTACTTCCAGCCCCGACGCCATGCTCATGCGATCCTTGCGCTCAAGAAGATTCGTCATAAAGTAATCGACTGAAAGACGCGTCGCGATGCGGGCAGTACGTTCCTCCACAGGTTCCGTATTGTCTGTCGGCACCGACGCGACCGCGTGGTGGTAAGCTTCGGAGAGATACGCATACCCCTCCTCGGCGCGGGTCGCCGCCGCATCGAATAGCCCGATGCGCGCGCGGGGATCGTGCACCCACGGGAAAAAGTCGCGTGAGAGCATCTCGGGACGATAGAACCATGGGTAGCCGCCGAAAATCTCGTCGGCGCACTCGCCCGAGAGTGCCACCGTATGCTTCTCTTTCACGCGGGCGCAGTAGTAGCGCAGTGAAGAGTCGATATCCGCCTGCCCGGGGAAATCACGCGAGAGGACCGCCGGGAGCAGTTCCCGCGCGACCGTCTCGCTGTCGGCGACGAGCACCGTATGATCCGACCCGATATAGTCTGCCATAAGGCGCGCGTAATCATCGTCCGGATTCGGCTGGAAGAGAGTGGGAGCGTACTTGTTTCCTTCGTACTCAAAAGAATAGGTGGAGAGCCGCTTTTCATCCTCGCGGTACTTCTCCGCGGCGACGGCGCTGACGACCGAAGAATCCAATCCTCCGGACAAAAAACAGCAGAGCGGCACATCGGACACCAGTTGCCGCCGAATCGCGTCCGTGAGCAGATTGTGCACGTGCTCGACCGTTTCGTCGCGCCCCTCGGTATGTGCCCCCGGCGTGTAATCCCAGTAGCGGCGGCGATGAAGTCCTACGGCATCGACACGCAGGCACTCGCCCGGGAGCAACTCGGAGATGCCGCGGAATACACTGTACCCCGGGAGCGTCACCGGCGCGAGATACAGGAGCTGCCAAAGCCCGGGAGCGTCAAGCACGGGACGGACGCTCGGGTGTTTCAGCAGTGCTTTCACTTCCGACGCGAAGAGGAACTGCCCTTGCACCTCGGTAAAGAAAAACGGTTTGACGCCGAGCCGATCGCGCGCGCAGAATAGGCTCCCCTCAAAATCATCATAGACGGCGAACGCAAAAATGCCGTTCAGGTGCGAAAGACAGTCCTCGCCGAACACTGCATATGCGTACACCAGTGCCTCTGTATCCGAGTGTGTCCTCGGGGTCACCCCCCGCTCCGCAAGTTCCCGTGTGAGTTCTTCCGTATTATAGAGTTCCCCGTTATAAACAACGGTGTAGCGCTTACCGCCGAGGACGACCGTCATCGGCTGTGCCCCGCCGATGATGTCCACGACGGCGAGCCGGTTATGGTGCATGGCGACATTCGCCGAGGAAAATCCGCCCGCCGCATCCGGCCCCCGGTGCGTCATCGCACCGCTCATCGACTCCACAGCCGACAGCGCCCCGAGCCCCAATCCCCGCGTGGCGTAGATTCCGCAGATCGAACACATAAGCAATCCTCCCAATCATCTCTAACCGTCATTCACTTTTTCATTGTATGCACGGCTTCGCTTTTCAGTCACGAAAAGGGCTATAAATGGTGAAAAAAGGTACCGCTTGCGCTTGACAAATGTAGACATTTGTGTGATAATACAAGTATAGCGGGCTATCAGCAGCATCACTGCCCTCGAGGGGATACGATACCGCAAACCGTTTCGCCCGTCACTTTACATAACGGAGGATTTTTATGAGCAATTCCGCAGCGGCTAAAGCACATTTCAAACTGCTTGCAAAGGCATTTGACAGCAAAGGTTGGCGTTACAAAACAGATGAAGACAACCTGACGATGACCACCTCCTTCCGCGGTGACGATCTCTCCATGCCAATCATCATTAAGATTGACGCAGAACGTGACCTCGTCCGTATGCACTCTGTCCTCGAGACCAAGTTCGGTGAGGACAAACGCGCCATGGGCTCGGTCGCCACGTCCCTCATCAACTGGCGTGTCGTCAACGGCTGCTTTGACTACGACATGAGCGACGGGCAGGTCGTTTTCCGCATCGTACAGTCCTACCGCAACTGCACGCTCTCGGAAGATGTCATCATTTATCTTGTCAACTGCCTTGTCGGGACGGTCGACGACTATAACGACGTCCTCACCAAAATGGCGCGCGGCGAAGCCGACTTCAACGATCTGCAGCGTCGAATCAACGAATAAGCGACCCACAATGAAACGAAAAAGAAGCGACGGCAGAGCCGTCGCTTCTTTAATTCAGCGTGATAATCGGTCACGCCAGGTTCAAAACCGGAATATGCCGCGTCTGCGCCATGCGCATGGTCTGGGCGGATCCGCTGTGCGGAGAGGTCACGTATGCGACGCAGCAGTCCGCGAGGTCAATCATGCTCCGATTCCGCTCCCGCATACAACCGTCATAGTAATGCTCCGACAACACCCGTACTTCATCTGCATCGCGGAGTTGACGCGCATACACCGCGCGATCCTCCGCCCGCCAGCGTTCCGCCTGGTCGCGGCAAGGCACCATCAGGAGCAGCCGCAGGTCGGAATACCGCTGTTTGAGCACGAGGACGGTATCTGCCGCCATGCGGTCAAAGCCGAGCGCTCCGCCGGCACAAAAGGTACGGTACCCGTCAGCATACAGCGATTCCACCGTGTCGATGAGGCGCCTTTGCAGGCGCGCGCGCTCCTGTGCGGGCACGAAGCGGTGCCCGGTGAATACGCATACTTTCTCCAAATGTCAATCCTCTTCTTCCTCAGGCGGCGTCACGGTGACACGCAGGCTCCCGACCAGGTGATCGTGTATTTCCAACACCGTCACCGTCAGGCGCTCCCATGTAAAGGTGTCGCCGACATGGGGATCCTCCTCCAACATCTCGACCGCCCAACCGCCCATCGTCGTATACTCCGACTCAAAGTTGCGGTCGTCGATATCAACCTCCTCGAAGAAATCTGCAATCGGCGTCATGCCGTCCACAATATACGTGTAATCCGCGAGCGGCCGGATTTCCTCCGGTGGCGCCTCGTCGTTCTCGTCCCAGATGTCGCCGACGATCTGCTCGAGAATGTCCTCCATGGTCACAATCCCCATGGTACCGCCGTACTCGTCTATGACGACCGTGATATGTACCTGTTTCTCCTGCATCATGGAGAGGACGCTCGGCAGTTTCGCCGTTTTGTGCACATAAAGTGCCGGTTTGATGAGCGCACGGAGGTCGGGTACCCGATTTGAATCCCCCGATGCCGCCATAAGATAGCGGTTCACCGTCAGAATCCCGAGGATATGGTCAAGCGATTCTTCATACACCGGGAGCCGCGAGAAGCCCGTCGTCAGGCAGGTCTCACGCACCGCTTCCGGCGCGTCCTCGATATCAATGCCCTCTACCTGAATCCGCGGCACCAGAATATCCTCGACCGTCGTCTCCTGATAGTCCATCGCCGAGTGGAGCAGTTCGCCCTGATCCTCGTCCACGGTCCCCTCTTCCTCGGCGGTGTCAATCATCACCGAGAGTTCCTGCTCGGTGACGGTGTTTTCCTCCCGATTCTTTGTCAGGCGTGAGAGGACAACGTTGACGCCGCGCGTCACCAGGAACGAAACTGGGAACAGGAGCCACGAAAGCAGGCGTAGCGGATACGCCATGAGGCAAGCATAGCCGATTGCGTGCTGTTTGGCAACAATTTTCGGTACGATTTCGCCGAAAGTCAAAATAACGATTGTGACGATGATACTCGTCACGGTGGTCGCCGTCCCCGCACCGATTGTCCCCCTCGCCGCCCATGAGACCGCCAGCATGGTCGCAAAGGCGGAAATCATGTTGTTGACCAGGTTATTCCCGATTAGAAGCGACGACATCGTAATGTCGTAATGGTCGGAAATCTTTTTCGCGAGTTTCGCACGGCGACTGCCGCGCTCGGCAAGCGCTTCCAGACGCATTTTATTGAGCGATGTATACGCCATTTCCACCGAGGAGAAGAACGCCGACATCAAAAGCGCCACCAGCATCAAAACAAATGTTGCTATCGTACTCATTCGGCGTCACCCCCTTCTTTCACTTCATCGGGGACGGGGTTGGGCGCCGTCACGCTGTCAAGCAGCTCATTCGCCAGTTTGACCTCGACATAGGCGAGTTTTCCGTCCTCCGTGACGTCCGTCACGGTGACAGTCAGGTCGCGCCACACGAAGGTATCATCGACCTCCGGCGCGTGACCGAGGTTTTCCATGACCCAGGTGTTGACCGTTTTGACACGGCTCATATTGACTTTCCCGCTATACGACATATCACGGAACATCTCGCCCATGGTACAGTCGGCGCTGACGCGGAAATAGTTGCCGCCCAGTTTCATGAAACGGTCATTCACGACGTCATCCTCGTCGTAAATCTCCCCGACGAGTTCCTCGAGAAAGTCCTCGATTGTCACAAGTCCGAGCGTGCGCCCCGTTTCCGGGTCGCGGACAACCGCCATCGTGACCTTTTCCCGGCTCATCTCTTCGAGCAGTTCGTGGATTGGGGCATCCAATGTGGTATAGAATGGCGCGGAGCAGAGTTGCTTGAGCGTCAGGCGCTCGCCCCGCAGGTGTGCTTTGAGATAGTTCTTAATCTGCAAAACACCAATGATATGATCAAGGTCGTTTTCATAGACCGGGAAACGCGAGTGTTTATTCTCTCCCGCAATTTCCATAATGGTGTCGTAGGTGGCACCGAGCTTGATTCCGACGATATCGTCACGCAGGGTGATGACGTCGGCGACCGTCGTCTCGGAGAACTCGAGCGCAGACTGGAGCAAATCCTCCTGATCCTCGTCAAGTGTCCCCGCCTCCTCTGCGTCCTCGAACATGGCGGAGAGTTCCTCCTCCGTCACGGTAGGCTCCGGTTTCGCGCCGGTCAGGCGACGTGTCAGTTCCCCGATCCCGCCAAAAACCCAGACGAGCGGGCGGAGAATCCACTGAAGCACGCGCAGAATCGGCGCCGAAAAGCAGGCAAACCGATCAGCGTATGCGAGGGCGAAACTCTTCGGTGTCATCTCGCCGAACAGGAACACAATCACCGTCGTCACAATGGTGACGATGATGGTGACCGTTCCTTCGGCGACGCGCCCTTCGTTCAGCGCACGCGAAAACATACGGAACGAAAATACGGTGGCAATCGAAGCCCCGGCGACATTGACAATGTTATTACCGATGAGGATGGTCGTCAGCGTTTCGTCAAACTTTTCCGTTAGGCGCAGGGCGGTCTTTGCCCCTCGCTTTCCCTCCTCGGCAAACGCACGGAGCCGAATCTTATTCGACGCCGCCATCGCATTTTCGGACGCGGAAAAGAACGCGCTGCAAGTCAGCATGAGAACATACGCAAACAGCAACCACCAACTGGGGTCCATGAAAAAAACCACACTCCTTTATAAATGGATTATGCAATGCATAGTTAAAAAGAATTATATCATTGTGATTAGAGAATGTCAAGGGCGGCATCGTCACGGCGGTGGAAGAGCCGGCGCAAAGCCCCGGCGAGGGCGAGAAGCCCCGCATAGGCGGCGAGCATGAATACTACCTCGGCGAAAAGCCACGGGAGCGGCACCGTCGCCGGGTCGATTGGGAGGATTGCCCGCACCCCCACGGCAGCGATAAGCCCCGCGACGGCGGGATAAACGAGCGAGCGCAGGGGCGAATAACGCAAATGTGCAACACGGCAGAGCCGCGCGAGACTGCAGGCGAAGTTCGCCGCCTCCGCAAGAATAATGACATAGACGTAGCCGACAGCGCCCTGTGAAGGTAGAATCAGCAGTACCAGAATAATGCTGAGGAGCGAGTCGCCGATATTGACCCACATGGTATAGACCTGCTCACCGAGCCCTTTCAGAACGCAGTCCGTCACATGGTCGAGGAACATGAGCGGAATCACCGGGGCAAGCATCCTTATGAGGTCGCCCGCCTCCTCGCTGTGGTAAACGGCGATTCCGAAATCGCGGGCAAGAACCAGGAGCACCGCAGTACAGCCGACGGCGAACACCGTCGTCAGGTGGAGCGCCCGCGTGGCGATGCGGTCGATAGATGCCCGCTCCCCGCGGGCACGATGCTCGGCGAACACCGGCACAAGCAGTCCTGCAAACGAGGCGAGGATTGCCATGGGATACAGCACGACCGGGAGCGCCATACCGTCAAGGACGCCGTAGGAGGAAAGCGCTTCCTCCGGGGTGCGTCCCCCGCGCACCAGCGCGCGCGGAATGAGCAGATGCTCGACCGTAATCAGTCCCGATCGGATATAGGCGGAAAACGCGATAGGGAGCGAGATGTGCAGCAGACGCGGCAGAATACCTTTGGTTTCTCCTCCGACGCCGCGGACGTGTCTGCGGCGATCGAAAAAGTATTGCAGGGCGAGCGCCGCCGTACTCAGCACCTGTGCGAGCGCCGCACCACCGACGACGGCGGCGCAGGTATAGGTCATACCGCGCGGGAGCGCCAATGTCAGAAGGTACACCGTGAAGAGAATCCTCAGCCCCTGCTCTGCCATTTGCGTCAGGGAGTTGCCCAGAACTCTTCGCACCGCGGTGAAATATCCGCTCATCACGGCGCACAGAGCAATGGGGATTAATGTCAGCCCCTGCAAGCGGATAGACAATATGGTGCGCGCGTCGCGCAGAACATACGTGCCGAAGAGCGGCGCACCGAAAAAGAGGACTGCGCCCCCGACTCCGCCGAAGAGAAGCGCATACAGTGCGGCGTGACGCAGAGCCGAGCGCGCACTCGACGGCTCCCCCCGGCCGAGCGTCTCCGAAACCAGACGCGTGACCGCGAGCTGCACGCCGGAGGTGGCAAAAGTGACGGCAAAACCGTAGAGACTCCCGACCAAGGCGAACAGCCCCATGCCCTCGGAGCCAATCGTCCGCACGAGATAGGCGTTATAACTAACGGCGACGGTACGCATGATCAGTGCCGAAATCGACAGGAAACACGCGTTTTTGATAAATTCCCTCATGCGTACCGACATGTCGCTCCTCCTTCTCCGGGGTCGGGCAGGCGCCCGACAGGGTGTCCTCACAGTATATGAAACACCCTCCCGGAAAAATTCTGCCGGGCTCCCCTCTTTTGACTTGTTTCGCCTCGGGCGGATGCTACCATGGGAACAGGAGGTACGAACGATGGAATGTACAGTCACCACAAAATCGGCGGAGGAAGAAATCGACCCCGCCCTGATTCTGCCCAATCCGGCACAGCCGCGCCGCGACTTCCCGGAGGACGAGCTGTATCAACTCGCGGACAGCATCCGTCGGTACGGCATCCTGCAACCACTGACCGTCCGCCGCCGCTACGGCGACTCGGGCGTCCTATATGAACTGATTGCGGGCGAGAGGCGTCTTCGGGCGGCGGTCATCGCGGGGCTTGGACGCGTCCCCTGCCGCGTCCTGCATATCTCGGCAGAGCAGAGCGCGGAGCTTGCGATCATCGAGAACATTCAACGGCGCGATCTCACCCCCTTCGAGGAGGCGACTGCGATTTCCCTGCTTCTGAAACAGTACGGCGTGACGCAGGAGGAGCTGGGCGAGCGGCTCTCCGTCTCGCAGTCCTATATCGCAAACAAGCTACGGCTCCTGCGGCTCACGGAGGACGAGCAGCAGGATCTGCTCGCCGCCGGGCTCACGGAGCGGCACGCGCGGGCGCTCCTGCGCCTGTCCGACCCCAAGCGTCGCCGCGCCGCGCTCAATCATGTCATCGCAAAGAATCTCAATGTCGCGCAAACGGAGCATTATGTTGAAGAATTGCTCGCGCGGGAGGCGGGGACAAAACGAAAAAGCGTCAAAGGCTCCATTACCGACCTGCGTCTTTTCTACAATTCCCTCAACCGCGCCCTGCACATCATGCGCGGTGCCGGAATGCAGACAGGGTGCGAAAAAAAAGAGACGGAGGACGGGGTGGAGCTCACGATTTTCATTCGCAAAAAACAGCCGCATACCTAACGCCCAAAAGTCTTTGGCAGACCCGGCCGCGGGTCTGCTTTTTCTTTTCCAGAGGGAGCCGATTGCGCTTTATTCCGGCTCATAACCGATCACCGGCGACCAGAAATCCCGTGCCGGTCATCACGTCCGCAAAACCGTACATATAGAGACGCCTTCCGCCTTGACAGAGTCAATGACGTGCGGTAAAATAGAAGTGAATTCTAATAGATTAAAACACACCGGAGGTCAACGCCGTGTTCTACGATGCCTGCATTCTTTCGCGGGATCCCGCGTTTTCACAGTTTCTGCGTCTGACGCTGCGGCGGCGGTTGTCCTCCGTGGTCGTCTCCGAGGGTGACGCACCGATTCCGCAGGCAGCACGCTATGTCATCGACCTCGACACCTGTCCTCTGCCCGAGGGGCTCGCGGGTGAGGTGCTCTGCACGGCGCGGCACGGCACAAGACCCGCGGACGCACCGTATCTCTGGGCGGATCGTCCTTTCCGCCCCACACGTCTGCTCGCGCTTTTCGGGCTGATTGATGAGGTAGATGCGCACGATCTCGTACTGATCCCGGAGCGGCGGGCGGTACGGCTCGGGCGGGAGGAAATCTCGCTCTCCGCGACCGAATACGCCCTGCTCGCCGCGCTCGACGCCGCCCGTGGCACCTATCTGACGCGTGAGGAGCTGCTCGCCGCGGTGTGGGGCGACGACGGGGAGGAGCCCGGTATCGTCGGAGTTTATATTCACTATCTGCGCCGTAAGATTGAAAAAGACGGCGTAAAACGCATATTCTCCTCGCGCGGGCGGGGATACCGACTGGGAGGTGAAACGAAATGCTGACACTCATTCTCGGTGATGCCGGCAGCGGCAAAACTACGAAGATCGCCGAAGCAATCAAAGCCGGTGTTGCCGCAGGGCACCGCATTTTTCTCATCGTCCCCGAGCAGGAGACTGTCTCGTGCGAGCGCATGATGGCGGAGCAGCTCCCCCCGTCCGCGCCTCTCACCTTCGAAGTCACAAACTTCACGCGTCTCACCGACACGGTTTTCCGTCAGACGGGGGGACTCGCGGGAGCGACGGCGACCGCCGCCGCCGAGCAGGTACTCATGTGGCGCACGCTCGTTGAACTCGCCCCCCTCCTCAAAACCGTTAAGGAACGCCCGAACGTCGGCACGGTCGAGCGCATGCGCGCGATTATGTCGGAACTCCGCGCCGCGCGGCTGGATGCCTCGATGCTGAACGCCGCCGCACGGAACGTCACCGACCCCGCACTGAAAGACAAACTCGCCGACTACGCGCTCATCGCCGCCACCTACCGTGATCTGCGCGGCGAGGCATACACAGGCAGTGCCGACCGGCTCGACCGACTCGCGGAAATGCTCACGCGCTACCGCCCGCTCGACGGCTATGAAATCTACATAGACGGATTCTCCAGTTTCACGGAGCAGCAGTACGCCGTCCTCTCGGCGCTGCTCGCGCAAACGGATGTAACGCTTGCCCTGTGTCTGCCGGAAAACGCAGAAAAGCAGATCTCGGCGGCGGATGCCCTGCACACGGGGGAGCGGCTGACGCGCCTTGCCGATGCTCTGTCGGTCCCCGTCCGCAAGACCGCGCTCCCCGGGCGGCGGCGGTGCCGCTCAGCGGTTTTGGACTTTGTCGCGCCGCGCCTGTTCCGTGCAGACTATGATACGCTTGCGCCGTGGGACGGCGCCGCGGAAGATGCGCTGCGTCTCGTCGAAGCATTCGACCCAATGGAAGCCTCCGATTTTGTCGCCTCCGATATTCTGCGCCGTGTGACGTCGGGGGAAGCACGCTTCCGCGACTGCACCGTCGTCTGCGCGACGAACGTCTACCGCGATATGATTGACGCCGCGCTCCGCAAGTGCGGCATCCCCTACTTCTTCTCCGCCCGCGATACGCTCCTCACGCTGGAGCCCGTCAAACTCATTCTTTCGGCAATCGCAATCGTGGTCGGCGGCTGGCGCCGTGAAGACGTCCTCACCTATCTGAAATGCCCGCTGTCCGGCGTGGCGCAGGAAGACGCGGACGCGATTGCCCTCTACACCGAGACGTGGGATCTCGAGGGGGCGGATCTCCGCACGACCGCCGACTGGAAGATGTCGCCCGACGGATACGGCGCCGCCCACACCAAGGGGCGCGCCCGCTATCACGAACGACTGCTCGCGCGCATCAACGATGCCAAGCGGCGCTACCTCCCGCCGCTCCTCTCGCTCTCGTCGACACTCTCCGAAGACCGCGCAACGCCCCTGCGTATCCGTGCGCTGACGGAACTACTGCTGTCTCTCGACCTGCCCGAGACGCTCGACCGACGCGCCGAGGAACAACGGCTCGCAGGCGACAACGCCGCCGCGGAGGATACAGCGCGTATCTGGGACGTCATCTGTGACACCTTTGACACGCTGACGACGCTCGCGGGCGACACCGAGATGAACCTCGCCGAATTCAGCGACCTCTTAAAACTGCTCTTCCGCGCCGTCACGATCGGACAAATCCCGGCAAGCACCGAAGAAGTCACGGTCGCGGACGCCGCGACCGTGCGCTCCGGCAACGTCAGGCATGTCTACCTGCTCGGCGCTACCGAGGGCGTTTTCCCCGGGAACGTCACGGAGGGGCGTTCCTTTACGGAACACGAGCGCGAAGCGCTCCTTGCCGCCGGGCTCCCCGCCACCGATGCGACCGATCTGCGCGCCGCACGGGAGCTCTTTGCGTTTTACCGCGCGCTCATGGTCTCGTCCGACACGGTTACGGTCCTCTGGACGCGTTCGGACGCCGCGCTGAAACCGGTATTCCCCTCCGATGCGATTCGACGGCTCCGCTACCTCGTCGGCGACGCTTATCCTCTCCTGATCCCGCGGCTGTCCGAGAGCCCCGAGGCGCTGATAGCGCCCGCCCTGGCGCGGGAGCGACTGGGGCAAATGGCAGGCACTCCGCTCGGTACGGCAGCAGACGCCGCGCTCGGTATGACGGAGAGTGACGCAGGGCATTACCGCAACCTGTTTCTGCGGCTCCTGCCGGAGACCGCCGCCCTGCAATACCCGGGCGACCTCCGTCTGACACAGACGCGCGTCCAGAGTTACAAGCAATGCCCGCTCTCCGACTTCTGCCGTTACGTGTTACAGTTACAGCAGCCGGAGCGCGCCGGGTTCCGCGCCGACACCGCCGGTACCTTCGTCCACGCCGTACTCGAGAAATTCCTGCGGCTCGCAGGGGAACGAGGGGTGGACTACCACGCCCTGGACGCCGAAAAGCAAGCAGGGCTCCTCGCCGAAGTCTTCCCCGCCGTCATCGCGGAAACGATCCCGGCGGGAGAGGACCGCAAGCCGCGGGTCGCGCACCGCCTCTCCCGCCTCCGCGATATCACGTCCGCCGCCGTCGCGAGAATCTGCGAAGATCTCGCGCACACGGAATTTGTCCCGGTCTTTGAAGAACTGAAAATCGGCGACAGCCAGCCGAACGCCCCCGCCCCCTATACCGTGCGTGCGGAGGACGGCAGGAACCTGTGTGTGTACGGCACAATCGACCGTGTCGACGCCTATCGGGCAGGCGAAAATGTCTTTATACGCGTCATCGACTACAAGACAGGCAAAAAGGATTACAACGAAAAGAAAGCCGTCGAAAAGAGCGACTTCCAACTGGTGCTGTATCTCTCGTCGCTCCTCGTGAGCAGCAATGCCGACTTTCTCCGCGCACTGGGTGTGGGAGACGGTGGGCAGCTCCTGCCCGGGGGCGTACTGTATCTCTCCTCGCTGACGCAGGACACATCGGTCACGGCGCCCCCCGAAGTGACAGACGCGGAAAGGACATCCGACGAGAGCGCCTTTGCGGAAAAGGGCATCTACTTTGACGACCCGCACCTTGTCGGCGCGATTGACGATCGCGTCCCCGATGCCGGGCTCCCGAGCGCCCGCTCGATACTCCCGAGAGAACATCTCGACACCCTTGTGGAAGCCGCGGAAGCCTCGCTCCGAGAAACCGCCGCCGGCATGACCGGTGGGGTCATTCGGGCAATCCCCCAGCAAAAGGGCGAAAACCACTGTGCTTACTGTGCGTTCCGCTCCGTCTGCCGTGCAGCGCTCCCGAAATGACGGGAAACGGCAGAATGACAAAAAAGCAAAGTCAAAACGCCCCTAAAGCAACGGAGAGGTGCCTAATTTTACGGCACCTTTCCGTCAGAAAGAGCCGCGGCGACGCCGCGGCTCTTTCTCTGCGATGAGAACCAATAGGAAAACGGCTTCACGCGACGCAAAGATCTGCGCGCAGACGCCCCCCGGCATCAGGTATAAATGCCCTTTGCCTCCTGTTCGGCACGGCGGGTCAGCCAGCAGCGGCGGCACATCGCCTGATAACGCCCGTTACCGCCAAGGCAAACCTGCTCGCCGTGGTACAGGACGTTCCCGCTGTCGTCAAAGCGTGCGTTGACCGTCGCTTTCGCGCCGCAACGGCAGACCGACTTAATCTCCGAAATCGACTCCGCAATCTCAAAAAGACGCCGCGAGCCAGGGAACAGGTGCGTGAGGAAGTCGGTCGCAAGCCCGAAGCAGAGGACCGGCACGTTGAAGTCAATGACGATTTGCCCGAGCTCATCCACCTGCTCCGGCGTGAGGAACTGGCATTCGTCGACGATGATGACGTCCGAGGAGCGGTATTCCCCGGCGTAGAGCGCATAAAGGTCACAGTCAAGCGGCACGGAAAGCGCCGGGGCGGCAAGCCCGATCCGCGACTGTACGTTGTTTAAACCGTCGCGGGTATCGGTCATCGGCTTGATGAGCATGACTTTCATGCCGCGCTCTTCATAATTAAACTTAGTAATCAGCGCCTGTGCGGTTTTGGAACACCCCATCGCGCCGTATTTGAAATACAGTTTTGCCATTTTCGGACTTCTTTCCTATTCAAATTAGATTGTTTCCACTTAAAAATGTTGAGTGCTTTCACGAAGTGACGCCAGATCTTTCGGCACCTCCCCGTGCGCAGAGCACGAGTTGCGCTCGTCCGCACAAAGTCGATAGGAGCGCCCTCGAAGTTTCGTCGCTTTTATCCGATGCGGTCGAAGATGAGCGGACGGGGCTCCGGCGGGAGGCTCCCAATCGTCGTCGCGGCAAGAAAGCGCCGCTCCGCCTCGTCCAGGCTCTCCTCACGGGAGGTATAGAGCGTCACAATCCTATCGCCGGGCGCAACCGCCTCTCCCGTCTTTTTATCGAGGACGAAGCCCGCCGACATATCAATCACGTCGTCCACCGTATTGCGTCCTGCGCCGAGCATGAGGCTGACCTCTCCCAGTTCTTCTGTGTTCATGTGGGTGATATAGCCCGTCGTCTGTGAAAAAATCTCCCGCTGATAGGGTGCACGCGGGAAGCGGGAGGTATCCGCGATAAAGGCGGGGTCGCCACCCTGCACGCGTACCATTTCCCCGAGTTTCCGCAGCGCTCTGCCGCTCGAAATCGCCTCATTAACCATTTCACGGCAGGTATCCCGATCGCCCATGCCGGCAAGAGCAAGCATCTCGGTCGCAAGCGCAACGGTCAGTGCCCGGAAATCTTCGGGTCCCTCGCCGCGCAGGGTATTGATTGCCTCAATCACCTCGAGCGCGTTCCCTACCGCGCGTCCGAGCGGTGCGTCCATATCGGTGATAAGGGCACACATCTTCTTCCCGGCCCGTTTGCCGATGTCGACCATGAGGCGGGCGAGCGTTTGGCTGTCCTCAAGCGATTTCATAAAACTGCCGCTGCCCGTCTTGACGTCAAGGACGATGCAGTCGTCGTTCGCCGCCAGTTTTTTCCCCATAATACTCGCGGCGATGAGTGGCATACTGTCGACCGTTGCCGTCACGTCGCGCAGGGCGTAGAGCTTCTTATCGGCAGGCGCGAGGGTCGCCGTCTGCCCGATGATGGCGATGCCCGTCGCGGCGACCGCCTGCTCGAATTCTTCTGTCGTGAGGTCGGTACGGAAGCCGACAATCGACTCCAGTTTATCGACCGTGCCGCCCGTATGTCCGAGCCCTCTGCCGCTCATTTTCGCGACTTTGAGTCCGAGCGAGGCAACGATTGGGGCGACGGCGATACTGGTCTTATCCCCGACGCCGCCCGTCGAGTGTTTATCTACGCGGAGCGAGCAGATGTGCGAGAGGTCGAGGATTGCGCCGGAATCGCGCACGGCGAGCGTCAAATCCGTCGTCTCGCGCACGTCCATACCGCGGAAATAAATCGTCATCAGAAACGCGGACGCCTGATAATCGGGAATTTCCCCCGCCGTATATCCCGCGACAAACGCGCGGATTTCCTCGGTCGAGAGTGTCCCGCCGTCCCGCTTCTTCTTGATCAGATCATACATTCTCAGCGCCATTATCTTCTCCTTTTGCAATCGGAAAATCTACACTTGACAGGCAGCGCCCGCCTCTCGGCGGGCGCCGTCGTCGGTCTCCGCGTCGGATACCAAGGTCCGTGTTATCTCATGCCCTTATCGTACGGAATCCCCTCCGCCTTCGGCGCACGCGACTTCTTCGAGGTAAAGGCGAGGACAATCAGCACCGTGATATACGGAATCATGTTATAGAAATACATCGGCAGCCCGATATTGTTAAGGAACTCGATACGTGTATAAACCACGCTCATGCACTTGAGGAACCCGAATAGCAATGCGCCGAGTGCGACACCGACGGGTTTCCAGTTCCCGAAAATCATAATGGCAAGGGCGAGGAACCCCATACCTGCTACCGTCCCCTCCGCGGTACCGCCGGCGGCAGTCGCAATGAAGATATAGCCGCCGAGGCCGCCGAGCGCACCCGAGATGGTCGTGCCGAGATAACGCATCTTCTGCACGTTGATCCCCACGCTGCTCGCCGCCTGCGGATGTTCGCCGCAGGCACGCAGGCGAAGCCCCGTCTTGGTCTTATAGAGCCAGATGGACAGCACCACGAACAACACGATCGCCACATAGGTGGACAGATAGGCTTTATCGAAGAAGATGCGAAGGAATGCCGGGAGATTGTCGTTCAGAATGACGAAACCGATATCTTTCGGCATAACGAGTTTATCCTCAAACGAGATGATTTTAACAACGAGGCAGGTGAGCGCCGGTGCCAGCAGGTTGAGCGCCGTGCCGCCAATCGTCTGGTCGGCTTTCAGATTGACCGCCGAAAATGACAAGAGCAACGAAAACGCGGCTCCGCCGAGCGCTGCCACCAGCATGGCAATGACAAACTGCCATTGGTTGTGCCCGTCGAGCACACCGCCCTTCTGCATATAATATACCGTCATGGCGCCCGCGAACGCGCCGAAAATCATCATACCGTCAAGTGCAATGTTGATGACGCCGCTACGCTCGGCAAAAATGCCGGCGAGCGCCACGATCAGAAGCGGCACGGCACAGAGAATGGTTTTCTGTAAGATAAAGATAAAGAGTTCCATTATGCTTCCTCCCCGCTTTCGTCATCGGCACCGTCATGCGCCCCCGGCAGGATACCGATTCCGCTATCCCCCGCAGGCGGCATCTCGCCGTCTCCCGCAATTTCCGCTACGTCTTCCGTATGCGCGGCGACAGCCGCCTCACGCGCCTTTTTCTCGCGCTTCCGGCTCAGCAAATCTCGGATTAGTTTGGAGAAGCCGGCAAAGTAGATAATGACGGCAACGATCATGCTCGAAACATATTCGTTATATCCCGTGTACCCGGAAAGGTTAAAGCCGCCCTTATCCAGATAGCGGAGGAAGATCGCACTGAAAATAACGCCGATCGGGTGGTTGCTCGCAAGCAATGCCGCGGGAATCCCGTTGAAACCGTCGTTCGGCAGCTTACTGTAAGTGTTCCATACGAACTCGATCTTATCGTTCAGATAGTAGAGAGAGGCGCCGATTCCGGCGAGTGCGCCCGCAATCATCATGGAGAGAAGAATATTGCGTTTCTCGTTCATGCCGGCGTATTTGGCGGCATGACGGTTATACCCGCACGCTTTCAGTTCATACCCGAACGTCGTCTTGTTCATCACAATATAGATGAGCACCGCAATCGCCGTCGCGAGCAAAATCCCGATGTCGATGTTCGAGCCGCGGAAAATCTTATCGAGCCCGAGTTTCGGCGTAGAAGCGCCACCCGACCCGGCGGGAATCAGATAAGCGGATTTACCGTTATTCGTATTGATGAACCGGGAGCCGTCAAACACCCAGCTGACGAGGTTCGCCGCCACCCAGTTCGACATAATGCAGACGATGACCTCATTGACCCCGAGAAACGCCTTGAACGCCCCGGGAATCGCCCCCCAGAGCATACCGGCGAGGGCACCGACCACCAGCGCGAGGAGCCATACGAGGAACCCGACGAATTTGTTCGGTACGGGAATTGAGAGCGCGACGAGAATCGACGCCATCGCCCCCATGAGATACTGTCCGGGCGCACCGATGTTAAAGAGCCCAGTCTTGAACGCAACGGCGACGGAAAGCCCCGTCATCAGGAGCGGTCCCGCCTTAAACAGCATATCGCCGAAGATAAACGCGACGTCGGCACCGCTACCGCTCGAGAAAGGTCCCGAGAGCAGGATACCGAGCCCGAGGAAGGCATCGCCGACCGGAATATCCTGATTGAACAAAGCGAGAATAAAAAGTACCACAAAACCGACGAGGAGACCGCCGAGAATACACAGGAGCGATGATAGAATCGACTTCGTGGAATCTTTTCGGTATAAAGTCACAAAGCCTGCTTCCCGATTGTCGGTCGGTCGGAAGAATCCGCGAACGGAGCGCCCGATATTCTTAAAAAAACCTTTTACACGTTCCATCAGGCATTTTCCTCCGTTTTAGGGCTCTGGCGTTTTGCCCCCGCCATATACAGTCCGAGTTCCTCCGGCGTGGTATGCTTCGGATCGACCTCGCCGACAATCTCGCCCTCGTACATCACGAGAATCCTGTCAGAGAGGCTCATCACCTCATCAAGTTCGAGTGAAACGAGCAGAATCGCGTGTCCGCGGTCACGCTCGGCGACCAGTTTCTCATGCACGTTCTCAATTGCGCCGACATCAAGTCCGCGCGTCGGCTGTACCGCAATCAAAAGAGGGGTATCGCGGTCAATCTCGCGGGCGAGGATTGCTTTCTGCTGGTTACCGCCCGACATGGAACGTGCCACCGTCACCGCCCCCTGCCCGGAACGGACATCAAAGCGGTCAATCAGATTGTCCGCGTAGGCGCGCGTCCTGTCAAAGCGGATAAAGCCGCGTTTCTGAAATTCCGGCTCAAAATAACGCTGTAATACAAAGTTTTCTTCCAGCGTATAGTCGAGGACAAGCCCATGTTTGTGTCGATCCTCCGGGATATGGCTCATGCCGTGCGTGTTACGGTGGCGGATGCTCGCGTGTGTGATATCCTCACCCATGAGCCGAACCTCCCCGCTCTCCGTCGGTATCAATCCCGTCAGCGCGTAGATTAGTTCGCTCTGCCCGTTGCCGTCAATGCCGGCAATACAGAGGATCTCGCCGCGGCGCGCCGTAAAGGAGACGTCGCGCACCGCTTCTTTCTTATGAACGTGACTCTTCACGGAAAGGTGACGCACTTCCAACACAGGCTCGCCCGGCGTCGCAGGGGCTTTATCGACCGCGAACTTGACGTCTCTGCCGACCATCATGTTGGAAAGCTGTTCCTTGGTCGTGTTCTTTGTCTCCACCGTACCGATATATTTACCCTTGCGAAGCACGGTACAACGGTCGGCAACCGCCATAATCTCATTGAGCTTATGGGTAATAAAGAGAATGGATTTCCCCTCGCGCGCAAGCCCGCGCATGATGTCCATAAGCTCCTCAATCTCCTGCGGTGTGAGGACTGCCGTCGGCTCGTCAAAAATCAGAATCTCATTCTCGCGGTAGAGCATCTTTAAGATCTCCACACGCTGCTGCATACCGACGGTAATGTCCTCAATCTTCTCGTCGACATCGACTTTCAGACCGTATTTTTCCGAGAGTTCAAGGACGCGGCGGCGTGCTTCCTTCGTCTGAATAAAGCCGAGCTTGGTCGTCTCGGCGCCGAGAATGATATTATCGAGGACGGAAAAGACCTCGACCAACTTGAAGTGCTGATGCACCATGCCGATCCCGAGCGCATTCGCGTCGTTCGGGTCGTTGATCTGCACGACTTCCCCACACTTCAAAATCTCGCCCGAGTCCGGCTGATAAAGACCGAAGAGCACGCTCATCAGCGTCGACTTCCCCGCCCCGTTCTCACCGAGGAGGGCATGAATCTCCCCGCGTTTCAGTTGCAATGTGATATCGTCGTTTGCCTTAATTCCGGGGAACTCTTTGGTAATATGGCGCATTTCGATGACATACGGCGACGCATCCGGTGCCGGTGCCGCCGGAATGTGCTGTTCCTGCGTTTTGCTCATCTGGCTCTCCTTGCTCTGTCTTTCTCTTTGCGAGTAGGGTAACAGGACTTACCCCACTAGCAAAAAGAAAGGACATAATGCCCTTTCTTTTTGCGTTTACAGGCTTACTTCTCGAACTTCACCGTCACCTTGGTGTAGTTCTTCGCGGTCAGCCATTCCTCGTTGTTGCAATCGCCTGTTTCAGGAAGTGTAGCATCGGGCGTAATGGTGCCGTTCTTGATCTTGGCGAAAAGTTCATTGTACTGTGCTTCGGTGAAATTGGTCATCTTCCAGGATGCACCGGTCGGCAGACCCGTCGCGTCATCAGCTGCGCCGAGGTTCTGCGTCTTGCCACCGAGTTCGCTGTCCCACTTCTCCGCATAGATCTGACTGAGAACCTTCTGCACGGAGGCGGAAAGCCCCTTGACGGCAGAGGTAATCACGCGGTCGGACTCGCCGGACTGGTCAACGTCAACACCGATGATCTTCGCGTTCGGATACTCGGCAGCCGCCGCCTTCACGCTCTGGAACATCGAACCGCCGCAAGCAAACACGACCTCGGTACCGTCGGCATACCAGCCGGCGATCTGGGTCTGCAGCTCGTTGGAAGCAGAGAAGTTGGAACCATACTTGAAGCTGAACTTCACATCCACTTCAACGCCCTTGACTTTTGCAGCGTCTTCGGCGCCCTGCACAAAGCCGTAGCCGAAACGGTTGCACGCGGGGTTGGAGCCGCCGCCGCCGCCGGTGAAGCCGAGCTTCGTATAGCCTTCCATGACTGCCGCATAGCCCGCCATGTAGCCGGATTCCTGTTCCTTGTAGACGATTGCGGTCACGTTCGAGAGAACCTCACCGTTATCGTTGCCCTTTTCATCGACGGAATCGGTCAGAGACCAACCGTCAACGAACACGAACTTAACGGACGGGTTTTCCTTAGCGACCTGACGCATTGCGGTTGCCTGCAGGAAGCCGGGAGCGACGATGATTTTCGCACCGTTGTTGATCGCCTGTTTCATAGCGGCAACACGGTCATCATCCGTTGCGTCCGAACCGTTAGCAGGCTGATAGTACTTATAGGAAACTTTGTTTGCTTCCGCATACGCTTTCGCCCCTTCATAGGTTCCCTGGTTGAAGCCCTTGTCCATCAGCTGTCCGACGTCTGTCACGACAGCAATCTCGTACTTCTTGCCGCAGGACGCCAGGACTGCCAGCGAGCAAGCGATCATAACGAGACACAGTGCGAGGCTAATGACTCTTTTCATGGTTTACTTCTCCTGTTTTTTATTTTGGGTCATACCCATTTCGGTACTCCCTGTACCGCTATTGATTATACAATTTCGGACATATTTTGTCAACAAAATTCCCAAAAGTATTCAATATTTTTGTATCACTTTGTGCAATATAGACAAAATTAATGCAGGTCTTTTTCTGTAAATGCCAAAGGCAGCAGGTGCGAGAGCGGATATCGTTCCACATGTGCCCTGTCACCGAGAATGACGGGCATCTCCGGGGGGCAGAATTCCGCGAGCACTTGGCGGCAGACGCCGCAGGGGGCGCACACGGGGAGCAGGTCTCCCCCCTCCGGTCCGCCCGCGATTGCAATCGCGACAAAATCGCGTTCCCCCTCGCTGACCGCCTTGACCATGGCGGTGCGCTCCGCGCAGATGGTGGGACTGAGCGACGCGTTCTCGATATTGCATCCGAGGTACACGCGCCCCTCACGGGTCAGGAGTGCTGCGCCGACACGGAAATGAGAATACGGCGTATGCGCGCGCTCCCGCGCGTCGATTGCAAAATCGAGCAGTTCTCTATCGGTCATGTGATCTCCTTTCAGGCAAGCTCCAGCGCGATTTCCATCATTTTGGTGAAAGAAACCTGGCGCTCCTCGGCGGTCGTGTTCTCCTCCGGGTAAATAAACGAGTCACTCACCGTGCAGATGCACAACGCGTTTTTCCCGAGGCGGGCGGCGTTGCAGTACAGGGCGGCGGACTCCATTTCCACACCGAGCACCCCCATTTTCGCCCATTCAAGCCCGGAATTCGCGTCATCGTAAAACATATCGGAGGACAGTATGTTCCCGACCATGTACCGTACCCCCTGCCGTTCGCACTCGTCTGCGGCGCGGCGCACCAGGTCATACGACGCAATGGGGCAGAACGTGCCGGGGAGCCGATACTGCGACGCGTAATTCCCGTTCGTGCAGGCGCCCATGGCAATCACGATGTCGCGGGCGTGCAGATTCGGGTGAAAAGAGCCGCAGGAACCGACGCGGATAATATTCTTCACATCATAAAACGCGAAGAGCTCATAGGAATAGATGCCGATTGACGGCTGTCCCATGCCGGAAGCCATGACGGAAACGCGCTTCCCACGGTAAGTGCCGGTATAGCCGTTGACCCCGCGGATATTATTAACAAGTACGGGGTTTTCAAGATAGGTTTCGGCGATGTATTTTGCGCGCAGAGGATCGCCGGGCATCAGTACCGTCTCGGCGAATTCTCCGGCTTTCGCCGTGATATGGGGCGTCGGAATATGCGGATTCTCCGCTATGTTTGCCATAGGTATTCTCCTTATCCTTTGTGTTCCTGCTCTTTGGCGGCTTTGACGATACGGCTCGTGCCGAGGCGCGAGGCGCCGAGGTCGAGAAAATCCTGCGCGTCCTCAAGGGAGGAAATGCCGCCCGCCGCTTTCATACGGACGTTCGGACCGATATATTTTGCGAAGAGCTTGATGTCCTCGCGCGTCGCGCCCGCGGTCGAGAAACCGGTCGAGGTCTTGATATACTCGGCGCCGCTCTCGGTGACAATACGGCACATACGGATTTTTTCGTCTTCCGACAGCAGGCAGGTCTCGATGATGACCTTCAAGAGTTTGCCGCCGCAAGCCGCCTTGACGGCGCGAATCTCTTCCAAAACATATTCGTCATCGCCGCTCTTCAAGGCACCGATGTTGATGACCATGTCGATTTCGTCAGCGCCGTTTTTGACGGCGTCCTCCGTCTCAAAGACCTTCGCGGCGGTGGTGGCATAGCCGTTCGGAAAGCCGATGACCGTACAAATCTTCAGCCGATCGCCGACGTATTCTTTTGCCCGTTTGACATAGCAGGGCGGAATACATACGGAGGCGGTACGGTAGTGCATACCGTCGTCACAGACCGTGCGAATCTGCGCCCAGGTCGCCGTCTGCGAAAGAAGTGTGTGGTCGCAATGCGCCAGAATGTTCTGAATATCCATCGGGGAATCCTCCTTATCTGTCTGACAGGACTATTATACACGAAACCGCGCCGAATTGCAATTCATTTGTGCAAAAGCGCGAAAAAAGAGCCGGCATTTGCCGGCTCTTTATAAATATCTTACAGTTTTGCGAAGTACTTAATGGTGCGAACCATCTGGGAGGTATAGGAGTTCTCGTTATCGTACCAAGAAACGACCTGCACCTGATAGGTGTCGTCGTCAATCTTCGCAACCATCGTCTGGGTAGCGTCGAACAGCGAGCCGTAAC
Source organism: Akkermansia muciniphila (assembly GCA_963611795.1). Lineage (GTDB taxonomy): Bacteria > Bacillota > Clostridia > Oscillospirales > CAG-272 > UBA1740. The sequence goes on along the minus strand of CAVDSZ010000007.1, from coordinate 9,816 downwards.
GCATACCGATGACGTCGGAGGAAACAATCGGATCTTCGTTGTAACCGAAGGACTCGGAAGCAGCAGCCTTCATGGCGGCGTTGATACCGTCAACCGTGATGTCCTTGCCCTTCACGACAGCCACGAGGATCGTGGTGGAGCCGGTGCAGGTAGGAACTCTCTGCGCGGAACCAATCAGTTTGCCGTTCAGTTCGGGGATAACAAGGCCGATTGCCTTTGCGGCACCGGTGGAGTTCGGAACGATGTTCTGCGCGCCGGCGCGGGCACGGCGGAGGTCGCCCTTACGGTGCGGGCCGTCGAGAATCATCTGGTCACCGGTGTATGCATGAACGGTGGTCATGATACCGGACCGAATGGGAGCGTAATCATTGAGCGCCTTTGCCATAGGAGCCAGGCAGTTCGTGGTGCAGGAAGCGGCGGAAATAATCTGATCTTCCTTGGTCAGCGTGTCATTGTTAACGCTGTACACGATGGTCTTCAGGTCTTTGCCTGCGGGAGCGGAGATAACGACCTTCTTCGCGCCGGCGTTGATGTGCGCCATGGACTTCTCTTTCGAGCAGTAGAAACCGGTGCACTCGAGAACGACATCGACACCAAGCTCGCCCCACGGGCAGTTAGCGGCGTCCTTCTCGGCATAGATGCGAATGGTCTTGCCGTCGACGACAATGGAATCCTCGGTCGCGCTGACGGTGTGCTTGCCCTCGCCGATGTGCCCGCAGTAGGAACCCTGCGCGGTATCATACTTGAGCAGGTGTGCGAGCATTGCGGGGTTGGTCAGGTCGTTGATGGCAACGATCTCATACTCTTCTGCGCCAAACATCTGACGGAACGCGAGACGACCGATACGGCCGAAGCCATTAATGGCAACTTTTACGGACATGTTTACAATCCTCCAAAAAAAGTTTTTTGTTTTACCAGTTCATTATTGTAGCACACGTACTTTCATTTCGCAAGAGTTTTAGAACTTTTTTTACAAAAAAGAGAGCCGCGGATGAACTCCGCGGCTCATGGGTATGTTATTTCCGTAAACGATAGAACGCGTAGCCGTCTGCGGTACTGACCTGCATCACGGTATCGTCATCGCTCGACGCAATCTGCCGTGCGCGGCTCCCGACAGACGTAAAGAGCAGTTTGCCGGAAGCATCATAATAAGCATAATCCGTCGACGGGAAAGGTTCTTCCTCGCTGGCTTCGGGCGTGTTTTTCAGGACATAAAAGTTCGTCGAGTAATCATCCCATGTCTCATCGTCGGCAATCTTTTTAAAAGTGCCGTCGTAGAGATAGTAGGTAGTCACGGACGACGCGGGCGTCTCATCGGTGGCGGGTGTCGTGACCGCTTCCTTGAAAATCAGCGCGTTCCCCACGATGCCGACAAACTCGTAGTTCTTGCCCGAGAGATCCTCGAGTTGTTTGAGATTATAGTCGTAGATTGAGCGCCCGGTCAGAATGTACTTCTCGGTATGTGCCACCAAGGCGTCCAGATTGGCGAGAATCTTCCCGTCCGCGGAAAGCAGATAGGTGGAGCCGGTCACGTTGCCGTCGCCCATCAAATACCCGTTGCCGACGACCTCCGGCATCACGGTTTCGCCGTTCACAGAGAACAGTTCCTTCCCCCTCAGGTGGCTGTCGACGCTCATCAGAATCAGGGCTTCCTCGCCTTGATCGAGTCTTTGATTTTCGATTTTGATAGCAATCGCGAGGTTCTTCCCGGAATCCTTCCAGACACCTTCGGCACCGAAAATGTGCATATCGTCAATGTTTTTCGGATTCAGAAGGATGGAAATGGCAAAGTCCACTTTCAGTTCCTGTGCTTTGCCGTTCTTGGGGTTGACGCGCACCGTGAACAGATTGTACTTTTTCCCGTCCTGCAGGAAATCGTATTTATCCGATTGCGCGTCCACTTCCACCATGCCCTGCGCGATGGCGGCGCCGTCGTCGGTCACAAAATACTGAACATTGTCAGTACCGCCGATGTTCTTCACATAACTCGGCGTCGTGTACGAGGCAAGACGGACGTAATGCTTATCATAGATGTGAATGGTTTTGCCATCCATACTATAATAGTAGGTATCCGTCCAGTCATCGCAGGACGGAATCTCGCCGTCAAATTCCGAGCGGGTGTACGTCTCTTTCACTTCCCCCGTCTTTTCATCCAGACGAATGACATTGATGTCATCATAGACAAGGCAATCGTTGATAAACTGATAGTCTTTGACATCGGTACACAGCGCCTTGCCGGTGCGATCCATCACCGTATAGCGGACAGAATCGTTCGTTTCATCAAATTTAACGAGAATCACCATCTCGTGCGAAAGTTGCAGGTTTTCATTTTCCTTTTCGGTCCACGAATAAACTTCCGCGCCCGTATCGAAACGGATTACTTTCGTGATTGTTGTATCGCCGTCCTGTTTGGAGAACGTCGCGAGGATTCCGTTCGATTCACTGTAAGTATAACCGTCGAGCGCCGTCAGTTGAGCAACTTCGACGGAATCGCTTCTCCGACTTGCTTCAATCGCTTTCTTATCGAGCACCGAGCACGCACTCAGGAGAAGCACTGTGCAAACCAGAAGAGACAGTACCAATAACCAACGCTTTTTCATAAAGAATTCCTCCTTCATTATCGGCACAAACGAATCATCGGAGCCGACCGAAACATGATTTGTTTGCAACTGCATTGTAAATCAAATTGAGTAAAATGTCAATTATCTCATGCATTTTTACGCATTTATGCTTACAAAAATGCCGCAGAACCGCACACCTGTACCTGTATATGCGCTCCCTCGCAAAAAAATGATTTTTATTTCAAAAAACTCTTGCATTTCCGAAATTCATTTGTTATAATAGTGGAGCGTTCTGCGAACGGCCCGTTAGTCAAGCGGCTAAGACGTCGCCCTCTCACGGCGAAGGCATGGGTTCGATTCCCGTACGGGTCACCAAAAGAGTCCTAAGTAGAGTCTAAAAGCTCACTTAGGGCTGTTTTCTTATTGCTTCGGGGCTTTTTTGCGGTTCGAGTGAACGCCGCGCGCTTCAGATCTTATCAAGCGCCGCAGGGCTTTACGGTCGCCCGCCCGGTAGGCGGCGCGGGTATCGACCCCGAGGGTCGCCTTGTCGGCGAGTGCGTCGCAGAGCGCCGCCATGCAGACAAAGAGGTAACGGTATTCGCCCGCTCGCTCCGCCGCATCGGTCAGTTCACGGGCGTAGTCGCGGTACGGGGTCGGCTCGAGGGCGGCGACGGCGCTGTCCTTCCAGCCGAGGAAACAGTCGTTGAACAGGAGCGCCTTGCAGGCGCTGTACGGGCGGGAATAATCGAAATTCGTGCTGATGCGGTTCGGCAGATCGAGACGCATGAAGTCCTCCCACGAGATGCCGAACATCGCCCGGAAGCCCGCGGCAATGCGCCTCTCATCGAAGTTGCCATTGGCATACTGCCTCGCCGCATAGAGGACGGGGAGCGCGGCGAAGTAACTGCAATCGTTACCGTTATCGCCCCACAGCGTGACAAGAATGTTTTCGACCCCGTGCCGCGTGCACGCCTTCATGGCGGGGGCGACGGCTCTCAGGGCGTATTGGTTCAGGGGGGCGAAGCCCTGGCTCGTCCATGCCGCCGCCGCAAACCACAGCGGTTTTCCGAACCGCTCGTGCGAGGTCAGCATACTATCATACATCTCCTCGTCCGTGCTGTAATAATCCCAGTAACACAACTCTACGTCCGGTACCTGGTCGATGACCGACTGCGGGAGATTGGCGTTCTTCACGGAATACTCGCCGTGGTTGCCGAGACGGAAGAACATATCGCTCCACATATGGATCTTAAAACCGTATTTTGCGGCGATCTCCACGACCCTGGTGAGGTGGCGCAGGAGCAGATCGTACCGATCGGTGTAGCCATGCTTGTCGAGATAGCGCCCGAGTCCGACGTGATGCGCCTCGTCGAACCCGATGTTGACGGTGCGTGAGGAAAAGTCGCCCGCGAGCGACGCGAACATTTTGTCAATGAGTTCGTAGGTCGCCGGTTCGTCGACGAGGAGAATGTTGTCGATGTCGACAATGCCGTCATAGACCGGATGCTTGACGAGGTTATCGAGGTGGCCGAGCGTCTGGATACAGGGGACGAGTTCGATCCCGTGGGCACGGGCGAAGGCGTCCATCTCCCGGATCTCCTCATGGGTGTAACCGCCGCGCAGATACCCAAAATAGGGCTCGCTGTCGATTTTATAGAGATCGTCAATGCACAGCTCCAAAAGGTTATAACCCATTCTCTCGAGGTGCAGAATCAGCATTTTCACGCGCTCCGCGGTCATGACCGCGTTGCTGGCACAGCAAATCAGGGCGCCGAATCTCTTTTCAGCCATGTTGTGTTCCTTGTCTCTTCTCATGTGACGTATGATGACGTGTCGGCTCCGCCGCCGCGGTACCGCCTCGCCGCAGGGCGTCGACGGCAGCCGATCTCCCGACAGCCGTCGGCTGTCGTCGGTTGCCGCCACCCGGCGACAGCATCGTTTCTATCATTATTCTACCATAAGCCCGATTTCGTCGGCTAGTAACAAATCGGCGAAATGTCTGTTATTTTCCGCCAAAATAGGCATTTTGTCGCATTTTTTTGGATTTTCTGTTCCAAAACTGGCAAATATGTGATAGAATACCGATTGTGGGGCGCATATCGCGAAATTCCCCCGGAAAGTGAGGCGACGACGGGTTTATGTTGGATTTTGACCTTTCGCTGACCAAGAAACTGCTGATGCACCTAAGCCTTTTGGCGAAGGCGTCCATTCAGTTATTCGACGAAGATCTGGAGCCTACCTATGCCTGCACGGAGCCGGGGAACCGCCTCTGCCAGATCGTCAAGTGCCATTACGCAGACCGCTGCGCCGCCTCCGATGACCGAGCGCTGCGGCAGGCGCGGGAAACGGAGGCAGATGCTTTCCACTACCCCTGCCACTTCGGAATGTGGGAGATGCTCATTAAACTGAAGCGCGGCAACACGACCCACGGGTATCTCATGGTCGGACCCTTCCGCGCCCCCGCGGCGCAGGAAGAAACCCTGCGCTCGATCTGCACCTATGCGGCATCCTACGGCGCGGACGCCTCGGAAATGGAACGACTATACTTCGCGACGCCCACCTTCACCGAGGAAAAGTTTGAAGCGATCAAAGAACTGGCGTTCGCGATCTTCGAATACGCAATCAATAAGAATTTCATCTGGATCAAGCATAACCTCTTCGAAACGCTCATCGCCCCCTACCTGAAAAGTCACCTGGACGCACCGCTCGATGCCGCGTCGCTGTGTGCCGCTTTCCACCTGTCCGAAAAACAGATCTATTCTATCGTCGTCAAGGCAACGGGTCAGTCACCGAAACGGTATGTCACCGCCCTGCGTATGCAGGAAGCGAAGCATCTGATCCAGACGACGGATGAACCGCTGACCGTGATCGCCGAGCGAGTGGGGATCCACGACTATAACTACTTCGGCAAACTCTTCAAAGCCGCTTTCGGTCACGCTCCCGCGTCCTACCGACGGGGAGAATCGTAACGGCGAAGCACCGTTATCTCCGAAAGCCGATGAAAGCCGCTCCCCGGAGCCGCACGTGTATGACTGAGCCCGGGACCACAACCGAACCCAAAACGAAAAAGCCCCTCCCGCGTCCTGCGGGAGGGGCTTTGCATTCTTCTGTTTGTACTTTACGTCCTATCTTTTATCATGCTTCGTTGTATGCTTTGCAACGCGATACGGGAGCCATGCCGTGCACTGCCGCGCGCGGGCAGGTCAACCGTAGCCGACAGCAGAGAGATGCCGAAGCACCCGGCACCGCGCTGTTTCAGCCCCCTGCCTTGGGCGTTTTCTCCTCGCCCTCGCAGATTGCTTCATGACCCTCGTCGGTTCCCTCTCGGGCGGCGCCGTCCGCGGTGCTTTCGGCACTCTCCGAAGGAATCTCAGCTCCGGCACGCGCGCGGTCGGTGTCCGTTTCGGCGCCGCCCGGAGCCGCGCCGTTACCGTCTTCCGACACTCCCGCAGTATCCGAGGCATCGGAAACTCCCAATCGCCACACGCCCCTATCCACGAGTTCGGGGTAATGCGCGCGGTTGATGTGGCGGTCGAGCGCCGACGCGACATACAGATACCACGCCATGAAAAGGAGCGGCAAGAGGAAAAGATACACGATCTTCCCGCAGCACCGCGCGATGAATCCCAGCCGATCGAGCAGCCCCCCCGCCAGAAAGACGAGTGAGAACAGGAGCGACACGGGCAGGGTCTTGGTATATAAAAATGCGGACGTCAGCCACATATTGAAAAAGGAATGCGTGTACAGCGTGACCTGCACCAGCATATGCAGGAGGATCGGAAAAATGAGGAGCACGAACACGCAGGTCGGCAGATAGCCGAGGACATCGCTGCGCCCCTGCCGGGCGGCACTATTAAACGCACGGAGCAATCCGATCAGGAAAAAGCAGAGACAGTACCACGCGGCGTTTTCACGCACCCCCTGTCGAAAGTTCTGCCCGTATTCATAGGATTCCCCGAACACAAGTTGACGAATCTGCCGCGCCACGCCCGCCGCCCCGAGACCGAAGAGGACATACCCCACCACGCGGACGACCGACGAAACGTATTGCAGGGAGCGGACGGCGCCGAGATACCCGTCCTCCGTCATTTCCCCGTTTCGGAGCGCCTCGGTCAGCGACGCAAACGACAAGTCTGCGAAAAAATCGGTCGCCAGCAGCGGCAACGCAAAAAGCAACAGCAGCAGCCCCGAGAGCAGCAGTTTTCCCGGACAGTTCCGCACCCGATCCCCAAAAACCTGCGGCCGCGTATGCGGCAACTGCTCGACGGTAAAATCTTCCGCTTGTTCGGATATTTTATTTTTCTTTTTCATTATCCATCCCTCTTATCCGGCGGCTTTACATTGAAGGATTCCCCTTGGTTGCCGTCCCACTCCCCATTTGATTGCGAGCGCCATTCCGCGCTTATATGGTAACAGATGAATCCGCCCCTTGGCAAGTACCATTCTGTAATTTACGACATCTGTGCATGAAACTGCCGCTGTATATCCCTCCTGCCCGTACCTCACTACAGCAGAAAAAGTGCTTTCAGTTAGAACAGCACTTTCTTTTTCGATGAGCCAAGCACCCCTCTCCTGCTGCATTGAAATCACAGCAAAACAGAGGGAGAGCCTGTGACCTTGCGCGCTTATACCAATGCCACCTCCTGCGTGTTTTTCTTGAATGGTGCGCCCGCCGCCCGGAACAGAGAATGCACGCCGGTAGCCGGTAATATCGTCGTTACCGTCCTGCCCTCTCCTGCGCAGACAAATCAAACCCGTGAAGCAACGAAATCCCCCCCGCTCTTCCCCTCTTCGCAAAAAGTACCGGACTCGCCTTCGGAATCCTCGCCGCAGAGGTCCCGGCAAAAGGATACAGCTTTCATATACAACGCTACTTGAAACGATAACAAAAATATTGTTTCCGAAAACTCTGTCGAGGCAAAATGTTTCGCTTGAGCTTTTCTTATTTACTATTGCAATGAAAATTGTATAGCGCTCACCAAGGCAATTCCGCTATGAATTGGAATGTTTCTATCTTGTTTGTATTCATAACGCTCTCGCTCAACATGGTGACAAGTCAAAAAGTGAATGGTGCCGGTCATAGAACCACACCGCTACAGGGCATCACTGCTTTCTACCTGCTTATATACCGGCACACGCGCCGGTGTCACGACCCAAAGTACGCCCAATGTCAGCCGGTACCAACCCAATATCCGCACATACAATGAATCTTTGTTCCGACCGCTCGGGCAATCGAAAAGAATAGCAGAAGGAATATTCATAGTTTCGGCTATTTTTTGCCGTTTATAAAATTTAGCCGCGATTCTGTTGACTATGGTGTGCGAATCGGTTATAATATAATCAGTCATCATTCACTTGCCCAACACCGGTACGGAGGCGTTTATGAAATACATCGCACGGCACATGGAAAAAAGAATCATGGAGTTGTCGGAGTCCTATTCTGCCATTCTGCTCACAGGTCCGCGGCAATCGGGAAAGACGACCATGCTCCGCTCCCTTGCGGAAAAAGAAAACAAAGGGCGTGAATATGTGTCCCTCGACGACCTCGCCACGCGCGATATGGCGAAAAATGATCCTGCCCTTTTCCTGCAGATGCACAAGCCGCCCGTACTGATTGACGAGGTACAGTACGCGCCGGAGCTTTTCACCTATATCAAGATCCACATTGACGAGCATCACAACCCGGGGGATTTCTGGATGACCGGCTCGCAGATCTTCCGCCTCATGCGTGGTGTGCAGGAATCTCTGGCGGGGCGAGTGGCACTGCTGCATATGTCACCCCTGTCACAGCGCGAAATCATCGGTGCCGACTGCGTTCCGTTCACGACGGATACGGAAACGTTGATTGAGGAGTGCAGAAAGATCTCCCCTGTCGATACCCCTGCCCTCTTTGAACGCATCTGGCGCGGCTCTATGCCGGGGATTGTGTCCGGGCTCTATCCGGACCGCAATATGTATTATTCGTCCTACCTCTCCACCTATGTGGAACGCGATGTGCGGGATATTTCCGGGACGGTCAATGCCCTCAAATTCAATCGGTTCATCACCGCAGTCGCCGCGAGAACTTCGCAACTGCTGAACTATCAGGCGCTCGCCGAAGATGCGGAAATTGATATTCAGACCTCCAAAGCGTGGGTCAATATTCTTGAAACGCTCGGTATCATTTTTCTCCTGCACCCGTATTCCAACAATGTATTGAAGCGCACAATCAAAACACCCAAGGTCTATTTTTACGACACGGGGCTGGTCTGCTATCTCACAAAATGGTCATCGCCGGAGGTGGCGGAGAGCGGCGCCATGAGCGGCGCCCTGCTTGAAAACTTTACAGTCTCCGAAATCGTAAAGGGCTACCAGAACGCCGGGCTGGAACCGTATCTCTACTTTTACCGCGACCGCGATGCAAAAGAAATTGATGTCATCCTGGAGGGAGACGGCAAGCTCTGCCCCCTCGAAATCAAGAAAACCGCTACGCCCGACAAGCGCATCGACCGTACCTTCGGCGTCATCGATAAATCCCCCCTGCAACTCGGTACCGGTGCTGTCCTCTGCATGGCGGAGCAGCTCGGGGCATTTGACAGGGAGAATCTCATCGTGCCGATCTGGGCGATATAATCTGCGATCCCATAGCTCATAATGAACGGACCGAGCATCTGCGGATGCAGGAGTTCATCACAAGGAGACACTATGAACCATTCAAAAGGCGTCATTTATATTCTTACGAACCCGTCGTTTCCTCAATACGTGAAGATTGGCTATGCGGACGATGTGAACGCGCGGCTAAAACAGCTGAACAACAGTGAGTGCATACCGTTTGCATTCCGCATTTATGCAACCTACGAGGTGGAGGAACGCCTGACGGACCTGCGGCTCCATGCATTGATTGACCAGCTCAATCCTACACTGCGTTCAATTGACGATGTGGACGGCAAACGGCGCACCCGCGAATTCTTTGCCATGACACGGGAACAGGCGTATTCCATCCTGGAAACGATCGCAATTCTAGGCGGGCATCGGGAACGGCTCCATCTGTACGAACCCAGTGCCGAGGAGAAGAAAAGCGAAAATCTGGCGCAGGATATTGAGGAAGAACATATCGAGCGTATGTCTCCGTTCGCATTTTCCAAATGCGACATCCCCATCGGTGCGGTGATTACCTACACCAACCAGGGGAACGCCAACTCCGGCGCGGAGTGCACCGTCGTGGACGACCGGACAGTCGAATATCAGGGGGAGCGGTACTCTCTCTCCGGTCTTG